>JAUYMU010000068.1 GCA_030698405.1 Bacteroidota bacterium
AATCAAGGAATACGAAGCAGTTGTTACCAATAAAGACAACCTTTTCGTTGAACAGGCAGACTGGTACATCGGATTGTGCTATCTCCAGACCAATGAAAACAAAAAAGCAATCAAACAATTTAAGAAAATAGCCAATACCCATGGATTCTATCAGCAAAAAGCGTTAGCCATCCTTCGCAAAATGAAACGACCATGAGAAAACCTCTCTCTCACAGGGGAAAGATTATTTGGGAGTTCCATGTGACAAATAAAAAACAAATTATTAACACATGAAAAATAATATCTAAAAAATATACGTTCTGTTCGTTCGCAATTCGGTTTTAATACTTGTTCTTAGTTATCCCTGTTCAAGCTTATCTAATCTCAAGTACGAAGACCATTCCGGTTTTTAGAATTAAATTGTATTACATATCAACTCATATCCTTAGCCCGATTTTCTATCGGGCTTTACTTGTTTCTAAAAAGTCCTCAGCCAATAATCTGAAAAACAATTTTGAAATTTATTTTTTTCAGATTGGCTACTGGTATATTCTGTTCTGATTTTCTATATTTACAAACTGACAAAACTAAATCAAAAATTATAAACCATCGAAAATCAAAACTTATGGAAAATGTAAATCAAAAAAGACTATTTATTGCCGCCTGTCTGGCTTTGTTAGTAACTGCCATTACTTTTGCAATCAGGGCAAAAATAGAAGGCGTATTTAATACTGATTATGGATTAACCAAGGAGCAAATCGGATATGCTTTTGGACCAGCCTTTTGGGGCTTTGCAGTTGCAATGTTTGCCGGAGGTTTTATTATTGACATCATAAAAACCAAGACGATTGTCTGGATGGCTTTTGGAATGCACTTTATTGGTATTGTGCTGTTACTTTTAGCAAAAGACATGACTTCATTATTTATCGCCAATGTTTTCATCGGTTTCGGTAATGGTAGTGTCGAAGCAGCATGTAATCCTCTTGTTGCATCCTTATTTCCCAATAATAAAACGAAAATGTTGAATCGGTTCCATGTTTGGTTTCCGGGTGGGATTGTAATTGGAGGTGTATTGGCGTGGTTCGTAATGGATATGCTTGATATGCGCTGGGAAGTATTGGTGAGTCTTTTATTTATTCCATTGGTAATATATGGCTTTTTGTTTTTCGGACAAAAAATTCCGGAAACTGAACGTGTGACAAGCGGTGTGAGTTATAAAGAAATGATGCGAAATATTGGAGCACCGTTTACAATTATTGCCTCGGTAATCTTGATGATTTTAGTAGCATCAGTTCCTTCATTTAGTTTGAATTTCGACAGCATATATCCATACATCGCTGTTGGTGTAATTTTAATTTTGGTCATCGTTGAAGGAAGGGCAATCAATAAAATAAGCCTTTTGTTTCCCCTGATACTGTTTTGCATGTTATTGACCGCATCAACAGAACTGGGAACAACACAATGGATTAATGCACTGCTGGAGACAAACGGTATTAATCCAATGATTATTCTGGTGGTTGTTACGGGAATTATGGCTGTTGGACGCTATTTTGCCGGAGGTTTGATACATCGTTTAAATCCAACAGGTGTTTTATTGGGTTCATCAGTAATTGCAACTGCAGGCCTATTTTTGCTTAGTATCTCCAATGGCGCTGCCATGACTTTAATTTCAGCGGCAGTATTTGCAGTCGGTGTTTGTTATTTCTGGCCGACTATGATTGGGGTTGCATCCGAATACGTTCCAAAAAGCGGCGCTCTGGGAATGTCAATTCTTGGAGGAGCAGGTTTTGTTGCCACGTCGATGGTTTTACCGATTATGGGAAAATCAATTGAAACAGCAGGCCCTCAAACCACGCTTCGCAACATGTCTGTTTTACCCGTTATCCTTTTTGTAGCCTTTATAGTACTCTATTTTATTATTAAAACAAAATTCCCAAAAAAGGCATAAACTATAATTAGTAGCGATAAAAGCGTATTTTTGCAGCATCTGTTAATTAAGCAAAACAAAAATATGAAACCGACCCTTTTAATATTAGCTGCCGGAATGGGAAGCCGTTACGGAGGCCTGAAACAAATTGAACCAGTTGGACCCAGCGGGGAAACAATTCTTGAATATTCAGTATATGACGCTATTCGCGCCGGATTTGGTAAAGTTGTATTCGTTATTCGCGAAAGCTTTGCTAAAGACTTTAAAGCCCGTTTTGAATCAAAATTGGCAGGTAAAATTGATATCGAATACGTTTATCAGGAAACAAACATGTTGCCGGAGGGTTTTACACTTCCTGAAAATCGCGAAAAACCATGGGGAACCGGTCATGCAGTGCTTATGGCCAGGGATGTGATTCACGAGCCATTTGCAGCCATCAATGCCGATGATTTTTATGGCGCTGAAGCTTATCAGGTTATAGCTGATTTTCTGACCAAATCAGTCACGGAAAATACCTACTCGATGATTGGTTATCAGCTCGACAAAACGCTCTCTGATTTTGGAAGTGTTTCGCGTGGAATTTGTGAAACCAACAAAAACAATTTACTGACAAAAATTACTGAAACCCATAAAATCAGGCAGGAAGGCAATACCATTCTTTGCGAATCAGAAAGTAAAGAAACTGTTGAAATGACAGGCAAGGAAACTGTTTCAATGAATTTCTGGGGATTCCATCCGTCAGTATTCAAAAATATTGAAAATCAATTTATTGACTTTCTAAAAACCAGCATCGAAATCCCAAAATCTGAATTTTATATTCCTTTTGTGGTGTTTGAGATGATCAGAGCCGGACAAACAAAGGTTGAAGTTTTGAAAGCTGATTCACCTTGGTTTGGTGTAACTTATCAGGAAGACAAACCATTTGTAATTGATCAAATTCAGAAATTAACCGACCAGGGAGTTTATCCAGGTAAACTTTGGCAATAGGGTTGAGCAATATTACATCAAAAAGATACTTCTTTGGAGTATCTTTTTGATCTTTTTAATGGTTAATTGAGTCAATCATAGCCAGATAATTATCAATGGGTACATAAGAAGGGATGCTGTTTCCTGATCCGAGTGCATAAGCTTGTGATCCGGTCAGTTCCAACATCTTTCGGCATCGTTTTCTTATTGCTTCCGGTTCACTTCGAACCAAAAAATCCATATCGATACCGCCCAGAATTGCAATCCTTTCATGCCACAATTTCCAGGCTTGCTCGACGGCCAGAATATTATCCTCAAACGAATGTTTGGCATCGTATTTTAGTTCGTCAACGATGATATCCATTATTTCGGTAAGATTTCCGCAGGAATGCAAAATGGCGTATTTCCCATTCTGATGTATTGTTTCCACTATCTTTTTGTGCCACGGAAAAACAAACTGGCGAAGCATATCAGGAGAAAGAATTGTTTGCGTTTTGAAACCCCAGTCGTCGTTTACTATCAATGCGCCAATTGGTTCTATGGCACTGCATATTTCATAAAAACGCAGTAATCGTGAACCAACTTCATCAAAAATAGCTTTGGTCAAATCTTCATCTTCATAAATCATAAAACAAAGCCGCTCAAAACCAACCAGATCTATCACATTTTCGAGAACTCCCCCGGGAGCAGAAACAATGAATTTCATTCCTGAAGGGAGTTCCAATGACAAATCTTGTAACAATTCAAAGTTGCCCTGCTCCGGATTTGGCCAGTTGTACGAATCAAATGATTTTCGATCAGTTATTGCAGAACCTTCGTTGAGAGAAACGGTGGCCTTTTTCTCATGATCGGTATTTTCGAATGAGAACGCGTTGAAATAGCGCGAAGGAATGGTGGCATAATCGTATCCAACTTTGTGAAAAAACCTGATAATTGCCCGAATCTGATCTACCTGGTTGTCCAGCGATGCAAACGATTCGCCATTGACATACGAAATCAAATCTCCGTTGACAAAATACTCGAAAAGTACCGGTCTGTCAGGTTTCTGACGGCGAAGTACTTTTTCGAGCTGGCCAAAATCGGCTGGATATCTTCTGGTTGAAATCAATTTGGTACTCGTTAAAATGCAACTATCTGAAAATTAATTCAACCCCTATCAGGGTTGATATCTGGATTACTTCATTCTCCGTGGGTTATCACCCACGGTTATTCATATTTAATCCTTTCAGGATTTTTTACGCAGCGAAAGTCCTTCGGACTTTAATTTGAATAACCACCGGTAAAACCGGTGGTGGTATGGCATCTTGCCTCCTAGAACCCCGAAGCGGGTTCAACATCTCATTCTCTCATTTATACAAATAATATTTCTTCGATAGCTGTTGAAATGCCACTTCATCTTTGCGCCAATAGGGCAACATATCAGCCACTTTCATATTTTTCGACATCAGCAAACGAATCTGATCCGAGCCGCAAACTTTGTCGAACATGTCGTAACGTTTTTCAGTATCCGGACCAAAACATTTTTTATCAGGATATAAAGCAGCCATTTCCTGCATCACGTAAAACTGAATTTCTGTCAGCCGTACTTTTTTATAATCGGTCAGGTAAAATTGCACTCCTGAATAATTCTTCCCTTGCCCAACTGCGTAAAACGGCTTCAGGAAAATGGGACGAAACAAAACTCCGGGCAATTGCAAGTCGTTCAAGCGTTTGGCCAGTGCTGAGGCATCAATCGAATCTTTGGCAAAAATCTGGAACGGAAGCGTGTACCCCACTCCTATCGACATAAAACTAAACTCTCCTAAAATTCCTGAAGCGGCATAATAAAAAGACGAAGTGGCGTGCGGAACGTGTGGTGAGGTCAGCACCCAAGGCAAACCTGTCTGGTCAAACGTCATTTTTCGTTTCCAGCCTTTCATCGAAACAACAGTCAATTTACATTGAGTTCCCAACATTTTTTCGCCATTCAGCAGTTTGGCCAGTTCGCCGCAAGTCAATCCGTACAGATACGGAATTTTAAACTGGCTAACGAACGAAATAAATTTGTCTTCCGCCAGATTACCTTCAACTTTTAGTCCTCCAACGGGATTTGGACGATCGAGCACCACCATTTCAATGTTGTTTTCGGCAGCGGCTTCCATCGCCAGCCCCATCGTGCTGATATATGTGTATGAACGACAGCCAATATCCTGAATGTCATAAACCAACACATCCACATCTTTCAGCATTTCGGCATTGGCCTTGCGGGTTTTGCCGTAAAGCGAATACACAGGAATTCCGGTTTGCTTGTCGATGGTGGTTTCCACTTTATCTCCGGCATACACATCGCCGCGAACTCCATGTTCAGGGCCATAAAGCGCCACCAGCTTCACTCCGGGCGCTTCGTTCAGAATATCGACGGTCGATTTCAACTGCGAATCGACGCCGGTTGGATTGGTAATCAGGCCAACCCGTTTGCCCTGAAGGATTTTGAAATTATTTTCCCGCAAAACTTCAATTCCGGTTTTTACCTTTGATGCGGCAAAGGCATTCAAAATCAGGAATGAAAAAAGGGTAATTAATAAGGTTTTTGTTTTCATGTTTAAAAGTATTAAGCCCCCTCCAAACCTCCCCCAAAAGGGGAGGCTTAAAGATTGCACATTCGTCATTTAGAAATTTTCAATTTTTTCATCGTCATATCGCGGACGGTTTTGATATCTGATCTTTGTTCCCGGAGTTCCGTTTCACTCCACTCCGGGCTACAATCCGCCAGCTATCGGATCACCGCTAGGCGGTTTTTGGCGGATTCAAATCTTCACCGATCTGCCACTTAATTTATCACTCACTCAATCTTCTTCAATCTTCTTCAATCTTCTTCAATCTTTTATAAATCGCCGATAAAATCTCGGTTCGCACATTTAAATCGCTGATCAGGTTGTTATTTCGCGTCGGGCAAACGCGGTTCGACAGAAAAACATACATCAACCCGCATTTCGGATCCATCCAAACAAAAGTTCCGGTAAACCCGGAATGTCCAAAACTTTCGGGGCTCACTTCCGGGCATGGGTAAGCATCTGCCGGTTTCAAGGAATCCAGCTTCAGCGATGGTTTATCGAAAATCAGCCCTCGGCGGTTGTTGTTCTGCGGAAACTGAATCCGCGTAAATTCCTTCATCGTGGCTTCACTCACGTATTGTTTTCCGCCGTAAGTTCCCATTTGCAAATACATCTGCATCAGTTTGCCCAAATCATTTGCAGAACCAAACAAACCTGCATTTCCTGAAATTCCGCCCAACACGGCAGCAGATTCGTCGTGAACAGTTCCCTGCAATTGCTGAAAACGGTAATAATCATCGAGTTCGGTTGGTGCAATCCTTCCACGTGTAAATTTCTGCAAAGGCAAATAAGTGAGTTCGTTGGCGCCCAGGGGACGATAAAAATTCGATTCAAGATACTGGTTAAAATCTGTTCCGGAAATATGCTCAACAATTTGAGGCGTAATCACCAGCGGTAAATCACTGTAAACATATTTGCCACGATTTTTCAAAGCTGATTTGCGGATATCGCGGTTTACTATTTTCAAAAACCGGTTGTCGAGAAAAATGCCGGGAGCCACACAAAGGGTATGTTTTTCATCGGGTTGCATCGAGTACCATTTGGACAAAAGCTTTCCGTCTTTCATCGTCTGCTTCCAAAAGCCAATAAACGGAACCAGTCCCGACTGATGGGCATACAGTTCGCGAACATTGATATCCGCTTTGTTTGAACGATGAAACAGACGGTTTTCCCAATCCGGAAAATATTTAGCAACAGGCTTATCCAGTTCAATTTTACCTTCGTCATACAATTTCAGGATTCCGGGTAAACCTCCGCTTATTTTGGTCACAGAAGCCAAATCGTAAATATCATCTTCACGGCTTGAGCGAAGATTTTCAAAAGTATGGTAACCGTAAGCTTTCCTGAAAATGATTTTTCCGTCTTTGGCAACCAGCACATTGCAGCCCGGAAAAGCCTTTTTATCGAGTGCATTATTTACAATCGAATCAATATCTCCGATCAGCGAAGCCGATGAGATTCCAACTTCTTCAGCCAGCGTATATTTCAGGCGGATAGGTTTTTCAATGACAATTCCCGCATCTTTTGGATAAGTTTCTCCAATATTTTCCAGTAGTTTTCCTGAAACGCCAATGCCTCCAAAAATCAGTTGGGCAGAGAGCGATTGGGTCAGGCTATCGTTATCGAATGCCAGAATCAGTCCGTCTGGTTTTCCTGAAATTTTCAGGCTTTCAAAAATTCCAGGGTTGCAGAACCAGCTAATGACCGAAGTTTTACGGTTAAGAAAATTGATGAATTCTGCAAATTCAGGAGCGGTTGAAACCTGATGAATTCCAGCAATAATCAAGTTAAAATCTTTCAGTTTAGCTTGCATTTCGGCCAATTCCTGTGATGTAAAATTCTCCGGAGGATTGAAGAAATCCACTTTCATATAATTGGCCAGCATGTGTTGAAATTCAGTCACACTTTCCGAGCCAACTGAAATTGCCGCAATTTTCAGGGTATCTAACCGATCCAGCGGAATCAGGTTATTTTTGTTTTCAAGCAAAGTCAACGAGGCTTCAATTTGCTGCCGCTTTTTCAGTTCGGCTTCCTGATCGTTTATTGTTCTGCACGAAACAAATGCAACACCCAAGGCTGGCAAAAAGGACCAACACAAAACCACTAACACTATTTTAAAAAGGAAACCCGACTTGCTTATCTTCATATTCACAACTTTTTAATGTTCAATCATCTGCACCATTCATCCTGCTCAATTCTGGCTTCTTCGGTTGAATCAAACTTTTTGAGCGGAATCCGATTTTTCCGGGCACCGGCAAAAAGTACCAACCGATGGTCTTCCATGGGACTTTCAAGCTCCCGGTTACCCCTGCTAAATGTTCTCCATGTTTTTCTTGATTTCAAAATTCCGATCTTCATTTCAGGTTTGATATCAACCCATTTCCCAGTTTTGACAATACCGAATAACACATCAGAATGCCTGACTTTTTTCTCGTCGAAATCAATTTCAGTGCATGAAAAGGTAAAGCCAAGAAATGCTCCGAGCAAAATATTAATGAGCGCAGATAAGGAAAACCAAAATAAAATTAAACCCGATGCAAACAGGACGATTCCGGCAACAGAGGCGACCGGTCCAAAAGTTTTATCAAGTTTAAAGGTGGTTTTCATTCTACATTCCGTTTAAGTCTTGCCCGATTTTCTCTGTTAATTCCTGAAAAGTATCTTTATTCAAACTAACCTGTTTAAAGATATCTTCAATATCTTCCTTCGTAATTTTATCAAAATCCTCTTTTCTCGGAGTGATAAAAACGCCTCCAAAATCTACCGATGCAGGTGAAATTAACAGTTGATCATTCCCTTCAGCAAAAAACTGACGTGGGCGATGAAGCTTCCGCGGAAAAAGATGGATCGTCCATTTTCCATCCGAAAAAGAGCACAGCGCATTCATCATTGGCTCCATTTTTTCAGGTTGCATCTTCTGAAAGTGAGTGTAATATATTCCAATAATCTTTAAGGCTTCTTCCATCGAATTGGTTTCCACCGAAATCATTTTCCGGAGATAATTGTCGAACGCCCAAACCTGGGTTTCTGCTACGGAATAAAGTTGTCGTGCAGAAGATTTCAGTAGTCCGAACTCTGTTGTAACGGGCATAAATGAGCTCTCTCCCTCCTGAAAATGCAGGTGATCGGGAGCCGAAGCGCCACATTCCGGTCCATTGTAAAATACAGTGAACCCTTCCATTGACTGCGCCAATTCCAATAAATACTGAACATTTGCTATGAACCGCTGATCGATATGCGAGTTGCACGAAATCGTAAAATGGTTTTTGAAAATCGGGAACGGATTCACCAGAATCAGAAACTGATTACCAAATGCGATTGCATCCTGCTCTGCCGGACGGTTTTCGCTGCACAAAAAGCATTTGCGGGCGGCAATCGACTGCTTATCAACTTTGGCTGCCGATGATCGCATCCGTTCAGGATTAAATTGAACCTTTATCTGAAACCCATCGAATTGAAACTGCTTTTCTTCCACCGACTTCAACCCATTGTAATTTGCCGCAGCCAAAGGCCAGAGGAGTTTTTCGCTTTCCACAAATTCAACAAGAATTTGGTTAGCGGTTTTCTTGGTTTCTTTTATAATATTAAGCAACTGTGCCATATTGAATTGTTTTTCAATCCTGACAGGTTTTGAAAACCTGTCAGGATTTACCAATAATTATTTTCCTAATCTCTTCCTTGCTTTCAACTCAATCGTCCGAATCCGGTCTTTGTACAAATTGTGCGCGTTCATTACTTCGATGCTCAACGAAGCATCAGAATTTTCGTCCCAGCGGCGGCATAGGTAAATCGGGTTATAAATGCGGCCAATCTGATAGTGGCGCGAAATAGCCAATCCCAACGCGTAATCTTCGCCGTAATTGACATTCGGAACCGGAATGCGGCGTAAAACCGGCGTATAAAATGCCCGTGGTGCGCCCAATCCGTTGATGCGAAGCGCATTGTTACGGCCATTTTCAGGCGTCCATTCCTTGTGATCGATGATTCCCGGAGGAATTTCTTCCAATGCAAAATTTACCATCTGGTAAGTACCAACCACCATGGCGCAATTTTGTGCATAAAAAGCATCAACCACCTGCTGAACCGTGGTTTCATCGTAGTACATGTCGTCGCTATCGAGCTGAATAGCAAACTTTCCACAGAGTGAACTGTTCGCCGCTTCGTTCCAGCAACCGCCAATTCCGAGGTCTTGACGTTCAGGAACAATGTGAACCAACCGCGAATCGATGGCGGCATATTTCTGAATCAGTTCAGTGGTTCCATCGGTTGAATAATTATCAACGATGATCAGGTTAAATTTGAAAGTTGCTTTTTGAGCCAGAACCGATTTAATGGCATCTTCGATGGTGCGAACGCGGTTTTTCACCGGAATAATCACCGAAGCTTCCATTGCAAATTCCTGCTCGTCAAATTTAACGGGCGTAAAAACCGGTTCCAGAAAAGCACCAATGTTTTTGAGGTGCTGGGT
The DNA here is from genome assembly GCA_030698405.1 of Bacteroidota bacterium. Taxonomy (GTDB): domain Bacteria; phylum Bacteroidota; class Bacteroidia; order Bacteroidales; family Prolixibacteraceae; genus Aquipluma. The sequence continues at coordinate 9,935 of JAUYMU010000068.1, forward strand.
ACAGGCTTTCTCCATCTCAATTTGCCCTGCACGATTTTTTGGATCGACGTAATCAAAGATTTTCTCGCCCGATTTGCGCAAATCCGATTCCTGCTCGGTGTATAAATTCTCTGGAATACGGAACAATTCGGCATACTGCGAAACGCCCAGACGAAGCGAATACAATCCGGCAAAATCGAAATCTTCGGAAACCTGTCCGGCTGCTTTTTTCATGATTTCGGTGCGGAAGAACAACACCGAACCGAAGTTGAAATCGTCGCGCAAACTACCTTCCTGACAATCGATGACCGGATTATTCTCCACCTTGCCGTTTTTTACCGCCAGATAGTTCGAATACACCATGCCGCTCTGGGTATCGTCTGCCACCTGTGCAAAACGTTCGAGCGCCATTTGCCCCATTTGCAACGAACTCTGACGGGTATAAATCAGCGTATAACGGGTATTTGCCAAAGCAGCAATTCTCCGGATGGTTTTTCCGCTAGTCATAGGTTCCGATTTCAGCACTTCAGCGCCATCAATCAAACAGTTTTGCTCGGCATTGCACAGCACATAAACCTGCGAAACCAGATCCGAATTTCTTAATTCCTGAACAGTTGCAAGCGTTTCCTCCTGCGAACTGTATGGGATAAAACATGTAATTTTTTTCATGGTATTTGTTTTTTTGAACCACATAGGCACATAGGACACATAGTTAATTTACAACCTATTGTGTTCTATGTGTCTATGTGGTTGTTTTGTTTTTAATTCTTTTTATTTTCTTCTCTATTCCGTCCGAAATATGATTTTCATTTCAAAAAACATTTGTACGCGGACGGTCTGGCTGCTTTTCATTCATCCCCGGGTTTCGTTTCACTGCACCGTTCGGCAGAGCTCACGTCGAAGCCCGGGGTTATTGATATTCCACCCCTTCAGGGTGTAAAAATTAGTAACATTCAAATTTCATAACTACTAAATTTTTCAAATCGCTTGCTTTCCGTTGACCCGAAACGGGTCAAATATTAATAACCGCGGGTAAAGCGAAGCGGAACCCGTGGTAAGGCAAATCAAATTGATCCAAGGCGCACTTAAAAAATTAGATTCGAAGCTTCCTTGCTGTATGCGCCGAATGAATCCTCTAATTTTAACAGAACTATCGCCGTTCCGTCCGAAATATTATTTTCATTTCAAAAAACATTTGTACGCGGACGGTCTGGCTGTCTCCTTTTTTATTCCCCGGATTAAAATCCGGGGCTACAATATTCTCCACCGCTACGCGGTTTTTCCTTCCAAATGCGTTCAATGGTTTTTTATCGATTCCATTGTCATGCTAATTCTTCTTTGATCTTTCAAGTTCCGGTTTTTCCCCCCTCCTTCGGAGAGTTTATCCCGTTTTTACGGGAGGTTGGGGGAGGCCTCCCAATACCTTAAAATCTGCCCCAACAATTCGCTTCGCTCTTTTTCGGTCGTGATGGTTTCAAACGGAAATCCAAGAACTACCGATTTGTAGTCTCCATCGAAACAAACTCCGGCGGTTTTGTTGTCACCCTTATAGCGGAACAAAACTTTGGCCGCTTTGCCCTTGGGCTCAATGGCATCGGGCGATTCAACCTTGTAAATGGCCGGATGGTATTCCTGAACAAATTTGAATTCTCCTGAAAATTGATCTCTCACCGCATTCACCGGATAAATACAACCGCTTTTGCTGGCATGATTGGTCATTGGCGTAAAATGCAACACGTCAGCGGCAAACTTCTTCGCCAGCGTATCGCCGCAAAGCTCCAAGTCGGTTCCAATATATGCGCCTGACAAGAAAAGTCTGGCCTGTTCTCCGAAAGTATATTCCGCAATGGCTTGGCGCATTTCAGGAGTGAAAAGCGTAAAATCCCTCATTTTGAATCCGTAAAGCCGGCTGGTGGTTTTTTCTTCACCGAAAATAATGTCGAGCGCCGAAAAAGCGTTTTTATCCCAGTTTTTCTGTTCAAAGCTTTCGTCGCTCATCGAAATGAAACCGTATCCGTTGTTGCGGAAAGCCTGCCCGTGAACCAGCGGATAATCGAACGAATTTCCCTGAACAATACGCGTTTCCTGATCGGCATGACTGGAACCAAAACCCGAATTATCATCGTCGATCCAGGGCGATTTGCGGTTGAAATCGTATTGCTCGCCAATGTATCCCAAATCCCTTTTGTTGGCCACACCTTCATCTTCGCTCATCCGAAAACCGGCTTCTTTGCCGTTATCGAAAGCTGCTGGTCCGCAAATACGGTCGAAAGCATTCACAATCAAAACCGGTTTTTTGTCATCGGTTGGTAAACTGCAAGCCAGTATTTCCGAAGGAAAACTCTCGCCACCCTCGTTCATCGCTGTGACCTTAAAACTGTAAATGGTTCCGGGTTTTAAATCAGTTAAAATCAGACTTGGCTCGTTTACTTTCCGTCCATTGTCGAAGCCTCCGTTTTCAATCCGGGTATAAACTTTATAGGATTTGGCAATTGCTGTTGGCTCCAGTTCGTCGGCCACCGGACTCCACGACAAACGGATATTCTTTCCTTCGAGGCTCATCTGAAAATGATCGACCGGCAACGGCTGAACGACATATTTCTGCCCGTTCTGAAAAGCCAAAAACTTCAGGATTCCTTTATAGTAAGCGCGACTGACATCAAATTTAAAACGCGGATCGTAAGCATGAACCATGTCCGCAAAATTCTGGTGCGAAAGTAATTCCGACAAAACGACCGGCACTTTGGGTCGGGCGGCTTCTGCATATTGTTTGTTCCACATCGGGCGGCGAGTCCATTGCGGGAAATAGAGTTTCTGAAGGTCGCCAACAATCTGCGTCTGCACAATGTCAGTCAAATCGCGGCTTGCCCAACGCGACTGCCCATTGGCAAAAGTGTCCGATCCGTAAGTCGTATCGTAAATCATCAGCGTACCAATTATCGTGCTGTCGGGCGTTGTTCCGGCATCGGTATGAAAAGCCAGCGCCATGTCCATCGGAATGCCCAGTCCTTTCGCATCAGGATTTGCCTTTGGCCCGTTTGGCGCGCCCATCAGGTAATTCACCCACTCGCCACGCGACTGATAATCATCCTTGTAATCGTCCTTCCCGCTTTCGCGTTTGATGTAAAGCGCGGCATCCTGCCCACGGTTCGAATAATCCGATTTGGTTTTATTCAGCAGGTAAACGAGCGTATCGGGCATCCCGGCAGTTTGCAGGTAATAGCGCGAGGCTTCCTGATAACGCGGACGCTGACTGGCAAACGGCAACCACAAGGCTGAATCCATTGCAAAACCTTTTTCGTCGCGGATATGGCGGATTTTTTCGAGTTGCGCGGCCTTTCCCCTAACCACATTTCCCATTCCACCGCCCAGTTTTACCGCATCGGCAGTAATCCATTTGCCGGTTTCGTTCGATTCATTGGTCTGTTCAACACGGGCATTTTCGCGATCTGCACCTTTCTCAAACCTGAAAGTTCCCAGGTAAATCCACGTTCCGCCACCCATCGTTTGGTTCACCAAAAATTCGGTTTTCCCTCCTGAATGATAAACCGTATAATGCGCATCCGTCACATTTTCATCGTTTTGCGGGTATGAAACATACACCGCATATTCGCCTGTTTCCGGAATTTCAGGCAGATAACTGATACGCGAATCAGCCGACTTTTTTGCCTGCATTTGTCGGGTTTCGCCCATAAGAAAAGGATTTTCGCCTTCCACCAGAAACGGCACTTTCAGGCCAAAACCTTTTTCTTTTCCGGCCTGAATGGCTTCGCCTGTTTCCTGATAGGATGATCCTTTTGTTGAACCATCTGCGTCAATAATGAGTTCATATTTTTGGGTGTCTCGCTCACGGGAAAGAAACACATTTGCACCTGCATTTTCGAGCATCGGCGTAATGTAAGGAACCACAAAATCCATTGTCCAGATATCTTCAACAGTCAGGAAAACCCGCGCGCGCTGCCATTCCCAGCGATCGAGCGTATTCTCGTAATACCAGCCATGACTGTGCCACAATGCGATGTTCCGGTTGCTCAAACCTTCCGAAAAATTCATTCCTCCTGAATTATTGCGCACAATGGGCAATTTCGGTTTGGTGGGTTGGCTTAAACGCGAAGCATCGACGGCAACCGTTTGATCGCGGTAATAATTCGGAATCAGCTCGCTGATTTCCTTTCCCATCGACTCGATTGAAATAGAATAAGTGCGGAATTTTCGTCCAAGCGATTCTTTGTACCAGTTGTAATATTCGCTTGTATTTTCGGGCCTGAATGGGAAATAGGAAAATCCTTCTTTCATCTTCAGGTTTACCTTTTTCGATTGCGGATCAACCACAACGGTATCGAATCTGAATTTATAGACCGAGCCTTCCGAAGCCCTTTGGGCAAATTCGATGGAGGCGATATTCGCCTTTTTAATCATGCGTTTGGATTGCACAAGGCATGATTGTGAACCAAGTCCAAGAATGACAATCAGAATGAGCATTTTGGGCTTTATTAGGGTCCAAAACCTCAATGGATTTCTATTTTTGTGATTCGTTTTCAATATTATAATTGTTTTTGTTTTCTGAACATTTGTGTTTCTGTTGCATTTATCCGTTGGCTAAAGCCGAACGGCAAAGGATAATTCTTCGACTATGATTTTTCGCTTCAATGATTCGTTTTCGTCGATATTTTTTGTTTTAAACTTCTCAACATTCATGATTCTGTTCCGTCCGAAATAAGGCTTTCTCTCTTTTGAATATTTACCGCGGACGGATTTGTTTTGCCATCCTTTACCGTTGGCTAAAGCCGAACGGCAAAGGATAATTCTTCGACTATCATTAACTCACATTCAACGCGCTATCCTTTGCCGTCACATTCATGTGACGGGCTCAAATTCGATTTAATTCCAGGGCTTTAGCCCATACAATACACTTTTATTCAGCCCTATGAGCTAAAGTCAACTATCTTTCTGTCATCATTTGTCCGTTGGCTAAAGCCGAACGGCAAAGAATAGCTCTATTTTCATCTGTCCCGCCCACCGAGACTGCGACTGTCCACTGATTTCAAACTTTTATAAAAATCTTCTTTTTGTACAACACATATCCGATCATCCAGAAAATGATCACATGCGAAATGGCAAACAACAACGAACCATTCAATTCGCCTGCCATTGGCAAAAAAACATCGCGGTAAAGTTTTCCTGATCCACTAATAACATTTCCGTCAGGGTCGGTAAAATAAATCATTAGACCCAATATTTTGGCCCACAATCCGGAAAGGGCAAAAATGAACAGCGGATTCATGCCGAAAACGACAAAAAAAGAAGTCCATTTCGAATAGCCTTTCAGGTCGATTACCCAGATGAGTAATGACAAAACCAGGCAAGCCCAACCAGCGGTGTAAAGCACGTATGAATTGGTCCAAATGGGTTTGTTGATCGGGAAAACCAAGCCCCAGATCAAGCCTGCAACGATGGCGGCTGCGCCAAACAAAACCAACTTTTTCGGTACCGATTTCTTTTCCGTGTCTTTTACGACAGCGCCAATCAAATAGCCAATAATTACGGTTACAATCGCCGGAATAGTGCTCAACAATCCTTCCGGATCGAATGGAATTCCGAAGCCTTTGTAAAGATGGTTTGCGCCCAAAACAGCGGTATCGAATGGAATGGTGGCATTGCCTTCGAGCGAAAACGGATCTGCACCTCCGAAATAGGACATCATCCCCCAGTAAAACAAAAGAATGGCGCCACCGATGTACGGAAGGTATTTCCGGGGTGAAGCCAGCACAATCACAGCGCCAATTCCATAAGCCAGTGCAATACGCTGCAATACGCCCAGAATGCGCAGCTTGGAATAATCGGTCGCCCACTGCGGAAACGAATTCAGGAATAAACCGATTGCAAAAATGAGCAGGGTTCGTTTACCGATTTTCAGGAGCGATTCGGTATTTAATGAGTTGTTGTATTTCGAAAACGAAAAAAACATTGAAACGCCCACCACAAAAAGGAAGAACGGGAAAACAAGATCGGTTGGGGTGCAGCCGTGCCATTTGGCATGTTCAAGCGGGGCATAAATATGCGACCAGCTTCCGGGAGTGTTCACTAAAATCATCAGGGCGACGGTCATGCCGCGCAGCACATCAAGTGCGAGGTAGCGTTGTGTTACTTTTATCATGGTTTGGTTTTTTGAGCCCCCTCCAAACCTCCCCCACAAAGGGGAGGCTTAAAAAAAGCAGGTTCGAGATTAGTCTCAATAATTATCCTACTGTGTTTGTCAATTTTATTCATGGCTCGTTTCATCTGATTTAGTTAATAGCCATAATCCGACAAACATGATCAATCCGTTCAGGAGCAGTAATTCGAAACCGAATTTGTAGCCGCCAAGCCAGGCTTCCGAGTTAATATTGATAATGTAAGTAATTACAGGTGAGAGCAATCCGAGAATTGGCACGTAGCGGTCGTGAACCTGTTTTTTAGTCAGGATTCCGAAGGCAAAAAGCCCAAGCAGCGGCCCGTAAGTGTATCCGGCTACCTTGAAAACAGCGGTAACCACACTGTCGTTGTTGATGAACCAAAACAGAAGTATCACCAAAAACATGAGTACCGAAAAGGCAATGTGCACTTTGATGCGTTTCGGTTTGCTATTCGGATTCTTCGGATCAACATTCAGGAAGTCGATGCAGAACGCGGTCGTCAGTGCGGTCAGCGCCGAGTCGGCGCTTGAATAAGCCGCTGAAACAATCCCCAATAAAAACAGGATTCCAGTGATCAGACCAAAATGCTGTAAAGCGAGCATCGGGAACAAATCGTCGGATTTGGTTGGAAGCGCAATGCCTTTTTGTTGCGCGAAAATGTACAACATCACGCCCAGACAAAGGAAAAGCAGGTTGGCAATGATGAAGGCAAAACTAAACCAATAGATGTTTTTCTGCGCGTCCTTCCGGTTTTTGCAGGTCAAACTTTTCTGCATCATATTCTGGTCCAAGCCGTTCATCACAATTACGATTCCCAGCCCGGCAAAAAACTGCTTGAAAAAGTTGGTCTTCGAACGCCAATCCCAGTCGAACATGTCGCTGTACGGATGCTTTTCAATGGATTTCACCATTTCGCCCATGCTCATATTTAGCTGCGACGAAATAATATAAATGGTTAAGCCAACCGAAGTGAGGATAAAAAGCGTTTGCAGCGAATCGGTCCATACTACAGTTTTAATTCCGGCGCGGAACGTATAAACCCAGATCATAAAAATGGTGAACATGACCGTTGCCCAAAATGGGATTCCAACAGCGTCGAAAAAAGCGATTTGCAAGACTCCGGCAACCAGATACATGCGAAACGAAGCCCCGATGGTTTGCGAAACCAGAAAAAAGAACGAACCGGTTTTATAGGATCGAACGCCAAAACGCTGATCGAGGTAAGTATAAATAGAAACCAACTGCAACTTGTAATAAAGAGGTACAAGTACCAGGGCCACAATCCAGTAACCAACGAAATTACCAAGCAAAAATTGGAGATAAGTCCAGCCCGAATTACCCACTTCGCCCGGAACCGAAATAAATGTTACTCCTGAAATGGTCGTCCCGATCATGGCAAAAGCCACCAGATACCAGGGAGAGGTGCGGTTTCCGGTAAAAAAAGTCTCGCTGGTCACGTTTTTGGAGGTAAAATGCGAAACCGCCATCAACATGCCGAAAAAAGTCAGAATGACAAAAAATACAATGGTAATGCTCATACAAAAAGTTCCAAGTTTAATGTTCCAAGTTTCAAGTTTGTCCGTTGTCGACAGCCTTTTCGATTTTTAATTTATGTTTTCTATTTAATGAACGCTTATCGCATACAAATTTTTCTTTTTCAATTTCAAACAAAATCCGTTCGCTGAAGCGGAACTGCCTGTCCCGATCTTGTCGTAAGCAAAGGATACAGCTCTTATCACCAGATTCCTTCATTCAAAGCATTTCAACTTGGAACTTTGAACCTGAAACTTGAAACTTATTTGTATTCCACTTCCATATCCCAGCTCCACAGGTTAAAATAGAGGTTTCCCCCCTCCCACTCCAGTTCGCCGCGCTGAAAATCATACGGTTCGCTGCGTGGGTATTTTTTCTTAGGTGACAGTTCCCTTGCATAATCGTCGTTCACAATCAGGCGGTATGAATCTATTCCTGAACGGTAAAAATTCCGGACTTTCTCATCCTGACTATCCTGCAAGCCAAACGACTGATCGACCGGAACCCAGCCGACTCCTTCAAAGTAAACTTCGCACCAATCGTGTAAATTTACTTCACCCGGATGCAACATCCAACCGCTTTGCCATTTCGCCGGAATGCCCTGCGAACGTGCCAAAGTCATAAACAGCAAGGTCTGCATTCCACAATCGCCGTGACGGGTATCCATCACATAACCTGAAATATCTGGCATAATGCTGTATTCGAGCGCACTGGCCCAGCGAATTGAATCATTGATCCAGTTGTATATTTTCTGTACCTTTTTTAGCGGATTGGTTTCGCCAGACAAAATCTGATGGCCCAACTTTTTGATTTTCGGTGTAAAAACAATCTGCGGAGCCCGCTCACAAGTATTTTCCTTATATACAGAACTTTCGGTGTCATATGGTTTGATTTCATCAGAATTTAAATCAAAATACTGGGCTGAAGTTTCCACTTCAAATTCAATCCGGAATATGGTTGGCTGATCCTTTTTTGCCCTTTTTTCCAGATATACCGACCGCTGAAGATTTTTATTGCTTGCAATTTTGGCATTCTCCGGTTCGGTACTGATCAGTTTCAAATTTTTCTGCCGTGCATTTCCTTCCCTCGGAAAAGGCATCCAGCAACGGATCATTTCCCCATCGGGAACTGCATTTACATCCACATCAATCAAATAAGTCAATTTCATTCGCACCGGCAGCACAGTTTCTCCGGAATTTTTCGTTGCTGAAATTATTTTCCGGGTGTGATCCAAACGAAACAGATCGAGCGAATCGACCTGAAAACCGTCAACTATTTCTTTTTGCTTTCGGGCTTCATCATCAAGCCGGAACAGGTTGGCTACCGCATTTTTGAAATAGCGTTTCTCTCCGTCAATCAGCCGCATTTCCAATTTTTGTTTGGTTTCCCATTGATTAAAAAGCGTAGAGTCCAAAACCGGATAATATTTGGAGAGTTGCTTTTTTACATCAGCTTCAGTCCGTGAAAAATCAATTCTGATGCGATTACCAATATCAACCATAGAATCGAGTTTGTACAAATTGGTGGCACCCAAAGTGCCGGTTGCCTTCAATGAATCGGCAAGCAATTCCGCCTTTTGCAGCTCACCGGAATACACCATATTTTCTATTCCTGAAAAATCGAACGACTTCTCCGGAAGAGTTTTGCAGGCACCCAAAAGCAATAGTAAAACGACAGCTTTCAGCAAACTATTTGCCTGTTTTAACAATTGGTATGACCAATATTTTCGATTCAATGGATTCATGATTTTTTTGGATCCAATCATTTTTTTTATTTAAAATCCGTTTTTGTGCCTAATCGTTGTCCAAAAAGGCAATGTCGCTAAAACAAGCCCAAAGGGCTTGAATTTGAATAACCTCCGGTGTAAACCGGAGGAAGAAAGTATCCTTAATTTAAGAACCCTGAAAGGGTTCAACCCTTATAGGGTTGTGTTTTTCTACCTCTTCTTTCCGTGCGTTTCACACACGGTTATTCAAATTTTACCCCTTTCGGGGTACTGAACACTTAAAATTGTCACCTCTTTCTAAAACCGTTCCGTCACATAACCCTGCCGTTTCAGGAATGTGAGCAACTCACCCAACCGGTTGTAAAACTTATCGGTACGTTCGGGAGCTGTCCCCAAATGAATCAGCATGATACAACCATTCAGCCCGTTCGGATCTTTCTTCTCAAACGCTTTGATGTCGTTCAGAATAGTTTCCGACGAACGGTAATTTTTCATATCCGGTGTGGTGTAATCGGCATTCGAACGGATTCCGGGAGTAAAATTAATGACCTTCAATCCCAACTGTCGGCTCCAGTCCACACTTTCAGCATTGTACCACTCGTAAGGCGGAAGAAATACCGAAGCTTTTTCGGGCGCAATTCCGAAACCGGCCATCTTTTCATAGTTGGCTTTCAGATCATCTGCAAATTGTTGTTGTGTGATCAGTGTCGAATCGCGTTTGGTCCAGTCGGCATACAATAAATGAGCATCGGAATGCGCTCCCAGATAATGTCCATTGGCAATAAAATCCTGAATAAGTGATTTATTTTCAGGGTTGTTATAGAAAGTTCCGGTAAAGAAAAATGAAGCTTTTGCCTTGTTCTTTTTCAGGGTTTGAGCAATCACTTTTCCACCTTCGGCATATTCGTGGGCCGAAAAAATCAGGTAAACTTTTTTCTCTTCGGGATTCATTCTTACCACGGCACCCTGATTATCAAGCAATTCCTGTTTATCGGCTTCGGCTTCGAGCGACGAAAGCAAATAACTCAAACTGGCAGTACCGTCCATTGTTGGCTCGTTGGTTGAATAGTCGCCCATGTCGTCGTGATAGACTGCCTTTCCGTTTTGAAAAGCGGCATATTCATCAGCTTCGTGCAAGGTAATCCCGATTAAACCGTTGTAAATGTGCGAATAAACCGGACCGTCAACCAGTCCGCCGGTAGTAGTTTCCTTCAGGATATAAGTGAGCGATGAGTGTGGTATGGCAGGATAATCGCCGCCAGCCGGAAGTCCGCAAATCATCGACGTTCCCCACGGATTGCAGCCCAAAAGCCAGTCGGTGAGCGCCGCCTCCATTTCCTCGTAGCTGTTGTCGCCGGTAATTTTGCGATACAATTTGGCCTGGGTTGCTGCTGCAACAACCAGATTATTAGAGCACCAGATAAACGGAACGCCAATCAGGAAAGGATCATTTCCTGCATATTTTTTCAATTGTTCGAGCCCTTGTTTCATCAAACCAGAAAACTGTTTGGCAATTGCAGGATCGCCAGATTGAGCAAGCAACGCATGTCCCAGATTTACAAACGGATAAAACTGGTAATGACGACCACGGTTCAGTTCCATCCATGGTGTTACCGGTTCGAGTTCGCCCCAGTATTTGGCTTCTTTCTGAAAATCGGTCTCTTTATCAAGTGGAATAAGTGTCGCAGCCGCCAGTTCCATATCATCAACCCAATTGTCTTCTTCGTAAAAATAAGGTGAAACCATGCAGGCAGTTTGGAAATTCCCTAAATCGGATTTTGCAAAATCCCAGGCCTCACGCGACTTTTCAAGCATTTGATCTGCCAGTTTGGAATCAATATTTTTAAATATGGATGCGCCCAAAGCAAACGAAGAAGAGAATTTTGCAGCTGTTGACGAAACTCCGGTTGAGCGATTTTTGTACTTTCCCAATCCCTGTGATTTTCCGGTCACATAATAAACCGGACGAAACAGCGGTCCCAATCCGTAACTCACGGTATCCTTGTTGGGAAGGCGATATCCGCGGTGGTCGCGGTCGTCGGCAATCTGGTTGTACATTTCGTTCTTTGCCGGATTCATTTTCAACAGCCATTCCAGTCCCCAGCGGGCTTCGTCGAGAATATCAGGAATCCCATTGCTTCCAGACTTTCCGTTGGCCTGAAATCGATCGCCAAAAGCGGTTGGATTCTGCTGATAAGCAAACAACAACTGGTAAGTTGCATTGGCCGAAGTAGTGGTATATTGCAGATAATCAGAGGCATCGTGCCAACCTCCGGTCACATCAATCTGTTCACCGGTTCGGGTCGGATGATCGACAATGATTCCATCGTGGAGGTGACAGGAATCGTTCAGATACGGATTGAACCCGCATCGCTGCTGGCGCATGTAATTCAGGACAAAATCGGCTGTACCTTTATATACGTCTGCATTAATCCGAAAAGAAGGAGAAACGGCATTTCCGGCTTTCAGGTAATACCCGCCTGGCTTGCTGAAGTTGCTGAAATTTAAACGGAAAGCACTTTTCTGCCCCCAAATACTCGCATCAGCAGTTTCGGTTTTACCTTCAAAAACCATTTTTCCTGAAAGGGTTTCAATTAATTGAAAGCTTGCAGGTTCGTTGCGTTGATCAGAAATAAAAACTGCAACCTTCACTGAATTTGGCAAATAACCGAGTTGATTGATCCGGATAACTCCCGTAGCGGAAATCCCCAAAGAAATCATACAAATCATACCAATCAGGAAAAGTGTTCTCATTGCATCGGTTTTTTAGGTCTGGATTCAGAAAATCAGAAAATAAAGTTACGTCCGATAAAGTTATAAATCAATTGATCAGAGTCACTTCCGAAACGGAATTATTTACTTTCAACCTTCATTCTAAATACGAATCAAAAATAGTGTATTTAATGAATTATACAAATATTGGTAATACATGTTATATGATACATTTATTTTCAAATCTAATTCCTTATATTTACACCGTTAAAATTATAATTCAGCCCCCCGATGAAATTAATTGCAGACAGTGGATCGACCAAAACAGCATGGAAACTAATTGAAGCTCCGGGTAAAACAAAAGACATCATAACTCACGGATTAAACCCGTTTTTCAGAACCGAAGATGAAATATTTCAGGAATTGACAAGCTCGCTTTTACCTGAAACCGGCACAAATATTCAGGAAATTTATTTTTACGGAGCTGGTGTTGTAAATCAGGAAAAAGGAAATATTGTTAAAAATGCTCTGGCACGAATTTACACAAAAGCCTCCATCGAAACGCACAGCGACGTTTTGGGTGCAGCGCGTGCTTTGTTCGGCAACCAATCAGGAATTGCATGTATTCTGGGAACAGGATCGAATGTGTGCCTGTACGACGGAAAAGAAATCATCGGCGGAGTTTCACCTCTTGGATTCATTTTGGGCGACGAAGGCAGTGGTGCGGTGATGGGGCGAAAATTACTGGGCGATTATTTCAAAGAAGTGATGCCGCCGAATTTGCGCGCCGAATTTGCAAAACAATACAATCTGACTTGGGAAGAGGCATTAAACCGTGTTTATCGCAGCGAAAAACCCAATCAGTTTCTGGCGCAGTTTACCCCATTTTTATCGAAGCACGAAGATTCGGCTTACTGCCAGAAGTTTGTGCAGCGTAATTTCATGGAATTCTTCGAGCGAAATGTCAGCCATATTCCGAATTATAACAACTACCCGATTGGATTTATCGGTTCTGTGGCCTTTTATTTCAGTAAGATACTGAACAATATGGCCAGCGATTTTGGGTTTAAGGAACCAACAATCATTAAAGATCCGATTGACGGATTGGAAAAATATTATAACAACTAACAGAATGACAACAGAAAGTACAACCGAAGCAGATTCATTGTATAATGATTTGGAACAGAAATCGGTAAAAGAGCTTTTATTAAGCATTCACGAAGAAGACAAGAAAATTCTCCCTGCTGTTTACCAAACGATCCCCCAGATTGAAAAGTTGGTTGAACAAACCTATCAGCGCATGAAAAAAGGCGGACGCTTATTTTATATGGGCGCAGGAACCAGCGGACGACTAGGCATATTGGATGCTTCGGAAATTCCACCAACCTTCGGAGTTGGCCACGATTTGGTTATTGGCCTTATCGCCGGTGGCGACCGTGCCATTCGGAAAGCAGTGGAAATGGCTGAAGACGACGAAAAACAAGGCTGGAAAGATCTCGAAAAATACCAGGTAAACAAGCTGGATACGATTGTTGGAATTGCAGCTTCGGGGCGCACTCCCTATGTAATTGGGGCAGTAAAGAAAGCGCGTGCCGAAGGTCTCCTGACCGGCTGCATCGTAAACAACAACGGCAGTGCACTGGCTCAGAGTGTTGACATTGCCATTGAAGCCATCGTTGGTCCTGAATTTCTGACCGGAAGCACACGCATGAAATCGGGCACCTCACAAAAGTTAATCCTGAACATGATTACCACTTCGCTGATGATTAAACTGGGGCGCGTAAAAGGCAACAAAATGGTAAACATGCAGTTGACCAATCAAAAACTGATTAACCGCGGAACCCGCATGATTATGGCAGAACTGGGCTACGATGAAGTGAAAGCCAAACGTTTGCTGCTGCTGCATGGATCGGTAAATGATGTTTTGCTGGCCGAAAATGATGAAAAATAACTATCAACCAATTCATTTTATTTCAATATTTCGTTCGTGGGGATGGTAGAGACGCCCAAATTGGGCCTCTCTACAACGGATGGCGTTTCAATAACGGATGGCGGCGTTTCAACGATTGGCGTTTCATCATACCGTCCATCATCCTGTTTGTTGATTATTATTATTCCATGGATATGATTGGGCATCACAACAAATTCGCCCAATTCAACGAAAAGGAAATGGGTTGGTATTAAATTCCAATATTGTTGAACAATTGTTTTAAATTCAAATTTGCTGGTTCCATTCCCATTGTGTATTCAACGATTTCCTTCTTCCAACTAAAGGCCGGGTATTTTGCTTTTATGCACAGGGGTTCTTTTCCACACGATTAATCCAATTCCAATCAAAATAAACGGGATACTCAAAAGTTGTCCCATATTTAAAATCATTCCGTTCTCAAAATCAACTTGATTAATCTTTAAAAATTCCAACATAAATCGTACTCCAAATAGCAAAATCAGAAACAGCCCAAAAATATAGCCATCCTGTCTTTTTGTTTTTTTGTTAGAATAGATCCAATTTAAAACAAGAAAAATTGTCAGGTACGAGAATGCTTCGTATAGTTGAGTTGGATGTCTTGGTAATAAATCGACTCTTTGGAAAACGATTCCAAAATTTGTTCCGGTGGGTTCTCCAATGATTTCTGAGTTCATAAAATTGCCAAATCGAATAAATGCGCCCGTTAAAGGTGTCGCAATTGCAACCCTGTCTAAAACCCACAAAAAGTCAAACCGGTATCTTTTACAATACAATGCAATAGCTGTCAATACTCCGATTGCTCCGCCATGGCTGGCTAAACCTTGAAAGCCGGTAAATTCAAATTTACCGTTTGAATCCCATTTAAAAGGCAAAATTATTTCCAAGGGATGTTTGAGATAATACTCAGATTCATAAAATAAACAGTGTCCAAATCTTGCTCCGACAATTGTCCCAATGAAAATGAAAACAGCTAGTTTCTCCAAATTTTCAATTGGCAAATTCTCTTTGATGTAAATTCGTTTCACGATGAAATAGCCCAACAACAATCCTGTCACAAACAGAAGACCGTAATATCTGAGCGAAAAGACGCCGAATAATTTTATAATCTCGGGGTCAATGTTCCAATTTATAAATCCTGTCACCATGGTTTATATGTATCGTTAAAAAATTTATCGTTACACCAATTTAACGGATTATTTCGGATGTATTCGGAAATACGTTGAAACGATTCGCTGTTCCGGATAATATGATCGTGAAAACGGGATTGCCACCCATAATCTGCATGAATTTCCCGTGCATGAATGGTACAAATACGTTTATATTGGTTCAATATTACACCCAATGTTCCCGGATTCCATTTTTTAGATGCAGCGGCAGTTCGATTTGTCGGGATGATCGCGGTTGCGGGGATAATTTCATTCACGGGGATGGCGGGGATGGTTTGGTTTGCAGGGATAATTTCATTCGTGGGGATGGCGGGGAAGGTTTCGTTTGCGGGGATGGTTTTGGTCGTGGGGATGGTTTTCGTGGGGATGGTAGAGACGCCCAAATTGGGCGTCTCTACAACGGATGGCGTTTCAATAACGGATGGCGGCGTTTCAACGATTGACGTTTCATCATACCGTCCATTATCCTGTTTGTTGATTATTATTATTCCATGGATATGATTGGGCATCACAACAAATTCGCCCAATTCAACGAAAAGGAAATGGGTTGGTATTAAATTCCAATATTGTTGAACAATTGTGCCGATTTCGGATAAAATCACTTGATCATCAACAATTCCACCAAAATAACATTCCCTGTTTTGGGTACAAATGGTTATAAAATAGGCAGCATTCCACCCATAATCCCAATTTTGTAATCGTGCAGATGGTATCCGGTATTTATTTTAGAATTTATCCGACATGATGTTTATACAGCAATTTTATCCAGATTAATGTATGTTTAGTAAGACAACGTAATTAAAATGGTAAGACCGGGAGAATGTGAATACCCCAAACAATACGACCATCTGCCGGTTTCGCTATAATCGTACTTAATTCCGATGGAACTCTTTAGTCCCCAGCCGCTAACGCCAAAACCGCCGCGCACCGAAAACCTTTCGTACATTTTGAGGATTCCCGAAACGCCCATGAAACCGGTAAAATTATCGAAACCGGTTCCAACACCCAGATAAACCTTGGGATATTCATCTGGTTGATTTTCGGTAATGTTTTGTGCGTCTAACTTTATGAGCAAAAATAAGCACAGCGAAAGCAGGATGATTCTTTTTAAACCGGTTGAATAGTTGAAATGACAGTGTGGAAAGTTTTTGTGGGTTTTCATTTGTCAGATTGTTGGTTTTGGTTTTTCAAATGTATGAAATTCATTATTATATGCAATAGATTGTTGTTTGTTTTTTTATGATCATTTTTTTGCATTTCTAATTTTGGCACACTATTCACTTTGCACGCTCTGCATCGGATGCTGACAAGCCTGCATTTCATAGTAAAAATAATCCGGAGGCCGATCTACACTCCGTTGAGTTATTAAAATGAATATTTTGAGGGATTAAATATGTGTTAAAGCTTTCCCAAAGTTTATTTTAAAACTGAAAAAACTTTGGGAAGGCTTATGACATCTTCTACAACTTTTGCGTAAGCGCTTCGCGAATCATTCGCCGCAGATCGAGTTGCCGGTTCTGAACCTCGCCCCTCGCCGCCGGGCGATAGAATTCGGCATAGCGGCATTTGGCCAGCCGATATTTCAAATCGTCCAGATTTCCGTTGATATCGATGCCAAATTTCAGGGGCAAAGGACTATCAACCACCGAAATATGGTAATCGAAACTCATGTCGAGGTTATGCCTTCCCGCCACCACTCCTTTGTATTTGTCCATCACAATCAGGAACGGATAAACATCTATCTCCTGCTTAAATACTGTAAATTCGGCAGATAAGCTGTCCACCTTGTTGTAAGTCTTTTTATTGAACTTCAGTGTTTTGGCAATTTCGCTGAATGTCTCTCCATCCATTAACACCAGGTTCTGCCCTTTTATGGATGCAGCACCGCGTATAGTTGATTTCTTTGGATTATAAAGCGAATCCGTGTAGGTTTCGGCCGCCATGTGAAACTCACCTTTTCCACTGAATGAACGCAGCATGGGCATAATCGAATCCACATCAGGAATTATTTTCAGCAGTTCGTCAATTTCTACATCGAACATGTGAAAATCAAGCCCCATAAAAAGATGGTTTTTCCGGGGAGTGCGGTACATCGCGGTTAACTTCATTTTGGCAGCTGTTGTAACAAAATCAAAATCGTCCAGCACCATTAATCCGTCTTTTACCCGCAATTTCCCTTTGATGTCTTTAACTACATCCGGGCCATAACTGGCCGTAGCAACATCCACATTCAACTGCAAATCCATTCCTTTCGGAACCATGTACGGCCCCGTTGAAGTTTCGCTGGTTTGTATCGTATCACCCAGTCCGTTTGTCAGTTGCATCAATTGAATCAGATCAGTTCTGTTGCTCACAAAATCGAAATTACCGCGTAACAGCGAGTCTTTCCTGAAATACGAAATCACATTGTTTAACTTTCCTGAAAGGCTGAAATCAGATTGATCAATTTTCAGTTTGCTTTCTTTGATGTTGAAAACTTCCGGAGTAAAATCCATCTGGATGGAAGGAATTTCGAGCGGAGATTTGAGTGCAGACATGGAAATTACACCATTGTCCACCTTCACAAATCCATTGGCCTGCCATTGCAGAAAAACATCCTTCTGACTTTGATCATTTAGCAGATCGGCGTTCATTTCAATTTTATTCATGCGGGCAGAATCAGCTCCCATCGCCATTTTTAGGTTTGCGCCCGAATACTGAATCTTCATTTTCGGCTGAACCTTGTCGCTCATATAATAAGCTTTCAGCTTCACATTATCCATCCGGCCATTGCCCGCACCCATTGAAGCAATGAGATCGCTGCTGTCGAAAGTAACATTCACTTCAGGCTCCAGAATATTTCCTTTTCGCGGCATCATTTCGAATTGCCCGAAAGGCTTTTGTGCGGCAACCTGAATGGTGTCCATTTGTGCCGAAACAGAATCAAGCTTAAACGTACAAACCACCTCTGGAATCCGTGTACTGTCTCTGAAATCAGAAGATTCAAGAGAAATTTGGCCGTTCTTAAAATAGGCCCTGGCTCCATTCTGCATAGCTGCAACCAAACTTTTGGTATTTACCTTTGCACTTACAAACCGCCTGTTTTTTGCTGAAGCCAAAGCATTGGGTAAACTGAAATCAACTTTCGAATCGTCGGTTTGCAGCGAAATCGTATCGTAAACCATTTTGAAATCAGACAAACTTACAGAACCGGCCAATTTCATTTTCTCCAGTTGCATCTTTTCGATCTGCAACATTGAGAACCGCGAATTCACCTGACCCGAAACACGTCCATTCAGTTTGGTTTTCATGTCGGCTGGAATCATCGGCGCAAATTCCGACAATTCCAAATCGCCTTCGGAAGTCAGATCGCAAAGAATGTCTGTAAAAAGGTGCGTAATTTTTCCTTTGGTCTGAATGGTTGACTTCGGTGTTTTGGCACTAAACCTGTCAATCTGTAAATACGAAATATCATCGTTGGTCAAGTCGGAATAAAAGACCACTTCGCCGTTCATCCGGCTCAACGGAACCGGAAACCCATCGTATTTCAAGGTTCCATCCTGAAGAACGATGCGCATGTCCAGCAGCGGCATTAGCGAATCGGTATATGCTCCCTTGATTTTTCCGTCAGACGACACGAAACCACCGGCAACAACTCCCTTCAGATACGATTGATAAGACGGCGGAACGAGGGCAAGCATTTCCGCCAAAGGCAGTAATTTACTTTGGTAATTTATATCGGTAATAATCTGACCGGTAAGCGTATCGTTCTGAACCCTACCATCAAACGCAAGGCCCATGTTATTCACCGACACTTCACTTTTTCCGAATACGACCATCTGTTTCGATAAAACGACACGGGCAGGCGTTTGGATCGTTACCGATGCATTCTGCAGGTAATTCTCTCCTTCATAAGTCAGCGAAAGTTTCCCTTTGCTCACGTTCATCTGTGTATCAATAGTATCAGAAATCATCTTTCCTGAAAATTGGGCAGTCAGATCCCGAACTTCAGCCTGAAGTTTCAGCGATTGATCGATGTACGAAAGCTGGATGTTTTCCAATTCAACATTCTCAATATTGATAAAGCGAAAAGCCATTTCTGATTCTTCCGGAACAGCGGCTGTATCTGCCCTGAAAATATCAAAATTGGTGCGCCCCAAACTATCGGTAAACGCGTTTAAGTCGCCATTTCGCAATTGCAGTTCATTAAACACCAACTCATTGCGTTTCCACCAAGCCGACAAATCGACTATCCCAACAAACTGACCGGCCTGAACCAAAGTATCAAACGGAGCTCCGGAAATGGGATTGATCAGGGCAAAACGGTTTACTTTTAATCCGAACCGGGGGAAAGTGCTGAAAAAAGTTAGTTCCACTTCGCCAATTTGCGATTCGCAGGTAATATATATGGCTGCCTGTTTACGTACAACCGGAGTAAGTTTTTCAGGAGTAAAAACAAACCACACTGCAACTCCTATGACAATTACAAACAGGAGTATGACCGATGCGAACGTAATAACTACCCATTTTAAAACCTTTCGCATCCCTTATAGTTTTGTGAACGAGAACGTTTTTCCGAAGTTGTCTTTGTATTTCAGCGAAGTGGCTGTAAGCTCAGTTACCGTATAAACTTTGGGCACATTTCCACCCACTTCCATGATGTGAATATGGGTTAATTCCGATTGAACCAAGGTCCATGTAAATGGCTGGGCTTCTGCTTCAGTTACATCGTCGCTTGTGTCCCAGGTTCCACCAGTGTAATTGCTCATATATTTATAGTATACTGTACCCGACACCCATTTCCCAATCAAAAACGATTCCTGAAAAGAAGATTCTTCTTCCTCGCAGGAATTAAAAAGGAGTGAGAACGACACACACACCATCAGGCAAACAATTAACTTTTTCATAAACGATCAATTTTTAAAGTAATAAAACATTAGGGGCGCCTATATTTTCCCCGGTAATCTCTTTTCATCAGCGCGGACGCCTGCTTATTATCAACGATCTCATTTTTTACTGAATCCCACTTCACCAAAGATCCTGTGTAATGCGAAATCATGGCCAACTGAACAGTGGCTGTTGACTGGAAGGCATCCTCAGGAGTACTATTGATGATACTTTTATCTTTGGTTCTTACAGCAACAATAAAATTCTCCAAATGATTTTCCTGCATGGAAACAGCGGGAACAGTTAATGTCTCAGCTTTTCCATCTTTTCCCCCTGGATAAAGAAATAGTTTCGAATCACCGGCGAAAAGAGATGCTTTTTCCCCGTGAAAAAATATGCCGTTGTTGAACTCTTTGTTCGGATCGCCTGCACCCCAAAGCCGGTGTTGCCAAACAACCGGAGCTTTCCTGAAGGCCATATTCGCGGTAAGTGTATCAGGAGTTGTAATTTGGTTCTTCATTTCCAAAATACCACCCTTGGTATAAAATTCTGTTGGCATCGTTTCGTCCATGATCAGCCGGATACCATCAATGAGGTGAATTCCCCAATCAACAAGGTGACCATTACCGTACTCTTTTTCCAGTCGCCATGCTTTATGAGCAATGCTTGGCCGGTATTCGAGTTTCGGAGCCGGACCGCACCATTCTTCCCAGTCGAGCGAAGCGGGAGGCGCCTGTATGGTTGTATCCTGAAGTCCGGGGATATAATTTATCTGTGCTGCTATCTGGTGAACATTTCCAATGGTTCCGTCAGCAATCAGTTCTTTCACCTTTTTGAACGCACCACTCTGCCTGCGCTGAAAACCAATTTGTACAATATTGCCTGCCTTTTGAGCTGCCCTGACCATTGCCAAACCTTCCTGAATATCGTAGGCAAGCGGTTTTTCGCAGTAAATATCGAGTCCTTTTTCGCAGGCCGCAATAAACTGAAGAGCATGCCAGTGCGGAGGCGTTCCGATAAAAACGGCGTCCAATCCTTTTACATCAAGTAAATCCTGGTAATATTTGAATGTTTGAGGTCTGCTACCCTGAAGTTGCACCAATTCATCAGCACTGTTTTTCAAATGATCGGTATCCACATCGCAAACGGCAATTATCTCAACTCCACCAACTTTTAAAGCCGCTTTTGTGATGACCATTCCATACCAACCGGCGCCAATCAACCCGATTTTCAATTTCCGGTCGGAGGGAAAAGCCGGAACATAAAATGTGGAAACAATCCCGGCAGAAGCAAGTGTGGTTTTTTTAATAAAATTCCTTCGTTCCATAATTTGTTCGTTTTAGTTTAAAAACACATTGACTGCATAAATCTAATTAAAATGTCAATCTGTTTTGAAATTTAAACATCGTGTATATTCCAAAAAGTTGATTATTTATCCCAAAGGGATAAAATTTGAATAACCGCCCCGAGAATCGGGGTGGAAAAGAAATGAAATGGAAATCTCAACCCTGAAAGGGTTGAACTTATATTGTGCAAATATTCAACCCTTTCAGGGGTTGCTTGTTCAACTTTCATTCTTCCATGGGTTTCACCCATGGTTATTCAAATTCAGTCCTTTCAGGACTATCTTTCGACTTTTTAACTTCTCCGATTAGACTGGAAAATTACTTATTCTGCAAGAATTCTTTAAAATCAGCAAATTCAGTACTGATTTCGATCGAAAGTTTTTCGCCTTTCATAAACTCAGCCAATTTTTCGGGAAGAGTGACAGTTCCTTTACCCAAAACACTTTCAACGGTTTCGGTAAATTTGGCCGGATGTGCTGTTTCGAGAAAAACGCCCACTTCACCGGGTTTTAAATTTTCTTCCAATGCGCGATATCCAATGGCGCCATGCGGATCGAGCATATAATTTTCATCTACAAAAACCTGCTTCATTGTTTCGCGAATTTCCTCGTTCGAATATCGGAAGCCAACAATATCGCCTGAAATTGATTTATGTGAATGTCCGTACAATTCCAGAATGCGGGCAAAGTTACTCGGATCGCCCACATCCATCGCATTGGCAATGGTAGCAACCGATGCACGGGGTTCGTACTTACCCGATTGAAGATAATTGTAAACAATGTCGTTGTCGTTGTTGGCAGCAATGAAACGTTTCACGGGGAGCCCCATGAATTTGGCAAACAGCCCGGCTGTAAGGTTTCCAAAATTACCGCTGGGAACCGAAAAAACCACATCGCCGGTTATTCCAGCCTCCTGCAAACGCGCATAAGCATTGAAATAATAGAAAGCCTGAGGCAGGAACCGCGCCACATTGATTGAATTTGCCGAAGTCAGAACCATTGCTTTGTTCAATTCTTCATCAAGAAAAGCCGATTTTACAAGTCGCTGACAATCGTCAAAAGTCCCGTCAACTTCGAGTGCAGTTATATTATTTCCGAGGGTGGTAAATTGTTTTTCCTGAATGTCGCTCACCAGTCCTTTAGGGTAAAGCACATAAACTTTTATCCCGGGAACCTGAAAAAATCCGTTGGCAACAGCGCTACCCGTATCTCCGGAAGTGGCTACCAAAACGTTGACTTCCTTTTCAAATCCGCGAAGAAAATACCCCAGCATCCGCGCCATGAACCGACCGCCAACATCCTTAAAAGCCATTGTTGGCCCGTGAAACAGTTCAAGCGAATAGATAGAATCGGTTACCCGTACTATCGGGCAATCGAAATTTAGCGTATCATAAACAATGTCTTTCAAAACCTGCTCCGGTATATCTTCACCGAAAAACTTTTTTGCCACTTCAAAAGATATCTCCTGAAAACTTTTCGAATAAAGGCTTTCAAAAAATTTAGGATCAAACTCTTCAATCTGCGTGGGCATAAACAATCCATTATCGGCAGCCAAACCTTTGGTAACAGCTTCCATTAGCGAAACTTCAGGAACGGTATGATTGGTACTAAAGTATTTCATTTTATATATTGTCTGTTTGCAAAAGAGTCTTCATAAACTGATCGCCTTTTAATATTCCGTAGGAACCTTTGGCAACCTCAAATTCGTCGTAAAACTGGGCATTATCCGGTGTTTCTCCCGGCCGGTAAATAATAAAAGGAACCGCATCGCGTGTGTGAATTTTTGTTGCGCAGGGCGTCGGATGATCTGGTAATACTGCAATGGTTACCGGCTCGTCCATCTTTTCAGTTTCTTCCACCAAAAACTTTACAATACGCGAATCAAGATAACTGATGGTTTTGGTTTTCAGTTCCACATCGCCTTCATGACCGGCTTCGTCGCTCGCTTCCACATGCAGATAAACCAGATCGTGGTCTTTCAGCGCATCAATAGTCGCTTGTGCCTTTCCTTCGTAGTTGGTATCGTATAGTCCGGTTGCGCCTTCCACTTTAATAACATCCATTCCGGCATAAACGCCAATACCCTGAATCAAATCAACTGCCGAAATTACCGCCGATTTTTCAATGCCAAACAACTCTTTCAAAGTTGGCATTTGGGGTTTATATCCCGGCGACCATGGCCAAATACTGTTGGCAACTTCTTTTCCTGCCTCTTTACGTTTCTGGTTAACCGAATGGTCGGCCAGCAAAGCCTGAGAACGCAAAATCAAATAATTCAGCAATTTGGCGGTTGCCGCAGCTTCTTCATTTTCAGGACTTATCATACAAGGGCGAAAAGGTTTTCCGGGAACATCATGAGGTGGAGTGCATTCTATTTGCTTTTTGCCTCTTTTAATTACCAGCAAATGCCGGTACGAAACGCCCGGATAAAAGCGGATCATTTCATTTCCAAGTTTTTTATCCAGAAATTCAATCAGCTCGTAAGCTTCAGTATTTGAAATATGTCCGGCGGAGTGATTTTTAATATTTTCATCTTCGATGGTTAGCAGGTTACAACGAAGCGCCATGTCACCTTCTTCGAGTTTTACACCAATACTGGCAGCTTCCAGCACTCCCCTTCCCTCGAATACCTTGTGCACATCGTAACCTAAAACCGACATATTGGCGATTTCGCTTCCGGGGTGCATATCTTCAGGAACCGTTATTAACCGGCCAGTCCGGCCTTTTTTGGCCAGACTGTCGATGAAAGGTTTTTCGGCCATCTGAAGCGGTGTTTTTCCGCCGCAATCAACCAATGGCTCGTCGGCCATTCCATCTCCCAACACTATAATGTACTTCATATTTTTAAATATTCGAAACTCTTATGATATCGGCAAATACTCCTGCGGCGGTTACAGCGGCACCTGCTCCGTAACCCTTTATAATCATCGGAAATTCCTGGTATCTTTCGGTGGTAAACATCACCAGATTGTTCGATCCCTGAAGATCGGCAAACGGATGCCCTGCCGAAATCTCCTGAAGTCCGCATTCTGCTTTGCCATTTTCAAATTTGGCCACAAACCGCCAGAAACGTCCTTCAGCAGCCAGCTTTTTCCTGTTGGCTTCGAATTCAGCATCAATTTCAGAAATATTTTTCCAAAAATCATCCACACTTCCTTCGAAATATTTCGCCGGAACAAATGTGTTGATTTTAATGTCTTTCATGTCGAACTGATAACCTGATTCGCGAACCAGGATCAGTAATTTTCGCGCCACATCCACCCCGCTGAGGTCGATACGCGGATCAGGTTCAGCATATCCCTGGTCTTTGGCCATACGAATCGTCTGGCTAAGCGAAACCTTCTCGCTAATAGTATTGAAAATAAAGTTGAGTGTTCCGGATAGAACCGCTTCGATTTTCATAATGGTATCGCCCGAATTTACCAGATCGTTTAAGGTGGTAATAATCGGCAACCCTGCACCAACATTGGTTTCGAACAAAAATTTAACACCTTTGCGTTTGGCTGTTTTCTTCAGGAGCGAATAGTTTTCGTAGGATGAAGAGGCGGCAACTTTATTGGCTGTCACAATCGAAACGTTGGCATTGAGCAATTCTGCATACAATCCGGCAGCCTGATCGCTGGCAGTACAATCCACAAAAATAGAATTGTACATGTTCAGCGAAATTATTTCATTTTTAAACTGTTCCAGACTCGATTCATGTCCTTCAGTCAACAATTTTTCGCGGAAAGTGGTGATGTCCATTCCTTCACGGTCGAACAACATTTTTTTTGAATTCGCGACTCCGGCCAGTTTTATCTTGAGATGTTTCTCTTTCAACAATTTGGGCTGCTGTTGTTTTATTTGATTGAGCAAATTTCCACCCACCAAACCAATGCCTAAAAGGAAAACATTTAATTCAACATTTTCAGAAAGGAAAAACGATTCGTGCACCACGTTCAGTGTCTTGCGCAAATCAGACACTTTTACAACCCACGAAATATTTAATTCGGAAGCGCCCTGGGCAATGGCAATAATGTTGATCCCGTTTTTGCCGATGGTATTGAACAGCTTTCCGGCCACACCGGTAGCATGTTTCATATTCTCACCCACAATTGCCACAATCGCCAGATTTTCCTCGATGGTTATTTTATTGATCTGATCGAGCTGTATTTCGCGTTCAAACTCCAGCCTGATAGCTGATTCTGCTTTAACTGAACTGGCAGAGTCGATGGCAAAGCTGATTGAGTTTTCAGACGAAGCCTGAGAAATAAGGATAACATTGATATTCTGACGTGCCAATGCTCCGAAAAGCCGGGCAGAAATACCTGTAACACCAACCATTCCCAAACCCTGAATAGTGATGAGCGTAATATTTGATATAGACGAAATACCTTTGATAGGCAAATCTTTTCCGTTGAGTTTACTTTTTGTAATCAATGTTCCTTCGGCTTGCGGATCCATCGTATTTTTAATCCGTACCGGAATACCTTTCTGATAAACTGGCAAAATGGTAGGCGGATAAATTACTTTTGCACCAAAATGCGAAAGCTCCATCGCTTCAGAATAACTAAGCGTTTTTATCGTGTATGCCTTGCTGATTACACGCGGATCAGCGGTCATGAAACCATTTACATCGGTCCATATTTCGAGCGAAGAAACATCCATAGCCGCAGCCAGAATGGCTCCGGTATAATCGGAACCACCGCGCCCAAGTGTGGTATATTCGCCTGCTTCGTTACTGGCAATAAAACCGGGAACAATGGCAATACCAGAGAATGAACTGAAAGCTGTTTGAATCAATTGATTGGTCACTGCAAAATTGACAATGGCTTTCCCAAAATCGCTGTTTGTCTGTATTAACTTGCAGGCATCGAACCAAGTAGCTGTAGGAATGTATTCCGAGATAATGAGCGAAGACAAACGTTCGCCAAAACCGCCAATTTTATCGAGTGTTTTGGGTGTAAGTTCGCCGATAAGCGAAACGCCCTGAACAATGCGTCCAAATTCATCGAGTAAAACCTGAACTTTTTCCTTTACTTCAGTTCGTTTTTCGCCATCAAAAAGCTTATCAATGGTGTCGAAGTGGCGCGTGTTGATTTCCGTTAATTCGGCCTGAAAGTAGCCGGTTCCAATCGCAGCCATTTTTGCTGCACTCAAAATCTTGTCGGTAATTCCACCCAATGCCGAGACTACAACGATCACATCATCGTCCTGACCCAACAGGATATCCTTCACCATTTGAATATTTTCAGCGCTTCCGACAGAAGTACCTCCAAATTTTAAAACCTTCATAACCTAATTTATTAACGGAAACCTTATAATTTACAAGCGAACAAGACTCCCCAATTGTGAATCATTACAAATAAACCACGAATTTCGACAATATGCCAGAATTCGGGGCAAAAGATAACACATAAAAAAAGCCGGATGAAACAGCACAGCTATCACATCCGGACATTACTGTATTTTTAATCTTTATTTAATTTACCGTTGATGCTGTGGTAATGGTCTCCAATATTTTTGCTTCCAACTCCTGAGCCAATTCAGGATTGTCGCGAAGTATATTTTTGACCCCTTCGCGTCCCTGTCCAAGTTTTGTTTCGCCGTAACTGAACCATGATCCAGCCTTTTTAATGATATTTAGTTCAACTCCCAAATCAACGATTTCACCGGTTTTTGAAATTCCTTCGCCATACATAATGTCGAATTCGGCTTTTTTAAACGGTGGAGCAACTTTATTTTTCACCACTTTAACACGTGTATGGTTTCCCTGTGCATCTTCACCATCTTTTATCTGACCAATTCGCCGGATGTCCAAACGTACAGAAGCATAAAATTTTAGTGCATTTCCACCGGTTGTAGTTTCAGGATTACCGAACATTACGCCGATTTTTTCGCGTAGCTGGTTGATGAAAATGACACATGTTTTGGTTTTACTGATATTTCCGGTGAGTTTGCGCAACGCCTGCGACATCAAACGTGCATGAAGACCCATTTTCGAGTCGCCCATTTCGCCTTCAATTTCGGCTTTTGGGGTCAATGCTGCAACAGAGTCGATTACAATGATATCGACCGCACCCGAACGAATCAGGTTGTCAGCAATTTCGAGGGCCTGTTCACCATTATCCGGTTGAGAAATCAACAATTCGTTGATATTGACACCCAGTTTTGTGGCGTAGCCCGGATCGAAAGCATGTTCAGCATCAATAACGGCTGCAATTCCACCGGCTTTCTGAGCTTCGGCAATTGCATGTATTGCAAGCGTGGTTTTACCCGATGATTCAGGTCCGTAGATTTCGATTATCCTGCCTTTCGGATAACCACCAACACCCATTGCGATGTCCAAACCAATTGATCCTGATGAAATTGACGGAACATCTTCGACCGCACGGTCACCTAATTTCATAATCGAGCCTTTGCCATAGCTTTTCTCGATTTTATCCATCGTCAGTTGCAGTGCCTTGAGCTTTTCCTTATTCTGATTGCTTTTTTCTTCGTTTGCCATTTTATTTTATATCTAATACTTTGGTTAATTGATCGGTATGATTTTTTGTATCTACTTTGTCGAATATTTCTTCAATAATTCCGTCTTCGCTGATCACAAAAGTGGTGCGCACAACTCCCATGTATTTCTTTCCGTACATGCTTTTTTCAGCCCAAACTCCGTATGCCTGCAAAATTTCCTTTTCCGTATCAGCAATTAAATTAAACCCGAATTGAAATTTATCGGCAAACTTTTTATGCGATGCAACACTATCGGGACTAACTCCTATTACTTCGTAACCCTTTGAAAGCCACATCCGGTAATTATCATTCAGGTTGCATGATTCGGCGGTACAACCCGGAGTGTTGTCTTTTGGATAAAAATAAAGAATTACTTTTTTTCCCCTGAATGCATCCAAAGAAATCAGCTCGCCTGATTGGTTCAGTCCTGCAAATTCAGGAGCTTTCGCACCCTTGGTTAAAGTTGTCATTTTTGAATGTTTTTAAGATAGGCAAATATACTTGAAAAATTGATATTAAGCAGCCACGTTAATCCTTTGTTCATAAAATAAACTATCAGTTTTATGCATCGCTCATGGTACATTTTTTGTAATTTTAGACCCGAATCAATCAGGACTTGAATATGTTAATCTTATTAAAACAAAGTATAAAAACAATCTGTATTCTACTAACGCTTATGGCTGGCGGCACATTGCTGCAAGCTGAAAATACACTTTCACCTGACAGTACCTTACAGAAAGAGAAATTCAAAATTCCAGATCGGCTGGCAAAAACACAAATCAATTTCCGGATCAATTCATCGGTCAGCTATCTGAACTTTGATCATTTCAGGAAAAATGAAGCCAAAAAATTGTTTTATCAGGCCTGGATAAAGGAAAATGAACTCCGCAGACTTTCGATTGAAACCGATAGTTTACGAAAAGCTTATTCGGATGCAGCTTCATGGCAAAGGGAAGAAATTGCAAAACTGATTTTAAGCGCTGAAGAAAAATCGACCAACTTAAGTCAGGATATTCCGGCACTGTATGAAAAAGCAAGAGAAACAGAAGACCAATACTGGCAATCGGCAACTGCTGTTGAAATGGATGCTTTTCAGGAAAAAATACAGCTATATAAAGATAGTATCCTTCAAATTTCAGAAATAAAAAAAGCACAGAGAGCAACAATTTCTGATACCATTGTTTTCTACCAAACAGCTCCGCAAAAAATTGAAAATAAAACTGTAGCAACAGGAGGGGTCTTCTATAAAATCCAGATTGGAGCTTACAAAGGGAAAATACCAGATCCTGCAAATAAGCTGATCAAAAAACTATCACTAATCAGGAATGTTGAAAACTATGTTGATGATAATGGTGTTAAAATATTCACCACCGGCAACCTGAGAATTTACAACGAGGCTGTAACGATGCAAAATCAGGTGAAGCAGGAAGGAATTAAGAATGCAATCATTGCCGCTTACCACAATGGGAAAAGAATTACAGTGAATGAAGCCAGAAAATTAAACAATGAATTATGACCGCAAAAGAACATCCACAGAAGGAAGTTGGCGAAGAAAACAGCCGGCAAAACAGAAAAGACAGGTTCCTTATTTTGCACAACGACGACTATCATACATTCGATTATGTGATTGATGCATTGGTCAAAATTTGCGAACACGACGAGCAGCAAGCCGAACAATGTACATTACTGATACATTATAAAGGAAAATGCGATGTTAAAAAAGGAAGTTTTTCTTATCTTAGACCGTTGAAAAAAGCATTGATTCAAAAAGAGTTAAAAGCAACCATTGATTAACCAAAATCTATGAACATCCTGATCATTATCTTCTTAATATTTCTGGGCATCGTGTTGTTACTGATTGAGTTCACTATACTTCCGGGAATTACAATTGCCGGCGTTGGCGGTTTTTTATTATTCGCATACAGCATTTATCTGGCCTTTACCAGCTACGGCACACTTGCAGGATTTTTAACCCTCGGGTTTGTAATGATCGCCGCACCAACGATTGTAGTGTTTTTTTTCAAAGGAAAAACCGGTAAAAAGCTGGTTTTGGATGCCATTATCACCGGAGTTGCCAATCAGATTGACGATAAAATTAAAGTCGGGGACATTGGTATAACCATTGGCCGGCTGGCCCCCATGGGCAAAATAAAAGTAAACAACGAAGTTGTTGAAGTAAAATCGACCGGAAGTTTTGTTGATCCGGGAGAAAAAGTAAGAATTATTGAAATTGAAAAATCACTTATCACAGTTGAACCTTTAAATTTATAATGATGGAACAAATTCAAGGCCTTGGAGTTTTTGGTATGATCGCGGGAATATTCGTTCTCCTGATTATTATTTTGTATTACATTCCGGTTGGACTTTGGTTTTCAGCCCTTGTTTCCGATGTGCGTATATCGCTTCTACAGTTATTTCTGATGCGTTTCCGGAAAGTACCGCCTTCGGTAATCGTTCGTGCTTTGATCGAAGGAACCAAAGCAGGTTTGATACTCAACCGTAATGATCTTGAAGCCCATTACCTGGCTGGTGGTCATGTTGAGAAAGTAGTTCATGCTTTGGTATCGGCTCAAAAAGCCAATATTGAACTTTCGTTTAAAATGGCTACTGCCATCGACCTTGCCGGACGTGATGTATTTCAGGCAGTGCAGATGTCGGTAAACCCAAAAGTAATTGATACACCACCGGTTGCTGCCGTTGCAAAAGATGGTATTCAGCTGATTTGTAAAGCCAGGGTTACAGTTCGTGCCAACATCAAACAATTGGTTGGGGGAGCTGGCGAAGAAACAGTTCTTGCCCGTGTAGGCGAAGGTATTGTATCATCCATCGGATCGTCTCACACCCACAAAGCAGTGCTCGAAAATCCGGATTCTATCTCGAAAGTAGTACTTGGGAAAGGCCTTGATGCAGGTACTGCCTTTGAAATCCTCTCGATCGACATCGCTGACATTGATATCGGCAAAAATATTGGCGCCGGATTACAAATGGATCAGGCAGAGGCTGACAAAAACATCGCACAGGCAAAAGCTGAGGAACGCCGTGCAATGGCTGTTGCCCTCGAACAGGAAATGAAAGCAAAAGCGCAGGAAGCCCGTGCAAAGGTTATTGATGCCGAAGCTCAAATTCCGATGGCAATTGCTGAAGCGTTCAGGAATGGCAACCTTGGAATCATGGATTACATGAAATACAAGAACATCATGGCCGACACATCCATGCGCGAATCTATTTCAGCAGAAGAACAGAACAAAAAGAAGAAATAGAAACGCCTGTAAAAAACGTTCATTTGTAGAGACAGGGCAATAGCCTGTCTCTACCCATAAAAAAAAACCTTGTCGTGCGAAACGGCAAGGTTTTTTTATGCATACAATTCAAGGGAACATGTCATCAAGTTATCTGAATTCCATATTTCTGGATCTCACTCAAAAAGCCCCCGTTATCATTATCTCTTTCAATTAAAACAGGTTCTATCCTGTCATCAATTTGCCTGCGTAACTTCCATAACAATGGATGAATTGAAAAGTAATTATTTTCAACATTCCGATGGCAATTGCAGAAGCTTTCAGAAACGGCAACCTTGGAATCTTTGTTTGAATGTCATAAATATTACACGTTTAGAACGATTTGTAATTGTAACTTCTTCAGTGGATAAGAGAACAATGATTATATTTACAGGTTTAGGAGATCAACCAGTCTAAACACAAACAAAAAAAGCCAGGATGATAAAATATCTATTTTCAGCAATAACTACTCTGATTTTGAGCTTCTTTTTTATTGCCTTCTCTGCTTTTGCGCAGAAAGAATCGGTTGTTTATATTGGTACAAACGGAAAGCTGACCACCCTTGATCAGGCGATCTTCATGCAGAAAACACTCAAAAAATCATCCAAAGTCACTACTGTCCTAACCTATCAGTTAACTGATGCAAAATGGGCGAAGCTCTATACCGAAAAATATAAAACACTGAATGATTCGACCTTCCAGATCAACGGAAACCGCGAAAACTATAAAGGAACTACTTTCCGCACATTCACAAAGCAAGCGGATGGATCATTCAAATTCAGGGATGTGGCAAAAGACCAGCTTTTGAGATCAGGATCTGCAAAATCGGTTGTTCCATTGCTGGTGCATGGTCAGGTAACCGAATACTATCCGGGAGGAAATAAAAAGTCGGTTTCAGAATACAATGAAAATGAGCTGGTATCGAACGAAAACTGGAGAGAAAATGGAGATAAATACATCGATACTATTTTTTATTCCGTCGATTCAGATCCTACATTCAATCCGGGAATAAAAGTGATGCATCAGCATATCCTGAAAGGGTTCAAAGAGGCAGGCATTGATATTTCTTCCATCTCAGGTTCGCTCATCCTTGGTTTTGTGGTGATGGAAAACGGCGCCATCGACGGCATAAAAATCATCAAAGGTTTGGCATCAAATATCAACAGTATTGCGTTCGAATCTTTTACCACCCTCCAGGGAAGCTGGACACCTGCAAAACTCAACGGCAAAACAGTTCGCTACTTTCAGATCTTCCCGATCAACTTTATTTACAAGCAACAATCATTTGAGTTTGCTGAACTTGGCAAGGGCGGTATCCTGCACTGGGGAGCTTATTAGTTTCTTGTTTAGAGCATGATTCCGAGGTACCGGTCGTAAGCTGCATCCCAATCAAGTTCTGTTGACGGGATAAATTTCACCAGTCCAAATGAGTTCGCAATGATCTCTCTGATTTCTTTCACCGAACCAACATAACCGAGCGCTTTTGCCTGAATCAGGATATTTCCAATTGCCGTAGCTTCGGTAGGACCGGCAACAACCAGCAAACCGGTTGCATCGGCAGTCAACTGATTCAGAAAATGATTGTTTGCTCCTCCGCCAATAATATGTACAACTTCAATCGGCTGATCGGAAACTTCACGGATTTGTTCGAGTGTGTAACGGTATTTCAAGGCCAGACTGTCGTAAATACAGCGAATTGTTTCGCCATGGTTTTGCGGTGTTCCCTGTGCGGTCTGATAACAAAAATCACGGACAGCCTGAACCATATTTCTCGGATTCAGAAACATGGAATCATCAGGATTGATCAGAAACTTAAAAGGTTCCGTTCCACGTGCCAGCTCTACCATTTCAGGCCAGGCATATACGGTTCCCTCTTCCGACCAGATCCGCTGAACTTCCTGTATCAACCACATTCCCATGATGTTTTTCAGGAAACGGGTGGTTCCGTCAACGCCACCTTCATTGGTGAAATTCATTTCGCGGATCTTATCAGAAATGAGCGGTTGCGGACTTTCGATACCCATCAGCGACCAGGTTCCGGAGCTGATGTAGGCAAAATTATTCAGGGTACTTGGCATCGAAACAATGGCAGAACCGGTATCGTGACCAGCCACCGCAATTACAGGAACTGATTTGCTGCCGGTTTCACGGGCAACCTCTTCTTTAATCTTTCCGATAATGGTTCCGGGAAGAATAATGTCTTCCAAAATATTGGTTGGAATCCCAACTTTCTCCAGCAATTCGTAATTCCAGTCGCAGGTTCCTGGCACAATCATCTGACTGGTGCTTGCAATGGAAAATTCGCTCTTTTTCACTCCTGAAAAAAGGTAATTCAGCGCGTCGGGCATAAAAAGAATTGAATCGGTGATTTCGAGCAGCGAGGATTGATCTTTCACCATCGAGAACAACTGGAACAAACTGTTGAACTGCATAAACTGAATGCCGGTTTGGGCATAAACTTCTTCCTCCGGAACAAGCTTAAATAAATCGTCCATGGAAGTATTGGTGCGCGAATCGCGGTAGGCAAAAGGAAGTGAAAGGATCAATCCTTCCTTGGTAAGGTGCACAAAATCAACACCCCAGGTATCCACTCCGATTGATTCAGGCTGAATACCATACTCTTTGATACACATTTTCAAACCGGTCTTCAATTCGTTGAACAAACTGAAAATATTCCAGAAATAATGACCGTTGATCAACTGCATTTGATTCGTAAAACGATGAACTTCTGTCAGTTCAAGTTTACCATCTACCAAAATTCCAAGAATTGCACGTCCGCTTGAAGCGCCAAGATCAAAGGCTAAAAAATATTTTCTGTTCATCGTTTCAGGTTTATTTAAATTCAATTCAAACAAAGAAAACAAAATTCAGGGCAAGTGGTATCCTGTGCAATCCTGAAGAAGATAATTTGGGGATGTGGGGATGTGGAAATTTGAGATTGAAAAAATTGAAAATCGTCAATTCTTTAGGCTCAATAATACATAGTGTGGGTTAGAGCTTTTATTCGCAAATTGAACCTTTTCATTTCCTTATTTAAATTAAGGTAATAAGGTTGTGTTCGTATGGTTAGTATTATTACTAAGGTTAATTTCTCAAAATAAGGTTTCAGGAAACATAATTGATTAATTGTCTGTATAAGAGGCTTATTAATCGGAAAATAACCTTATTTCTGTTTTGCAAACCTTAGTAGAACATATCGCACCCCACCGACTTTAACCTTATTAATCATCAATGAATTTGAAAAATAATTACCCGCACCAACCGAAATAGAACCATTTTTCTCATCTTCAAATTTTCATATTTTATCAGTTTTACATCTTCAAATTCCTACATCTTCTCATCTTCACATCATCTCATTTTCTCATTTTCCTCTATAGTGCTTATCTGCAAACTGAACATACTGCTGCCAGTCGTAAAGTGTCAGGTCGTGCTTTCCGGAGCGGATATGGTAGCCAATGGTTCCCATTACCGGTTGGTTTAATTCGGGCATTTCTTTAGCCGGAAGTCCTTCCACTCCGAGCAATTCATATGCAGCCGACGCATATTTTGCAGCTAAAAATTCGCCCCTCGGATCGGCCCATTTATCATCTTCAGCACTTGCCACGTACAACGGACGGGGAGCAATCAGGGCTAGCAGCATGTGCTGATCAACCGGAAGCTTATCTTCATTGTCATTGTATTTCAGGAAATTATCGCAAAACCAATGTGGAAAAGAAGTATTGATTATCCTGACAGTTTCGCCAATTCTCCGGCGTGAAAGAGCAGCCCCACCACAGCCAGACTCATTGGAAATGACCATTGCAAAACGCGGATCATTTGCTCCTGCCCATAATGCAGCTTTGCCCAGTCGGGAATGACCCAGTACTGCCACTTTTTTCGCATCAACCAAAGGTTCCTGCTCCAGATAATCCATTACTTTACTCAAGCCCCACGCCCATGCGGCAACCGATCCCCACTCGTTGTGCTTTGGATTTAATTGATTTTCCTGGTAAAAAAACGGATGAATTCCATCTGAGAAGTCGTTTTTATCGGGGTCGATATCGCCGTAACAAATGGTAACCAGTCCATATCCGGCTTTGATGATCTCCTCAACCGGCCAGCTATCTTCATCAGAAGCCCTTGATTGTTCGGTTACCTGATTGTTAATGATTCCAACAGAAGGATTGTTGTTCACCCATGATTCTGTCAACCGGATTGCAGGATCATTTATAACTGTATGATTGCCGGTAAAATTATACCCTACGAAAACAGGTACATTTTCCTTGTCTTTTGGCAGATACATCAGCACATTCACTTCCAGATGATGTTCATTTTTATTAAAAAACAGGGAAAGCTGTTTACGATGAGCCAATCCATTTAATGCATTGTCAGAGCTTTCCCAAATCTTGACTTCTGAAATCCCCAATTCACGGGGAACTTTTCCGTAAACCTCGTTGGTAAAAAGTTCAAGGATTTCAGGCCTTTGCTTTTTTAGCCATACTTTTTCAGATTTAACCTTTCGTCCGTTGAAACGGGTTAAAACATCAGGCAATTTATATTCAGGAATTTTTGATTCTTCGTAATTAACGTTTTCGCGCTGTGCATTTGCGTATCCCAACATCAGGAAAGAAAAAAGCAGTAAAAGAGTAAAATTCTTCATGGTTTGAATAAAAACAGGTTAGTGCATAAAGATAATAAACAAAATATAGAAGTAAGGCGTTATCACTCCAAATATGCAACACACAACTCAAAGTATCTGATGAAAAAATATAAAAAACTGTTTGATCGTGCTGACCTTAACATCACTTCCGGGATGTCAAAACATGGTCTTTTAATTGATCGCAGTTTATCCGAATTTCAATGATTGAATTACGTTCTTTGCCTGAAGCCTGCCATTCTTTAGGCGATGCTTTATCGAAGCGGACACCTTTGGTGCGCACATCGCAATAGCAATTATTGTCTGAATTGATTTTCACCTGACTCCAGCGGCTAACGGACAAACTTCCGGAGTTAAACCAAACGATACCAGCTCCGGCGTACAAAGTCGTACAACTTTAAATTTTCTGACTTTTATCGGTATTGCAAAACCTAAACTACTTTATTTCAAATGTTCCTGAAATCTCTCCGCTGTCTTCGTAACCGTATCTTACCGCTTTTATCCTGATGGAGTTGGTGCCTTTTGCCAATCGCAGCGGGCCGCTGTACAGTTTCCAGGCAGGTTTATTGCCTGTTTCTGTGGTATAAACAATGGAAGCTCCGTGTGTCGGACAGTAAAAAGCAAGCGTCATGGGCGCGGAGAATGTTCCTCCTGTCTGGTAATTTTTCGAGCCACGATCTTCAGGGGCGTTCACAATGAAATACGGTTTGTCTGTCACCGGTTGTTTGCCGCCCGGCCACATCATTTCGATCATTTCCGGCTCGTTCATCCGTCCCAAATCATTGATGGTTACTGCCCAGTTGTCCTGCTGAAGGCGCATTTCTGCCAGCATTGTTTTGTATTTCAGGTTGTCAGCCAGGTTGTTCAACTGAAAAGGATCGGCTTTCACATCGTATAATTCTTCCGGCGGACGAGTACTGGCCATCCAGCTTTTTTGAGCCGGATTCAATTTTCCTTCCGCATCTAAACGCATCATTTCCTGCATAATGGGCATCTTGTTCAGATAAGGGACCCAAATGTGGAATGGTTCATTGGGATAAAAATTTCGGATGTAGAGGTAATCTTTCGACCGAACGGAGCGGATCATGTCGTACGATTCGTCCACCCTGTCGCGGGTTCCAAAAACATACTGACGCGGTTCGGCGGTCTGGTTGCCCAAAAATGCACGGCCCTGCATGTGCGAAGGTACTTTCACCCCAGCCATCGAAAGTACAGTTGGCCCAAAATCAATGGAGCTGATCAACTGATCGTTCACCGTATTGGGTTTTACGGCGCCCGGCCAGCGAATGATCAGCGGGATATTCAGGCCGGAATCATACAACCACCGTTTTCCACGTGGAAGTCCGTCGCCATGATCGCCCCAGAAAAAGACAATCGTATTTTCAACTTCGCCTTCGCGATCCAGTTCTGCCAGCAAACTGGCAACTGCCGAATCGAGCCGGGCCGTGTTGTCGTATGATTTGGCCAGATTGCGGCGCACAATTTCTGTGTCAGCATAATACGGTGGAACCTTTACTTTTTTCGGGTCGGTTTTCACGTTGCTGATGTCCCAGTTCTGGCTTTCGTGCGTGCCAAGATGATTGAACACCGCGAAGAACGGCTGATTCTTATCCGGGCGGTTTTTGTAATGGGCCGTTTTGCTGCAATCGTCCCAAATACTCGCCGGAACCGGATCTTTGGCAAACTGGTAGTCGGTTTTGTTGTTGTTGGTGCAGTAATATCCGGCAACGCGCAAATATTCGGTAAAAGCTTTCACGTAGTGTGGCGGGACTGCGGTAAACTCCACCGGATTTTCAACCAAACGGCGGTAGCTGGTGGTGCGCATGTGCATACAGCCAATCGAGTTTTGGTACATCCCGGTGATGATTCCGGCACGGCAGGGTGCACATATCGCTGCCGTGGTAAACGCATTGGTAAACCGCACTCCCTGGGTAGCCAGTTTGTCGATATTCGGAGTTTGCGCCACCTTATCGCCGTAACAACCCAGGTGCGGGCTGAAATCTTCGGTCGATATCCAGATGATGTTGGGGCGTTGCTGATTGGTTTGTGTCTGCGCTGTGTGCGGTATAATTCCACCGACAATGGCTGGAAGAATTCCTGCCAGCAGTTTGGTTTGATTTTTAAGGTTCATTGGTATTTATGGAATAAGTTTAAAATGTTCATTTTCGGTTCGGCTGTTTTTCATCAGCGCCAGCAGTTCTTCCAATTTTTCAGGATTTTGTTCTGCCAGATTGTTTTGTTCCTGAATATCTTCCTTCAAGTTGTAAAGTTCAACTGTGGTCTTTTCAGAATTTTTCACATTCAAGCGGATACATTTCCAGCCATCTTTCAGGATAGCCTGTTTTCCGCCTTGTTCGTGAAATTCGAAATAAAGCGATTCATGTTTAGATTGTGTTTCACCTATCAATTCAGGCAGATAAGAAATACCATCTGTTTGGGGAGAAGGCACCCCGGCCAATTCGCAGGCAGTTGGCATGAAATCCCAAAAGGCCGACTCGTGATTGCTCTCACGTCCCGGAGCTATGGTGCCCGTCCAACGGGCGATAAAAGGGATCCGGATACCACCTTCATACAAATCGCGCTTGTGGCCACGGAACGGAACATTGTTTTCAGCATAAAACCCATCGGGGCCATCGCCGCCATTATCGCTGGTGAAAACAATCAGTGTATTTTCGTCGAGCCCCAACGATTTTAGTTGGTTCATGATTTTACCTACTTCATTGTCGAGGTAAGTAACCATTGTAGCATAGCCTTTTTCACTTTCGGTCCAGGCTTCATTTTCGTAAGGCGCAAACGACGGAATATCGGAATACTTTTTCCCTTCGGGCGCTTCTCCATTATCGTGCGGAATTACAACAGAGAAATAAAGAAAAAATGGGTTCGCCTTGTTCTCTTCGATGTATCCGAGCGCCTTTTTGGTAAATAATTCCTGCGAAAACTGCTTTCGCTCAATTGGATAGCTTCCCAATCCTGCTGTCCAGTGCGTCGAATCCATGTAAACCACCTTGTTTTCGAGCATCACTTTTTTTCCGTTTTCCATCAGGAATTCCGGGCAGTGATTGTGTGCCAGCACCTGGCAGAGGTAGCCAAACGAATAATCGAACCCCTGCCTAAGCGGGTCGCCCGAAGTTCCTTCCACCCCAAGTCCCCATTTGCCAATGAGGGCAGTTTTGTAACCGGCCTCCTTCAGTTTTGAAGCTACCGTAATGGTATTATCTGCCAGCGGCAGTTGGCCATACGGTTCCCATTGAAGATTGCCGCGCACCTGGCAATGGCCAGTGGTCAAGCCGGTCATCAGCGAACAGCGCGATGGGGCACAAACCGAAGTCCCCGCATAATGATTGGTAAACCGTATGCCTTCGGCAGCCATGCGATCGAGGTTGGGCGTTTTTATCCGTTGGACACCGTAGCAGCCCAAATCGGCATAACCCAAATCGTCGGCCATGATATAGATAATATTGGGTTTGCGCACTTCCTGCTTTTTTTGTGTGCAGGAACTCATTGCAATCAATCCGCTTCCGGCTATTGATGCCAGGAATAATTTGTTGGTTAGAAAATTTTGCATGAACTATTTGTTTAAAGGATAATATATTATGCGAATTAAGAGTTAAAAACTGTATTAAAATGATTTTATTATTCTAATAATAAGCACTTTATTGAACCCACTTCGGGGTTCTTATTGTACTTTATTGTCTTACCCCGCACTTCGTACGGGGTTATTCAAATTAAACCACTTTCGTGGTTTCGAAGAGAAAATCCTGAAAGGATTTAATATGAATAACCGCGGGTGTAAACCCGTGGTAAATAGAACGATGTGATTCGGAACCCCAAAGTGGTTTCAATTAGAAACCGTATCTCAATCCTTAATTCGCATATATTAGTTGTAAATGTTTTAATGCTTATTGTTTATCCAGCTTTTCTTTGGAAACCACTCCTACCCGACCGGCCCAATTTTCGTAAACCTGAATCATCTGTTCTTTTCGGTCGGTTTGTTCAGCACTTAAATCGTTCAGTTCCGAACGGTCGGTTTTCAGGTTGTAAAGTTCCCAGCCCATAAATTTCTTTTGGCCGTAATTGTATTGCGAAACCAACTTCCAATCTGCATCACGCATGGCGCGGTTTCCTTCGTGCTCCCAGAAAATGGGCTGTTGCCGTTTCATTTTCTTTCCTGAAAAAGCAGCTTTCAGACTAACACCTTCCATCGGAGTGATTGGGTTTCCGTTGAATGTTTCCGGGTATTTTCCACCGGCATAGTCAATAAAAGTGGTCATCAGGTCGGTAATGTGACCGGGTTGATGAACCAGCTTTCCCCCTCTAATTTGTTCAGGATAAAAGGCGATGAACGGGGTAGAAATACCGCCCTCGTGTACCCAGTGTTTGTGCATCCTGAAAGGCGTATTGCTCACGTTCGCCCAGGGGAATTCGTAGGCATCAAACGAATCGGAAGTACCTGTTTCGCCCGTCGTGCGGATGTAATTGCCCTTGTTTTTGGTGCCTTCGTGGCAGCCACCATTATCCGAAAGGAAAATGATCAGCGTGTTATTGAGTTCGCCCATACTTTCGAGTTGCGCCACCATCCGGCCAATGTTTTGATCGAGACGATCGATCATAGCCGCATAAACAGCCATGCGCAAATCCCACATTTTCTGATCTTCCGGGCTTAACGAATCCCATTCCGGTGAATTGACATCGCGCGGAGAAAGCTGGCACGAGGCTTCGATCAAACCCATTTTTTTCATTCGTTCGAAACGCTCTTTGCGCAACACATCCCAGCCTTTCATGTATTTTCCGCGGTATTTGGCAATGTCGTCGGGTAAAGCATGAAGCGGCCAGTGCGGAGCGGTGTACGCCAGGTACATAAAGAACGGCTCTTTCTTTTGCTTTTCCTCTTCCAGAAACTGAAGGGCATAATCGGTAATGGCATTGGTAAAGTAGAAACCCTGTTTTGGCGGATCGTAATCGGCATCATCGAGCATCATGCGCGGTGCCTGCTGATTGGTTCTGTACGGAATTCGCTCAAAGTAACTTCCGGCGCCGTCGATGAGGCCAAAATAACGGTCGAAACCACGTTTGCGGGGCAATGTTTCCGGTCGGTTGCCAACATGCCATTTGCCCGACATATAAGTGTTGTAGCCATTCATTTTCATGACTTCGCCCATTGTTACCGAAGTGGTATTGAGGTAACCCTGGTAAGCCGGTACGCCCAAATCGTTGACCATATCGCCCACTCCCGCCTGATGTTGGTACAAGCCGGTTAACAGCGACGCCCTTGTCGGACAACATCGTGATGCGTTGTAAAACTGCGAAAAACGAACTCCCTGTTGTGCCAGTTTATCCAGATTGGGCGTTTTAATTTCCGAGCCAAAACAACCAATGTCGGAGTAGCCCATGTCATCGGCCATAATCAGGAGAATGTTGGGCCGGATTGCCGGTTTTGCAGGTTCCGCTGCCTGGGCCGGTTGAAGTACCAAACCCGTCAGGCCGATACCAATAAGTTTTTTTATCTGCATGTCGTTTTTTATCTTGATACAAATTCATATTTTCCGCTTTTAACCATAAATACCTGATAACCTTCTTCTTCCTTGAGAAATTTCACCTCTTTCGAATCGGTAATTGAACGTCCGTTTTCCGTAATCACTTTCCCTTTCATCACCGGCACATAAACTGTTGCCTGGCAGCCAACAGGAACAGATATTTTCGCTGAAAATGTCCCGTTCTCTTTTTTCCACTCAATTCCAGCTTCGCCATAAACCGTTTGATTGTAATATTTTACAAATGACAGATCAGCAACAGGCTGGGGATGGAAAACAATGTGCTTGTACCCGGGTTTTTCAGGATCGGCATTCATTCCGGCCAGTTTGCGGTAAAACCAAACCAGTCCGCCGCCAAACATCGGGTGATTGTGCGAACCTTCTTCACTCCATTGCTCGCGGGTTGTGGTCGAACCCAATTCAAGCCAGCGGCCAAAGCCGGGTTCTTCTTTTTTGTTAATTGCTTCGTAAGCCATATCGTGCATCCCATTTTCCGACATTACTTCGAAGAAAAACTGGGTGCCGAAAATACCAGTATCCAAATGGCCTTTATTGGCTTTGATGTCGGCTTTCAACGCGCTGATCACCCGGCTGTACTGATTGGTTGGCACGCCCATTTTCAGTGCAAAAATATTTCCGCCTGATTTTCCGTAGCTGCCATTTGTTTCGTCGTAAAAACGCTTCCAGAAAGCTTTCCGGGTTTGTTCGGCCAGATCAGCATATTTTTTTGCCTCATCAGATTTGCCCAAAACCTTTGCTGTTTGTGCTGTAAGGTCGGCACAGCGCCAGAAGTAAAACGTGTGCACCATTTCATCGGCTGGCAAATCGCCCGGAGTGACCCAATCGCCCAGGTTGTACCATTTCAGGATATTGCCATCATTTCCAGTCCGCTTCGAAAACATGATCCCATCCTGATCGACCCAGGTTTGCATATAACGGATGTATTCCTTCATGCCTTCGAAATTGTCGGTCAGCATATCTTTGGCGCCGGTGTGCAGGTAAAACTCCCAGGGCATAATGCAGATAGCCGCTCCCCAGGCCACGCCACCACCACAACCGGGTTGCCACGGCGCTCCGTTGGGAACATAACCTGTTGTTAAATCCTGTGCCCCCAGCATGTCGGCAATCCATTTCTGGTAAAAGGCTTTCGAATCGAAATTGTGCATCACGGTTACGCAGGCCACTTGTCCGTCGCCGGTGTAGCCATTGCGCTCGCGGTGCGGACAGTCGCTGGCAATTGCACCGTGCATATTATCCTGCTGGCTGGTACGCCATATATCGTTGATGCGGTTGAACAGCGGGTTGGAGGTTTCGAAAACAGAAGAGATGGGGACTTCAGTATAAACCGATTCGGCCACAATGTTTTCAGGCTTTAACTCACCATGCCAATTCTTAATTTCCACGCCGCTAAAAACAAACCAATTGAAACGGGGCGCGTAATTTTCGGGTCCATTGCCGCTAAAAATGTAGGTATTATCGCCTGAATATTGGTTGCTGTTAAACGCAATGTCGATGCGATGTCCGGCAGGCGCGACCACATTCTTCAGACACACCCAACCCGAAATTTCTTTGCCAAAATCAACTTTGTAATTGCCGTTCGCCAATTTTTCAATTTTTACAGGCTGAAGTTGCTCCATCACTTTATCAGAAGGCGAAGTTTGTGCTACCAGCTTGCCAAAAGGCGCTTTTTTAACCGCCGCGTTTTCCCAGACTTCAGCATTAAAAATTGGGTTGCACCAATCGGGCTGTTCCATTCGGGCATCGTAGGTTTCACCATAATACACCATATTTTTTAGGATCGGACTTTTGGCAGCTTTCCAACTTTCGTCGCTTGCCACGATTTCTTCGGAACCATCGGTATATATGATATGCAGCTGGCCAATAA
Source organism: Bacteroidota bacterium (assembly GCA_030698405.1). Classification (GTDB taxonomy): domain Bacteria; phylum Bacteroidota; class Bacteroidia; order Bacteroidales; family Prolixibacteraceae; genus Aquipluma. The sequence continues at coordinate 53,223 of JAUYMU010000068.1, forward strand.
AACGAGGCGTTCCGTAACCTTCGCACCAAAACATTCGCGGATTGTAAAAACCATTTCCCAAAATGGCGCCAATTGCGTTTTCGCCTTTCGAAAGCAGCGATGTAACATCGTAAGCCAGGTACATTACTTTGTATTCCTTAAAGTTGTCTTCCACATTAATCAGCATTTGCCCCAGCAGCGGGCGTTTGCCGTAGTTGGTAATGTTGGGAACCAGCACATCGCCGCCAGCTTTACGGCCATTCACGTAAAATTCGAAATAGCCCAACCCGGTTACAAAAGCCACAGCGCTTTTTACCTGTTTTTCAATCCTGAATGATTTCCGGAGCATGGGTGCAGCAGGGCCAAAATCTTCAAACTGCTGGCCGGGGAAATTAGGGCGCTGAAAATGTTCTTCGCCTTCCCAGGGTGCACCTATCCATTTGGCTTTCCATTCCGAAGCAGTAAGGACACCCATTCGCCAGAAAGCAGGTTCGCTCCATGACGATGCTTTTCCGTTTTTATCCCAAACACGCACCTGCCACCAACATTCGGTGCGCGATTGCAGCGGTTTCCCTGCATAAATCACCCGGTTATTTTGCTCTCCCGATTGTTTTTGGCTATCCCACAAATCAGCTTTTTTCAGCTTCTTTTTAGAAGTTGCCACCCTTATTTGCCAGGCCGTTTGCACTTGTCCGCGTTCACCTTTGCCGGCAATGTTCACCCATGCCAGCCGCGGTTGGGAAACATCGACCACCGAGGGATTTTGCAGGTATTCGCAGGTAAGTTTTTCGGGATTGATTTTGGCTAAAGCAGCAATACCCGGAACAAAAAGAAAAACTAGAAAAAATAATCGTTTCATCGTTTGGTTTATTTGGTTTATAATTTTATCAGCCGGATGGCTTTTATCATTCCGGCATTTTGATTCTGCTTTTCAAGAAGTTTTATGCCCAGAATCAGCTCGCCCGAATCAACCCTCCCTGTTGCAATTGGCATCCACGACCAGGTGCGCTCGACCGATTCGGTGCGGGGAACATAGTCGCGATCGGGTAAAATTTCGGAATCGAAAGGTTTGTCGATATAAAATGGCATCTTAACCGAATTCATCCGAACCTGAAATTCGCTGCCAACTTCTGAAACCGGACAGCCATATTGAATTTCGAACCGGTAATTTCCGGCATTTTTCATGTTCAGCTTCCAATAAATCGAATCGCCGTTTTGTACCCAGTTTTCGGTGTGCGACTGGTTGGGATGAATACTCGAATATTTCACTTTTCCTGATAAAATCGTATCCTGAACCGGCAGGGTAATGCTCTTTTCACCGGCAAATCCGGCTTCGATGGTTGTTTCCGGTTGATACTGGGCAACCAGTTCGCGCTCCCATTTCAGGTACGCAGCTACCAGTTTTTTCCTGATGTCGGGTTGAGTTTTGGAAACATCCACCTTTTGAGACGGATCTTTCTGCATGTCAAACAACAAGGTATCTTTTGCCGTTGCAACCATTCGGAACCGATTGTTCCTGACCGAACCTGCACACTTATTGAGCGGATAAAAACCCTGCCTCGAAAAGATTAACCGGTCAAACGTATCTGCATTTTTCAGGATAACAAGCGAAAGATTTTTCCCATCAACCGGAAGTTCCGGATTGAAACTAATTTTGCACAGATCGAGCAGTGTTGGCAGCAGATCAATATTTTGTGCCAGTTGATCGGTAGCGCCGGGTTTTATTTTGCCGGGCCACGAAATGTAAAAAGGCACGCGCACGCCACCTTCGTCAACCGAACCTTTTTTACCTTTCATCTCTCCGTTATACCGAAAAGTGTTCGGGCCATTGTCCGACAAAAAAATGACGATGGTATTCTCACGCAATTTCAGTTCTTCCAGATGGGTCAAAATCCGTCCAATGTTTTCATCCATGTTTTCGACCATGCCGTAAATGCAGGCCAATTCGTTGTCGAGCCCTTTCGCTTTGTATTTCCTGAAGTATTTTTCGGGAACCTGAAACGGTGAATGCGGCACATTGTAAGGTACATAGCAGAAGAACGGCTGGTCTTTGTTCTGCTGGATAAAACCAAGCGCCTGATCGGTAAAATAATCGATTGCGTAACCGTTTGACTTTACATCCTGATCGTTGTGCTGATAAATGGCGTCGTAGTAATAGCCGAGATGCCCCATTAAAAAGCCTGTAAATTCGTCAAATCCCTTACGGTTGGGGTGCTGCTGAAAATAGGCTCCATTGTGCCACTTGCCAAAGCCACCCGTGGAATAACCGTTTGCTTTCAGGATTTCGGCGATGGTGGTTTCATTTGGCCGCATGTTTTCGTAGCCCTGCGAAACCGATGAGACCCCGGTACGCAAAAAATAGCGGCCTGTCAGAATTTCGGAGCGGGTTGGCGCACAAAGCGGACAAGCATAAAAGCGGTTAAAACTCATGCTTTGTTGAGCCAGTCGGTTCAGAACAGGTGTATCAATCAGCGGGTTCCCGTTGGCGTTGATGTCGCCCCAGCCCATATCGTCGGCTAGAATGAGGACGATGTTGGGCTGACTTTGCTTGTTTTGCGAACTGACCGTCAGTGTCATTAAAGCCAGGGATGGAATAAAAAGCGAAGATTTTATGAATTGAAAAGTGCTCATAGTGGAATTCTTTCAATCTAATTTCAAAATGCTGGTGAACAGGGGGAAAATCATTTTTCCTGATTTTGTTTGAAAATAGATTTCGAGCCGGTAATCGCCTTTGTCGAGAAAAGCTTCAGGAATACTTATTACGCTGGTCATTCCCTGTGAGTTTGCCGCATATTGGTAGGGATTCATTTTAAGATACAGCGTACCTGGCTCTTTTAACTCTTTGATAAAGTTTGCCTTAACGGTATATTTACCAGGGGCGGCAATCCGAACATCCCAATAGCCGAAAATCTCTTCCTGTTCCCAAATTCCGGGGCTACCCTTGGCATCGTTCCGGTTTAAAACAACCGGATTTTCATGTTTTGTTCCGGCAATGGCCGGATAAACCCTTCGGTTGTTCGGGTGAGAAACCGTTTTAAAATACCATTTGTCGAGTTCGTCTTTTATGATTTGAGCTTTTTCCCGGTTTTCTGTTATAATATTCTTCGATTCGTCAGGGGTGGCGGACAAATCGAAAAGTTCAAATCCTTCAAGTCCAGACTGCTGATCGGTATTTCCAACTAATTTGTATCCGCCTTTCATCGCAGCAAAGTTCCGGTATGGAATTGGGAAACCCCTTCCCCATTCGAAAAACAGTGTCCGATTCCTAAATTCCTGATCAAACCCTTCAAGCAAAGGAATCAAACTACGACCTTCAATTTGGGAATTTTCAGGTGCGTGGATATTACATAAATCGAGAATAGTGGGCAAAAGGTCAATGTGAGCAGCTGTTGTGGCGATTTCCCTGTTCTCAGGAAGTGTACCGGGAAAATGAATGAGGCACGGTGTTTTTATCCCGCCCTGATACACCGAGCCCTTTAAAGCGCGAAGCCCCATTTTGTATCGGTTTTGCTTGGGTCCATTGTCCGACAGGAAAATAACGATGGTATTATCGATCAAATCCTGATCTTTGAGTTCCTTCAATAATCGGCCAATATTATCATCAACATTGGTCATCATGCCATAAACCTTCCGGGCGGCATCCAGGTCTTTTTCATTCATGTTTGGGGGACTACCTGGCAATTTACTGAAATCACCGGAATTCAGGTTTTTATAGATCGATTCATATTTTTCGGGAACCTGTAATGGTGTGTGTGGCGCATTAAAAGACAGATAGACAAAGAATGGTTTATTTTTACCGGTTCGGATAAAACGCAAAGCTTCATTGGTAAAAACATCGGAACAGTACCCTTCGGTGGTAACCTTTTTCTCGTTTAAGTACATCACCGGGTTGAAATACGCGCTATCGAACTTAAAATAGTTGTCGTGATCGCCAGGCTGACCAATGCCGCCACCTTTAAAAACAAACGATTCCGAAAACCCCTGATCTATTGGCCGGTAAGGGTAATTGTCGCCCAAATGCCATTTGCCAAATATTCCGGTTTGGTAACCATTGTCACGCAGGATTTCGGCCAAAGTAATTTCCTCGGTGGCCATTACCGCACCACCATTGTATGTGTCGTAAACTCCGGTTGTCTGCGAGAATTTTCCGGTAAGCAAACTAGAACGGGTTGGAGCACAAACGGGTGAAACAAAAAAGTTGGTAAACCGGGTACTCCGGGCAGCCAGCTGATCAAGGTTTGGTGTTTTAATCAGTGGGTTGCCGTTGAACCCGAAGTCGCCAATGCCTGCATCATCGGTCAGGATTAAAATAACATTGGGCTGTTTCGTTTTTTCAGCACGAAGGTTAGCCGCTTGTAACGATCCTGAAATCAGGCAAAGGGATGCGGTTCCTAAAATTGCAAACTTGCTCATAGCTGTTCTTTACGATTGATTTTTGTAATCTAATCTTTCGGCAAACGTCCGCGCCACCAGATAGCCAGCGAAGATCCGGTAATGTTCATCATTGGCCCAAAAACAGCCGGTGCCAGTCCAACCGTTGCAATTTTGCCCATCTGCATGGCCAGTCCCGAGGCCAGCCCACCATTTTGCATACCTACTTCGAGGGCAATAGTGCGGCAATCGCGTTCGCTCATGCGTAACACATATTTACTTATGGCATAGCCCAGTCCGTAGCCAATTGTGTTGTGAAGGAAGCATGCCAGTATCAGAAGTAACCCCACATCGAGCAGACTTTCGCGTCCGGCGGCGGTAATAATGGTAATGATGATACCAATTCCCAGCATCGAAATAAATGCCAGCGATTTGTTAAGCCATTCCTGGTTGCCCCGGGCAAAATGCCTGAATAAATATGCGCCGGCAATGGGAAGCAGCGTAAACAAAAAAACATCTTTCCCAAACCTGATAACCATTTCCTGAAGGCCTGTTCCGGCAGTAAAAAGAGTGATGAAGTTTTTTAGTAAAATGATGAGCAGGTAGGCTGCAATCTGCAAAACAACTTGCCTGACAGCCTTCTTTTCGCCGGAAAAGAGATTAAATGTTAGCCCGGCTGCAATGGGCAGGATCACCATATTGAAAATATCGGTCATCATTTTCCAGAAGTCCACTTCCACCATTTCACCGGCCAGCATTTTCATAAGCAGCGGGGTGAGCAGTGGCGACAGCAAAGTTGCAATGGCCGTGAGTGTGACCGAAAGCGCCAGATTTGCCCGCGCAAGGAACGACATCACGTTGGAAGCCAGTCCGCTGGGCGATGAACCCACCAATACAATTCCGGCGGCAATTTCAGGAGGGAAATTAAACGCGATAGCAATGGTTACACCAACGAAGGGCATAATGGTAAATTGACAGATAATGCCGGCAATAACCCCTTTTGGCATTTTTATTACTCCCGAAAGATCGGATAGCGCCATTTGCGAACCCATACCAAACATGATGATTTGCAGCAAGGGTATGATCAGTTTTTTTAACTCGAAATCGCCCAGTGTGAGAAAATATTGCGGGTAAAACATCGACAAGGTTACCGCAGTAAAAATCCAAAGCGAATAGGAAAATCCTTTCACAGAGGGGAATCCTCTCACCCCGATAGCCATTGCCATAAATCCTGAAATAAGGAATGGCCCTGAGGTCTGAGGGTTTCCGGTTATCCAGAAAAATGCTGCGAGTGACAACAAAACAGTAGCCACCAGCAGCACTCCCTGCCAAATTCTTTTGTTTTCGGTCATAAAAAATTGAGTTTACTGATTATTCTGCCAACGATCAGCTCCATATCCTGTCGTGTGCCCGTTTTTCGTTCCATTCAGGAGTTGGTTCAAAATATCCCTTCGAATTCGGGTGCAGGTATTTCTTCATCTCGTCGTCGTTCAATTCAATTCCCAGTCCCGGCGCATCAAGCGGCACATTTGCAAAACCTTTGGTTATCATTGGCGCTTTTCCAACCATTTTCACCAATCCTTCCCACCACGGAACGTCCACATCGTGGTGCTCGAGGGCCAGAAAATTTTGAGTAGCGGCAGCACAATGTACATTCGCCATAAAACAAACCGGCGATCCGGCCATGTGCATGGCCATTGCTACCCCATTTTCCTCGGCATAATCGCCAATCTTTTTAGTTTCCAGCAATCCGCCCGAAGTACCCAAATCGGGATGGACAATGTCTACCGCCCGGGCATCGATGAGGGCTTTAAAACCATTCAGCAGATAAATATCTTCTCCGGTGCAGGTTGGCGTTTCAAGCGCATCGGAAACTGTTCGCCATTGTTCGGTATAAAACCACGGAACCATGTCTTCGAGCCAGGCCAGCCGGAATTTTTCCATTGCCCGTCCAAAGCGGATGGAGTTGTTGATGTCGAAATGTCCGAAATGATCGGCGGCCAGCGGAATTTCGTAGCCCACAGTATTTCTTACAGCTTCTACGTATCTACCCAGTTCTTCGAGTCCTTTTTCGGTTACCTGAACCTGGGTGAACGGATGCAGTGTGCTACCGTAGTTCATATAATCGCGGGTATCGTACTGCCCGCGGCCTTCCCATATCTTCGAGTTTACTATGTTCCCTGGTTCTTTCTCTACCAAATGAATTCCCAAATCCATTTTCAGCCAGGTAAAACCCTGATCTTCGGTGCGCTTTTTCATCACTTCAGCAAAAAGCTGAGGGCTGGCGGCATTGGGCGTGTCGGCATACAACCGCACTTTATCGCGGTAACGACCGCCCAGCAATTGCCAGGCAGGTACGCCGTAAGCTTTGCCACACAAATCCCAAAGTGCCATTTCAACCGCACAAACGCCTCCGCCCTGGCGGCCATGGTGTCCGAACTGTTTGATTATTTTGAACAACATTTCCACATTACACGGGTTCAAGCCCAAAATGCGACTTTTCAGGAATAGGGCATAGCGTTCGTCGGCGCCATCGCGCACTTCGCCAAGACCATAAATTCCCTGGTTGGTATCGATACGGATAATCGGGCGACGGAAACCCTTGCCAATGACTGCCACCCGCATATCCGTTATTTTTAGTTCCGATGGACTGGACGCCCTGTTTACCTGCGAAGTGGTGTGCGCAATAGTATCTTCTATTGACGAGAACATAAATCCACCCAACGCAACTCCGCCAAGCGCCGCCTTTTTGAAAAAACTACGCCTTCCGTTTCCATTAACAGGAGCAGCCGGTTGTTCCTGAACAGAAGCTTTCCGGGCTTCTTTCGCTTCCAAACCGGCAACGATTTCTTTTAAGCTGTTTTTCATGATATTCCGAATTTAGGTTTTACCAGTTTCTTTCCTTGAAATAATTATCCAGTTCGGTTTTGCTCATGGGCAATTTTCCGGGGTAGTTATTCAGCCAGTTGATAAAATCCGTTTTGATCGCTTCGCTCCATTGGCTATCGATTTCGCCGGGCTTGTATTTACCTTCTTTCAGGCGCAGGTGCCCAAACTGATCGCGCAGAGCGGTTACTTCGGCATTAATCAGCACTTCTTCGACCAAGTGGGCAGGGAAAAATATCACGCCCCATTTCTTTGCAAGTACCACATCGCCTGGCATTACAATGGCCCGTCCGATCCGGATGGGGGTATTGATAGATGTAAGCATCGTTTGATTAATGTACGACGGATCGTGCCCTTTTACCCAGGCATTAAAACCGTCAATGGCGCTAAGTCCTTCCATGTCGCGAACCGATCCGTAGAAAATTACGCCCCGTTTAGATTTGGAATAGATTGAGTTTCCGAGATTGTCGCCAATCAGGGTTCCGTCAACAATTTTGCCGTAGCTGTCGGCCACGTAGACATCGCCTTCCTGAAGCATATCAATCGGCCACGAATTGGTTCCGCCCTGTTGTGCGCGATTTTCCCTGATTCCCTGTTCCTTCACGTAGTTTTGTAAATCGGGGCGTAACGGCATGTATTGCGCAGTAACAACGCGCCCGGTCATTGCACTTTCGTTGTCAAGGATTGTCCAGTCGCCTTCAAATTGATTCAGGTAGCCCTTGTTGCGCAAACCTGCCCAGGCTTCTTCCATCGAAACATTTTTCAACCTTTCAAGAATACCGTCCGAAACTTTTGGGCGTCCGTCGGGAAACCGCTCGCCTTTCCATTCGGCAGTTAATGCTTTTACATACTCGGGCGAAGCCCCAACCCCTTGTCCAAACGATACCAGGCTGAAGCAAAAGATGGACAAAATGCAAAGGATTTGTTTTTTCATGTCTAGTGGTTTTAGTTTGTTACGAATTATTAGTGTGTTTATTTTATTTTCATTTGAACACCATTTCTTCGAGATTTATCGGGTAAATAACTCTTCGTGTACCACATTTCCATCGACATCGCAATGCTCCAGTTTTAGCCAGCTTTTGTTTTCGGCCTGATAAACCGAGCCTTTCAGGAAACCGCCCTTCACCCTCAAAAACCGGTGCTCCGGCCTTACATCCTCCTGGTTCCAGCCTTCTGCATGTTTATCGGAACCCGCGCCAGTGCTGAATTCCCAAAGATTTGTTCCAGGTAAGTTGGTCACATATTGCCAGTGGCGATCGCCATTGCAGATATACACATTGTCGAATTGGTTCAGGAATTCCCGGATTTGGTTGCCTTCGTAACTGAATTCCTTGTTGGCGTAATTGTCTCCTTTATTGTCGCGGTCAGGACCTAAAATCGGGTCGGGAGTTATCAGGAGTTTAAATGTCGCGTCCGACTCTTTCATGGTTCGGAAAAGCCATTCTTTTTGCTCACTGCCCCAAATGGTTTTTGCAGGGCCATCGGGGTCATCGTTTTTACTCCTGAAATTGCGTCCTTCCACCATCCAAATCTGCAAATCTTTTCCCCAGCGAACGGTTTTATAGGGTTTATCGTTCGACGGAAATTGTTCCTTGTCAAATATTTCCAATCCCCGTTCCCACGAAACGGTTCCGTATTTCATTCCGGGATAAGCATCATTGGTGAGCGCATCGTGGTCGTCTTTCATCCAATAGGTGGTCACCTGCTTATAGAAATCACGCTGATAGGGTAGGGCGAAAATTCTGTCCCATTTAAACCGCATCAATTCTTCAGTCAGGGCATAGGGGGCTGGTTTGTCGTAGTATTCAATATCGCCGGTGTGGACAAAAAAGTCGGGAAACATGCGGAGCATGGCCTTGTACATTTTATGGCCGTTTTCGGGATCGTCGCGGCGCGAATAGTCGTGGCAGGTAACGATGCAGAAGTTAAGGTCGCTGCGGCTTGCTGATTCGGGCGGTGTGCGGAATGCGCCTTCAATCCGGGCGGTTACACCTGATTTTTTATTTCTCCGGGCTTCGAGCTCTACCACGTATTTGGTATCGGCATTTAAATTAACGATCTTCCACTGATGTGTGAAATTTTTGCCTGGATCAACAGCAGACCATTCCGTTTCAACGCGACTATCAGGCTGATTTAATGGATAATAAATCATGCGGACCTCACCTTTTATCCCCGGACATGCCCCTTCCATTTGGTCGAGCGTAAAACCTTGCGGGATTTGAGCATTAAAAATCGAATCAGGATTTGCTTCCGCATCGAGCCTGCGGTGGTCTTTTGCTGAAGGAACCAAAAACTTTTCCCCGGCGAGATTGAGTTCAGGATTTTTGGTCAGGCGCGTCCAGATGACTATTGAATTTTGGTCGGCCCAGCCGTTGTGAAAACCATTGCCGAAATAAGGGCCTGCCTCTTTGGTTTTGGTGCACCCGGAAAATAAAAAAAGTATAAATAAAAAGAGTAGCGTTTGTTTCATAGTTGACAGGTTAATTTTTGGTTTCGGTTGGGAATTTACGAATTTCTCCTTTTAATCGGGGATACTTTTCCCAGATTTCAGGATTTAATCCCACTTCGCGCGGGTCGCCGGTTGCCTTTAAATGACTGACCAATTGCTTATTCAACTCTTTCTGAAAAGCGCTAAACTCCGGTTTCCCGGCCAGGTTGTTCATGCAATCGGGGTCTTTCTGAACGTCGTACAATTCTTCTGCAGGTCGTTTGGCCGTGGCTGCAAGAAAAAGCGGGGCAAATTCAGGATCGGTCACATTCATTTTTTTGTAGTACTGAAGTGTTGGGCCGTCGTCAATGTCCATGTAAGCGCCGTGCATTTCGCTCAGCGAGCCATCTTTCAGGTAAACCTGCGGGTCGCCCGATGGCCAGTATTCAGGATGATAATTTTTGATGTACAAATAGTTGTTGGTACGGATGATGCGTTGCGGATATCCACGGTTTTCGTAGCGCGCCGATGAATGCCGCTCGCGCCCGGCAAAAATGGTTTGCTTTTCCGAATTCCAGCTTTTTTCGTTGGCCGATTTCAAGCGGGCAAGCATACTTTTTCCGGCCATCGGAAATTGTCCATCGAACTTCAATCCGGCTGCGTCTAAAATGGTTGGCGCCAGATCTACGGAGCTGGTTGGCGTATTAATCGTCCGACCTTTCGGAATTTGGTTGCCCCAGCAAATTGCCAGTGGAACATGGATTCCGGGATCGTAACAATTGGCTTTGGCCCGTGGGAATGCCATCCCGTTATCGGCAGTCACAATGATGAGCGTGTTTTCCAATTCGCCGATGGCTGCCAGTTTTTCGAGCGCCAAACCTAAATGGCGATCAAACCATTCAATTTCCACGGCATAATCGAGCAGGTCGTTTTTTACGATCGGATGGTCGGGCAGAAATCCCGGCACTTTGGCGTCCGATTCAGTTTTACCAGCATTTACGCCTGAACCTTCCTCGAAAACGCGGTGTGGTTCATTGGTTCCGAGCCAGAAAAAGAAAGGCTGACCGGATTGCCTCTGCTCCAAAAACAGGTCGAAATTTCCGGCGTAATCGATGTTCGATATTCCGGTGTAAGGAGGTTTTAGCTTTTTTTGATTGTATTCTTTGCCCACCGGGTTTTGTTTCCATCCTGAGACCTGCCAGTCGCCCGGGTCCCATGGTTTCCCGGTAAAACCAACAGCATAGCCGTTTGCTTCGAGCACCTGCGTGAAGGTTTTGTATTTCACCGGGAATGAACTGCCGTGCGTTCCGGCTTCCTCAATCTGCCAGGGATATCGCCCGGTAAGCATACTGACCCGCGACGGACTGCACCCGGGAGATGTTACGAAAGCGCTGGTAAACAGCACTCCCTGCCTGGCAACCTTATCGAAATTGGGCGTTTTAACCCAATCGGCTCCATAGGCCGAAGCATGTGGAAACGACTGGTCGTCGGAGATGACAAAAAGGATATTGGGAGACTTCTTTGGCTGATCGGCTGCTTTTGCTGCAAGTCCGGAAGGAACACCTGCCAGGGTCAATAAAAGAATGGATCGCAGCATAGCTCAAGTTAGTTTGCATCGTTTAGTTAGTCGTTAAAGGTAAAAATATTCTTCTTTTATGCGATTACTATTTTAAAATCAAATCGATTCGCTTGTATGAGGTTAGAGATGCCTTCAATATCAAACTCGTTGGTATAAACCATCAGCCTCACCAATGACTGCTGGTCATCGGGGTCGCCGCCAATGTCGGTGGTAATGAGTAGCCGGGGCGACTGGGCACTTGCTGACATTGTAAGAATTAGTGCCAACAGAAGCAAGTTGTACCGTTTCATATATTTATTTGATTTTGTTAATGCCCTCTTTTATTCAACGGTTTTGACCGATATTTTTTCCTGATCTGCAATCTGCTGATACTATTTCGATTTTAACATCCGGTAAGCATAAACACAAAGTCCCCGATAATATTTATCGAAGAAATAATCAAAAAAAGCTTGTCTTCCTCCCTGAAAATCAAGGAAAAGCTGTTTCTCTTTTTGAATTGTAATCATGCTTATTTCTGACATATATCGGAAAAATCAGTTGAAACAAACAAATTAACACATTTTTTTAAGACTTGCCGAGGTACAACCTCCTCTTCTTCTTCTTCAGATTTCACTTATTTTACTGAAAAATTGCATAATCGGGGAGAATACTTTCTCATTTGAATCCGGCGGCGAATTTTTTTGAATATTCCGGAAAAATGGGATATGCGCGAAGATGGTTTTGAGATGGACAAATTTATCCTGACCAACAACATTCTGTTTAGTATTACTGCAATTGGGTTTCCGGTATCTCCATCTTTCTGAAGTTACAGAAGACTATTCTTTGGCAACCAGTTGTACAGTTTATCGGTTTATCCATCGTGTATTTTTCTAAAAGGAATTAATTACAATTTGTACATTGTTCACCCCCGGTTCGAGACGAACGGTTTTAAATGCCGGATTCACTTTATTTCCGTTCACCGTTACTTCGGCATCGCCGGTATCCGGCAAAACCAGTTCTCCACCCGTATTGGCAGGAAGTTCAATCGTGTATTTTTGCTGGCGGGCATTGATAAAACTGTACGATGCTTTGATGGCGCCTTTAATGGTTGGCACCGTGATGCTGCTGTTTTTTAGTTTGCCCAGTTGCGGCTTTACCTGAACGATGCCAAATCCAGGAGTTTTTGGTGTGATCCCCCACAGTTGACGCTGAATAATATTTCCAGGCGCGGCACCCCAGGCGTGATTCCAGTCCAGATTTGGTTTGTATTTCAAGTCCCAGGCTTCGAGCGTTATGGTCGACCCTATTTTGATCATGTTCCACCAGCTGCGGTCGTGGGTGGCGGTCATCAGTTCGAGCGCATAATCGGAGGCTCTTGCATTGTAAAGGCCATCGAGCAAAAACTGGGCGCCATAAACACTGCAACCCATTCCGCGCGATTTGACATGTTTCACCACCGATTCCCGGTATTCTTCAGGAACGATGCCAAAAGCCAGGGGCAGCATATTGGCATGGACAGAACCGTGGTCGGTGCCTATTCCATCGGCGTAAAATCCGCCTTTTTGGTTGAACATCTTTTCGTTGATCGCCTTTTTGGTGCGCTCGGCGCGGTACCTGAAATCCAGTTCTTCGCCGGTCTTGTTCAGCAAACGGGCAAACTCGGCCATGATCATCAAATTCTGGTAATAAAAACTGTTTATCACCGTATTGAACGGCATAAAAACAAAGCCGTCGCGTTCGCCCTGTGGCCATTCTTTGGGCAACTTCCAGCCGGTATCTTTCTGTGCGGGCGGCCAGTCAACAATGTCGCGGAGCCGTTGTGTGGTATCGGCAAAACCAAGCGTGGCCATGAATTCACCGTTGAGTTTTTTGGAATGCGTACTCACCAGCCCTTCCCCGTTTTCGAGCGCCATCAGGGTTTTGTGTTTCAGCGGTTCGTAGTATTTTTCAACCAGTTCGGTATTTCCGGTGTACATGTAATCCTGCCAGAAAAGCAGGGCCACGTGCTGTTGCCACTCGGTTGGCCAGGTTGGTTTGCGCATGAACCATTCGATGGTTTGCTGTGCCATCGGGTATTCAGCATCCACTGCATAATGGCTCAACTGGTTGATGTAGGCATCTCCTTCGTAGGGGATCCGCTCGCGGTCGCCATCGATGTAAAGCCCGGTAAAGTTGGTGGCTTTCATGCTGTATTTGCACAAATCCCAGATTTGGTTCAGGATGGTATCGGAGCTGGTAAAACTGCTCTTTGTGGCATCGAAATAGTTAAAATACGCTTTTTGCCTGATCTTTTCAGGAGAAAGGCTGCCCTTATAGTTTTCGATTTCACAATAACGGAATGGAATTACCACGTCAAAGGAATCGGGTAAAAGCACGGCCATGTGTGGCAAGGTATTCCGTTGATCGGGAACCAATTTCAAAGTATAATTTTCAATGCCTGGCCGAACAGCCAGTTTTACTTCAGAATAACGAATGGTGCCACCCGGGTTACGGTCGATGGATTTGCCCGATAATTTTTCGCCCAGACGAACAACCAGCGTATCGGCTTTTGGTGAATTTTAGTCCAGCTCCAAGGTTCCGAAAGCATCTTTGCCAAAATCAACAAAATAGCTGTCGGCGCCTGTTTTCTCTATTTTTTTTGGATTGATCCGCTCAATATGAAATGAATTTCCGGTGGAGATATTTCCGGTAAACGTGCCGGTTTTAAATTCCTGAAATACTGAATATTCCGACAAACGGTTATCGCGGTCCCAGATGCGTACTTTCCAGAAATATTTTGAATTCGGGTTCAGCGGTTTCCCTGTATGTTCAACATTCGTCGAAACTTTTCCCCGAACCTGCCCGCTGTTCCACACATCGCCCAGGTTATTTTCGATATTTGCTTTCGACGAGGCGACCAAAATCTGGTAGGCATTCTGAAATACGGCCTCTTTCGGAACCACCCAACTGTATTCGGGTTTACTGTCGTTGATGGCCACATTCTTTGGCTCGCGGATGTATTCGACCATTAATCCTGAAGGAATTCCGGAATATGGATCGGCATATTTTTTTGCCAGCACATCCATTTCGTTTCGCAGGGTTTTTAGTTCTTTCTGAAATTCTGGTTTTTTGGCCAGATTATCTATTTCCTTCGGGTCTTTTTTCAGGTTGTAAAGTTCTTCCCTCGATTGGTCGTTCACATAGCGGAAGTATTTCCAATCGTTGGTTCGAACACCCTCGCTGGGCGGGATGCTGACAAATTCCCACAAATGCTCGATCATAATGGTATCGCGCTGACGGTTGCTTAATTCGGCCATCGCTTTTTCTATCAATTCAAACCGTCTGTTTTTTAGTTCATTTTCAGCTTCATCTTCGTTTGTCAGGGAATAAAAAAACGGAAGATTTTCTGCATTTAACTGCATGTGTTTTCCTTCCTTTTCCAGTACACGAATAATTTTACGTTTGAGCGAAATAAAAAGATAAGTTTTAATGTTGTTGGTCTTTTTTAGCCGCGACCTGTATTTGTGAAGATCAATAAAAAGGTCATGAACGCAGTCCTGAATTAAATCTTCATCCCTGGTAAAATTTAATCCAAACTTATAAAGTGACTGGATATGGGTGTCATAGATAGTTTTGTAAGCTATATCGCTACCGGCAATAAATTCGTTCCATAACTGCATAACCGATGATCTTTATGAGATGTCTTCTCTCTGATGGGGTAAAACTATCACAATAAATCAACATTTAAAAGTATTAAACTCAAAATCCAATGATGTGGTATACCCATTTCCATGATTTTAGCATCAATAGCTTTAAGGATCAGAACCTCTAATATGTTCAGCCAGAATTCTCTTTTGTTTTCTTTTTCAAATACAATGACTAATAAATATTGCTACAGTCAAATACCAAAAAAAATCAATAGTTTTGTTTCATTAATAATTATCTGCAATGACGGACAATGAGAATTACTTATTCGAAAAACTTAGGAAGGGCGACGAAGCTGCTTTTAAAGTTATCTATAATAAGTACGTTCCCAGATTATACTATTTTGTTCATGAATATATACCTCAAGGTGACATTGTTGAGAATATCATCCAGGATACCTTGATGACATTGTGGGATAAAAAGGCAACCCTTGCCGATAATACCAATTTGGCAGCCTATCTTTTCACTGTTGCTAAAAACAATTGTTTATACAAACTGCGTGATTTGAAGTATCGCAAAAAGCTTTACGATTCAACAGACATTGGAATATTGGAATTGAAGGCAAATCTGGATGCATTGGTATCACTTGATACTTCCTCGTTTACATTTCAGGAAATAGAACTGATCATTAAAAACACCCTGGAACAATTACCACCTCAATGTCGGGTTGTGTTCCAGCTAAGTCGGTTTGAAGATAAAAAGTACAAGGAAATTGCAGAAGAACTGAATATTTCAGTAAAAGCAGTTGAAGGTCATATTTCTAAAGCCTTGAAAGTATTTCGTATCCATCTGAAAAACTATCTGCCACTAATGGCCTTTCTGTTTATTCGTTAAACGATTCTTTTATCTTTTCAAAAAAATAGTCACTTTCTTAAGTAGGGTAAAGGCATGTTCGTGCTTTATAGATATAACAAAGAAACAAATGAAAAATTCAGAAAACATATTTAGGGTGGTAGTCGGAGATGCAGAAGCTGAAACGAAACAATCGGTTCTTTCAAACCTTGATTTGGAAAAAGATTCGAAGAAAGAATATAATAGATTAAAAAATGCCTGGGCGCTTCTCGCATCTGAAAAAGAAATGCCTTCCTATCAGGTTGAAAAATTATATTTAAATTTTCGACAGCAATTAAATTCCAGAAAACGTTCGTTTAAACTGAATGCCAATTCGTTTTTGAAATATGCAGCAATTTTCATTTTGGCCTTAGGTCTCTCATCACTCTACTTCTATTATCAAAACTTAGATCAAATTTCAAGTAATTTCCAACTGTTTGACACTGCGGTTGTTGCAGAAAACGGTCAGCGATCAAAGATAATTCTTCCGGATAGTACTGTGGTTTGGTTAAACTCAGGAACCAAAATAACTTACAACAACAACTTTGGGTATAATAACCGGGAAATTAAATTGATCGGGCAGGCATTTTTTCAGGTAACCAAAAATAAGGAAATTCCTCTCGTGGTCCATTGCAATGAGCTAAAAGTAAAAGTGCTTGGAACCAGGTTTGATGTCAATGCATATTCAAACAATGAAACAATCAGTGTGGCACTCCAATCCGGAAGTGTGGAATTATTGCATTCGAAAAATGAAGCATTCCAATATAAATTAGTTCCCGGAGAAATGGCTCAATACGACATTCATTCGGAGAAGGTTGTTGTTAATGAAGTCAATGTAGGGCGGATTACCGCCTGGACTGATGGTATTCTTTATTTCAACGACATTCCGATGAAGGAGGTGCTCATTCAGTTGGAGCGAAAATACAATATTGATATAGAAGTGAAGAATCCTAAAATATACAAATCGGTATTTACCGCAACGATTAAAAACGAGACTTTGGAAGAAATTTTCCGATCTATCGGATACTCCTGTTCAGTTCGTTGCAGGATTGTTCGGGGCGAGGAACGAGATGTAAAAACAAAAGTTATAATAAATTAATAATCTTAATTTGAAGCCTATGTAACACTAACACAACCTAACGAAAAAAGGAGATGCTTGTAACACCCCCTTTCTTTTTCTTTTTCGCCTTTATCACTGGTAATGAAAAGGCAAAATAATTTGAATCTATAAACAAATCAAAACAAAGGTATGAAAAAAAACTATTGTCAATCGATTCCTAATTGGAATAAGTTTTGGGAATCAAAATTATGTAAGGTAATGAAAACAACTCTTTTTCTGATACTAGTAGCCATTTCGCAAGTAATCGCTGTTGGTACTTACTCTCAGAATACCCGTATTAGTTTGAATTCGAAAAATTCAACTATTAAAGATATTCTGGCACAGATTGAATACAAGTCGGAATTTTTCTTCATGTATGATGCGACCAAGGTAAATGTTGATCAAAAGGTTGACATTGCTGCTGAAAATCAACTGGTAACAAAGATTCTCGACTTAATGTTTGAGAATAAAGGTATTAGCTATACCATTAACAACCGGCAAATTGCGTTAAGCAGTAATGAAAATATTAAACAGGTTGGTCAATCAATAAAAGTTTCAGGTAAGGTCACCGACACCTCAGGTTCTCCATTGCCAGGGGTTTCAGTGGTTGTAAAAGGCATCACAACTGGCTCAATTACTGATGCCAATGGAAACTACTCTCTATCCAATGTCCCTGAAAATGCGACTTTGCAATTTTCGTTCATAGGAATGAAAGGGCAGGAGATTTTGGTTGGAAACAAAACTACGTTAAATGTTACCCTTGAAGAAGAAACAATTGGAATTGACGACGTTGTTGTGATTGGTTACGGTACTCAAAAAATAACCAAAATCTCTGGTGCAATATCAATTGTTAAAGCTGCTGATATTGAGAGACGAAATCCGGTAAGAGTAGAAGAAGCTTTACAGGGCATGGCTTCAGGCGTTACCATAATAGGAAACGGTTCGCCAGGGAGCAAACCATTGGCATTGATAAGAGGAATTCCCTCTTTTACAGGAACTGACCCGGTTGTAATTGTAGATGGTATTCCTCAAACTCTGACTGATTTGAATGCTATTAATCCTGCAGATATTGAATCTGTCAGTGTTTTAAAAGATGCTGCGACCACCGCCATTTACGGTGTAAAAGGTGGAAATGGTGTTATTTTAATTACAACAAAGAGTGGCGGAAAAAGTCAAAAAACTCAATTTGGCTTCAATACTTATATTGGGCAACAAGGAGTGGTGAAACAAATAGATATGCTAAATGCAACTGAATATGCCACTATGAATAATGAAGGCAGTTTAGCTTCAGGAGGGCAAAAAATCTTCAATGATCCAGCATCATTAGGAGAAGGAACAAATTGGCAAGATCAAATATTTCACAAAGCTGCTGTTTCTTCGTATAACTTAACTGCTAAAGGTGGTAGCGAAAAGATGAGCTATTTTCTTTCGGGGGGTTATTTAGGACAAGGCGGTATTGTTGCAGGTAGTGATAAATCAAAATTCGAAAGGTACAACGCAACTGCCAATTTAATATTTGATTTAACTCCAAAACTTAAGCTAATACTAAATACCAGTTATGTGCATACGCTAAGAAAGACGGTTCCTGAAGGCTCATTCGGTGCTGTTTTAGGTAATGCACTAAATTTCGACCCAACAGTACCTGTTAATAATACAGTACCCAATACAATAGGGAAATACGGATTTAGCAACCTGATAACGAAACAAAATGTAAATCCATTAGCTCAAATAGACGCTGCACAAAATATATATAATGATGACAAATTATATGGAAAAGCAGAGTTGCAATATGAAGTGCTGAAAAATCTTAGAATAACTTCTCGTTTAGGTTATGTGAAATGGGAATCACTTGGTAAAACATTTACTCCGCTTGTTTTCTATGGCCCGGCACATGAATTTAGTACTCAGAATGCCGACGGTACTGTAAAAGGTACAAACCACAATAGGGTACAGGAAGATGTAGTTGCTTCTTTTAACTATACTTTTGAAACATTTGCTAACTACAGCTATATTTTTAAAGAAAAGCATACATTTAATGCAGTGGCTGGAATTTCTTCAGCACAGGTAACAGGTCGTCGTTATGTTATGAATAGAGAGGATATTCGTGATAATAGCTGGGACTGGGCTGATATGGTAGCTGCAACCGGAGTAAATTCAGCATCAAATACGAATGCTGTTCAAGCTAATAAGTATAAGACTTTAACACGTAGAAATGCATCCTATTTTGGAAGACTTGAATATGACTATGAAGCAAAATATTTAGCTTCATTTTCTGCCCGTCGTGACGGTTCAATGGCTTTTGGTAAAAATAATAAATTTGCCAATTTTTATGCAGGATCATTGGGCTGGGTGGTAACTGAAGAAACTTTTTTTAATTTGGATGCGATTAATTACTTAAAAATCAGGGGAAGTTATGGTACTTCAGGAAATGAGAAGGTAGATCCGGTTTTAGCTACTGTAAGTATTGGTGGCCCGAATTATGAAGGTGGTGGTACTCCTAATAATAACGGATATCAGTTTGATGGAGGTTTAGTTTCAGGCGCAACAATAAGCTCATTTGCCAATCCGTTCTTACGATGGGAAAACCAATCTCAACTTGACATTGGTTTTGATATTACCTTGTTGAAAAATTTCTCACTGACTGCAGATTACTTTGATAAGAAAGTTGAAGGATTGTTATTTGTCAGTCCCATTCCTTACTATGCAGGTACCCTGCCATCTATTTCGTCAAATGTAGGTACAACAAAAAGCAGCGGTGTTGATTTAACAGTGTCATATCGCAATTCTGGCGCTAAAGACTTGAAAATAAATACATCAGTTACAGTTTCATCCGCAAAAAATTTAGTTACTGCAACCAATATCAATGGATCAGCTATTCTTGGAGGAGGAGGATTAGTTACTCCAAATTATTATCAGGTAACAAGATTCCAGAAAGGTTATGCCCCAGGATATTTTTATGGCTGGAAAACGGATGGGTTGTTTCAAAACGCAGCTCAAATCGCGGCAAGCCCTACTCAAAATGCTGTACCCGGAGATATTAAGTTCGTTGATGTAAGCGGCCCTAAAGGTATTCAGGATGGAAAAATTGATGCTTATGATAGAACTGAAATTGGTAATCCTTATCCAAAATTTACATTGGGTTGGAACCTGGGGTTTGAATATAAAAACTTTGACTTAAGTGTATTTACTTATGCTTCGGTTGGAAATGATATTTATATTGGGGGATATAGCAGGGGTTTTGTGTATTGTAATATGCCTGCATCTGTTTTAAACAGATGGACAGGAGAAGGTTCTACCAATGATGCCAGAAATCCCCGTTATACATTTAAGGATAATAATGAAAATACACGTCCTTCTGACAGATTTATTGTAGACGGAACATTCGCTAAAATCAAAAATCTGGAATTTGGATATACCTTGCCTTCTTCATTGTTAAAGAAAATAGGATTAAACCAACTGAGGCTCTATCTACAGGCTAAAAACCTTCATACATTTACAAAATATCCTGGATTTGACCCTGAGATATCAGACGGGAGCAATATATTGAATACGGGAGTGGATTTAGGTTTATACCCGCAGTCAAGAACTTATTCAGCCGGATTGAGTGTTAAATTTTAAACTATTAAAAAAGTTAGTATGAAAAATATTAAAATAATAACAGGATTGGTGCTATTTATAACGCTGTTTACCAGCTGTGATAAATATCTTGATTTTGATCCTCATTCGGAATATAAAGTAACGGAATTAGATTTTCTAAAAACAGAGGCCGATTACAGACAAATGGCTGTGAGTTGTTATAGTCCAATGCAATGGATTACTCATCAGCCACTTATCTATGGGGATCTTGCTACTACTAATTCAGTATCCGGAGGCGGCAGCGCTACCGATCAGCTCATAATTCAAAATATAGATGATTATACTTTAACTTCTGCAACACAAAATGCAGAAGCTGTAAATTTATGGCGATTTACCTATGAAGGAATTAACAGAGTGAATTATATGGTGCAACACAAAGATCAGAATCCTACAGGCATAAAAATAGACTTTGCCGGGAAAGATGCTTTGTATGGTGAACTTTACTTCATAAGGGCTTACGAATATTTTATGTTAGTCAGAAATTTTGGAGATGCTATAGTTTTTACAGATAAAAGAGTAGAAATTAGTGATTTTGGAAAAATGAAAAGAGTCCCCAAAGCAGAAGTATATAAGCAAATAGAAGTTGATTTAAATGCGGCTATTGCTGTATTGCCAACCACTGCGGCACAGAAAGGCAGGATTACCAAATATGCTGCTCAGGCTTTGTTGGGAAAAGTTTTACTTTATCAGAATAAGCTAACTGAAGCTGCAGCTATGCTGGAGAATGTGATTAATGGTCCATATAGTCTGGTTCCTGATTTTGGAAGCCAGTTCCTGTTAGCAGGCGAAAATGGCCATGAATCTGTTTTTGAAGTTCAGTATTCAAATAATTCCCCTTACTGGAATTGGGCAGGTCGTAATTCTGGTCAAGGGAATTATGCAGTATGGGAAATGGGAGTAGTTGGACTTAGAGGTGCTGCAGGCATGCCTTATGCAGACGGAGGAGGATATAATTTACCAACCAAAGAGTTATATAATGCTTATGCTCCGGGTGATCAAAGAAGAGACGCCACTTGTTTTGATATAGAAGCATATAAACTGGCAAATCCTGCTTTGAATGTGACCTATACTATTGTGCCATATAAACATACCGGGTTATATAGTAAAAAATACTTGCCAATGTTAGGAGAAACAAGTGGACAGCCTCAACTATGCTATGGAAACAATATTCGGACCATCCGATTTGCAGATGTTTTATTAATGGCTGCCGAAGCCAATGTTGCCTCAAATGCTGCAAAAGCCCAGGGTTATTTAGATAAGGTTAGGGACAGGGCATTTGGTGATGCTTTACATCGCGTACCAATTACTAAACAGGCTATTTTGGATGAACGAAGATTGGAATTAGCTATGGAAGGAGAATATTTTTACGATTTAGTGAGAACTGGACAGGCAGTAGCAAAAATTCCAGGTTTTAAGGCCGGTAAAAATGAAGTATTTCCAATTCCATGGGAAGATGTTGATAATTTCGGAGTGACTCAAAACCCGGGTTATTAATTATTACAAATAAAGTTTTAAAAAGCTAAGTTAAAGTGGAGGAGGCATTGCATGACTCCTCCACTTTTTTCTTAAAAAGGATTTGATTAAATGTGCTTACAAAATATTTTGAAACTTTAATTAATAGATTATGAAACTGTTATTTCCTTTCATCTTGATAATTGCACTTATGCCTTTCGAGGTTCAATCGCAGGAATCCCTACAAAAATTATATCCTGTCGATTTCTCTCAGGTAAATATTACGGATCCTTTTTGGAGTGGAAGAATGACTGCTGTTGCGACAAATACTTTAGATGCATGTATTCAATTTTCTGAAATCAAGACTGGCCGAATCCGGAATTTTGAAAAATCTGCCACTCATAGTGGGCAACATGAAGGTATTTATTATGATGACTCAGATGTTTATAAAGCGATAGAAGCGATGGCCTATTCATTAAAAAACAATCCTAACCCGCTAATTGAAAAAAAAGCGGATGAATGGATTGATAAAATTGCAGCGGCCCAATTACCAGATGGATACCTGAATACTTATTTTGAACTGACGGATATTTCGAAACGCTGGACAGGAATAGGCATGCATGAAGATTATTGTGCAGGCCACCTGATTGAAGCAGGAATTGCATATCATAATGCTACCGGTAAAAGAAAATTGTTGGACGTGGCCATTAGATTTGCTGATCATATTGATACTTTTTTGCGAAAAAATAATCGCCAATGGTTCAGTGGCCACCAGGAAATAGAGTTGGCACTCATTAAATTGTACCACCATACAAATGACAGTAAATATCTTGAATTGGCACAGTGGTATCTGGAACAGAGAGGCAGGGGTTACGGGAAAGAATGGGGAAATCAGGATTATTGCCAAAACAGCCTGCCGGTAAAAGATCAGAATAAAATTGTTGGTCATGCAGTAAGAGCAATGTATATGTACACAGGAGTAGCGGATGTCGCTGCAATTACTAATGATAAAGGATATATAAAAGCGATGAATTCCATTTGGGAAGATGTAGTATATCGTAACATGTATATCACTGGTGGTATCGGTGCAGAGGCAACAAATGAAGGTTTCGGTGCTGACTATGATTTACCTAATGAAAATGCGTACTGTGAAACCTGCGCCTCTGTTGGTATGGTTTTCTGGAATCAACGCATGAACATGCTTACGGGTGATGCCAAATACATTGATATTCTTGAAAGAAGTTTATACAATGGTGCATTAGACGGACTATCGCTTAGTGGTGATAGGTTTTTATATGAAAACCCTTTGGCATCTTCCGGCAAATCGCAACGCAGCGAATGGTTTAAAACCGCCTGCTGCCCATCGAATATTGCACGGCTTGTAAGTTCTTTAGGAAATTATATTTACTGCCAATCTGCAAATGCAGCGTGGGTTAACTTGTATATCGGCAGCGAAGTAAAACTGCCGGTAGAAAAACAGTTTTTGGGTTTATCGATGCAAACTTCCTATCCCTGGAAGGGCAATTCCACTATTAACATTACTGAGGCACCAAAAAAATCGTATCAACTCAGACTGCGTATTCCAGGCTGGTTAAAAGAGCCTGCGCATGGTGGTCTGTATTTTTATACCACTCAGCAGCAAAACGCATCCATTGAAATTTCAATAAATGGTAAACCAGCATCGTTTCGTGAGGAGCTGGGTTATGCTGTAATTGACCGCCAGTGGAAAAAAGGAGATCTGATTGAAATCAATACGCCAATGGAAATTCATCGGATTGCCAGTCGGGCTGAATTAAAACAAAACAATAACCGTTCAGCCCTGCAATATGGCCCCATGGTTTATTGTGTCGAAGGGGCTGACAATAACCAGCAAGCCTGGAATTTTATTCTTCCTGTTGATGCAAGTCTTCATATTCAATATGAACCAGGATTACTGGGTGGCGTAAATACAATAACAATGGAGGCGAAAATTATCGTACCCGGTGCAGATGGTCAAACGGTACAGGTTATTAATAAGGCGATCAAAGCCATACCTTATTTTGCGTGGAATAATCGTGGTGCCAATGAAATGCAGGTATGGTTGCCTACTTCCTTTCGGGATTTAAAGGTTAACCAGTAGAATGAAAAATTTAACTAATAGTAAAAAGTATGAAACCATTTAAAAGCTGTATTCTGTTCCTGTGTTTTTTCTTATCTATATCAGTGAGCATCGCCCAGAATACCTTAAATAGTTCCGAATTTCTGTCGCCTCCAAACTCTACCAAAGTGAATACCTGGTGGCACTGGATCAGTGGTAACATCACCAAAGACGGTATTACCAAGGATTTGGAGTCTATGAAACAGCAAGGCGTTTCGCAGGCAACAATTCTGAATATTGGAGATCAGACAACCTGGTTTCAACCCAAAACGTATGTTCCTGTTGAAATTAAGTTTAATTCCCCCGAATGGTATGATATGTTTCAATGGGCTTTAACAGAAGCCAACCGTCTGGACATAAAAATTGGTGTTCACAATTGCGATGGCTGGAGTACAAGTGGCGGTCCGTGGATTACGCCGGAATTGTCGATGAAACAATATGCATGGTCAAAATCAATCGTTGACGGTGGCAAAGTGATAAACACACAACTGGCCCAACCTACAGCAAGAAATGATTTTTACCGCGATGTGGCAGTTGTGGCTTATCCAATTGAAGACAAACAAAATTCATTTCAGAAAGCTAAAGTAAATATTGAAATCAACAAGATATCTGCCGGAACATTACTTAATGATGGCGATCCGAAAAGCAAAACCGCAATTAGAAAAGGCGACCTGATTAATTTCACATTTGAATCTGATATCGCTGCCAATAAAGTAGTTCTGTTTACATCTATTGTATTTACATGGGAAGATCTGAACAAGATAACCAGTCAGTTTGTCCTTTCATCCTCCATTGACGGTAAGGTATTTACTAAAATATCCGATTTGGAATTTCCTGGGGTAAATAAAGTAAATACACTAACTTTCCCTGTTACCAAGGCAAGATACTTTCAGCTCGAATGCAAAAAAGGGAATTATGATGTGGCAGAGGTTGAAATCCTCGGAGCCAATGAAATCCCTGCTTATTCACCGCAGGTTCCATTTTTGCTCGAAAAAACAGGCTCCCTTACTCCTGCTAATGAAAGTGCTTTTGATATCCCTGTAAAAAACAATGAAAAGGGAATAGCTGAAAAATCGGTTATCGATCTTACAAGGTATATGTCGCCTGATGGAATCCTGAATTGGAAAGCGCCCAAAGGTCGTTGGCAGATCATACGGTTTGGTTATACCACCACCGGAGTTACCAATTCACCAGCAACTTCCGAAGGAATTGGTTTGGAAGTAGACAAGATGGATACCACAGCTCTGCATATTCACTTCAATAGTTTTGCCGGCAAATTGCTACAGTCGGCTGGCCAGTACAAAGGCAACACATTCAAATTTTTACTGATCGACAGTTGGGAATGTGAGTTTCAGAACTGGACTAAAAGATTTCCGGAAGAGTTTAAAAATCGCAGGGGTTACAACATCATTCCGTGGATTCCGGTTTTATGTGGCGAGTTTGTCGGGAATCCGCAGCTTTCAGATGCTTTTCTGCACGACTTCCGTAAAACGATTTCTGATCTGATCAGTCAAAACTATTACAAACAGTTTAGTGAGTTATGCCACCGGAACCAACTGGAAATGCATGCCGAAGTTATCTATGGTAACCGAGCGATGTATCCGCCTTTAGATGTTTTAAAAGCAAATAAATATGTTGATTTACCCATGATTGAATTTTGGGCCAATCCAAATTCAAAAGGAACTCCTGAATATCAACCTGAAATAAGGCCAACTGCTTACTTTCCGACTTATGCTGCCCTGGCCGACAAAAAACAGGTCATTGGATCAGAAGCTTATACCGGATATGCAGATTATTCCGATTCGCCGGCCAACTTAAAACCTTTTGGCGACGCTGCCTATTGTTCGGGAATAAATCAACTTATTCTGCATAGTTATGTACATCAGCCATTAGATAAAAAACCCGGTGCAACTTTAAGTGGTTTTGGTGCCAGTTTTAACCGGAATAATCCGTGGTGGGAATTTGCACAAGGCTGGATGACTTACCAGGCACGTGTTCAATATGTACTGCAAAAAGGTGAACCTGTTGTGGATGTGCTGTTTTATGTTGGCGACCAATTTCCTCAGTTTTACAGTTTTAACAAAAGTATTGCCAACGATTTACCCTTTGGATTTCAGGCCAACGCCTGTAATTTCGATAACCTGACTGAAGCGAAAGTCATTGATGGCAAACTTTCTTTGGGAGGCCAGCAGACCTTCCCCATTCTTACGTTACCGGACCTTCCAATAACGAATTTTGTTACATTAAATCGTATTGCCGGATTGGTGAATGAAGGAGTTGTCGTTTTAGGACCAAAGCCTTTGGAAATGATATCGGTTACGGATATCAAAACACACACTGCAGAATTTAATCAGCTGGCCAGTTCACTTTGGGGCAATTCAGGCGAAAATCAATATGGAAAAGGGAAAGTGATTTCAGGAAAATCAATTGGCGAAGTATTGAAACAGCTTAATGTTGTTCCTGATTTTGCGACGAACAGCA
>JAUYMU010000069.1 GCA_030698405.1 Bacteroidota bacterium
GCGTAATCCACTAAAAAAAGAAAGATCATTATAAACAATTGTATTACAGATATATATGTCAATCTTAGAGGTAGGTAATCGAATTTTGTCACTCTATAAACCCATGTGGATCAAGAAATTTTTCCTCCGAAATGTTAGTTAATAGAAACCGCCGTGGTACGTAAGTATGCCCGGTGGTGTGGGGGGACAGCGGTGCGAGCCGCTTCCTACCCGATTAGAATCGAAGAAACAAAGCGCAAAACCGTCCGCGGTAAAATATTGAACAATGCGATCAAACTATTTCGGACGGAAAGTGAAGACAGAAGTTCGGAGCATATAAAACAGAAGACCCGAAAACCGCAAAATAGCGACAACTTTGAACTTTGAACTTTGAACTTTGAACTTGAAACTTGAAACTTTGAACTTATGAAATATTACGTTTTAGCCGGTGAAGCATCGGGCGATTTGCACGCTTCCAACCTGATCAAAGAAATCAGCTTGGTCGATCCGAAAGCTGAATTTCGCGGATTTGGCGGCGAATTGATGGAACAGGCCGGAATGACTGTACTGAAACATTACCGCCAACTGGCATTTATGGGACTTGTGCCGGTAGTCATGAATATACGAACCATTCAAAAAAACTTCCGGTTTTGCGAAAAGGATATGCTTCAGTTTAATCCTGATGTTTTGATTTTGGTTGATTATCCGGGATTTAACCTCAGGATGGCCAAATTTGCCAAAGAGCATGGAATACGCACTTTTTATTACATTTCACCGAAAATATGGGCATGGAAAGAAGCCCGCGTTCACAGGGTAAAAGCCTATGTGGACGATATGTTTACCATTTTGCCTTTCGAAACCGAATTCTACCGGAAATACAATTATCCGGTCAATTACGTTGGGAATCCGCTGTTGGACGCTATTCTGCAAAAGAAAACCGAACCTGATTTTCCACGCTTTTTTGCTGGAAATAATTTGCCTGACAAACCAATACTCGCATTATTGCCCGGTAGCCGAAAAGGCGAAATCAGCGTTTTGTTGCCAACCATGCTTGAAGCTGCTGCTCATTTTCCTGAATTTCAATGTATAATTGCCGGAGCGCCCAACATGGGAATTGAATTTTACCAGCCGTTTATGAAAGGAAGTAAAGTGCCTGTACTCTGGGGGAAAACTTATGAAATACTCATTCACAGCCGGGTAGCCATTGTTTCTTCGGGCACGGCAACGCTCGAAACTGCTATTTTAAATGTTCCGCAGGTGGTAGTTTATCAGCTTACGCCCAACTGGTTATTTACGCCCCTGAAGAAATTTTTCCTGAAAACGAAATGGGTTTCGCTGGTAAATATTATCCTGAAGAAAGAAGCAGTTGCAGAACTGATCCAGTCGGACTTTACCCTGAAAAATGTAATCAGCGAACTGAATAAAATTGTACACGATCCGGAAAACGAAAAACGTATGCTGGATGATTACCGCGAAATGATGATTCTGCTGGGTGAATCGGGAGCGTCGAAGAGGGCAGCGGGGTTGATGGTGGGGAAGTTGAAGGCAATATAAAATGTAACAACCCACTTTTTAATGTAACTGAATTCAGCAGCATTAAAAATCAGGTGATAGTGAAGATTAGCAGTAAATTAAATAATCGTCCTGCAATAAGTGAAATTGTTAACTTGTGTTTTAACTGTGGCGAATTCGCCATAATTGAAATAGGTTTTAAAAGCATCGAATTCGAAGCTTTTAAAAATACAGCCGACAGGAATTACCACAATCGGAGCGTTTTGTTTAATTTAATCGCAATTACCCAAATGACTTCATTAATGAAAAATACGCAACTTACAAAGTTCAAATAGGTGAAAAACGAATGCTTGCCGATCACCGCGAAATGATGATCAAACTGGGTGAGCTGGGAGATTCGAAAAGACTAGCGGAATTGACGGTGAGTAACTTGAAAGTTAAATAATTAGTAATTCGGGAAACCCACCTCCAATCGCATATTTTCAGATCGAACAGACCAAAACTCCACCAGGATTTGTAAAGTAGCTATCTTTTCTTCCTTCATGTTGACTGTTGATAAGTCTGTTCATATTTTTCACGAAGTATGATTGCAAAAAAAGGATTCTATTTATACATTTGACAAATAATGTCAAGATAAATATTTCAAATGGATAAATTTGGAGACATAGTAAGAAGCAAAAGAGAAGCAAAAGGATTGCTTTTAAGACAACTTGCAGCTATGATTGATATTGACACAGCTATTCTAAGCAAGATAGAACGAGGGGAGCGCAAGGCAAGGCGAGAGCAAGTTGTTCGGATTGCTGAAGCTCTAGAATTCAATGCCAACGAATTAATGATTCAGTATTTGAGTGAAAATATTGCTTACGAAATACTTCAAGAAGATTCTGCAAAGGATATTTTAAAAGTTGCCGAATGTAAAATTAATTATTTAAGGAATCTCAAGTAAATGGCGGATAGAAGAGTCAAATTACAGCAATTGATTGAAAAATATCAAACCTTCAAAGAACAAGGACGTTTGGACCTTAGTTCTGAAGAAACTATGCGAATGTGGATTAATAATTTAATTGCCATATTTGACTGGGATGTGATGGATACTTCCCAGATTCTTCAAGAAAAGGTACTATCAAAACTAGAAAAAGAAAGATTAGCTGAAATAGGTTCTACATCAACAAGACCTGATTATACATTTAAAAGAGGAGGTGAAAAACTAACATTTCTTGATGCAAAAGGGACTTATGTCAATTTAGAAACAGATTCAGCATCTGCATTCCAGATAAAATCTTATGGGTGGTCTATCAAAGCTCCTTGTGCATTTATCACAAATTTTGAAGAGTTCGTAATTTACGATTGTACCTATCTCCCAGCACAAAACCAGGCAACAAACTTAGGCAGAATCTACTTAAATGTTGACAACTATTTAGAGTACTTTGAAATATTGGAAGCTCACTTGCTGAAATCCAATATTTTAAATGGAAAACTATCCCAATTGTATTCCGATACGCTTAAAACAGAAAGAGGAATTCAAAAAGTATCACCTGATTTTCTATTTGCAAACCAACTATCTAATTTTAGACTGAATTTGGCAAACAGTATTCATGAAAACAATAAACCTTTAATAACTGATAATTCAGAGCTACTTGCCTATATAACCCAAGTGGTTATTAATAGGATCATTTTTATTCGCATATGTGAAGCCAGAAGGATAGAGAAGGAGGGTTTGTTGCTTGATTATCAGTTGATAGGATTCTGGAATGCATTTAAAGAATCATCATACAACGACTTTTATAATCATTACGATGGACCTTTATTTGACCGAATAAAAAGTATTCATGATATTGAAATACCTGATGATATCTTCAATGAACTCATCGAGCTTTTATATTACCCTTCGCCATACCGTTTTGATGTAATTCCAACAAAATTACTCAGCGACATTTATGAAATATTTTTATCTAAAAAGCTTTTCATTGAAAATGGAGTAGTTTCTGAAAAGCTCAAACATGAGTACTTGAAAACTAATGGTGCGATAAGTACACCTCAGTTTTTGGTTCAAGACATATTGAAAAGAACAATATCTAAAAACAAAATACTGGAGAACGGTCTTCACGGAATATTTCAGAAAAGAATTCTTGATTTTGCATGCGGTAGTGGTATTTTCCTAATTGAAATTTTCGATTATCTACAAAATATAATTACTGAATACTATAATCAATACCAACCTACTGATTTTCCTGAGCTATTTTTCAAAAATGGCAATAACACAACCTTAACCATAGAAGGCAAACGAAGATTAATATCCAGTTGCATTTATGCTGTTGATATTGACCCCGAAGCAGTTGAAGTTGCAAGAATGTCACTGTCCCTTAAAGTTATTGATAGTATTGATTTTCATGAAAACTATCAAGACATTGGAATTTATGGGAAACAAATTCTAAATAATGTAGGAAGCAATGTTAAATGCGGAAATACTCTTGTTTCCTATGATATTAGGGAAGAATATCCAGACATAAATACGAACGAAGTACAACTTTATAAGACAAATCCATTTGATTGGAATTCAGAAGCTGGGTTCTCTGAAATATTTACCGATAAAGGAGGATTCGATTTTATTGTCGGGAATCCACCCTATGTTGAAGTTAAAAACTATAACGTAGAATATCCTTTTATGCATCAGTACTTAAAGGAGAAATATGAAACTACCCAAAATGGCAAAGTTGACTTGTCTGTTGCATTTATAGAACGGGCTATTGGACTTTTAAATAATCAGGGGAAACTAGGCTTTATTATTCAGAAACGTTTCTTCAAAACAGAATACGGAAAGAAAATAAGAGAGTATATCACTTCCAATCAATTACTTTCACAAGTAATCGACTTTGAAACAACAGATTTATTCAAAGACAGAATTACATACATTGCTTCTCTTATTCTTGAAAAATCTCATCCCGAGATAGTTTCCTTTATAAAGATTTCAAATCAGGTTGAAGAAATACCTGCAAAACTTGAAAGTATTGAACCATTTGAAACGGATAGTTCCAGCTATACGGTAATACCTTCAAATGCCTTTGATGTAAATCCATGGAATTTTAATGATGCTGAATTACTTAGTATCAAAATAAGGCTATTAAACAGACATGGG
Source organism: Bacteroidota bacterium (assembly GCA_030698405.1). GTDB lineage: Bacteria > Bacteroidota > Bacteroidia > Bacteroidales > Prolixibacteraceae > Aquipluma. The sequence continues at coordinate 4,628 of JAUYMU010000069.1, forward strand.
AAATTTGGCGATTTCGCAAAAGTAAAAGTTGGGATTCAGGTTTTGTGGGATAGAGCTTATCATTTGAAAGTAAAATCGTTTAATGATGACGGAACTATTTTATGTGACTCGCATTTAGAGAATGATATTTTAATTGAAATAGCTGCTTGCAGACCTTTGTTGGTTAACGAACAGTTTTATCCCTTCTGCAAAGACACTACTACCACTTATGTAATTTTCCCTTATGATGTTTCAGGGGAACATAATAATTCTATTCGATTTTCTGATTTTTCTTCACGCTTTCCTTTGGCTGGTGCTTATTTGACAAGAAATAAAGACGAAATTATTGCAAATGTTGAAACTTGCGTAGGTAATGACTTGTGGCATCATTTTACACGTGTACAGAATCATAAAGCTATATATCCAAAGGTTTTAATCCCAATGACTGCGAATGACACATTTGCCGCAGTTACTCAGGACCCGAATAATTATTGCGATAATGCAAACATGTTTTTCATTGATATTCCAATTAAAGATGAACCCAACTTGTACGCTGTGGCAAGTATCATAAACTCTACCTTATTTTCTGTTTGTGCAAGATCGATAGCAAATCCTCAGCAAAATGGATATTTTAAGTTCAACAAACAGTTTATTGAGCCGATTCCTTTTCCAAAAGTGAATTATGAAAACAACCCTGAGCTTATTCGGGAAATAGCAAGACTTGGAAAAGATATTGAGCGAATTCAGAATCAGTTTATTTCGGCAACACCTCGGCATAAAAATATTTTGCGCAATTCTCTGAACAGGCTTTGGATCAAGCTTGATGCAAAGGTTTCTGAACTGTATCAATTGTCCTCTGAGGAAGCTGCATTTTTCACTCAGAGGGGGAGAAATATTAACCGAATTGAAATAATTGAATAGCTATGATTCATAAGGAAATAATAACATATCTTAAGAACTATTCCGATGATCTTGTTTTGGCGAACAAGTTAATAGTCGGTGCATTTTTGGAGTTCAGTAAAATATCGATTTTGCATAACAAGTTAATTCAGTCGTGCATTGAAGGAAATGACACCCAAAAAGTTTCAGAATTTACGAACCTCGTGAAGTTAAAGAATGGCAAATATGATCTTGAAGATCTGACAGAATTATTTGAAATAACGATCCCCTCAAAAGATGTTGTTACAAATGGTGCAGTTTACACGCCAAACTATATTAAAAGCTATATAGTTGACAATGTTGTTAATTTAAACGGCAAGAAAGACATTCAGAACCTTAGCGTTGCGGACATTGCTTGCGGAACGGGAGCTTTCTTACATTCGGCAGTTGGGAGAATAAAGGCGAAAACAACAAAAACTTATGCAAAAATATTTAAAGAAAATATTTTTGGGCTGGATATTTCAGATTACACTATTGAACGAGCTAAAATACTTTTAACACTTCTTGCAGTGTCTAATGGAGAAGATATTCCAGAGTTTGAGTTCAATTTGTACGTTGGTAATGCATTAGATTTTGACTGGAAAAGTAATATTCCGGATTTCATAGGTTTTGATGCTGTTGTCGGCAATCCACCTTATGTTCGTGCAAAACATTTAAGTAAAGATTCTAAAAAATTGATGTCGAAATGGGAAGTTACCAAATCTGGTAATCCTGATTTGTATATTCCGTTTTTTGAGATTGGATTAGTAAACCTGAAAGAAACTGGTTTGCTGAGTTTTATCACAGTGAACACATTTAAGCGAAGTGTCAATGCCCGAAATCTTCGTGAATACTTCAAGCAAAATAAACTAGCAGTATCAATAATTGATTTTGGTAATCAGCAGATATTTGAGAACAAATCGACTTACACTTGCATTGTTAGTATTTCGAAAAATAAGTCAGATTCGGTAAAGTATGTAAAAGCAAATTCAGATGCTATTAAAACCAACACAGTTAAACCATTTTCAGATGTTTCATACAAACTATTGAACACTAATAAAGGCTGGATACTGAATAAAAGCCAGATACTTGAAAATATTAACAAGCTTGAAAATGCAGGAATAACTTTGGGAAACAAATATTCAATAAAAAATGGTTTAGCTACATTGAGTAATGACATTTTTATTTTTAAGCCTGTTGATGAGGATGATAAATATTATTATCACCAAAACGGCAAACTTCATAAAATAGAAAAAAGCATTTGTAGGGACATTATAAAACCAAACCGGTTAAAAACAGAAAACGAAATTCCTTTATTAACAGAAAAAATTATTTTCCCATATCATACAAACAATAATCAACTTGACCTTTTTAAAAGCGGTCATAATAAAATGATTGTATTTGAAGAATCGTATTTTCAAAATAAATATCCCAATGCTTATGCATACTTAAAGCTCAACCAAGAACAACTGTTCAACAGAGATAAAGGAAACCCCAAAAAATACAAATGGTTTGAATTCGGACGTTCGCAAGCAATTAATGATTATGGGAAAAAACTATTGTTTCCATACATGGCGAGCCAACCGTATTTCGTATATACGAATCAAGAAGATTTATTGCTATACGCTGGCTATGCTCTATTTTGCGATTCCGAAAGAGAATTGAAGATTGTAAAACGGATTCTTGAATCCAATGTTTTTTGGTATTACATAAAGCATACAAGTAAACCATATTCTGGTAATTTCTATGCATTGGCAAAAAACTACGTGAAGGATTTTAGCATTTGTAAACTGACAACTGATGAAGAAGAGTTTCTCTTATCGACGGATTCTTCTGTCGAAAGAAATGGATTTCTCCAAAACAAATATGGTGTATTGTCTATTACATAAAATTAAAATACTTGGACAAGCATATTTTATTAGGGGTGATCAACATTAAATCCCTTCGGGATTTGTCGTTCAACATCCCCACCATTTTCGTGACCTCACGAAAATGGCAAAATTTATAAAAGAAGTAAGGGTAAAATCATAAAAAACAAAGAAGTAACATTTATAGTATGTACAGTCTCTTAAAAAAAGAAATTACCAGTTTTTTCGGATCGCTCACAGGTTATGTGGTGGTTTTCGTATTTCTGCTGGCTACCAGTTTGTTTCTCTGGGTTTTCCCCGGAAATTACAATATTTTGGAAGGCGGATATGCTTCGCTCGATGGTTTGTTTTCGCTGGCGCCGTGGGTTTACCTGTTTCTGGTTCCGGCGGTAACCATGCGTTTGTTTGCCGAAGAGAAACGGTTGGGAACCATGGAAGTACTTCTTACCCGGCCACTTTCGGTTTTTCGGATTGTACTTGCCAAATACCTGGCTGGTTTGCTGTTGGTTACAATTTCGTTGCTACCCACTTTGGTATATTTTTTCTCGGTTTATTCGCTTGGAAATCCGGTTGGCAGTATTGATACCGGCGGAACCTGGGGCGCTTTTATCGGATTGTTTTTTCTGGCTGCCATTTATGTGGCGATCGGCTTGTTTGCATCAGCGCTTACCGATAACCAGATTTTCTCCTTTATCCTGGCAATGGGGCTTTCATTTCTGGCCTATCTCGGTTTCGATCTGGTTGGTTCAATGCAGCTTCCGTCAGCCATTCAGCAACTGATTACCGGTTTTGGGATCAACGAACATTACAATTCTATCAGTCGGGGAGTGGTAGATTCGCGCGATCTGGTTTATTTCCTTGCCACTATTTTGCTTTTTCTTTTCCTGACCAGCCGAATCATTCATTTTCATAAAATCAATTTCAGGAGAGAATTGAAACTGGGCGCTTTGGCGATTGTGGGCGTTATTTTCATTGGTTTTCTTTCAGCGCAATTGTTCTTTCGCCTCGATTTGACGGCTGAAAAAAGATATTCAATCACCACTGTTTCGAAGAATCTGGTAAAAGAACTTGACAAACCGATCAATATTACGCTTTATCTGGATGGCGAATTACCTGCAGGTTTCCGAAAACTTCAAAAATCGGTTCAGGAAAAAATTGCCGATTACAATGCCTATTCGTCGCAACTAATTAATCTGGCGGTAATTGATCCTTATGAAATTTCGGACACGAAACGACGCGATCAGCTTTTTGTTGATTTGGCAGGAAAAGGGCTTCAACCGACTGATATCAGGCAAAACACGAAACAGGGAACCGTTACCCGGCGCATTTTTCCGGGAGCGTTAATAGAATATGGCGACAAGCAGATAAGTGTCAACCTGCTGAAAAATAATCCGGCATTGCATTCAGAAGTGAACCTGAACAACTCAATTGAAAGTCTGGAATACGAGTTTACTGCGGCTTTTTCAGAATTGATGACTACTGAAAAACAAACAGTTGCTTTTATGACTGGTCAGGGTGAATTGAATGAATACGAAACCCATGAATTTGCGGAAGCATTGAACGAAAAATATACCGTTTTGCAGGTTTCGGCTCAACAGTTAATTTCAAAAGGTGCGGAAATAAAAACATTGATTGTGGCAAATCCAACCCGGGAATTTGCTGAACCCGACAAATTTTACATCGATCAGTATTTGATGAACGGTGGCCGGATAATGTGGCTGATTGATCCGGTTTCGGTAAGTCTCGATAGTTTGAGTACCGGAAACACTACGCTGGCATTCCCGCGAAACCTGAAATTAGATGATCAGCTTTTTAAATACGGTATCCGCCTGAATGCCAATTTAATTCAGGATGTTGAATGCCTGATGATCATGGTAAATACCGCACCGGCAGGAACACAGGCCAAATTCACTCCGGCACCCTGGTATTTTTCTCCTTTGCTGAATCCTTCCGAAAATCACGTTATCAGCCGAAACCTGAACCGCGTGAAAGCCGAATTTGTGAGTTCAATCGACACGGTTGGAAAACAGGAACAAATGCGCAAAACAGTCATTCTGGCAACGTCGGCTTATTCGCTGGTGGCAAATACGCCCATGAAAATAAGTTTGGCAAGCATCAACAATCCGCCCGACCGACGGCTTTTTAGCCAGCCTTCACAACCTGTGGGCATTCTTCTTGAAGGAACTTTCACTTCTGTTTTTAAGAATCGCATGGTTGAATCGTTCGGTGCAAAAACTTCCGAAGTAAAAACTGAAAGTGAACCCACGAAAATGATTGTTTTTTCTGATGGGAACATGATTGCCAATCAGTACCGTTTTGTGGGTGGCGTTCCGGAATTTATGCCATTGGGATACGACCGCTCGTCGCAGCAAACTTTTGGGAACAAAGCTTTTTTAATGAATGCCGTGAATTATCTTTGCGACGATCAGGGATTAATGGAACTTCGATCGCGGGTTTTTAAAATCCGGATGCTCGATAAAGTCAGGGTTCAGGAAGAAAAATCTTTTTGGCAAATGCTTAATGTATTGATGCCATTGGTGTTGATTTCCTTGTTTGGCGCAGTGTATGTTTATGTACGTAACCGGAAATACAAGTGGTGATTATTTCTTCGGAAAGAACTCATAAATAGTATTTTACATGGGTTTTGGGTTGAGTTAAAATATGTTCGTTTCTTTTGTATAAAATCTTGAACGATCAATAGGTAGGAAAAATCAAAGTTTGTATATTCGTGAGCTTCCAATTAACAGGAGGCAACGCCGGTTTCCGGCAAATGTATTTATAGTGAAACTAAAACTCTAAAAAAAATATCTAATGAAATTTGTTGTTTCAAGTACCGAATTACTCAGTCATCTTTCTGCAATCAGTAAAGTGATCAATTCAAAGAATACGCTTCCTATTCTTGATAATTATTTGTTTTTATTGGAAGAAAACCTCCTGACAGTAACTGCTTCCGATCTTGAATCAACATTGATTACAAGTATTGAGCTTGACAACACCAATGGAACCGGGGCAATTGCAGTACCGGCAAAATTGATGAACGAAACACTGAAGGAATTTCCGGAGCAACCTTTAACTTTCCAGATTGATCCTGAAACTTTTGCCATCGAAATTTTTTCACAGAACGGAAAATTCAGTATTGTTGGCCAGAACGGGGAAGATTTTCCGCAACAACCTATCCTGAATGAGGAAATTGCTTCGACAATTAATTTGAATCACAGTGTATTGCTGAACGGGATCAACAAAACACTTTTTGCAACTGCCGACGATGAACTTCGTCCGGTGATGAACGGTATTTTTGTTGAACTTTCAACCGAAGATATCAAGTTTGTTGCTTCTGACGCCCACAAACTGGTGCGTTACAAACGTTTCGATGCCAAAGCCGAAAAAGATGCATCGTTCATTCTTCCTAAAAAACCGGCTGCTCTGCTGAAAAGCTTGCTTCCGAAAGAGGAATTTGACGTAAAACTGGAGTTTGACGATAAAAATGCATTCTTCACTTTAAGTAATTTCAAATTGATCTGCCGTTTGGTTGAAGGAAATTATCCGAGCTACAATTCAGTAATTCCAACCAATAACCCGAATCAACTGATTATCGACCGGGTAGAGTTTTACAACACTGTTCGTCGTGTTTCGGTATTTTCAAACCAGGCCAGCAATTTGGTTCGTTTGAAATTAACTGAAAACCAACTGGTTGTTTCTGCGCAAGACATTGATTTTGCAATTTCAGCGGTTGAACGGCTGAGTTGTCAGTATGAAGGCGAGGACATGGAAATCGGTTTCAAATCAACCTTTCTTCAGGAAATATTGTCGAATCTTTCGGCCACCGATGTGAAAATGGAATTGTCGGATCCGACACGTGCCGGTTTGTTATTGCCTGCAGAAAATGAACATGAAGAAGAAAATATTCTGATGCTTTTGATGCCAATGATGATAAACGCCTGATAGCCAACAGGCTTCATTTAAAAAACCTAACAGCTACGAACTGTTAGGTTTTTTTTTAATTTTAAACGATATTGCTAAACCTATTAATCAGAAAAATTAAATTAATATAATCGGGTGAAAAAAGGATTCCAAATTATTATACTGGTTTTAATCTTTGTCCTTGGGATTCAGGTAAATAATGTAAACGGTCAGACTTACTGCAATCCGTTAAACTTGTCCTATCAACTGACTTCGGATTCGCCAACCCGACCGGATATTGCAGACCCAACCATAGTGCTTTATAAGGATAACTATTTTTTATTCGCTACAAATGCAGGAGGATATTGGTATTCGGGTGATTTACTTTCATGGAAATTTGTAACTGCCAGCAACCTGCCATTTGAAAAATTGGCGCCAACAGCTTTTGTTATTGGTGACTGGATTTATTTCTGCACTTCACTCAGCAATAAGATATTTCGTTCCAAAGATCCGGTAAACGGCAGCTGGGAAGTGTATAATAGTAATTCTATTTTGCTCGCGCAGATTAGCGATTTTACGGTTTTTGTCGATACAGATGGCAGAGTTTTTTGTTATTACGGATGTTCAAATCACGATGGCCTTATGGCCCGCGAACTGGATCCGAAAAATCGACTCGAACCAACAGGAGTTCCTGTTGTCTGTCAGAAATTGAATCCATTGAAAAAAAATCTGCAGAAGTTGAAAAGCAATCCGGCTAAACCCGTAAATAACAGTGTCAAAGGTTCATGGATGAACAAATACAACGGGAAATACTATTATCAATGTGCCGAACTGAACAGTGAATTGAATAGTTATGGAGACGCAGTATATGTTTCTGACAAACCGCTTGGGCCTTTTACTTTTGCTGCGAATAATCCATTTTCATTTAAACCCGATGGTTTTTTAAGCGGTGCCGGTAATGGGTCAACATTTACTGATAAATATGGCAATTGGTGGCACATTGGCACCATGTCTGCTCCTAAAAACCAAAAGTCCCGAACCAGTTTCGGACTTTTCCCAACAGGGTTCGATAAAGATGGGAACCTATTTACAAAAACTGATTTTGGTGATTATCCAATCATCATGCCCGCAAGCAACTATCCCAATATTAGTATGCTTAATCCTGAATGGGCGCTTCTTTCTGATAATATTGCAGCAGATGCATCATCAAGTTCGCCTTCAAATCCGGTTACGTCAGCTTTTGATGAAAATATTGGTACCTACTGGAGCGCAAAAACCGGTAAAAAAGGCGAATGGCTGATGGCCGATTTAGGTTCGGTTTGTACCGTTAATGCCTTTCAGCTGAATTTTGCCGAAAGTAAATCACAAATCATTGGTAGCGATAGCATTTTTGCCTACCAGTATCTTGTTGAATATTCCACTGATAAGAAGAATTGGACAAAATTGAATGATAAAACTTTCAATACCGAATACGGGACAAATCCTTACGAAGCACTGAAAATTCCTGTTCAGGCAAGGTATCTGAAAATCACCAATTATCAGGTGCCGATTGGTACTTTCGCCATTTCAGGGTTCCGTATATTTGGTTTGGGAACAGGCCGTAAGCCTAAAAAAGTAACTGAATTTCGCGCAATTCGAGATTACCGCAATCCACAAATAGTTAAAATGTCGTGGAAAAAGCAGGCAAATACTACGGGTTACAATATCCGGTATGGTACAGATAAAGATAAATTGCACCATAGTTATCAGGTGTATAAAGACACAAGGTTAAATATTCATTGCCCTGATAAGAATAGAATTTATTGGTTTCAAATGGATGCCTTTAATGAAAATGGCGTTACGCCCGGCAAACCAATACTTTCAAAATAATTGATTTATAAATAGTTAAAATACTAAATAATTGATATGGAGTTGAATTTAAAGAATCCCCTTGTTTTTCTCGATCTGGAAACAACCGGAATGAATATCGTAACCGACAGGATCGTTGAAATTGCACTGATAAAAGTTCATCCCGATGGTCGGGAAGAAGAAAAACAATATCGGATAAATCCTGAAATGCCGATTCCGGAGCTTGTAAGCAAAATTCACGGAATTTACGACGAGGATATCAAAGACAAGCCGACCTTCAGGGAAATTGCTAAAAATATTGCACAGTTTATTGAAGGATGTGATTTTGCCGGTTTCAATTCCAATCGTTTTGACATTCCATTACTGGCAGAAGAATTTTTGCGCGCCGATGTTGACATAGACCTGAAAAAGCGCAAGTTTATTGATGTTCAGGCGATATTTCACAAAATGGAAAAACGCACGCTGGTGGCTGCCTACAAATTTTACTGCCAGAAACCGCTGGAAGACGCCCACAGTGCAATGGCCGATACCAAAGCGACTTACGAAGTGCTGAAAGCCCAGCTTGACCAGTACAAAGACGAAGAATTTGAAGATCATGCCGGCAAAGTTTCGAAACCAATAGTGAATGATGTTCAGGCGCTGAGCGAATTTTCTGCCTACGATACCAATGTCGATTTCGTTGGCCGTATTGTTTACGATGAAAACGGTGTTGAAACTTTCAACTTCGGTAAAAATAAAGGTGTTCCGGTTGAAAAAGTTTTGCGCGAACAACCCGGTTTTTACGGATGGATTCTGAACAATGAATTTCCGCTGTACACCAAAAAAGTGTTGACAGCCATTAAATTGAGAATGAAATAATGTGTAGAGACACGATTTATCGCGTCTCAAATTTATCGCGTCTCCGATAAATCGCGTCTCTACACAATAAATACGATACCCCATGAAAATCATCTGTGTAGGCCGCAATTACGTGGCTCATGCCAAAGAGTTGAACAATGATATTCCGGATGAACCGGTTTTATTCATGAAACCTGATTCAGCCCTGCTTCGCAATAACGATCCGTTTTATATTCCTGAATGGACCAATGAAGTTCATCACGAAATTGAGCTGATTGTTCGAATCAAAAAACTTGGCAAAAACATTGATAAAAACTTTGCAAACCGTTATTACAGCGAAATTGGCATTGGGATCGACTTTACTGCACGCGACCTTCAGAACAAATTAAAGGACAAAGGTTTGCCATGGGAAAAATCCAAAGCATTTGATTTTTCGGCTGTTATTTGTCCTGAATTTGTGCCCGTGGAGTCGTTGCCAGATAGAAATGCCATCCATTTCAGGCTCGACATCAATGGGAAAACCGTTCAGGAAGGAAACTCGGCACTGATGATCTTTTCGATTGAGGATATTATTTCACACGTTTCGAAATACTTTACACTGAAAATTGGCGATCTTATTTATACCGGAACACCTTCCGGAGTGGGGCCTGTGAAAATTGCAGACCGGCTGGAAGGATTTTTGGAAGGACAGAAAAAGTTTGATTTTTTGGTAAAATAATCACCCGATTTGGGGTTGAAATCTCACCAATTTCTTTTTTTACTGATTAACTATGGGTTTTACCAAAATAATCATCTATTTTTAGCATTGAATTGCTGAAATCTTATGTCGCTTGTATTCAATTACATAAGATGAGGCTTGACCTTAACCAACAACTATTTAACCATGGGTAACAAGAAAGGACTCTTGATTGCAGTTCTCGTATTGTCTGTAATCGTATTGCTTTTCATTTTTTTTCAAATCTTTGGAATTCCTTCATTTCTGACCTCTGATTCAAAAAAATATCAGACTTCTGTTGTCGATCGTGGGCAGGTATTTATCCCCATCGAAGCTACCGGAGTTGTTGAGCCTGAGAATGAGGTAATACTTCTTAGCCCGAACAACAGCATCATTGAAAAAATATACAAGGAGCCGGGCAGCCGCGTAATTAAGGGAGAGATAATTATTGAACTCGATGACGAACCTACCCGCGATGAAATCGACCTGATTACTGATCAGCTGGAAGTAAAATCCAATTCGCTCGAAAGATCGCGACTGGAAGGACAAATGGCCCGAATAGATCTCGATTACAACGTCGAAGTGAAAAAGTTGAGAATCGCATCCATCAAGACCCAGTTGGCAGATGAAGAACAGTTGCTGAGCGTGGGCGGCATATCTCCGGCGAAAATGGCAGAGACAAAGCAAAATCTGGTACTGGCAGAAAAAGATCTGGACATGGTGCTGAAGAAAAATGCCATCCGCTTAAAGCAAATGAAAACCGAAGAAAACGGCCTGAATTTACAAATTGAGATTCAGAAAAAACAACTTGCCGATAAAATTGAAATGTTGGGCAAGCTAAAAATCAAAGCCCCGTCAAACGGAATTATTTTGTCTGTTTCAGGAAAAAAAGGAGAAAAAGTTGGCAGCGACAAGATGCTGATTACCATGTCTGATCTTACTACATTTAAAATCAAGGGATTAATTGATGAAAAACTTTCGGAATTTGTAAAAACCGGAAACCCCGTTTTTGCCATCGCCGAAAATGAAAGACTGGTTGGGTCAATAGGAAATGTTACACCAACGGTTGCCGATAACAAAATTCAGTTCAATGTTCACCTCGAAAACAGCAATAATCCGAAGCTGATTCCCAATCAATCCATTAAACTTCAGGTTTTAAAATCGATCAAGACTGAAGTATTGCGTATTACCGCAAACAATAATTTTAAAGCCAACGCCGAACAAACTGTTTATGTGCTCGACTCAGGAAATATGATGCCAAGAACTGTTTATTTTGGTATTAAAGGAGCTGATTATCAGGAAGTAATTTCAGGTTTAAGTGAAGGTGAAGAGGTAATTCTAACCGATTCGCCTTTTCGTATGCAAACAAAAAAAACGGAGAAGAATAATTAGATGAAGCGAACAAATAAAAAATTGAGCTTATCCGGGATCTTCCTTTGGCTCTTAATGATTCCATTTATGAATGTCCGGGCTCAGGATATGAATGGATATGGTCTTGAACTTAAAGATGTTGTGTCTTTGGCAATCGAGCAATCGTCGGCTGTAAAATACGCACAAAACCGCAACGAGAATTATTACTGGAGGTGGAAGAATTATAAAACAAAGTATCGCCCGCAATTGGTTATTTCAGGCAATCTTCCTGATTTTACAAAATCAACAGTTGGCGTAACTCAGCCCGATGGAAGTCTTGAATTTAAGCAGGTTACCAACCTGGCCACTTCAGCTCGGCTTTCACTCAACCAGTCCATTCCCTTTACCGGAACTTATGTTTATGCCTCTACTTCGGCATATAGGTTTCAGGATTATAACAAGGACATCGTTAGTTTCTCCGGAAGTCCGTTTTCTGTAGGTTTTACCCAACCAATTTTTTCGATCAACTGGATGAAATGGCAGGAAAAAACAGAACCGCTTATTTACGATGAAGCACAGAAAGATTTTGTTGAATCGATTGAAGAAATTTCGCTGAACACCGTTTACCGGTTTTTTAGGTATTTAATGGTTCAAACCAATTATAAGTTGGCTGAAAGCAACCTGAAAAACAGTAACAATAACCTGAAAATTGCACAAACAAAGAAAGACCTTGGGACAATTTCGGAGAATAATTTTGCGCGAAACGAATTGGCTGTTTTGAATGCACAAAAATCATTGAATCAGGCAAGTATGGATTTAAAGAATGCAGATTTCGAACTGAAATCGTATGTTGGAATTCCACAGGATCAGCAGATCGAATTGGAAATGCCACTGAATATCACATTGTTTGACATTGACAAGGAAAAAGCATTGGAAGAGTCAAAGCTGAACCGCAAGGAAGGTTCGGAATATAAACGCCGATTGATTGTGGCCGACCGCGATTTGCTGAATGCCAAACGAAGCACCGGATTAAGTGCAACACTACAGGGAAGTTACGGATTGTCGAACAGCGCTGAAACAATGGCTGGCGTTTACGATCAGCCTGAACGTCAGCAGACGTTGAAACTCGCCCTGAGTATTCCGATACTTGATTGGGGACAGTCGGCTTCGGCAGTTAAACTGGCCGAATCGCAGCGCGACCTGGTTATTTACGACGTGGAGAAAGACCGCGAAGATTTTGAACGAAGCGTGGTAGTTCAGGTTGAACAGTTCAGTTTGATGAAAGATCAGCTTACGACTGCAAAAGAAGCTGATAAAGTATCGGAAAATGGCTACCAGATTGCCTTAAAACAATTTCAGAATGGAGAAATTAGTATTACCGATCTGAATATTTCCCTTTCAGAGCGCGAAAATGCCAAACGCGATTATATACGTTCGCTGCAAACATACTGGGAAGCCTATTACAAACTTCGCATCCTCACATTGTATGATTTTGAACAGAACCAAAGGATCAGTTACATAAATCCAATGAGTCCGGAGGATTAGGGTTTTAATTTTATTGCAAAAAAATAGCAGGCCGGAATCAGAAAAAAATGATTTCAACCTGCTATTTTTTTTTTTTGTTGCTTCCAGCTTTATTTCCAATAAATTAGAAAACCATCATTACTTGCTGGTTCGGATTACAATTGTTTCTTCTATTCCATATTTTTATTCAGACAAACGTATCTTCTATTTTGCTGAAATACAGTATTTTGTTAAAATATGTTATAAAGTATGTCAACAATTTAATGAAATTGCAATACTTCGTAAAATATTTAAATATCTTTGCCTGTGTTATTGATATCATTTACTTTGTTTTTTAATAAAGGAAGAAAATATGGCACCTGTCAATGAACTCCAACCCCCCAATTTATCAGCGACCGATTTGAACAAGGTCAGGCAGAAAAAAAGAATTCTCAGTTTGCTTCACTCAAACGGGAACTTATCTGCACCTGACCTTAGTAAATGGCTTAAAATAAGTTTGCCAACCTGCATTGTGTTATTGAATGATTTAATGTTGCAGGGATATGTGAAAAATATCGGAATTGGTGAATCTAGTGGAGGACGGAAACCTAATTTATTTGGCTTGCCGGAAGATCGTTTCTATGTCATTTCGTGCGATTTTGCCCGTTACAATGCAAGTATGGTGATTTGTGATTGTTACAATAAATTTGTGACTCCGGTATTATTGATAGATACCCATATTGACGACCCCGATTTGGTTGAAAAAATATTTCAGGCCGCCCAAACGCTAATGGCTGACAACCAAATCCCCAACGAAAAAGTTTACGGTCTGGGTGTTGATATGCCGGGTTTGATTGATTCTAAAGCAGGCATCAACTATACGATAAAAGATAAACGGCGGCAAAACATTGGCCGCGACTTGAAAAACCGGTTCAACAAACTTATTTATACCGACAATGATGCCCGGATGCATGCATACGGAGAGTTTAATTTTGGGGCAGGAAAAGGTTATAAAGATGCGATCTTCATTCACTGGAGCTGGGGACTTGGACTTGGAATTATTGTGAATGGCCAGCTATACAGCGGGAACAAAGGCTTTGCCGGTGAATTGTCGCATATCCCAATGGTTGAAAACGGCGATCTGTGCATTTGCGGAAAACGCGGATGCCTCGAAACAATTGCATCATCCAATACAATCATGAAAATGGTAATGCAGGGATTTGCAGACAACGAAGTTTCCTCACTGATAAACCAGTTTAAAAATCATCCCGAAAAAGTTACGCCCGAAGATGTCATAAATTTTGCAAGGCAGGGTGATGAGTTTTGCATCTCTATCCTGAACGAAATTGGAAAGGCAATGGGTAAAGGTCTTTCATACATTATTCAGTTACTAAATCCTGAAGTCATCGTTTTAAGCGGCCCACTTTCAAAAGCCAGACAATTTGTTTTATCACCCATCCAGCAATCATTAAACCGCCTCTGTCTTGAGAAAATTTCAGGAAACACAACTGTAATTGTTTCTGATTTAGGCGATCAATCGGCTCTACTTGGAACTTCAGAAATGGTATTCCAGAAGGTTTTTTCTGAAATGCATTTTGAATGACTATTTCTATAATAATTAAAGTGTGACTATTTTTTAATCTTTTATCAAAAAATTAAACTTATGCGAAAGGTTTTATTATTGACTGTAATGTGTTTTGCGCTTTTGGGAAGTGCAATTGCACAGCAATCGGTATCCGGAACCGTTGTATCCGAATCTGACGGACTTGGGCTACCAGGTGTAACAATTTCAGAAAAAGGAACTGGCAACGGAGTACTAACCGATACAAATGGAAAATTTTCCATAAAAGTGGCATCCGGGAAATCAACCCTTGTTTTCTCATTTATCGGAATGCAAACGGTTGAAGAATCAGTGAACGACCGTTCTGTCATCAATGTGAAAATGAAATCGGAAGACATTGGCCTGGACGAAGTGGTTGTTACTGCATTGGGTATCAGACGAGAAAAGAAAGCTCTCGGTTATTCCATGCAAGAATTGAAAGGTGAAGTTTTACTCGAAGCAAGAGAAACCAACCTGGCAAATGCACTGTCGGGTAAAGTTACTGGTTTGCAGGTTATTCGCGGAAGCAATGGACCTGCCGGATCATCAAAAATTGTACTTCGGGGAAATAGCTCGTTAACAGGTGATAATCAGCCTTTGATTGTTGTTGATGGTATCCCTATCGACAATTTTACAGGTGCATCAAACAACGATTACTGGAACCCATCAACAGATATGGGTAATGGTTTGGGGGATATTAATCCTGAAGATATCGAGAGTATGTCTGTTTTGAAAGGTGCTTCTGCAGCTGCTCTTTACGGTTCACGTGCAGGGAACGGAGTGATACTTATTACTACCAAATCAGGAACAAAACGTGAAGGGTTAGGTATAACTGTGTCTTCATCAGTTGGATTCGAAGCTATTTTCACCAATCCGGAAATGCAAACATCTTTCGGACAAGGAACTGATGGTGCATTTGACAATCGGTCAAATTCAAGTTGGGGGCCTAAAATTACTGGTCAGTCTGTTGATAATTGGGATGGAAAAAAAGTTAATCTGAGTGCCTATGACAATGTGAGAAATTATTTTGACACTGGTATTAACTTTAATAATAACGTCTCATTCCAGCAGCAATTTAATCAAACCTCGATTTATTCTTCTATCACAAGTACAAACGATAAAAGTATGATTCCAGGTGCTGAGTTGAACAGAACGAACTTGTTGACCCGTGCTATCTCCAAACTTGGGGATAAGGAAAATTGGATCGTTGATACCAAAATTCAGTACATCAAAGCAAATGCAATGAATCGCCCATTGGTGGGACACAACGCATCAAACAGCTTCCGGACTATGTACCTTCTTCCAGTTTCTATGGACATAACTGGATTCAAAAATCCGAAGAATGAATTGGGACAAATGATTTGGTATGGTGGTGGGAATGCAGTAAATCCATATTGGGGATCAGAATTTAACCTTAATGAAGATACCAGAGATCGTTTTATTTTCCATGGTTCGTTAAAACACATTATAACCGATTGGCTTGATATTGAAGTAAAAGCAGGTTCTGATTTGTACACTACAAATACGGAAGGTAAACTATTCGCTGGAAGTCCGTTAGCAGCTACTGGCAGATACAGCATGGGTAAACAGACTCATGCAGAAACGAATTACAGTACCTTGTTGACTGCCAAGAAAGATAATTTATTTGGTAGAATTGGAGGGGCGGCTTCGATAGGAGGAAACCTTATGAAACAGGAAAAAAGTGGAATCAATGGCAGCTCTGGAGAACTTGAAGTTCCTGATTTGTTTGCTTTGAATAACGGAAAAAGCAATCCTACAATTGGTGAATCATTCAGTGTAAAAAAGATTAACTCACTGATCGGAACAGTTCAGGCAAATTATGACGGATACTTATTCCTTGATGCAACCTTCAGAAATGACTGGTCATCTACTCTTTACGAAGATAACCGTTCATATTTCTATCCTTCTGTAAACTTTTCATGGGTCGTTTCAGATATGTTCTCAAAAACAGGTGTATCTACCCCGGCATGGTTTTCATTTGGAAAAGTCAGAGCATCTTATGCAGAAGTTGGTAATGACCTGAATCCCTACTCGTTGTATAATACCTATTGGGTAGGAAAAGACCCGGTTGGCACGACAACTGCAGGAATGGGTAGTACCCTCTACAATCCTGATGTATTGAGCGAATTGATAAAATCATATGAAGCTGGTGTGGATGTTCGTTTCTTCAAGAATAGGTTGTCATTCGACTTTGCCTGGTATAAATCAAACGCAACCCGCCAGTTGATTGATTTACCTTTGGATCCGATGAGCGGATTTAACAGCAAGAAAATCAACGCCGGAGATATTCAAAACACAGGAATAGAACTTACTGTGAATGGTCGGATCATTGAATCTACCAGTAATGGTTTTACATGGGATGCTCAGCTGAACTTTTCTCAGAATAAAAATACCATTGAAGAGCTGGCCGACAATGTGAAAACATATGCTCTGGGTGGATTCGATAATTTACAAATTTCAGCAGCTGTTGGTGGTAATTATGGCGAAATTTGGGGTACAACATACAAAAGGGTAGAAGATGTGACCAATCCCAACTTCGGCAAACTACTCTTAACAAATGATGGATTACCACAAGGGAATACTGAGAAGAAGCTATTGGGAAGCCAACAACCTGACGCATTGATTGGATTCTCCAACACGATGACATACAAAGGATTGTCTTTTGGATTTCTGATTGACGCTCGTATCGGTGGAGAAATATTTTCGGCAACTAACTTGGCGATGCAAGCAGCAGGGACTGCAAACGTTACTGCACCAAACGGAACCCGTGAGAATATTGTAGTCGATGGTGTAATTGCAAATGGTAATAGCTTTGTTCAAAACGATAAATCAATCACAACACAGCAATACTGGACAGCGATCACCGGCTCAACCGGAAACCTCGGTATTGGCGAAGCTAACATTTATGATGCTACCAATGTCCGCTTAAGAACGGTTCAACTTTCATATGACCTTCCGCGTAGGATGTTTTCGAAGACAGTTTTTCAGAGAGCCAAGATTGGAATATCAAGCAACAATGTTTGGATGATTACAAGTCATTTGAAAGGCGTTGATCCAGAATCTGTTTTTGCTACCGGAACCAATGCTGTTGGATTTGAAAATACAGCTCCTCCGACATCCAGAACTTTTTTATTCAACATTACATTAGGATTTTAAATTAAAAAAATATGAAGACATTAATAAAGTTTGCATATACACTCATCATAGGTATTGTTCTCTCTTCTTGTTCTGATTTTGAAGAGATTAATATAAATCCTAAGGCTGCCAGTGTGGAACAGGTACAAGTAGAGTATATTATAAATGATGCAATCACGGCAGCACAGCAAGATCCTCACGTTGCGGAACGTGCCTTCGTTCTTTACTGGAAAACCGCCTCCAGACAACACCGCAATAATGGTGCTTTAGCTTTGGGATCATACAACGACGGATGGAGCAGCGACTATTACAGCTATTTGTCGGGATGGTTAAAGTCGGCCAACCTGGCAGTTACAGTTGCTACTGAAAAAATAGCTTCAGGAGCAACATTACCTTATACTGAAAACCTGCAGCAAATAGCACGCATCTGGAGAGTATATCTGATGAGTGAATTTACCGATAATTTTGGACCTATGCCTATTGATGGGTTCAATGGTGTAAATCCCAAATTTGCCGATGTAAAAGAGGTTTATTACTTTCTTTTAGGTGAACTGGCTGATGCTTCATCAAAAATTAAAGTTGATGTAGCAAAACCAGATAAGAAATACGATAAGGCTTATGAGTTTGATTATCTTAAATGGAAAAAGTATGCAAACTCAATGAGACTTCGTCTGGCAATGCGTTTATCCGAAGTTGATGCCGCTAAAGCAAAAACTGAGTTTGAAGCAGCGGCTGCATCTGATCTCATTACTTCAGCAGGCGATATGTTTAAAATAGCAGAAAGACCAGGTTGGGATGCTCTTACAGGTGTAATGAGCAGGGAATGGAATTCTCAGCATCTTTCAGCAACTCTAAACAATCTATACATTGGTTTAGGTGGTATTAAATCGGCTGATGTTTTGGGTGCAGCAATGCAGCCAAGTATTAAACCGTTCAATTATATGGGACTGAAATTTGAAAATCACTTAACTTCAATGACCAATGATCCTTCTGCCGGATACTGGTATGATGGCTTACATGAAAAAATTGATCCTCGTGCATATAAAGCATTTAGTATTCCCGGTGATTTCACAAATAATAATTTCAGCCTTTATCCTTCCTGGACCAATGACGCA
This sequence comes from Bacteroidota bacterium, assembly GCA_030698405.1. Taxonomy (GTDB): domain Bacteria; phylum Bacteroidota; class Bacteroidia; order Bacteroidales; family Prolixibacteraceae; genus Aquipluma. Next base: position 23,417 of record JAUYMU010000069.1, read on the forward strand.
AAAACTGTTAAACGAAATCTAATCGATGCTGACGGAAAAGTAGTAAAAGAAATCGATGGAACTTATACTTGGAATGCAGCTAGTCTTGGAAACTGGGGCACAAAATCGGCAAGAAATCAGGTATCTTTCTTTCCAGGAACCAATCCTCGTTTGAGCCAGCAGTTCAGAGCCAGCAGTTCAAGCCGTATCTTCTTTGCGGATTGGGAAACTTATTTTCTACTAGCGGAAGGTGCATTGAAAGGATGGAAAACTCCGGTGTCCGCAAAAATTGCCTATGAAAATGGCGTAAAAGCGAGTTTTGTTTATTGGGGTATTTCTTCATTATCTGATGCTTATCTTGCTTCGGAAAACTTCAATAGGGTAGGGACTTCAGCGAAATTTGATCATGTGGCAGAACCAGCAGGAACTGTAACAATGAATTTTGTAAATGGTTATACTGGAGCCGCTGGAACTGTTGAGTATAAATATCCAGTTAATAATTTGTACAAAAATGGAACAGTGAAGAATGATCAATTGACCAAAATTATTACTCAAAAATATTTGGCTCAATTACCATGGTTACCATTGGAAGCCTGGAACGATCACCGACGTTTAGGATTACCATTCTTTGAAAATCCGGCCGTCGATCTTCCTCTTACTGATCTTCCTGATTTGTCAAGCAGTAATTATATGACCAGTAGTATCAAATTCTTTCCTCAACGCCTAAAATATCCGTCAAGTTTGCAAAATAGCAACCCTGAAGGATATTCAGAAGCCGTAGGCTTTCTTGGAGGTGCTGATGCAGTTCTTACACCGCTTTGGTGGGCCAAAAAATAATATATTTTTTTAATATAACGAAGAGGCTGTCTTTTAAAAGACGGCTTCTTTTGTGTGCGCCCGGCATGGGTGATAACTTGGCGGTGCAAGTCCGCTATGAGCTTGGTAGTAGGAATCATTAGCCAAAGGCAAGGGTGTCGCGGGTGACTGCGAATCTGAAGGAAGCCCAGCGGCAAAATCTCGGCCTGACGAACA
>JAUYMU010000070.1 GCA_030698405.1 Bacteroidota bacterium
GCGTAATCCACTAAAAAAAGAAAGATCATTATAAACAATTGTATTACAGATATATATGTCAATCTTAGAGGTAGGTAATCGAATTTTGTCACTCTATAAACCCATGTGGATCAAGAAATTTTTCCTCCGAAATGTTAGTCAGGAATTACCAATCCTGCCAGAATTCGCAGCAGCGTTGTTTTTCCCGCACCCGACTCGCCAAACAAGGCAACTAATTCGCCAGCCGGAATAGTAGTCTGAATGTTCAGATTCATCGGTCCATTGGCAGTCAGCATCCGCTTTTCAACATCAATATAGATTACATCATTCGCCATGTGTCGTATTTTTTATTGACGCTGTAAATGGTGGTGAGCAAAACCAGCGAAATCAGGAATAAAATCAGGGCATATTGGTTGGCAGCGTCAAAATTGAGCGCTTGTACTTCATCGTAAATGGCAATGGAAGCTACGCGGGTTTCGCCGGGCATGTTTCCGCCCACCATCAGTACAATTCCGAATTCGCCGATGCTGTGTGCAAAAGTGAGGGCAACGGCTGTAATAACCGATGGTTTGATATTGGGAAGCAACACCCTGAAAAATGTAATCATTTTTGATTTTCCGAGCGTGTAGGATGCTTCGCGCAAACTATCAGGCAAAGCGCGCAATCCGTTGTGCAGCGGTTGAACCATAAATGGCAGACTGAAAATGACCGATGCGATCAGAATTCCTTCGAATGAAAATGCCAGGCGAACATCAAATGCGCGGCCAAGCCAATCGCCAAACCAGTTGCGCGGGCTGTAAATTACCAGCATGTAATAGCCAATTACCGAAGGAGGTAAAACCATTGGCATACTTACCAAAGCTTCAATCAGTGGTTTTATCCTGACCTTGGTATAGGCCACCCAATAAGCAAATGGCAGCCCGATAACAACCAAAATGACTGTGGTCGAAACTGCCAGTTTCAGGGTAAGCCAAAGGGTTTGTGCGAATTGTGGATCCACTGGAGTTATGAGTTATAAATGTTGAATGTTGAATTTTCCAAAACGTAATTGGTTATTAATGGTTCATTGGGTCATAAATAGTCATTCAATTGTCATTGAAAATGACGCGAAGCTACTGACAATTAATGACGTGAAACAAATGAGCGTCTATTGTGACTGAAAACTGAGACTTTTTACTTCCTCATCAGCGAAACCTCGTTTGCTTTTACCAGCGCTTCCACTTCATCGCCAATTCTCAGGTTGAGCGAATCGACCGAGCGGGTGGTGATGGCCGAAGTAATCGTGTATTTCTGAAATTGCAGGCTTACTTTGCTCAGCAACTCGCCACGTTCAATTTGCTGAACCATGCATTTCATTCTGTTCCGCATACTAATCATTCCTGAAAGGTTTTTTGCCAGCGATACCTCTGTTTCCTTAAATATCAGATCGATCAGATTGCCGGTTTGAAGCCATTCCGGTTGGGTAGCCGATTCTATCAGCATGGCAGAAAATCCGTGTCCATCAACATCCACATCCACCAAAAGAATTGCTCCCGATTGCTGTATTTTAGATATTTTACCTGTTAGTTTATTCATTTTGGTAAAGTAAATCCATATTTTTCAAATAAAAGCCTTGCCGGAGGACTTGATATAAATTCAGCAAAAGCAAATGCCGATTTATTTCCTTTCGCATGATTTAGAATTACATACGCCTGTTCAAGAGGACGATGCGATTTTTCGTCAATCAAAAAATATTTTCCCTGATTGCTCATGGATGGCGATAAAGCCAGCGACAATGCAATCAAACCCGCCTCCGAATTTCCCGAGAGGCAAAATTGTGCAGCCTGAGAAATGTTCTCCCCATAAATCAACTGTTTTTCAACTTTTTCATAAAGCTTGTAGAACTTTAATGCTTCCACCGACCGCTGGCCATAGGGTGCGTGTTCCGGATTGGCAGTTGCTATTTTGATCTTTGGTTTCTCTGCCAAAACTGACAAGCCTTTGCTGACATCCAAACTTGCGCTCCACAAAACAATTCGCCCGATTGCATATAATTTTGGATCGGTCAGCGTCAATCCGGCTTCTTTTAACTTTTGAGGATACACAATGTCCGCCGAAAAATATACATCGAATGGCGCTCCGTTTGAAATCTGCGTAAAGGCATTGCCCGACGAACCATAAATGACTTCGATGTTTGCCCCTGGATTGGTTTTTTTGTAGGCCTTAACGACTTCATCCATCGCGTAACGCAAATCGGCTGCTGCAGCAATTTTTACTGTTTGCGCCTGAGCCGCCATCGCAATCCAAAAGGCTATAATTGTAAGTATTTGTTTCATATCTCAATGATATTGTTCTTGATGGCGAATTTCACCATGTCAACCGTGCTTTTCAGGTTGAGTTTTTGCATGATGTGGTTTTTGTGCGACTCGACCGTGCGCACACTGATGAAAAACCTGTCGGCAATTTCCTGATTGGTGTAGCTTTCGCCCCATAATTTCAGGATTTCAATCTGGCGCGAGCTCAAACTGGCAATGTCAGTATTCTGACTC
>JAUYMU010000099.1 GCA_030698405.1 Bacteroidota bacterium
ATTTTGACCATCTGACAAAAAAGATTCAATCATGAGAAAAAGATTCGAACAACAATTGGGGTTAGGGCAATTGCCAATCGAAGCGACGTATATTGATCCCAAAAGCAAGAATGCTTTAGATCAACTTTTAGCAGCGTTGAAGGCGATCTATTGCAACAAGAAATACAACGAAGAGATATTCAGTATTTTGGAAGATCACATCAATTCCGGGAAGAAAAATACAGGAAGGACAGGAATGGACCTATGGAGTATTTTTGTTTTGGCCCAGGTACGTTTGTGCTTGAATTTAAGTTATGATGTATTGCACGATCAGGCAAACAACCACCACAATATGAGATGTTTGATGGGCGTAGAGAAGGGCTTTGGTTTTGAACGTATCGAGTTTGAATACCAGAATATTTATGACAATGTCACCCTGCTCAGCGACGAGATGGTTTGGGAGCTAAACCAGGTAATCCTGGATTTCGGGCATGGAGAGGTATTTAAAAAAAAAGAACATACAGCATTGCGCTTAAAATCAGATAGTTTTGTTGTTGAGAGCAATGTTCATTTCCCTACCGATTACAACCTGTTATGGGATTGTGCCCGGAAATGCATTGGCATTGTTTCAAGGATAATGAATAAACATAAAAACATTGACGGTTGGCGCAAGATCGGCAATTGGCGTACAGAGATAAAAAGAAAGATGCGCAATTTGGGCCATGCCAACCGTTCAGGAGGCAAGAACAAGAAAGAAAAAGTAGTTGCTGCAGCCGAAGAATACCTCAATAAAGCAAGGTTATTGCTCAAAAAGCTAAACGAAGAAAAGCCCGGGTTTCCGCTAACCGACATGGGCGATCTGGCATTGATCATTGCTTTGGAACACTACATGAAGCTTCTTGAAAAGCATATCAATCTGGTTGACAGGCGTATATTGAAAGGCGAAACCATTCCACATGAAGAAAAAATGTTTTCGGTATTTGAAACCTACACCGAGTGGATTGCAAAAGGGAAGATGAACCCCAGTGTTGAACTGGGCAAAAAACTGAACATCACCACCGACCAGTGGGGGCTGATCGTGGATTACCAAATAATGGACGGACAACAAGACCGGGACATTGTTATCGAAATGGCCGACAGAATTTTAGCAGAACATAAAGTAGCATCGTGGAGCTTTGACAAGGGCTACTGGTTAAAAGAAAACAAGGAAATCCTTCAGTTGGAAGTTGCCCAGGTTATCATCCCCAAACTTGGGAAGCGCAACAAAAAAGAGGAAGAGGAAGAACACAGCAGGTCGTTTAAAATGCTGAAAAACAAGCACAGCGCGATCGAATCAAACATCAACGAATTGGAACACCGTGGGCTGGACCGTTGTCCCGACCGAAGTTATGCGCATTTCAAAAGGTACATCGGATTGGGCGTGTGCGCCTACAACCTCAAGAAAATTGGGAAACAAATCCTGAAGTTGGAGCGTGAAGCGCTTGAAGCAATCACCAAGCAGATCCGAAAAGCTGCTTAGTAAAATTGGTTCAAACAAACATAAATAGTAAACATGAGAAGGAAAATTATGCCCGGAAATTGAAAAATTACATCGAAAACTCAAATTTAGGTGGCGAAAATTACGGCAACTAATCAATAGGCTTAAAAATGTATTGGTGGTAACCGAAAAAGTCAGCCTATTATGAGTAATTATGTACACATTTCGAAAAAATAGGTAGTTTTCTTAAAGACACTACATAAACGACCATCATCCCCCGCATATACATGTTGAAAAAGAAAGAAGTACGGCAAAATTCTTTTTGCAAAATGCAGAACTGGTAAAATCAAAAAGATTTAATGCAAGTGAACTCAGTGAGATTAGAAAAATAATTTTGGAGAATATTGAACTTTTTAAAACAAAATGGGGTGAGTATTTTACAAATTACTAAATCAACCAACGCAGTAAATATTTGGTTCGACGACTTTAAAATGTACCTCCTTTTGGATGACGGACGGGAACTTACTGTTCCAATAAACTGGTTTCCTTCACTACGTGATGCGACCCCTGAACAAAGAAACAACTGGAGGTTTATGGGCGATGGTGAAGGAATACATTGGGAAGATTTGGATGAAGATATTTTAGTGGAAGGACTTTTATAACCAAAACACATCGTTCTGAAAATCACATATAGGCGATATTAGGAAGTGTACAAAAAACATGGATTGTTTAGTATTAATTTAAAATGTGCAGCCGATTACGATTATATCCTTCGTGTATTTCAGGATAAAACACTTATCATTTCCTATTTGCCCGAGGTCATCACCAAAATGAGACGGGGAGGAATCAGTAATGAAGGGCTAAAAAACCTGATTAATAAAAGGAAAGAAGATTATTGGGTGTTAAAGAATAACAAAATGCCCTTCCCTCTTTGGATTTTGCTGGCAAAGAATGTTTCAAAGATTCCGCAATTGTTTTTCAGGAAAAGATGAAGTCCAAAAAATATCAGTGACTTCGGGTCGCACCATCAACAGTACAAAAGCCTAAATACGAAACAGCCATTGGGTGCGGCGATTTATAATCGCCGTTTCACTAATAAGCGATTAAAAATCGCTTCACCCCCAGCCTTGCAACGATTTATGTTCCAAAAGAATATTTCTACAGTTCCGCAGTTGTTTTTCAGGAAAAGATTAGAATATTGAATGCGGATAGGGAGGATTTCAAAACCGTTACTAATTTTCAATTGTTTTATAGCCCGCTAAGCGTAATAAACATTGCAATTCTTTTTTTAGCTTTGTAAAAACTAAATGCGAAAGGAAACATTAAAGATAAATATCAACAATCGGGATGCATTGGCCATTTTAATCGGAATGGAGCAAGCAGGCTAAATTATGCTACCAATAAATGCACATTTGATAAAAATTAAAAAATGCAAAACATAGTAATTAAACCAAAAAATAAACAATCAATAGTTTTTCTTAAAAGACTGTTATCGAAGCTTAACGATGTAAAAAGCATTGAAGTTATTGAAGAAAAGGAAGAATTGCCTTTTGCTGTCTTATCTGAAAGCTCACTTGAAAAAGAGTGGAATAGCGAAGAAGATAATATTTGGGATAACTGGGCAAAAGAAAAACTAAAGATTGAACGATAATGAATCTTTCTAAAGGCGATATTGTTATCATTCCGGTTCCTTTTACCGACAATAAAGGTTATAAGCTTCGTCCGGCAGTTGTCATTTCGAACGATACGGTTCATCAAACCGGTGACGTAATGATAGTTCAAATCACCTCAAAGTTGAAACAAGATAAACTAAGTATCTCTATTACCAATGAAGATGTAACTGAAGATTTACCAGCAAAAAGCTATATTCGTGTACATAAAATATTTGTCCTTGAACAAAGGTTAATCAAAGGCAAAGTATCAAGCCTCAAAATCGCTAAATATCAGGAATTAATACAAAAGATTAATACAAAAGATCAACAAAATCATAGAATAGCCACTTGTTTAATTCGGCTCAACGGGTAGGTCTTTTACAATCTTTTCTGTAGCGAGAAAAAACAGACAAACCAGCCTTTGAAAGTATTGTTTACACTGTCAGAAGGACATGGTTCCTGAGACTTCGGCGTGAGCTCAGTCGAAGGAAATTCGTGCAATTCGTATTTATTTGTGTAATTCGCAATCCCAAAGAATGTTTCAAAAAGTCAAATGATTCAAACAATACAAATCCTGTCAGCTTTTCTACTTGGTCTGGGTCTGGTCTATTATCATCAATAACAATCTATTGCTACTGCTGTTAGTTACCATGGTTAGTTTACTGATGCTTTTCCCCAGGTTTCTGCATTCAACAAAAACAGCGAAAAATAAATTCGACATCCACGGACATTTACTTCCAACTAAAAGAAAATTAGCACAAAAGCAACTGTAGTGGGAACACGACTTCGGGTCGCACCATCAACAGTATAAAAGCCTAAATACGAAGCAGCAAACGGGTACGGCGATTTGGAATCGCCGTTTTCACTAATAAGCGATTAAAAATCGCTTCACCCCCAGCCTTGCAACGATTTATGTTGCCAAAGAATATTTCAAAGATACCGCAATTGTTTTTCAGGAAAAGATAAATTTAATAACAGGTTGGAGCGCGACTTTGAGTTGCACCCCCACTGATTCGGGAATAAGGGTAGTGCAACCATTTTGAGCAAGCAAATTCTTTTGATACCTTTGAAAAAAAAGAAAAAATGGAAAAAATTATTAGCTTACATATTGAGAAACTTCCGGAAGGATACTATTTGGCCACTTCGGATGACGTTCAGGGCTTGGTTGCACAAGGCAGGACAATTGCCGAAACCATTGAAATAGCCAGAGATATTGCAAAAAAATTGCTTGAAGCCAGTGAAGGGCAAATAGCAATGTTGCCCGGATTATCAGATAATTTTGATTATCCAATTTTAATAGGAGTTTAAAAATGGGTCGGCTATCAGGTTTTAGGTATCGCGATATCATTAAAAAACTTAAAAGAGCTGGGTTTGAATTTTACCGGCAAGCTGCGGGTAGCCATGAAATTTGGTTTAATCCATCCACAAACAGATATACCACCATTCCAAATCATTCCGGCGATATGCCTGAAGGAACACTAAAAGCTATTTTAACCCAGGCGAATATTTCAGTTACTGATTTTCTGGACAAACTGTAATTCGGATCTTTAGTACGGATTTCACTCGAAGCCTGTCCGCCCTTTGGCGGATGAAAACCTTAATTGCCAAAAAGTACAAAAGACTAAATAGGAAGCAGCCATTGGGTGCAGCGATTTTAAATACCAAAGTGAATTATAAATTCCTCCAGCAGCAATAATGGTATAATGCCGATGGATAGACCTGCCAGCCGGACAGGCGGGAATGTTAGGTCAATTGAGTTTGCGAAGATTGGACTATTGCATTTCTCCAATCGGTATAATCGCCGTTTTCATTAAAAAGCGATTAAAAATCGCTTCACCCCTAGCTTTGCAACGACTTATATTCCTGGGAATATTTCAAAGATACCGCAATTGGTTTTCAGGAAAAGATTAGAACAGAAATGATGAGGTGGTTTTTGAGTCGGAATAACTCCATTTAGTAAGGGTTTCACTTGAAACCTGTCCGCCCATTGGCGGATGAAGCCCTTACTTGCCAAAAAGTGGGAGCGCGAATTGAATCGCACCCCCACTGATAAAACAAATGACAAAAGAACGAGGGGGAAGAAAATTCAAAGTCACAATGGGGCACTATAAAAAAAATGACGAACTCATTATTATTAATTTTAACTTCTGATTTATTACTTTTGTTATTGGGAATTAAAAATTTAATCGGCCTGAAAAATGAATAAAATGGATATTATAACAATAAAAATTGAAGGTCGCGAAAATGTTTCCTTCTTTATTAGCCTTCTTGAAAAATTCAATTTTATAAAAGGAATAACCGTCAATAGGAAAAAGGCTTTGCAAATTAAAAACGTCGAAGATGCTCCGATCGAATGGGCCGAAAAGCATCCTTCAATTGATGATTTTACAGGAATCTGGAGTGATCATTCCATTACACTCAATGATATACGCACCAAAGGATGGAAAAGGAATTAATCCTCTGTGACACAAATATTTTTATTTCCTGGTTTAGGGGAGATATAGAAACACTTTATAAATACAAACTTATATGACAAAAAAGACTGCATTAATAACCGGCGTTACCGGACAGGACGGCGCTTACCTAAGTGAGTACCTGTTAAAAAAAGGATACATGGTGCACGGAATCAAACGTCGTTCATCCATGTTTAATACTGAACGAATCGATCATATTTATGAAGATCCGCACGTGGAAAACCGTCATTTCAAACTTCATTACGGCGATTTGACCGACAGTATGAACCTTACACGCATCATTCAGGAAACACAACCGGATGAAATTTACAACCTGGCTGCCATGAGCCACGTGGCGGTTAGTTTCGAAACTCCGGAATATACAGGAAATGCCGACGGACTTGGAACACTGCGAATTCTTGAAGCCGTGCGTTTGCTCGGGCTTATCGAGAAAACACGCATCTATCAGGCTTCAACTTCCGAATTATATGGAATGGTGCAGGAAGTTCCGCAAACAGAAAGAACACCTTTTTACCCGCGTTCGCCTTATGCGGTTGCCAAAATGTACGCTTACTGGATCACGGTAAACTACCGCGAAGCCTATAAAATGCACGCCAGCAATGGTATTTTGTTCAACCATGAATCGCCTATCCGTGGTGAAACGTTTGTAACCCGCAAAATTACCCGTGCCATCAGCCGCATTGCCTTAGGCATGCAGGATCAGTTGTTTTTGGGCAACCTTTCATCGAAACGCGACTGGGGACATGCCAAAGACTATGTAAAAGCCATGTATCTAATTCTTCAGCAGGATCAACCGGATGATTATGTGATTGCAACGGGCGTCACCACCACTATTCGCGAGTTTATCAAATTGTCGTGTGCCGAAATCGGGCTTGAAATGAGCTTTACCGGAGAAGGCGCCGACGAAAAAGGAACCATCACTGCCATCGATGAAAGACTATTCATTGAAAAGGTGGGCGAACGATACCTGGGAGGCATCAAATCAAGAATGGCTTCTTCTACGATTGTGGCTGTTGATCCCAAATATTTCCGTCCAACAGAAGTCGATCTGTTAATTGGCGATCCAACCAAATCAAAAACCAAGCTCGGATGGGAACCTCAATACGACCTTCAGGGATTGGTAACCGACATGATGCAATCAGACATCAAGCTGATGAAAAAAGATGCATGGCTGAGAGAAGGCGGGTATAGAACGTTGAATTACTTCGAGTAAATACTAATTAATGCGAATTGAAACGAATTAATACGAACAGGTTTCTGATATTATCAGTGTAATTAAAATTCCTGACTTTTTTAGCTCCAATAAATAATCGGATCTTTGTTTTGTTAGCTATGTTTCGATGACTTTGGAATTAACATTCATGTTCGCTTTAATTCGCTTTAAATTCGCATAATTTCGCATATTATGAAAAAAACTAGTAAGATATATATCGCCGGTCATCGCGGCCTTGTGGGCTCAGCCCTATGGAAAAACCTTCAATCGAAAGGATACACCAACCTGATTGGAAGAACACTTGATGAACTGGACTTAATGGACACCAATGCGGTCAACAGTTTCTTTGAAACGGAAAAACCTGAATACGTGATTCTCGCTGCGGCCAAAGTTGGCGGTATTGTTGCCAACAGTACTTATCGCGGACAGTTCATCTACGAAAATCTGATGATTCAGAACAACGTGATACATGCGGCTTACCTTAACAAAGTCACGAAACTGCTTTTTCTTGGCAGCACCTGTATCTATCCGCGCGATGCGCCGCAGCCCATGCCCGAAGATTGTCTGCTAACCGGCCCGCTTGAATATACCAACGAGCCTTACGCCATTGCAAAAATCGCCGGAATCAAACTCTGCGAAAGCTACAACCTGCAATACGGCACCAATTTCATCTCGGTGATGCCAACCAACCTTTACGGACCAAATGACAATTTCGATCTTGAAAAATCGCATGTATTGCCAGCCATGGTCAGAAAAATGCACCTGGGCAAATGTCTGGAAGAAAACAACTGGGATGCCATCCGCGAAGACCTGAACAAACGCCCGATTGAAGGAATTTCAGGAGAAAATACAAACGATGAAATTCAATCAATTCTATTGAAATATGGCATTCGCATCAATTCGTCTGAATTCGCGCAATTAGCATCAGTAGAGCTATGGGGAACCGGTGCTCCTTTCCGCGAGTTTCTGTGGAGCGAAGAAATGGCAGATGCTTGTGTTTTTCTGATGGAGAACGTTGACTTTCAGGATGCAATTCGTGAAAATTCGTCTTCAATTCGTGAAATTCGTAATTCACACATCAACATCGGCACCGGCATTGAAATTACCATTCGCGATCTGGCCAATCTCATCAAACAAAAAATCGGATTCAAGGGCGAACTGGTATTCAACACCTCAAAACCCGATGGCACCATGCGCAAACTGACCGACCCTTCAAAACTTCATTCTCTCGGCTGGCATCATAAAATTGAGATCGACGAAGGAATTGAGAAGATATATACATGGTACATCGCGAATTGATGCGAATTTAAGCGAATTATTGCGAATAGCTATGGTCGATATTCTTTATAAAGATGAAAGTTATGCAATAATTGGAGCATGTATAAAAGTACACTCCGAACTTGGTGCAGGATTTTTAGAAGCAGTTTATCAGGAAGCGTTGGAAAAAGAATTTACAAAACGGAATATTCCATTTCAGCGCCAACCAAAACTATCTCTCTTTTTCGATGGAGAGAAACTGAAAAAATATTACGTCGCCGATTTTCTTTGCTATGATTCAATCGTTCTGGAACTTAAAGCAACATCCTATTTAGCCGAATTTAATATCAAACAGCTTCAGAATTCATTAAAAGCATCCAAACAACGACTAGGAATATTGATTAACTTCGGAACTCCATCATTAACCTATAAACGCATCCTTAATCCAATTCGCTAAATTCGTTAAAATTCGTCTAATTCGCATATATGCATCTAATATCCGTTCCACCAAATACCATCCCGCATTTTCACCAGATTTCGGGTTTGCCTGAGTCTAATTGGTTTGTAACTTCCGATCCTGAAGGCCAAAGAATTGGTTCAGGTGGCGGAACCGCACACGTGCTGACGGAACTTTTTCATCAGGAAGAAGGCGAAAATTTCGAAACCTGGTTGGGCAAAGAAAAGCGGATGATTATTCATGCTGGTGGGCAAAGTCGCCGTTTACCGGCTTATGCGCCGGTGGGCAAAAGTTTACTGCCCATGCCGGTGTTTCGCTGGTCGCGCGGACAGCAACTCAACCAACGACTCATCCATCTTCAGGCGCCATTGTTCGACCGGATACTCGACAAAGCTCCCGACAAACTCAACACACTGGTTGCCAGCGGCGATACGTTGATCTTTTCAGGCAAAAATATTCCTGAAATTCCTGAAGCCGACATCGTTTGTTTCGGACTTTGGCTTGAACCTGAAAAAGCCACCAATCACGGCGTTTTCTTTGCAAAACACGAATCGCCCGGACAAATGCAGTTCATGCTGCAAAAACCTTCCATCCAAACCATCAAGGAACTTGTTCACCAGTATTATTTTCTGATGGACATCGGAATCTGGCTATTGAGCGAAAAGGCAGTGAACCTGCTGATGAAACGTTGCGGCTGGAACGGAGAAACATACCAGAACCACATCCCCGGATACTACGATTTATATACCGATTTCGGAATGGCGCTTGGCGCAGTGCCGGTTGAAAAAGACAATGAGATCAGCGGTCTGACCGTTGCGCTGGTGAATCTTGAAGGCGGAGAATTTTACCATCTGGGAAACACTTCCGAGCTGATTTCGTCCAACCTCGCCATCCAGAACAGAATCACCGATCAGCGGGAAATCTGGCACCGGCAAATCAAACCACATCCTTCCATTTTTGTGCTAAACGCTGATGTTCAGACGAAGCTAAACTCACAGCACAACAACATCTGGATAGAAAACTCCTGCATCTCTTCAGGCTGGGAACTAACCGGCAATCATGCATTAACCGGAATACACGAAAATGAATGGAACCTGAAACTGCATTCAGGGAACTGCCTCGACCTGATACCTGTCAGCACACAAGAAATTGTGATTCGTAATTACGGCTTTACCGATCCGTCTCGGGGAATACTTGCCGATAAAACCACGAAGTTTATGGACATATCACTGTCCGAATGGCTTGAAAAACGTGGTCTTTCGAATGCGTTTAATAATTTTCAGGAGAATACTGACATTCAATTTCTGCCTCTTTTCCCTATCGTAAAAAAGGATCAAATCAGCGAATCATTTATCCAATGGCTGATCGATCCACAAACGGAAAATCAACCAGCATTTACCAGACTTTGGATTGAATCACAAAGAGTAAGCGCCGATCAGATTAGTCAAATATGCAATATTCAGCGACTTGACGAACAGTGTACAAATAACCGGCTGAAATCGATCCCTGCATTGGCCGGCAATTACAGCAATTCAGTATTTTACCAGCTCGATCTGGACAAACTGGCCAACGATTACATCCGTCACGATTTAATACTTCCTGAAGCCCTGCCAACAAAAAGCAACGACTGGCTTCCGATTCATTTGCACATGTTTCGGGCAACTGTTCTGCGAAAAACGGAAAAGGAATGGCAACACGAGGAAAAGAAAGCCTTTGATTACCTGCGCGATTCGGTGCTGGAACATTTTCAGCAAAGGCCAGTCGATCCCGGAATTCATTTGCTCCCCGACCAGATTGCCTGGGGCAGAAGTCCAATCCGGCTCGATCTGGCAGGCGGCTGGACCGACACACCTCCTTATTGTTTCCTTTACGGCGGAAAAGTGGTGAACCTTGCTGTTGAGCTGAATCAGCAACCACCGCTGCATTGTTACATCAAATCCACCGATAAATTGGAAATCGTATTGCGGTCGATTGATCTGGGCGCACAGGAAACCATTACTACTTTCGAAGAATTACGGGCATTTTACAACGTAGGCTCTCCGTTCTCAATCCCAAAAGCAGCTTTGGCGCTTGCAGGTTTTATTCCTGAATATGCCTTCAGGAAATATTCGACCCTCCGGAAACAACTTTCCGACATGGGCGGAGGACTTGAAATCTCCATTCTGTCGGCGGTACCCAAAGGTTCAGGATTAGGCACGAGTTCCATTCTGGCAGCCACTGTTCTTGGAACCATTTCAGAAGTTTGCGGCCTCGGCTGGGACAAAATGGAAACAGGAAAGCGCTCGCTTGCACTCGAACAACTATTGACAACAGGAGGAGGATGGCAGGATCAGTTCGGCGGGATACTGGAAGGCATCAAGTTACTGGAAACCAATCCCGGCAAACTTCAAAGCCCCACGATCAAATGGCTTCCCGAATCGCTTTTCACTGATGTCAGTTATAAAAACCGGATGTTGCTTTATTACACAGGCATCACTAGGGTTGCAAAGAATATTCTGGCAGACATTGTACGGGGCATGTTCCTGAATTCGTCCACACACCTGGCCTTGCTGGAAGAACTGAAGCAACACGCAGTAAGTACAAGCGAAACGCTGCTGGTAAAAGATTTTAATGGTCTGGGCCGGAATATTCATACCAGCTGGCAACTCAATCAAAAACTGGATGCGGGAACCAATACTCCGGAAATACAAAAGATCATCGACCGAATTTCGCCCTGGATCATCGGACAAAAACTGTTGGGTGCAGGCGGCGGCGGTTTTATGCTCATCATTGCCAAAGACGAAGAAGCTGCCGCACATATCAGGAACGAACTGACAACAAATCCAATTAACAAAAGAGCCAGACTGGTAGATTTTAGCGTTTCACAATCAGGATTACAGGTGACGAAAAGTTGAATTATTTTGCAATAACTGATGATTTCTGCCAATTCAAAACACAACTGTCTTATTCGTTTAACTGATGAACGAATGAATCATATCATGACCAATCATCCGGAAACAAAAGATTGTATTTCGTGGATTATTGAAACCATTGAAAATCCTGATTTTATTCTTGCCGGAGATTTTGATGAATTACTTGCAGTTAAATTGTATGAGAAAACTCCGGTCACGAATGATAAATATCTTTCAGTAGTGTATAAGGAAACCAGCAAGCTTGACGGTTTCATATTAACTGCCTATTTTAGCAGAAGTTTTAATAAAAAAAGAAAAATGATATGGCAACCTTAAATATATCTGAAAAGAAAGAAAAAATAAAATGGGATTACGATGCTGAATCAGATGTTCTCTATATTTCCTATGGAAATCCCCAGAATGCAGAAGGTGTTGATATTGGCGATGGTACAATTATCAGGATAGAACCTGAGTCAAAAGAAATAATCGGTATTACTATTCTTAATCCATTGCAGAGAACATTGTCTTCACTTATGGGAAAGCAACCTACGATCCGTAAAAGAAAGACCACTTCTGTCACAAAATAAATTCAATAATCTTTGCTTTTGCTGACCAAATAACTTCCCGTTAGAATCCATATTTTTGTTTGGCTTCCTGAATTACCTGATCATGTGTAAATACATTCCCTTCTTCAATATCTTTAATGCCTTCTAAAATAGAATCCTGTACTTCCCGGGGCAATTGATCCCACCAATCCTTTTCAACTTCTTTCTGTAAAATATTATTCATTTTGAACGCAGCAAATCAGAAACACTTAAACAGAAATCCCTCCCCAAAACTTCCGTCTTCTCCCTCTCGCCCCATCGCCTTGTCTCCCTTTCGCCCACTCGCCCTGTCGCTCTCTTCCTACATCTCCACCACAACTCCCAAACTTCCGGTAAATAAATTCTTGCTTGCCGGTGCAGCTACTTCGCTGGCATTGCTTTTCCACCAGGTATTCGAATAGCCCAAACTTCCCACCAGACGATAATAATTCAATTTTCCTGCATTACGCATTTTCAGGTCAAACTTCAATTCCGACTGAATCGTCCAGTCATAAATTCCATCTTTAGTAAAATCCAACAGCGGATACCCATATACATCCGTTCCCCGCTGATGACTGTACACATCACCGAAAATCTGGTAAACATTCGTGCTTGCCAAATCGTTGGTTCCGTGCATAATCAGGCGGTTATCAAGCGTTAAAATCAAATCAGGAATAGCAACATTCACCAATTTCCAGTTTACTTCTCCGGAATTTGGGGGAAGATAAAATCCGAGGTTAAACTCATCGTGCGTATAGGTCATGTCCAGCGGTCTGTCACTTCCGAAGGTATTAAAATCAGTTTCAGGATAATGGGTATATACAAAAGGAGTCAGCCGTGTGTATTTCAGTGTGGAAGTAGTACCCGGAACAATTCCCGACAACAGTGAAGTTTTCCAGCCCAACTGCCATGCATAACGGTTTCTTGGCATTTTCAATAATGCTCCTGAAGTCGTAAAACTAAATTCATCCACAAAAAAGCTGAGCCACGTTTTTCCAATTCCGCGAAATTGGGTAGCTATGTCAAAATTAAGGGAAAGATTGTCATGGTCGCCTACATCAATCTGGGTAAAATGCGGCAAAACGAAAGGAACCAGATAGGCAATTTCGAGGCGTTTCGACCAGATATTTCCACCGGCAGCAGTTACCTGAAGCCATTTTGCCGGCATAAATTCGAGCATGTGCAAGGTGAAATTCTTCTGTACCTGACCCAAATCGTATCCATAAATATTTTTCCGGTAACCTGAACTTTGGTTGGCATACGAAAACAGTGATCCTGTCATATTCGAATACCTGATCCAGCTTGCCGGCTGAATTTTAAATTCAATTCCAGGAAACCTTCTGGCAGTGGATGAAAGCATCAGATTGTGTTCATCGTGTCCCCAGGCTCTTCTCTGATTGTTGATGCTCACCTGCAAAGCGCCATCGAACCATGAACCATTTAGTTCTGTGTGGTAAATCATCCCGGCGGTAAGTTCATCTTTTACAGGCGGACCTTCTCCACTTTCGGCCGATGCCAACACGTGTGCCCACATGGTTTCAAAATTGAACTGGTAAGGATGATAAGCATATCCGATGTTTTCATTGGGAAAATTAACCTTTCCGTTTCGGGTATATGATTGATAAAACAAGTCGGGTGCAAGTCGTTCAACCGCCAGACCCATTCCGGCATGAAAAGTTAAGTGCTCACCCAAATCTCCGGAAAGAAAAGGCTCTCCGATCAGGCTTGTTGACCACGTTCCATCATCGCCGACACCAGCCCTGACAGATGTTTCTGCTGCGAAACCTGCAAGCGCGAAGGTACTTTTAGATGCCTGTTTGTAAACAGTCACTCCATTGTTGTCAAATGAAAAATCAGTCAGGTATTGATTGACAATTTTCTTTTCTCTTGCCGACAATCGCTCGTTTACCGACAGTTTTTCTAATAACTCAACGATTACAACCTTTGTATAAGGTTTCGCCTGAGGCAAAAATCCCAGTTCGCCCTTGGTTTCGAAATAATCCAGAATCTGGTAGATCTGGTTTGACAACGGAACTATCTTGTGTTTTAACCGAAGGTCGGGTCGAACAGATTGTTCTTGTTGTGCAGTTTTTATGCTATCCGAAGCATCTGAATTCATTGGAAAACTTACCAGAAACAGCAAGGTTACCGGGAATATACAAATCAGGTGTTTTAGTCTCATTTCAGGGATTTATATGGTAATCAATAATAAATGCGAAAATACATCAATCAATTCAATTTCAAAATATGCAATAGCTAAACTTTTTGTTTATCGTTACCCATAGCTAACAAACAACTTGATAAAATGATCTGTAAATAACATTCATGCAAAACTTAATTGGTATTTTTGCGTTTTATATCGAAAGCATTGCACAAAAACTGATGTTCAAACAAAACAAATTGTCTCTTCTGATCCTGATTCATTTGCTGTTACTTTGGTATCCGCAAATGATTAAATCGGTTCATGTACATCACAATGAACATGTTTGCTGTCATCATGATCATGGTGTTTCGTTTGACACACCTGAAGATCCATGTCCGGTTTGCGATTTCGAATTTGTCAGTTTCATCGAAAATTCTCCCACACGATTACAGGTTGTTTTACCCGGAAGTCAGGTTATTGACTTTCCTGCACCTGAAAACCCCAACTCATTTCAGCTTTTTTATTTCTCACTAAGAGCTCCTCCTGTCACTTGATTTTCTGAATAACATGTTTTTATAGCTTTTAATGCCATTTGGCATAATTGTTAAATTCTTTAAATCAACCCATGATAAAAATATTAATGAGTTGGCTTTTACTGGTAACGATCGATACAGCAATGGCCATAGAACCTGCAAATACAATTGCAGAATCAAATTTAAGCGGAACCATCACCGACCGAAATACCGGTGAAACTTTACCGCGGGTTTCAGTTTATTTTCCTGACCTTAAAACAGGAACAGTTAGCAAATCAGATGGTACATATTCCATCAGCCGGTTACCTTCGGCCAAAGTGCTGGTTCAGGTAAGTTCTACCGGCTATAAGTTGATCGCCGTGAGCATTGATCTAAAATTAGTCAACCGGATGGACTTTGCGCTTGAACCGGCAATCACCGAAATCAGCGAAGTTGTGGTAACCGGCCAGTCAGGCGGAACTGAAAAAAACCGAACGCCCGCACCTGTAACAACCATTCCGGCAATCCATCTTCTTGAAAATTCAGCATCCAATATTATTGATGCGCTGGCTTCCGAACCCGGAATTTCACAGGTAACAACCGGAGTTGGCATCTCGAAACCGGTTATTCGCGGACTTGGTTACAACCGTGTGGTGGTTGTTAACGACGGAATAAGGCAGGAAGGACAACAATGGGGCGATGAACACGGAATCGAAATCGATGAATTTTCCGTCAGTAAAGTTGAAATACTGAAAGGCCCTGCAAGTTTGGCTTACGGATCGGATGCAATGGCAGGGGTTATCAATCTTATATCAGCGCCTTTTCTTCCGGAAGGAACTATCAGCGGACAAATAATGAGCAACTTCCAGACAAACAACGGACTGGTTGGAAATTCGCTGAACCTTGCCGGGAATAAAAATGGTTTCGTTTGGGATCTCCGTGCCAGCGACAAAAGGGCACATGCCTACAAAAACAAATACGACGGACCGGTCTATAACTCCGGATTCAGGGAAAATGCACTCAGTGGAATTATGGGGATTAACAGGGCATGGGGTTTTTCGCACCTACACATGAGTATGTACCAACTGAAACCGGGAATCGTTGAAGGCGAACGCGACAGTATTTCCGGCGCATTTATAAAACCTGCCACCGACGGCGAGTCAATGATTCCGGTCAGTTCATCTGATTACAAGTCGTATTCCCCTGAAATACCGTTTCAGCAAATAGTTCATTACAAAGCACTGATCGACAACAGCATTTATCTGGGGGAAGGCAACCTGAAGGCTTCGCTTGGATTTCAGCAAAACCACCGTAAAGAATTTGCAAACTCTGCCAACCCGGATGAATTTGAACTTTACTTTTTGCTGAATACTTTGAACTACAATTTGCGGTATTCTTTTCCTGAAATAAACGATTACAACCTGTCAGTGGGAGTTAACGGAATGTGGCAGCAATCCGAAAACAAAGGAGAAGAATTCCTTGTGCCGGCCTACTCGCTTTTTGATGCTGGCTTTTTCGGTATCCTGAAAAAAACAGCAGGCGATTTCGATTTCGTTGGCGGACTTCGTGCTGACCAACGCTCACAACAGTCAGAAGCGCTTTTCCTGAATGAGAATGGTGAAAAGGTTGGTGAAGGAACAGCAAACGCTTCAGAACGTTTTGCAGCCTTTGATAAAACCTTCAACGGAATTTCCGGAAGTCTTGGCGCAAGCTGGCAAATCAGTAAATCAGTTTACACCAAGCTGAATGTGGCACGCGGCTTCAGGGCTCCAAACATCAGTGAACTGGGATCAAACGGAGTACACGAAGGAACTTTGCGCTATGAAATTGGGAATCCGAATCTAAAACCCGAAACAAGCCTTCAGTTTGATTTAACTGCCGGATTAAATACCCAACATGTTGCAGCAGAACTAAACCTGTTCAGTAATACGGTCAATCATTTCATTTACAGCCGGAAACAAACCGACACCGATGGCAATCAGTTGTTAATTGACGATATGCCGGCATTTCTTTTTACTTCAGGAAAAGCAAACCTGAAAGGCGGGGAATTTACGCTCGACATTCATCCACATCCGCTCGATTGGCTTCACATTGAGAATTCAGTTTCTTACGTTCATGCAACACTGCAAAACCAACCCGATTCGTCTCGTTTTTTACCATTAACTCCACCTTTTCACTGGACTTCAGTTATTAAAGCTGAATTCGAGAACCTATCAGGGCCCTTTAAAAATCTGTATGTAAAAGTTGGAACCGATTGGTATGCCGGACAAAACAATTATTTTGCAGCCTATGGAACAGAAACTGCAACGCCAGGCTATTTCCTGCTAAATATGGGTGCAGGAACTGATGTGGTTTGGGGAGATAAATCCAGGTTTTCAATATATGTTTCAGGCAATAATCTGACTGATGTCGCTTACCAAAGTCACCTGAGCCGCCTGAAATATGCTGAAACCAACAATGCGACCGGACGAAACGGAATTTACAACATGGGCCGGAATTTCAGCTTAAAAATACTGATTCCGATTGGTTAAAAAATCAGAAAAGATACTTTATCAGCACAAATCCGCCGATCAGGAAAACGGTAAAACCAAGTGCCAGCCAGTTAAAATATTTGTCGATAAAACCTTTGATACTTGGACCGTATTTCCAGATTAGCCATGCTACCAGAAAAAAACGGGCGCTCCGGCTGATAACCGATGCAATGATAAACATGAAGAAGTTGATCTGAAAAACACCGGCAGTAATGGTGAATACTTTGTATGGAATTGGCGTAAAACCTGCAGTGAAAATAACCCAAAAATTCCATTCATTAAACAATAGCTGAATGCGTTCGTACATCGTAATCGTAAAACCAGGGATATTGTGAAAGAAGAAATTTGCAAAACCGGTAAATTCTCCTGTTGATGCAACCCATGCAAAATGACCCAATGCATAACCTACCATGGCGCCGAAAACTGAACCCAACGAACAGTTCAGCGCAAACCTAAAGGATTTGGAAGGCATACCCAAAGCCAACGCTATGAGCAATACATCCGGGGGAATTGGAAAAAAAACCGATTCGATAAATGCGAATACAAAAAGTGCAATTGGTCCGTAAGGCGATTCAGCCCATGCCAGCACCCAGTCATACAATCTTTTAACCCAATTCATGCAGTAATTTTAATTCTTTCCTGAATTTATTTTCAGGCGGCCAAATATAGGAAGAAACACAGATGTTTCAATGTTAAATCTGGAAGGTAAATTTGAATTTTAAACAACCAGATTTGTACCGAATTGTTAATTCAGAAACAGCGTCAGGGTATTTTTCGAATCCTGTTGAAAAAAAGGATACTTTTGTGACCTGAAAACTGTTTCTTATTTAAAACGATTATAAATTATGGCAACGTATAAAAAAGCACTTTTAATGATCCTCGATGGCTGGGGAATTGGTGACGGGTCGGAAAAGGACGTAATCGCAACTGCACCAACGCCTTTTATCGATTACCTGACAGCAACATATCCACACTCGCAATTGCTTACCAGCGGCGAAAATGTTGGTTTGCCCGATGGACAAATGGGCAACTCTGAAGTTGGTCACCTCAACATTGGCGCCGGACGTGTAATGTATCAGGATATGGTTAAAATCACCAAGTCCATCCGCGACAAAACGCTTTGGAATGAACCACAAATTGTGAAAGCTTTCACTTACGCAAAAGAAAACAACAAAAATGTTCACCTGATTGGTTTGATTGGCCCCGGCGGCGTTCATGCATTGAGCGCCCACATGGTAGCCCTTTGCCAGATCGGAACCGATATGGGACTAAAAAATACTTTCATACACGGACTGACCGATGGCCGCGATACTGACCCGCGCTCCGGGTTGGGATTTCTGGAAGATGATTTGAAAAACCTTGAAGAAACCAACGGTAAATTTGCATCGTTGATTGGCCGCTATTTCGGAATGGACCGCGATAAAAATTACGACCGCCTGAAATTGGCTTACGATCTTTATACCGAAGGGAAAGGAACTCCGTCAACCGACTTACTGAAGACAGTTAAGGAATCATACGAAGCTGGCGTGACCGACGAATTTATGCAACCAATCGTGATGGTTGACGCAAACGGAAAACCGTTGGCAACCATTCAGGACAACGATGTGGTCATCTGTTTCAATTTCCGCACCGACCGCCTGCGCCAAACCACCATCGCATTTACACAAAAAGACCTTCCGGAGTTTGGTATGAAAACCATGCCTCTGCAATGGTTCACCATGACCAATTACAAAGCGGACTTCAAAAACGTAAATGTAATTTTCGACAAGCCAAACCTGAACAACACGATGGGCGAAATCGTTTCGAAAGCCGGACTGAAACAAATCCGCATAGCCGAAACCGAAAAATATGCGCATGTCACTTTCTTTTTCAGCGGTGGCCGCGAAGAAGAATTTCCAGGTGAAAAACGACTGATGGCTCCATCTCCAAAGGTCCCAACCTACGATTTTCAACCCGAAATGTCGGCTCCTCTGGTTCGCGATCTGATTGTCCCTGAACTGTTGAACCAAACTGCTGATTTCGTTTGCCTGAACTTTGCCAATGGCGATATGGTGGGACATACAGGAGTTTACGAGGCCATTGTTAAAGCAGTTT
Source organism: Bacteroidota bacterium (assembly GCA_030698405.1). Taxonomy (GTDB): domain Bacteria; phylum Bacteroidota; class Bacteroidia; order Bacteroidales; family Prolixibacteraceae; genus Aquipluma. The sequence continues at coordinate 19,265 of JAUYMU010000099.1, forward strand.
CGGCTGTTGACAGTTGCGCCCGGGCAGTGGTTGAAGCGGCTCAGAAAAGTGGGTACGAAATCATCATTATTGCCGACCACGGAAATGCCGACAATGCATTGAACGAAGACGGATCGGCCAACACAGCCCATTCGCTTAACCCGGTTCCGTGTATCTACGTTTCCGAAAATAAAAATGCAAGAATCAAAAACGGTATTCTGGCTGATGTGGCTCCTACCCTGCTTTCAATCATGGGTCTGGAAATTCCTTCAGAAATGACAGGAAACGTTTTAATTGAAAAATAGTTATGCTCGAAATCGGACGCACCATTGTTAGCATGGATATTATTGAGAAACAATTCCTTTGCGATTTGCTGAAATGCAAGGGTGCATGCTGCGTGGAAGGCGATTCGGGCGCTCCTGTTACTCCTGAAGAGGCAGAAGCGATTAAAGAGGCTTATCCTGAAGTTCAGTCATACATCCCGAAAGCCCATCAGGATGAAATCAGCAAACAAGGTTTTGCCGTGATTGACCTAGATGGTGATTTGGTTACTCCATTGGTAAATAACCGCCAGTGTGCCTATACCTACGAGGAAAAAGGAATCCTGAAATGTGGCATCGAAAAGGCTTTTCTGGATGGAAAAATCAAGTTCCGCAAGCCGGTTTCATGCCATCTTTTCCCCATCCGGATTACTGAATACAAACGTTTTGATGCAGTAAACTACCAAAAAATTGACATCTGCAAACCCGGTCGCCAATGCGGAAAAAGCGAAAAATTGCCTTTGTATGTATTCCTGAAAGAACCTCTGATACGCAAATATGGTGAAGAATGGTACGAACAGTTAAGCTATGCAGCCGAGAATTATCCACAACAAAAATAAAATAGTCCCTCATTATACGGGGAAATATGGCCCCAAAAAGAATAACTTGATGAAAATGCACTAAATTTAAGCGTTGCCCCATGCAGTGTAAACCGTTATATCTATGATACATTGATATCAAAAAATAGTCTGGTTCTG
>JAUYMU010000075.1 GCA_030698405.1 Bacteroidota bacterium
AAACCAGCCGGGGCAAAACAATTGGCCGAATTTTGCGCGCTGGTGGCTGAAGCTGTTCCGCAAATGCCGGTTTATTTCTACCACATTCCGGTTTTGAGCGGTTGTTATTTGAACATGATCGACTTTCTGCAGGAAGCTGCGCCGATTATTCCCAATCTGGCCGGAATCAAATACACGCACGAAGATTTTATGGATTTCCTGAGTTGCATCCATTTTATGGACGGCAAGTACGACATGATGTGGGGCCGCGATGAGAACATGCTTTCTGCGCTGGTTCTTGGATCACGCAGCGCGGTGGGAAGTACCTTTAATTATGCCGCCCCGCTTTATTACCAGCTAATTGCCGCATTCGATAACGGTGATCTTCCTCTTGCACGCAAACTTCAGCAAATGTCGATCGACATGATCAGGCTGCTTGGTAAATATGGCGGCATCGCAACCGGAAAAGCTTACATGAAATATGTTGGTCTCGATATGGGACAATTCCGTTTACCGGTTAAAAATACTTGGGTCGAAAACTATGAAAAATTCGCAGAAGATGTCAATTCGCTCAACATGCAGGAGTTTTTCTCGAAACTATAAACTACTGATTATTCTTTTTACAATGGCACAGTTAATTGGAAGCTCCTGTTCGCCAACGGGAAACGAAAAGTTGGCTTTAAGCTGGCATGAATTTCCTGAAATTCCTCCGGCATCATTCGAATCGGTTCAGCCCGGTTTGGCCGGCTCGATAGCTGGAGCGCATGGAAACTTTCTGTTGGTTGCCGGTGGTGCCAATTTCGAAGACGGCCTGCCGTGGCGCGGTGGAAAAAAGAAATACCACGACGAAATTTTTCTGCTTGAAAAAACTGCTTCAGGAGAATATTCTTGGAAACAGGTTCCTGAAAAATTACCTTACCCGATGGCTTATCCGGCCTGTGTTTCAACTCCGGAAGGAGTGGTGAGCATTGGCGGTGAGGATTTTGATAGTCCGGTGGCGGATGTTTTCCTGTTTTCATTTCAGGATGGAAAAGTCAGCCGGTCAAGTTTGCCTGAACTTCCGCAGGCGATTTCATCGGCCGGTGCAACCGCTATCGGAAATGAACTGTTTGTGGCCGGTGGATTGGTTGCTTCAGGCGCAAGTTCTGTATTCTATTCGCTCGACATGAAAAATTTAGCCAAAGGTTGGCGGGTTTTGCCTGAAATTCCGGTCGCATTTTCTCACGCGGTGGTTGTTAATCAGGAAGATGAAAACGAAATGTGCATTTACGTGATTGGTGGCCGGAACAAAACTTCCGAAGTTTCCACTTTTTTGAGCAGCGTTTGGAAATACACGCCTTCCATCCAGAAATGGAGTCTGGAAGGTGATATTATTTCAGATGGGAAACCACTCGCACTTTCTGCCGGAACCGGAATTGCCGTAGGTTTACATCACATTGTATTGTTTGGCGGCGATCCGGGAATTTTCTTCAACCGAACCGAGCGCATGAATGCTGCCCTTGAGAAAGTTTCAGGAGAAGAGCGGCAAAAGCTTTGGAATGAAAAAGATTCGATGCTCACCAATCACCCCGGTTTTTCAAAAGACATACTGGCTTTCAATACACTTTCGAAAAGTTGGGAAAAGATTGGCGAAATAGCCGGTGATTCGCCGGTTACCACCTCCGCTTTTTCATGGAACGGAACAACCGTAATTCCTTCCGGTGAGGTACGTCCCGGTGTTCGTACTCCAAATGTGATAGGTGTTAAAATTCAGTTTGAAAAGTAATTGTTATGGAAAAAGATTTTAGACTATTGGCGGAACAATACCGGAATGAACTGCTCCAAAAAGTGATTCCTTTCTGGGAAAACCACTCGAAAGACGAGGAGTTTGGCGGTTATTTTACTTGCCTCGACCGCCATGGAAACGTATTCGATACCGACAAATTCATATGGCTGCAGGGGCGCGAAGTGTGGATGTTCGCGACGCTTTACAACAAAGTGGAGCAGCGGCCTGAATGGCTGGAAATGGCTTTGCATGGCGCAAGCTTTCTTCTGGAACATGGGCACGACGGCAACCTGAACTGGTATTTTTCGCTTACCCGCGAAGGAAAACCGCTGATTGAACCATACAATATTTTCTCGGATTGCTTTGCGACAATGGCTTTTGGCCAGTTGTACCAGGCAACCGGGAATGAAGAATATGCCGGCATCGCAAAAAAAACCTTTGAGAATATCCTGAAACGGAGCGAAAATCCGAAAGGGAAATTCAGCAAGGCTGTTGCCGGAACCCGTCCACTAAAAGGATTTTCATTGCCCATGATTTTGTGCAATTTGTCGCTCGAAATTGAGCATCTGCTGCCAAAAGAATTGGTGGATGAAACCATTCAGAATGTGCTTCACGAAGTCATGGATATTTTCTATCAGGAAGATTCCGGACTCATTCTTGAGAATGTGAATCCTGACGGAAGTTTCTCCGATTCGTTTGAAGGGCGTTTGCTGAATCCGGGCCATGCCATTGAAGCGATGTGGTTTATCATGGATTTGTCTGTCAGATTGAAACGTCCGGAGTTGACTGAAAAAGCTGTTGAAATCATGCTCCGCACGCTGAAATACGGCTGGGACGAACAATTTGGCGGCATCTTTTATTTTCTCGATATCAAAGGTTATCCGCCGCAACAGTTGGAATGGGACCAGAAACTTTGGTGGGTGCATGTCGAAACGCTTATTAGCCTGATAAAAGGTTACGCACTGACTGGTAATCCTGAATGTCTGGAATGGTTCGAAAAGGTGCATGATTACACCTGGTTGCATTTTGCCGATCCTGAATTCGATGAATGGTTTGGTTACCTGAACCGTCGGGGCGAAGTATTGCTACCTTTAAAGGGTGGAAAATGGAAAGGCTGTTTCCACGTTCCGCGCGGATTGTTCCAGGTTTGGAAAACGCTGGAAAAGTTGGATGGTGAAAATATAGCAAAAGTCTGAAAGACTTGAATTTGAATAACCTCCGGTAAAACCGGAGGCAGCGGAACACTCAAGATTGAGAACCCCCAAGTGGGTTCAATATAAATTTAAACAGTATCTTAATATTCCTGACTCACCCCACCCCGACAAGTCGGGGTTTCCCCTCTCTTCTTGAAGAGAGGGGGGACGGCCGCTTGCGGACGTCGGGGTGAGTCAGGAAAAACAACTAACATTATGCAAATCCAACAGAAAAAATGGTATCCATGGATAATTGTAGCCCTTTTATGGGTAGTTGCCCTTCTCAATTACATGGACCGGCAAATGCTTTCGACCATGAAAGTGGCCATGATGGGCGACATTCACGAGTTGCAAACTGCAGAGAATTTCGGGCGCCTGATGGCTGTTTTTCTTTGGATTTATGCGCTGATGAGCCCTGTTGCCGGGCTTATTGCCGACCGGCTGAACCGAAAATGGTTAATTATAGGGAGTTTGGCTGTTTGGTCAGCTGTAACCTTGGCGATGGGATATGTGGATAATTTTAATCATCTGTATATTTTACGTGCAATTATGGGCGTCAGCGAAGCTTTGTATATCCCGGCAGGATTGTCGCTGATTGCAGACTATCACAAGGGAAAAACCCGTTCGCTGGCAATAGGTATTCACATGACCGGATTGTATGTCGGGCAGGCCATGGGTGGCTTTGGAGCAACTGTTGCGCATGAATATTCGTGGCAAACCACTTTTCATTCCTTTGGGCTGGTTGGAATTTTATACAGTATTGTTCTTGTTGTGTTTCTTCGGGAGAAAAGAGAAAATAAAACAGAGCCCGAGTTAAAGGCAAAACAACCTTCCATCGGTGGATTTACTTCGGTTTTAAATAGTTTGGGGATGCTTTTCGGAACCATAAGTTTTTGGGTAATCATGTTTTATTTTGCTGCCCCAAGTTTTCCGGGCTGGGCAATTAAAAACTGGATTCCAACGCTCTTTTCAATGAGTTTGAACATTGATATGGCTCAGGCGGGTCCGCTTTCTACGATTGCAATAGCTGCTTCTTCCTTTATAGGAGTCATTTTTGGTGGTATTCTGGCCGACAGGTGGATTCAACGGAATCTACGCGGTCGGATTTATACCGGAGCAATTGGATTGTCACTAACTATTCCTGCTTTGCTTTTTTTAGGTTTTGGTCAAACATTTTTTACCATTGTAGGCGGAGCTGTCTTCTTCGGAATAGGCTATGGAATGTTCGATGCCAACAACATGCCTATTCTTTGTCAGTTTGTATCGCCCAAACACCGCGCTGCCGGTTACGGATTAATGAACATGACCGGTGTTTTTGCAGGGGCATTTATCACTGATCTGCTTGGAAGATCAACAGATTCAGGTAATCTGGGCCGGGATTTGGGCATGCTGGCAATTCCGGTGGCTTTGGCAGTTGCCCTTTTGCTTACCACACTAAAACCAAAATTTGCAGATAAAACGGTAGATTAATCATATATGGTTTATCTTTGGATTGCAATTTTTTAAACCTAAATAAACCAACAAATGAAAAAAAATGTATTCCTGAACTACCTTCTATTCTTTTCGCTGCTATTGGGTTCTTTGGCTTTATTTAGTCAGGAAAATAAATTCGGAACCTATTACAATCAGCGCCTTAGCCTGTTCGAAAAATTGCCTGACACAAAAGACGAAATCATCTTTTTGGGCAACAGCATTACCGATGGGGGCGAGTGGTGCGAGTTATTGGGAAATCCCAATGCTAAAAATCGTGGAATCAGTGGCGACACAACTGAAGGCGTATTGTTCAGGCTCAATGAAGTTACCCGTTCAAAACCTGCCAAAGTATTTTTACTGATTGGTATTAACGATCTTTCCAGAGGAGTTTCAAAGGATACGGTGTATTCTAACATTTGCAGGATTGCTGATCGGATTAAAAAAGATTCGCCTAAAACTAAGGTTTATATTCAAAGCATATTACCTGTGAACGATTCATTTGGCCTATTTAAAAACCACACGAATAAAGCCGCGGATGTGCTTTGGGTCAATGCCCAATTGAAAAGCTGGTGCGAAAAAGAGCAGTTTCAATATTTCGAGTTATACAGTAGGTTTAAGAATCCGGACAGCGAACTCCTGAATCCTGAGTTGACCAACGATGGATTACATCTGAAAGGCGATGGATATCTACTTTGGGCGGAAACTATTAAATCATATCTTAAAAAGTAAATTTCAAATATTTCCATAAAACTACTGATTGATGAGTTGTTGAATGATATTTACGGACCAGTGAATGATTTGAACTGTAATTCATAAATTCTTTCCTGATTTTAAAATAAACTCTCCAGAAAAATGGCTTCAGTTAGTGTCAACTTGCATAGGTTGAAAATTGACTCAATTATTAACTGAAACTAAAAATTTTAATATGAGAAAAATTAAGAATTATCTCTTGCAGTTCAAGGCGAAGCAGACAAAAAACGTATCTCAACTCATTACATTCACTAAGTATTCTGTTGCTTTAGCAATTTTTATGAGCTGCAGTAACGTAACACCCAGTGTCGAAATACCCGATCCGGTATATAAATTTGAGGTCAGTATCCCCACACAGGGAAATAGCTGGGTAACCAATAATCTATCACAAAACAGCACCGTAATAACCGAAAATGGCATTGAGAAATGGAACAATAGTTCCTCGGTAATAGCTACATTCTTTAAAACCACTTCCACTGGGAAAATGCAAATCGGATTGCGGGCCAAATCCACTACCGGACAATCAAAGCTTAAAGTAAGATATGGCAACAAAGAGGTTGTGGTTGAAATTAAATCAAATACCCTGAATGATGTTTATGTCGCAACCTTCGATGTGGTATCAGCAGGCTACCAGAAAATTGAAATGCAGGGAGTTGAAAAATCGGATGCCTATTTTGCTGAAATCACCGATTTGTTGGTTGGTGGTGAAGTAAGCAAGCAAAAAATATATTGGGTAAAGGAAGATTTTTACTGGGGCCGACGCGGACCATCGGTTCACCTGAATTATGAAATACCTCAGAATAGCGGCGATATTAAATGGTTTTATAACGAAGTTTCCATTCCTAAAGGTGAAGATGTTTTGGGCTCCTATTTCATGGCCAATGGTTTTAAGGAAGGTTATTTTGGCATTCAGGTGAACTCGGATACCGAACGCCGTATTCTCTTTTCGGTGTGGAGTCCATATACCACCGACAATCCCAGTTCTATTCCTAATGACTATAAGATTAAATTGCTAAAAAAAGGGTCAGCTGTCTATTCCGGAGAATTTGGAAATGAAGGTTCGGGAGGGCAAAGCTACCTGGTATATAACTGGAAACCAGCTATTAAATATCGATTTTTGCTGAAGGTCGAACCTGTCGGGGACAATTCAACGGATTATACCGCTTATTTTTTCGATCCAGAAAAATCAAATTGGGAACTGATTGCCAGTTTTCGTCGTCCTTATACCAACACGTATCTGAAAAGTCCGTACTCCTTTCTTGAAAATTTTATGACAGAAACAGGCCAGTTGGCACGCAAAGGAAATTATCTCAATCAATGGGTGTGCAATACAAATGGCACTTGGTTCGAAATGGTCCGTGCCCGTTTTACTGCTGATGCCACCGCCCGCAAGGAATCACGGATGGATTACTCCGGAGGTACTGAAAATGGCGTTTTTTATCTGAAGAACTGTGGATTCTTTAGTGAAACAACTCCGTTGGATACCTACTTCAATCGACCTGCAACCGGAATAACACCAGCTATCGATTTCAGTAAACTTCCTTAATGCATTGAATTAGTATCATTTTCAACAAACATTTTATCCCTCCAGTTTTTTTTAATTGACTGAAAATTTCAAGTGCAAGCTTTTTAAAGGAATACTCCAAAAGCTTGCACTTCGTTTTTGTAACTTGTCTGTTATATTATTCATTATCAAAATTTAATGCATTTTCAGCAGACCCAATTCAAGTTTACCTTTAAAATTCTTCTTAAGAGAGCCCGAAAAGCTTCTAAAGCAGGAATATTAGACTGAAATACCCACTGTCGGTTTTCGGCTTATTGCTTGCAAAGATTACACCTGCCGGGCGCATACACAAAAAAAGAGGTTGAATCAATGTTTGATTCAACCTCTTTTTTTGTGTGCAGGTAGAATTCAGATTTTAAATTCTACTTGCAGAAATTTACTTCTGATGTATCGCCGTAAAGCGATTACGGATTTTGAACTAAATTGGGCTGCGCTAAAATTTGTGGGTCAGGAATAAAATCGACAACTCTGTTCGAACTGGCTGGTACAGTCATCAGAGCAGCGCCCCGGTCGTGTGTTCCAGGATAACGCCTGTCTAATGTTAAACCGTTTCTAAAAATATCGTAACGGCGATGAGCCTCAAAAGCAAGTTCTAAACGGCGCTCATCCAGTACAATATCCAATATGCTTTTTTCAGCAGGAACAACTGAAAATTCAGGAATATTGGTGCGTTTACGAATAATATTCACATCGGCAAGAGCTCCGTCTGTATTCCCTGTTTTGGCACGAGCTTCGGCCCTGTTGAGGTACATCTCGGCCAAACGCGAAATAATTGGTGAAAACAATTGTGGCTGGTCTTCCTGATTGGAACATTTTATGACAAAATATTTAGGGTAACCATTTCTCATTTCCATTCTCCGTTCCAGTTTCGCATAGGTTTTTGCGGTAACATTGGCACCAGAAGTAATGTAGTACAATGTTTTGCCATCAACCACCTCTGTTTGAACAGTTTTTGTGCCGTTGTAGGTATAATCCCAGTTAGCGCCGTTTTGAGTCACGTTGTAGGTTTGAAACATTTTGGAGCCTGCGGGAGTAGCTTTTGCATAGGTGTAAATAATCCAGTAAAGTGGATTTCCAGATGCATCGTTTACATATTGAGGTACAATGAATTTATTCCGTCTGTCGCTGGGATTTTCGTTAAGCATATCGCGGAAGGGTTCTGAAGCGTACATTTCGCCCCAGCCAACACCGTCAATCGTGGCATACATACCGCCAAATGCATACCATCCGTAATCATCCTTATCTTTAAGTGCTTTGCAGGCAAAAATAACTTCCGAGTTCTCTTCAGGTTTTAACTTTGGAAATGTTTCGTAGTCTGTACCTTGCAATAACTCAAATTTGTTCGAACCGATCACTTTTGTAGCATATTCTTCGGCTTTTGCATTGTCTTCCATGTAAAGATAAAGCCTGGATAATAAAGCATTTGCTGCTTGTTCCGATGCATAAATGTTGTACTCGTCTTGCACCCTTGTAAACTTACTCATTAGCTCGGCAGCTTTCAAAAGGTCGGCTTCAATCTGTTTGTACACTTCCCTTACAGTTGCACGGGGAGGCAAATTATTTACATCTGGTTCAGCATCCAAAACAATTGGAACGCCCAGGTTTTTATCAGGATCCTGATTGTAAGGTCGCCCCCAGATACTTACAAGGTTTAAGTAGAAGAAAGAACGTAAATAATACATTTCGCCAATAACGTGATTCATGCGGTCTGTTCCTTCCTTCGCTTTCGAGATAACCTTGTTGGCATTTACGATTCCACGATAACAGGTTGACCACAAGCTATTCAGATGCCCGTTTGTTGGGGTGTGCTGATAATTATACATGTAGTACAAGGCATCGGTGGTTGCTCCGCTAAGAGCAATATTGTCGCCACCAAACTCACCATGAAAGTGGTAAGGGCGCATAAATTCATTGGTTTTTAACAAGGCATAGGTACCTAATGCCGCAGCCTCTACTCCCAACTCGTCGGCAAATACTTTATCATCGGCCAGATCCTGGAAAGGCTCTCTTTCAATATCGCAACTTCCAAAACCAATGGTAATGAAAATAAGAATGATCGAATATATTTTTTTCATAACTAAGAGTTTTTGCTTTATTATTTGAAATTAATTTTAATACCCACTAAATATTTTTTAGCCAACGGATACATCTGTCCAGATTCCGGATCCATACCCGACCATTTGGTTAATGTGATGAGATTATCGCCAGTAACATAAACCGAAGCTCCTGCAAGTTTTAGGTGGTCTGTTGCAATTTTTGGCAACTTATATGACAAGGTAAGATTACGCAACCTCATGTAACTTGCATTTTCCAGATATCGGGTCGAGTTTTTGTTTGCATCAACTCCGCCCATTTCCGGTTTCGGGTGAGTTGCAATATCTCCGGGTTTTTCCCAACGGCTCCAACCTTCAGCCAGGTTCATGTGATTAAACGTGGGATATGATCCATCGCTGTCAAATAATTCCCTGTCGCTGTTGTAGAGATAAATTCCTTCAACAAAACCAATACTGGCCGACAAACTGAAATCATAAACCCTGAACTGGTTATTGATACCTCCGGTGTAAGTTGGTGTACCTTTTTTGTTGGCATGTTGCAACGTTGCATTGGCATGAGTTGAAACAAGTTCTTTAGTAATGGTGCCATCTGTAGCAGTATTCACCTTTTCCCACAGAGGTAATCCGGTGCCCGGATCAACACCATACCAAATGCGCTGATACCACGAATCCATGTCGTAACCTTCCTCTATTCTTTTTGAACCGCTGGTATAAGCTTTGTTTTCGTACAATTCTTTTACCTCGTTTTTGTTGTAAGCTAAATTCAGTGTCATATCCCAACCAAAATTTTTGGTTTTAATAATTTCAGGATTTACAGACAATTCGTACCCGCTGTTTGTAATTCGACCAACATTCATCCAAACACCATTGTACCCAGTCATTGCAGGTAGTGGTACATAAGAAAGCAGCCCATCACTGTCTTTATTATAAAGATCGAAATTAAAACCTACCCGGTTAAATAACCTTGCATTAATCGCGAAGTTGGTACTTGAAACTTTTTCCCAGCTAATATTAGGGTTGCCTTTCTGATACGGGCGTGCAGCAGTACGACCATTGTATTGACCAGTTAATTCATAATATCCAAGGAATTGAAATCCTCCCGGAGCATTACCAACCTGTCCAATACTTGCAGTAAGTTTAAGAACATTTAACCATTTAATGCCGCTCATGAAGCTTTCATTGTGTAGGTTCCAACCAGCACTGGCCGACCAAAAGTTACCATATTGGTTGTTTGGCCCGAAACTGCTTGATCCCTGACGGTTGAGCGAAGCAGTTGCCATAAATCGGTCTTCATAAGCGTATTGTAAATTAACCAACATACTTTGTTTGGCCGATTCGCTTTTGAATCCACTCACACTTAATGGTTCGGTAGTGGTGTTAAGTACGTTCAACCCGGCGGCCACACCTTTGCCTGTTGCAGAGTTGTCATCGTAATATGTATCGCTGTACTCCACTGCAACAAATGCATTTAAGGTACTTTTCCCAATTTCCCGGCTAAAGCGGAGCATTTGGTTGGTAAAGCGGTTTTTACTGAATGAATAACCATGCTGGTAGGTTCCGTTATTGGCTAAACCACTAAGTGAACGAGGGTCGGTATAGTATTGGCTGTTACCATTGCTCAATGAAATGTTGTTCATCGAGGAAAAGGTGAGCCAGTCGGTAATCTTATAATCAAATCCAACATTTGCCATTACATTGTTGGTGCGACCTTTGCCCCAATTGTATTTCAAATCATACAAATAATTGCTTTCATCCCTCCCGATCCATATTTTGTCGTTAGAAGTCAAATAATCTTTACCTGTGGCAACTTTTGGGTGTAAGGGTGTACCGTCGGGTAAATACGGATTGTCCCAAGGCATTAGTGTATATATGCTATATAGACTGTGTTCCTGATTAAATGTATTCCGATAACTTCCTGTTAAATTTGTTTTGATGGTTAATCTTTCACTGGCTTTAATCTCAACGTTTGCAATTGCCGAATAACGTTCATAATCATATCCTTTTACGGCGCCCTCTTCGTTGTAATACGTTCCTGATAAATACGCAGAAATTTTATCTGTACCTCCGGAGTAGTTAACGTTGTATTCTTCTGCCTGTCCGGTTTGTGTGCCTATACCCATCCAGTCGGTATCGGTATTAAGCAAATCCTCTGTAAACCAGCTATTCGTATTCCATTTACTGTGATAGTCATACAATTGTTTCGAGTTCATCAACGAAAAGTTACCTGTATTAAGCTCGGTAATACCACGGGTAACATTGAAATTAATTTTTGAAGAACCTTTTTCGGGCCGTTTGGTCTGCACCAGAATTACTCCGTTTGCTGCCAGTGATCCGTACAGCGAAGTGGCCGAGGCATCTTTCAAAACCGTGATACTTTGAATATCACTGGGACTGAGGTTTGGCTCGCTGTTACCAATAATCACACCGTCTAAAACCCATAATGGCGCATTTGTGTTTGATAAAGAGCCTTTCCCCCGAATACTTATGGTAGAAGTTTCGCCCGGACGACCTGTTGCGGTGCGGGTGTAAACACCGGCAACTTTTCCCTCCAACATTCGGGAGACGGAAGGTGCAAATACATCTTTTAATGCTTCACTATCAATTGCGACCGCAGAGCCTGTCATGTTTGATTTTTTTGTAGTACCGTATGCTACTACCATCAACTCCTCAAGCATGCTTGTTTCGGTTTCCATCTTTAGACTAATAACGGCTTGCCCATTAATGGGTACTTCTTTTGTTACATAACCTATAAATGAAAAAACCAAAGTCGCTTTATGATCCTTCACTTCAATGCTATAGGTACCATTCAGGTCTGCTATAGTACCGATATTGGTTCCCTTAATTACAATATTAACGCCGGGGAGGCTTTCCTTTGTTTGTGCGTCAGTCAGTTGCCCTGTTACTTTCAATGTTTGCGCATTAATAGAGCCAACAGTAAGCATTAATCCAAAAAAAACGATGATGGTTTTTTTGAAAATGGATGCATTAATTATCCCTATTTTGGTCTGCTTCGCTTTTCGCAGATAGTCTTTTCTTTTTAAGTGATTCATAATCTTTTCATTTTTAAAATGTTAGTTTAAAAGTAATTATCCATTCCTGTTTTCAATTAATCTCAGGTTTGATTAATCGAGCAGTCCGTCGTGGTACACTTTAAATTCACTCAAATGGGTGAATGTTGTATTGCCGGGAGTTGATAGGATTCTGATTCTGAAATATTTAGATGTGTAGTTTTTATCCAGTGATAATGTATTGGCAGCCGGAGGCATAATAGTAACAGGTAAACCTTTTGGCGACTCCCATACAGTTGTCCACGATACACCGTCGCTGCTTGTTTGCAAATCAAATGAATTTGGTCGTCCGGTTGTTCCACTTGGACTACGGAACCAGTACTGAAAACCGCCAATACCTTTAGGTTCAGGAAAATTAATTTGTATCCAGTGAGGAAGTGGAGCAACGCCTTCCGACCACGCCGTATGCCAATAAGTTCCGGTGTTTCCGTCAACAAGATTTGCCTTTGGACCTTCAGAAGTTTCCTGGGTATATGTTTCCAACATTTCAGGTGTCAACGTATGGAAAGTTTTACCGGCTTTTGTTTGAAAAGTTTTTGTTTCGCCATAAGAGACCCCATTTGCATTGGCTGCATAAGCCCTGACTTTGTAGTTGGTCTTGGGTTTTAGTCCGGTAATTGTAGCGACAAAATCCCAGTCAGTTTCTAATATTCCGCTGTGCGTGTATTTACCGGCAGCAACGAAATTATCTTCAACAGTGGGCTCCGTATCAGAGTCGGTATAGCATAACCCTATCGCAACTATTTCCGCACTCCCGTTTGCGGTTACAATTCCCCCGCCAATAGCTTCAATGTCTTTAATCTCAGTAACATCTTTAGTCGAAGTTTGTGGAATGTTACCACTCTCATCCTTATCGCAACCGGTAATAAGAGGTGCGGATATTGCTACTGTGAACAATAAAATGAACGAAAACAGATTTTTTTTGAGAAAATCCCGATAATTACTACCTACAACAATTTGGTTTTTCATAAGCTTGTTTAAATTTAAAATAATAAAAAATACGAATATGTTAGTTTGAAAATTCCGCACACAAATTGCAAACGCTTATATGTTTTCATTTCTCTGCTCACTCTTCATGTTTTCAGTCTTTTGAGAAATGATTTTTCAGGTAAATCTGTTTTTGGGGACTGCTTTTTAATAGTGTATAAAATTGCAGCAAAACGCATCAACTGTTCTGTAGTAATAATTCGATTATCTAGACTGAATAATCAAATCATATTTCAAATCATTCATCAATCAGGATAAATCATTCCTGAAATATTTGGTTTTCGTTTTAATTTAGGGATTATCTGGCCAAAGAAATAGTATTAAAACACAAATAAATAATTGACAATAAGCAGATTAATGAATTTCATATTATTCCATCCAGAGTTGATGAAATTGATTTTTGCAGTGGTTGTTTCAGCCAAAGGACATTATACAGACAGATAAGAAAAACGATCAGTTCTTCAATTTTATAAATTCACTCGGTGTTTGCCCGTAAACTTTCACAAAACATTTCGAGAAGTAATTGGGATCGCTAAAACCAACTTCGTAAGCCACTTCGCTAATGGTCTTGCTTCCGGCAGCCAGCAATTGCGCAGCCTTTTTTAGCCTGATGTTGCGGATAAATTCGGAGATGGAAAGATCGGTCAACGCCTTTATTTTCCTGTAGGTTTGTGGCTGGCTCAAATTAATCACCCGGCATAAAGTTTCCACATCAAACGACGTGTCGGTAATGTGCTTCTCAATTTCTCCAATAACCTTCTCCAAAAATTTCTGATCCTCCTGATTGTGCACATATTCATCACTTTCGAGCTTGGTTCCGTGATAAAACTTCGACTGCAATTTCCGTCGCTGATTAATCAGGTTTTCAATTGTCAGGTACAAATACTGCAAATCGAATGGCTTGGTAATGTAAGCATCGGCACCCGATTTTAATCCACTCATCTGGTTTGGCAAATCGGCCAGTGCAGTAAGTAAAACAACCGGAATGTGGCTGGTTTTAAATTCATCTTTCACCTTTCGGCAAAATTCAAAACCGCTGAAATCGGGCAGCATCACATCGCAAATAATCAGGTCGGGGTGTTTGGTATCTGCCATTTTCATACCGGATTCAGCATCTGCAGCTTCATCAACACGATAATTGGCCGAAAGTATTTCCTTCAGGTAAGCTCTTAAATTGTTATCGTCTTCAATCAAAAGCAAGCGGGGTAAACTCTGTTCTTCGCCTGCCCTAACATCACGCAGCAAAACGGGTGAATAATCGTCGATACTTGCAATCAGAATTTCCCTGTTGGATTGAGGATTGGATAGGTTAGTACCATTACTATTTTGCTCATTTTCTCCTGCATCAACCGGAACTGTTAAGGTAAATACCGTACCCTTGCCAGGTTTACTGATAACTTCAACGATCCCGCCATGCAATTCGACGTATTTCTTAACCAACGCCAGACCAAGCCCACTTCCCGATTGCCGCAAATTCTGCGAATGGTCGGCCTGATAAAAGGTATCGAAGATGTAATAAATCTGATCTTCTGGAATTCCTTGTCCGCTGTCGGAAACCGTTATCCGGAATTGTTCTTTTTCATTTACCCCTTCAATCCGGTCGATGCCAACAGTTATCTCGCCATGATCAGGAGTAAATTTAAAGGCATTGGAAATGAGGTTGAACACGATCTTCTCCAACTTTTCTGCATCAACCGAAACATCCAATACTTTTTGAGTAGAGACAAACCGGAAGCTGATTTTTTTACGCTGTGCTATGTCGTTGAACAGAAAAGCAATCTGCTGGACAAAAGGAACTAAATCAAGGGAAGTACGCATCAATCCTGCTTTGTCGGTATCTGCCTTTCTGAAATCGAGTAACTCATTAACTAGCAGCAACAATTTGGATGCATTGCCATAAATAATCTTAAATTTTCGCTGCAATTCGTGTCTGTTCAACTCGTCAATATGGGTAACCAGCTCTTTTAGCGGACCAATAATGAGGGTTAACGGAGTGCGAAATTCGTGCGAGATGGTGGTGAAAAAATTGATTTTAGCCTGATTGGCTTCCTGCACCTGTTCGGCAAGAGCCAGCAGATTATCGCGCTGTTTCACGATTTGCTCATTCTGCTCATTCAGTTTCTGGTTCTTCTGTTCAATTTTTTCGTTACGACCAATCATCTCTTCGTTAATGCGCACCAGTTCTTTGTTTTGCTGCTCAATTTGGATATTTTTTTCCGATAAAGCCGCAGTTTTCTCCTTCACCAGTTTTTCGAGTAGTTTGCTTTCCTCTTTAACAGCTTTCAGCCTGAAATAAAAAACAAGATAAATGGCAAGTAAAATGGAAAGAACAACCAAAAGTTTAAACCACCAGGTCAGCCAGAAAGGTGGCAAAACAACTATTTTTATGGAAGTAGGGTGCTCGTTCCAAACGCGATCGTTGTTCGAACCCTGAACCATAAACGTATAAGTTCCGGGGTTGATATTGGTGTACGAAGCAGAACGCTGATTTCCGGCCTCCACCCAATCTTCGTCGTAACCTTCCAGCTTATACCGGTACTGGTTTTTTCCCGAAAGAATATAGTTCAATGCGGTAAACTCAAATGTAAAAATGGTCTGGTTATACTTTAGCCTCAACTCTTTGGCTTCGCTAACCTGATGACTGGTTATCGCCGGATGCGAAAAAGGGGTAACAGGTTGGTGGTTAACAGTCAAACCGGTTATTACCACCGGAGGAATAAATTGGTTTGGATTAATTCGGGCAGGATCAATAATATTAAAGCCATCAATACCTCCAACATATATTTTTCCATCTTTTGCCCTGAACCAGGCATTCTGGTTAAACTCATTACTTTGCAGGCCATCTTCCCAGGTGTAGTTCAGGAACGTTTTAGTTTTGGTATTGTAAACTGAAATTCCAAGGTTGGTAGAACACCAAATACGTCCCTGATCGTCGGGAATAACCGCATAAACCACGTTGTTCGAGAGTCCGTCAGAACTCATGTATCTCTTTAATTTTCTTTCTTTTACGACATATTCGTACAAACCATTATTGGTTCCAAACCAAACAATATCGGGTGATTGTTCACAAACAGAAAAAATGCGGTTAAATGTCTGGCGGCCAGAGTTTGGGTCGGTTTTAAGAATCTGTTCAAAATCATTGGTATTCTGATCGTACAAATACAATAAACCTTCAGAAGTACCCAACCAGAATTTACCATTATAACTTTCGGCTACGGTCATGAAATTCTCTCTAATTTCAAAGCCATCGCTGTTTTTCGGATTTTTCAGCTCAACCGTATTTGTTCCAGGATCATATTTCAAAAAGCCCATCGATGTAATCATCCAGACTATACCTTCTGAATCTTCAAATCCGTTGTTAAAGGTTGAGATTTTGGGCAATGACGTAATATTGACCGGATTGAATGGTTGAAATGGTGCTGTTCCGTTTTTAGAAACGAGGATTCCCTGATGATTTGATACGTAAATATTCTGCCGCGAATCGCCAAAAACATTGTGCTGGTCGAAGTCTTTAAAATACAAATCAACTCCATCAGTCTTTTCAGGTTTGTTAAAATAGTCTTCCTTCAACGAGAATAAGCCCTTTGACGTAGCCACCCAAACCGTATTTTTCTGATCACGATAAATACCTTTGATGTTATTAATCGCCTGGTTCAACGATTTGTCTTTTAGAAAGTTATTATACTTACTAAACCTTGAATTTTCAGGATCGAGTTTATTAACGCCACCCAAAAAAGTTCCAACCCATAAGATTTCTTCCTGATCTTCAAAAAGAGAAAAAATCACCTCATCGTTCATCGATTCTGGATCATCCGGATCATTTTTGAACGATTCAAAATCGTCGCTTTGAGGATTGTAGCGGAACAATCCGATGCCGGTACCTATCCAAACCGAACCATTTTTACGCTGAATTATCTGGTTAATTGTACCCCCTTCAAGAGAATAACGATCAATCCTCCGGGTTTCCGGCTGATATTTAATCAAGCCATGGTTTCGGGTGCCAATCCATAAATTTCCTTTAACATCGTAAAGCAAGGTTTGAATAAATGCAAGGGATTCAAGCCCAAGATCAATTTCTTTCGGACTATTGTTGGCTGAAAAATCAAAATTGTACAACCCATTTCCGGTTCCAAGCCAGAGCCCGCCGCGCTTATTATCAGCAATCGAATTAATAATCGTGAACTGAGGCTGATCACAAAACGCAGGTGTAGAAAACGATGAATCTGCCGGGTTCCACGAGCAGATTCCACCGCCGCTGGTGGCTATCCAAAGCTTGCCGTCGGAACCAGTTAATATACTCCGGATATCGTTATCGGGCAGGGATTCTTCAATTCTAGCATCATGCCGGAATGCAAAAAATGTATCATGTTTTCGATCATACCTGTTCAGTCCCTCGCTTTGTGTGCCGATCCATAATGCCGAATCAAGCGGATTTTCATAGATACAAACAATGTCATTATCAATCAGCGATGAAGGATTGGAGGGATCGTTCCGGTAAACATTCAGTTTATAGCCATCATAGCGGTTCAACCCGTCAGCAGAGCCGAACCATAAAAATCCTTTCGAATCCTGATAAATACTTTTTATCGTTGATTGAGAAAGGCCGTCTTTGATGGTCAGGTGAGTGAACCGGTTAGTTCCGGTCGATAAAAAGACAATCGTCAGAAATAAACACACCAGTCCTATCTGTCTATGTTTTTGTTGCATAATCCTTCCGGTTTTTAAACACCTCACAAAACTAGAGAAATCATTGAGTTATAAAACTAGCATTCCTCAATTTTAAGAGTTCTTTTGTGCTGAATGAATAATTTGTCCCTTCGCACGAATGATTTGAACGAGCATTCGACTTTTTTTTACCATTTTTTGGTTCAAAGCTACCTGTAAATAGAGTACCCAAGCTGTATTTTTATATTCTGAAAATTCAAAATAGTCAACTAAAGAATAACATATTGTATTTCTAAACTAACGATAAAATCACAAAAATGAGTTCAAACAGAAGAGATTTTCTCCGGAATTCCTTGTTAGGAACCGGAATGCTGGCAACAGGATTGGCCAGCCACGCAGCTTCATTAACCAATGAAACAAGTGCTGAAAGAAGAAAAAAAAGTTCGAAACAGCAGTTTAATATGTGTGGCTACGCAGCGCCAAAGTTAGATAAAGTTCGTGTTGGTTTTGTTGGTATTGGCGACCGTGGTGCTGGCGCTGTTGAGCGAATGACTTATATTGAGGGTGTTGAAATTACCGCTCTTTGCGATATTCGCCAGGGAGCTGTTGACGGAGCACAGGAAATACTCGCCAAAGCCGGACTTCCCAAAGCAAAAGAATTTGTGGCCGGCGACCTCGGGTTTAAACAATTGTGCGATAGTAACCTTGTTGACCTTGTTTATATTGCCACTCCCTGGGAATGGCACATTCCGGTTGCAGTCGCAGCAATGGAAGGCGATAAACATACCGCTGTTGAAGTTTCTACGGCAAAAACGATGGACGAATGCTGGCAAATTGTTGAAGTCTCGGAACGCACCCGCAAACACTGTGTCATCCTGGAAAACTGCTGCTACGATTTTTTCGAATTACTTACTCTTAATATGGTTCGGCAAGGTGCTTTTGGCGACCTGATTCATGGCGAAGGTGCTTACATTCATGATCTGGATTATTGGCATTTCAATAAGCCTCAGGATGAGAAAATGTCGGACGGTGCCTATACTAAAATGTGGCGTATTCACGAAAATAAACGCAAAGCCAATGTGTATCCAACTCATGGTTTGGGCCCGATTTGCCAGGCGATGAATATTAACCGGGGCGACAAAATGGATTACCTGACCGCAATGATGTCGGCTGATTTCACGTTAAAAAACAGAATTGCAGAAAAAGCAAAAGAAGATCCGTTTTTTCAGCAGTTTGTTGGTTGGGATATGCGTGGGAACATGGATATTCAACTGATAAAGACCAATAAAGGACGTACTATTATGATTCAGCACGACGTGAGTTCACCCCGTCCTTATTCCAGAATTCACATGCTAAGTGGCACAAAATGTTTTGCGCAGAAATGGCCACTTCAACACATCGCATTTGGGCATAAAGCTGCTGATGAAGCAAAAATGAAAGAGTTGGAAGAAAAATATACGCCTGAAATTGTTCGTCGCATGGGTGAAATGGCCAAAAAGGTTGGAGGTCATGGTGGGATGGATTTTATGATGGACTGGCGCTTAATTGATTGCCTGCGCAATGGCTTGCCAATGGATATGGACGTTTACGATGCGGCCGCCTGGAGTTGTATTACTCCATTGAGCGAATGGTCGATTGCCAACGGATCAAAACCGATTGAAATTCCAGACTTTACCCGTGGAGCCTGGCAAACCAATAAACCGCTTGAGTTAACACTGAAAGGCGGCGGAACAACCGGTGTTAAAGACCTGAAAAAAGGTGGCGATAAGCAATTGGGAATTTAAGTATATGAATATGGTTTCACGCTCGTTCCGTTCGATGCTGCAATATCCGAAGTGAGAGATTTGGTTGAGCTTTCAAAAAGATAATCAACCTCATTGTTTTTTCCTTAACTTCTGAATGTCTGCTTCAATCTCATTTAAACTATCCAATCGCTGCGTTTCTCTTGTTGCTTCTATGTATTTATTGTATTCCAATAGAGACTTTTCAAGGGCCATTTGATGGCTGATTATTCCGGCATGAGTTAACAGTTCTCTGCCGTTAAGTTGTAAAATTGAATCTAAACGATTGATCCAGTCTTTCATATACATCGGAACTTGTTGCTGAGCCATGGTTTCGGCAAAAGTTAAATATTGTTCAACCAGCAAACCGAGAAGTTTTATCTCGTTCTCGTTCAGGTAATTTTTGGCTATACTGATGTCTGATTTTTTCGGGACTTGGATATTCTTTTTGTCGTATGACTGCATACCCAACAATGGCAGCGTTGCGTCAACCCTGCGATAAATTAATTCGGCTGCAGTTTGCTGACTTATAGCCCAGAGTAGTTTGTTCTGGACAATTTTGAAAAATTCAATCGTCTTTTCGTCTTTAGGGTTGTAGTCGATACTGGTAGTATAAATATCTTTTATTTTTTGATAGAAAAAGCGTTCTGAAAGGCGAATCTCGCGGATACGTTCTTGCAGTTCGCTGAAGTAATTCATTGAACTGCCTGTCTTAAACCGGTCGTCGTTCAGCGTAAAACCTTTTACAATGTATTCTTTCAGGCGTTGCGTAGCCCAAATTCTAAATTGGGTTCCCTGATGAGATTTTACCCGGTAGCCAACAGAAATGATTACATCGAGGTTATAGTAGGTCACATCTTTTACCTGCATTTTATCAGGTATGGCGCCATGCGGAGTGGTGTGTCGGAAATTCCGACATACCAGTTTTTCATCTAATTCTCCTTCGTTAAATATATTGCCAATATGTTCAGTTATTGTACTTCTTCCTTTCCCAAAAAGTACCGCTATCTGGCTCTGTGTTAGCCAAACGGTTTCATCCTCCAAATGCACATCTATTTTGATACTGCCTTCAGAGTTTTGGTAAATCAATATTTCGCTGCTGTTATTCATGGTTGTTATCTTTTATTCGATTTATTGCAAATTATTACGTCAACGATTCAATATCATCTCTCAACCTCATTTTTTATTATTGTCAATTTTTGGATCGATTCATTGTCAAGCATATCAATTAAAGGGTGATCCATCGGCATATTTAAATCGAAATCCATGATCCATTTAAATTCCAGATACCTTGTTTTGTTATTAATGCCGGTGACCATACATTCAATCCTGCTTCCATCAGTTAATTTAACTCTGGCCTGCTTTATTTTTGTTCTGTAATAAGATGGAAATTCTTTTTTACGGACATTAATTTTACCTCTGTATTTTCCTTCGGCTAAAAATTCTATGCCTCTTCCATCCGGTTTTTTAACCACTTCAACCCAAACAACCTGACCAATTAATCGCGACGGATTTCCAAGATGCCATTCTATTTTTTCAGTATCAGCCCCCAATATCAATTGTTTGTCAATATTTAAACCTTGATAGGTTAGCTGGATTTCGTCGCCTGGTAGCTTTTTTAAAATGGATTGGTCGGGCCCAAACTGCGATTTATGCAACAACCCAACAAAAGAGCCGTATTTCCAGCCAAACTCTGAACCAATATCAACAAAAAAACCATAGTTTGTCTTTCGGATAATAATCGCGGTAATTTTTTCGCCTGGCAAAAGCTCTAGTTCTTTAAACTGTGGTATTTCTCCATTAACAATAATTGAAATGGGGTCGTGCGAAATTTTATGGATTTTACAAAAAAATATCCGGTCTATTAATTTGGGCGAAACAGCTTTCCAATATTCAATATCGGCATATTTCCAAGGCATATATTTGAATGCAATAAAACCATACAGACCGGCGACTTTCACTAAAAACCCAGTTTGTTTAACTGCCATGATTTTGAAGGGGACACTAATGTTTTCATCCCTTAGCCTTTCGGCATTTTTCACAAGCTCATCAAGCCATTCTTTTTTTTCAGGCTGACCAAATAGTTCTTTCGTGATTTGTGCGATTTTATCAAAAATCATAAACTATTGCTCTTTTAACTATTTTCAATAATACTAATTTCATCCGGTGTCAGTTCGTAAAGCTTGTAAACCAATTCATCAATTTTCCGCTCGTTTTCGGTGCTGTCAATGCCTTGCTGCTTTTGAGCACGAATCTTATCAACAAGCGTTTCAATTTTCAACTCCATGTCTTCTGACGGGATTTTAATTGGGAGCAGTTCTATCTTGTACTTTTTCCAGCGATTTGTGCCCATTCCGGTGGTGGTACCAATTTTATTGAAATACCATTCTGAAACATTGGAATTCAGTATAGCCAGTAGGAATTTCAGCTTCTCGCCGGTCATTAAAAACGTAGTCGCTTCGGCGTAATAGTTGCAATCGTCGTAGGCAAACTTGGGTTTATCAGCTATTTCACCCCAAATAATCTTGGGTTTTTCAAAGTCTTTCCAATATGAAATCGAATCCTGCGTTTCGAACCATTTATTATTTGTTTTCTTTCTACTTTCTTTTTCTCCTGATTGTTCAAGTCTTGATTTTCCAAAATTCAAAAAGTGATTTAAAACACTTGGATAACTTTCAATATCAATTTTTAAGCTTGGAAAGGTGCAAATACTCCATTGGTTTGAGAACTCATAACTATATTTCTTTAAGTCTCTTCCCCTCAGAATTGGTTTAATGATTTCCAGACACGTTGGATCTTCATTGACCAAGCTATTTTTTGTTGCTTCATCAATTATGAAAGCAGCATTATAGCCAGTTTTAATTCCAAAATTTATCCTGACATCAAACTCTTTCAGCAATTTAGAATTGCGTTCTATTTTAGCTTTTAAGTTTCCTGATTCTTCATTACCAATGCTCCATTCCGAGGTTTCCGGTATAATATATTCAAAACTATTTTCTTTGAAATAAGCTGAAAGGGAAGAGCCCAAAATATAGTTTCCTGATAAATTGGAAACGAAAAAAGGTGTTTCGTCTTTGTGTTTCTGAAGGGTAATTATGTTTGACTCGACAGTAGCTTCATCAAATACCTGAATATCTTCAATATTCAACAAGCTAATCGGCTGCATATTTTGGGTAAAATATTTTTTAAGCAGATCGCCGTAAATCGCCCTTAGCCAAGAATTTGAAGTTATAAAGGTGAGCAATCCTTTTGACTTTAATATTTGGTTTCCTCTTTCATAAAAGAGGCAATAAATGTCGGAACCTTTTGAATAGGTTTGATATCCTGCATTTTGGAAATATTCAGCCTGTTCTTTCATTTTTGACAATGAAATATACGGTGGATTTCCAATCACTACATCAAAACCTTCAAAATCCCCTTTGTCATTCAGTACTTCAGGAAACTCGAAACGCCATTCAAAGGCGTTTTTGTAAATCTTGTTATGCTTTATTTCATCAATCTTTTTTGTCAAACTATTTATTTCTGTATCAAGTTTCTGACGTTCGATTAATGCTTTTTTATCAAGTTCCTTCTGGTTTTTCCCATAATCAGATTGAGGTTCGAATAAGAAATTACCGGTGAAACGATTATAAAGTTCGTGGCTCAGCTTATCTAACCTCGTTTTTAATGGATCGTTATGGCGGAATTCATACGTTAAGCTTTGTTTAATCTGGAGAATTAAAGCTTCCATCTCCCGCTTCAAATCTTTGCTTTTTGTACTTCGATAAGTACTTACAGCTTGCCTGTAACTCGCAATAGTCCAATTACTTTTTTGCAATACCTTTTTTAAATCAGCATCTAAGGCATATTGATTTATCAAGGAATTTCCACATTTAATATTGATGTCGATGTTTGGAAGCGTTTCCAATTCGGTAAAGTCAGTTTCTTCCTTGTAGTAAGCGTTTTTCAGCAGTTCGATCCACAAACGCAAACGGCAAATTTTTACTGAGTTTGCATTTATATCAACCCCAAACAAACAGTTTTCGATTATTGTCTGCTTTTCGTGGAAAAGTGTTTTTTGAATTCTTTGGGAAGGTAAAATCCTTTCATCGGTTCGGAAAGAATCGCCGCCAAATCTATATTTGATTATTTTTCCACCCGTAATTATTGGCAATCTATATTCAAAATCATCTTCAGTGTATTTATTGATTAGCCGGAGTTCATCATCAATTATTTCAGCTCTGAAATCATCAATTATCAGGCCTTTATCATCAGCAAAAATACCGAGATCAGATTTTATTGCAATAATTTCGTTGAGCGACGAAACCAGAAAATGCCCCGAACCTACAGCAGGATCGCAAATACGAAGCGAATCAATTACGGCGTTAAATTCCAGAATGTCTTTTGCCGATTTGCGGTCGGCTATATAGTTTTTAATATCATCGAACGTTTCAATATTCCACCCATATTTTTCTTTGAACTTTTGCACTACCGCCAACCTGATCGACTGCCTGCACATAAACATAGTAATAAAGCCGGGAGTGAAAATCGAACCATCCTTGTATCCGTTAATTTTCTCGAAAACTTTGCCCAAAACCGAAGCATTGATCAGGGTTTTGTTATCTTCCTGCACCTCGTCGGTTCCTTCGCTGGCAAAATCGTAAGCATCCAGAAATCTGAAAAGATAATCGAGTGTGGGCAGTTTTTCCACCTTCTTTTTTTGGTCTTTTAAAATGGTCGTGCCAATCAGTTCAAGCAATCCGGCATCATCGAGCGCATTGATTTTTATAGTTTGGTCTTCCAATTCACTGATTTCGAAAAGCGAACTGTTCAGGTACGGAACCCTGCCATATTTGCTCTTTATCGCATCAGTACGGTCGTTTAAATTTACCGCCAATACTTTGTGGAAAAGCTTAAAAAGTTCGTCGAAATCGTGAATGGTTTCGGTATTTAAAAAACAAAACGATTTATTTCCCTGATGGTAAGTAACCAACTGGCCCTCCAACAATTTAAGAAACAAAATGCGGTTAATCCACGTGATACAAAGTTCCAGTGAAACATTAAAGATTCGTTCTTCCCTGGTTGTTCCATAAGCCGATTGGTCGGGCAAACGGTGCAAAACTTCCTCTGTATTCAGGGCTTCAATAATGGTTTCGATAAATGAAGCCGCGTTTCGTTTTTCCTTTTTTCGCCTGATGATATTTTTTGATCCTTCTCTGGTTTCTTCGAGTCCGATGATATGCAGCAATTCTTTATAAAACCGTTCGTCTAATGAATTACTGTCGTTGGGTGTGGCAATTTTCATCAAATGCAGAGGCGAAAGAATTTTAAACAATGAGCTTAATTCGCGGTCGTCTTCTTTTTTATTGTTTCTTAAAATGGTTTCATATTTACGAATATCGAAATAAATACAAGGGATTTCAACATCGATCCTTTGAATGATTTTCGCGATCTCCTCATAAAAAAACGGATTGTCTTTTCTGTCGTTGATCTTCGTTTCGTATAGTTTTCGGATTTGGGTATTGCGGTAAATGTGCTTGTCAAACTGATTGGCATCAATGAGATACCATTCGTTGATATTGGTTATTACCAGTTGCTTAAGCTGGATGTTTCCAACTTTATTACGTTCATCGAGATAGTAGAGAATTAATTCGTGAAGCGCTTTTTTGTTTGGATTTTCTGCCGAAATCATCTCATTCAGATTATTGGGGCGTTTTGCTTCAATAATTACCCCAACTTCACTGTCGGTACTTTTGCCCAAATGGATCACCAAATCCTTCTTGTCTTTGGTATTTATGGCATTGATGTCTTTGTAATAGGTGTCGCGTAAAAAGTCGCGGAGATCATTTTTAAGGTGCTCTTCGCTTTCGTCCGTTGGCCTTTTTTCAATGGTGCTTATTTTATCGAGCAATCCGATTAGGTTGGCTTTAAAAATATCAATTTCGCTTCTTAAAGGTTTTTGTTTTAAAAATGCTTTGAGCGCTTTTTTGGGTGATTGCGATATTAGTTTCATCGAATAGGTCTGTCAGATAATTAAGTTGCTAATTTATGATATTTAAATGCTTATCATGCATTGTTAAGGAGAAATATTAGCAGACACCAATATATAGCATCATATAAAATCCCTTAGGAGGCTAAAAACAAATTTCAAACAATTACATTTCACTCTTATTATATTTATATTTGAGAATTGCTAAAACTAAATTTCTTATGCATCCCGGCAGAAACCTAAAATATATCCTATTCCTCTTTTTCCTGCTTCACTTCACCCCTGGTTTTTCCAGCAAAAAAATCAGGATTGGCTTTTCGCAATGCACAACTGCTGACAAATGGAGGCAATCGCAGATCAGGTTGATGGAAATTGAGTTGGCGTTTTTCCCGAACATGGAACTGTCGATTAAAGATGCGAAAGACAATAATGAAACCCAGATCAGACAAATTGAAGAGTTTTTAAAGGAAGGAATTGATTTGCTGATTGTTTCGCCCAACGAATCGGAACCCATTACGCCAATTGTGGAAAAGGTATTTAAAAGCGGAATACCCGTAATCGTTATCGATCGCAAAGTGAATACTAAATTTTACTCGGCATACATAGGCGGGAACAATTACCGGATTGGACAGGAAGCCGGGGCTTATACAGCCAAACTGCTGAAGGGCAAGGGAAAAATACTGGAGATTTCGGGTCGTAAAGGATCGTCGCCAGCCATCGAAAGGCACAATGGACTGGTTGACTTTCTAAAAAATTATCCTGAAATCCTGATTGTCAAATCAGTTTCAGGAGAATGGAATTGGGATAAGACCCGGGAATTGATGCAGCATATGGCCGCATCGACGCTTGAGTTTGACCTCGTTTTTGCTCACAACGATGTGATGGCCCGGGAAGCTTTCAACGTGATGCACGAACATGGAACCAGAAATGGAAAATTTATTCTTGGAGTTGATGGCCTTGCTGGAGATGATGGTGGTATTCAGTATGTTATCGACAAAAAACTGAATGCGACTTTTTTATATCCTACCGGCGGAGAAACTGCCATACAGATCGCAAACAAGATTTTCACCCAGCAGACATTTGAAAAGGAGAATATTCTTCCAACAATGGTGATTGACTCAACCAACGCCCAGATTTTAAAAGCCCAGACCAGTCAGGTTGAATTGCTCCATCAGAAAATTGAAAAGCAAAAATCTATTCTCGACATCCAGATCTCAAAAAATCAGACCCAACGCCTGATCCTGATATTTTTAATTTCACTACTGGTGCTTATTGCAGCTTTGGTGATTTTGATCTTTAAGGCCTTCAGGAATAAAAAAATTGCTAACGAGAAACTGGAAGCCAAGAATCATAAAATTAAAAAGCAAAACATTGCCATACTGGAACAGCGGGACAAACTGGTGGAAGTTAGTCAGCAATTGGAAGAAGCCACGCAGGCAAAACTTCGTTTTTTCACCAATATCTCACACGAATTCCGTACTCCGCTGACTTTAATAAAAGGTCCGCTGGAAAACCTGATGCAATCGGAACAGTTTTCAGCCGAGCAGCAAAACCAGTTTAAACTGATGCACCGGAACACGATCCGGTTATTACGATTGGTGAACCAGTTAATGGATTTCAGGAAACTGGAAAATAAAAAGATGGAATTGGCTGCTTCTGAAAATGATTTGATCGATTTTCTGCAGGAAACGAAAGAATCTTTTGCATCGCTGGCTTCTGGCCGTAACATTGAATTGGATGTTGTTTGTCCTGAAAAACATTTGTCTGTTTGGTTCGACCGAGATAAAATGGACAAGGTATTGTTTAATATTCTTTCCAATGCGTTTAAATTCACTTCCGATGGCGGAAAAATTACCATTTTGGCCAACAAAGTGGTTCCGATGGTGCCCGGAATTTATGCCGAAGAAGTGCAGATCGAAATTAAGGATACCGGTATTGGCATTGCGGAGAAGCATTTGGACAAGATCTTCGACCGGTTTTATCAGGCCGGAAAATCACATGCAGTGAAGGGAACAGGGCTTGGGCTCAACCTTTCGAAGGAATTTATTGAAATGCACCGGGGACGTATCAGCGTGAAAAGTTCTGAAGGAAAGGGAACATCCTTTTTCATTTATCTGCCATTGGGAAACCTGCATCTTCTGCCCGATGAAATGGTGATTGATGAAACAATTCAGGAACATAACTTAGACAACCAGATTTTAACCCGAGACTTGGCCACCGATGAAATTCCTTCAGCAACGATTGACGGAGACAAAAACAAACCGGTTATTCTGGTGGTTGAAGATGTATCTGATGTCAGAGAATTTATACGTATAAGCCTCGGGAGTCAGTATCAGATAATTGAAGCAAAGAACGGAAAAGATGGCCTTGACAAGGCATTGGAAGAAGAGCCAGATTTGATTATCAGCGATGTAATGATGCCTGTGATGGATGGGCTGGAATTGACCCGGCATTTGAAAACTGACATGAAAACCTGCCATATTCCGATTATCCTCCTGACTGCCAAGGCCGCGCTGGAGCATAAACTGGAAGGTCTGGAAGAGGGCGCCGATTCATACATTCCAAAACCTTTTAACAGCCGTCATTTGCAGGTTAGGGTAAAAAAACTGCTTGAATTGCGTGCCAAAATCAGGGAACATTACAAAGACCAACTTGATTTTCAGGAAAAAGAAAGTGATTTGAACCGGCTGGATAAGAAATTCCTGTCGAAAATTGCCCAGATTGTTGAGCAAAATGCTGGAAATGAAGACCTGAGCGTTGACGATCTAGGGCATAAACTGGGAATGTCGAGAGTACACCTTTACCGCAAAATAAAAAAACTGACCGACATGTCGGTCAGTGAATTTGTAACTTCGATAAAACTCCGGAAGTCGCTTGAACTGCTCCGAAACAGCGGACAAACAATTGCCGAAATTGCGTATGAAGTGGGATTTTCATCTCCATCCTACTTTACGCGCTGTTTTAAAGAGCAATTTAAAATGTCGCCCAGCGAATACATGCAAAATAAAAAAGGGGAATAGCCCCGATTAATCGGAGCTATTCCCACTTTTAAATAATGCTGTTCACCGATCAAAGAAGGGCTTCCAAATCCGTTAAATTTCGTATCACTTTTTGATTTTTAATTTCAGAATGTTCCAAATTGAATCATACAAAAATTTACCAGATTCGCTTTAAGCTGTGAAATTCAGCTTTTCCCAACAACAAATCCCCTCCCTTTGAGAATACTTTTAGTTTGGTGAAATTCTCCGATGGAAATACAATATCGGTCATAACCAGTTTTCCGCCATCCACAAACAGTTCTGTTGAAGCAACATCCACAAAAATCCTCAATTGCAGATGCCCGCCTGCGGTGTAGGGCGTCTTCGAAATCCCTGCAAATTCTTTGGAGAACGTGGAAGGACCGGCAGCCCTGCGATCAACAAAAAATTGTTTCTGCTTTGCCGAATAGCCGATTACCAATTTTTCCTGAAGATTGTTTTCCAGCACAATTCCAAGTGAATCAGCGCTGCTGTTTTCAAGGTTAAAATCAAAAATCAGTTCGCTTTGGCTGAGTGTAATACTATCCAACGACATTTCTTTTTCTCCTGAAATATTTTGCGCGGAAAGATAAACCGGAGTTGTTCCACCGCGAAGAACTTCCATTTCCTTAACAGGTTTTGAAACCAGCAAATAACTGTTGTCCTGATTGATCAGCGACAATTCGCGCGGAATTGTTGTGGCACTTCGCCAAACGGTGGTTGGTACAACATTGGCATACTGCCAGTTGCTCATCCAACCAATAAAAAGCCTGCGGCCATCGGTTTCCGGAACATTCGACCAGGTTACACCAGCGTAATTATCGCGGCCCCAGTCCACCCATTTCTCATTGGTCTCGTCAGGAGTAAACTTTTTTCCGTCGAATTCACCTGTAAAATATTGGTTGGCCGAGCCGCCGTTTGGCCCGCCGGGATTGATATTGACCAACATTACCCATTTGGAAACATCGCTTCCCTCCACTTTCAGCGGAAATAAATCCGGACATTCCCAAACTCCGCCATGCGCGCCGATTCCTTTTCCGAATTCACTTTCAAATTTCCAGCTGATTAAATTTGGCGATGAATATAGATGCACCCGGTCCTGAACGGCCAGAATCATTACCCATTTGCCTGTTTCATTGTGCCAGAACACTTTTGGGTCGCGGAAATCGGGAATTCCGGGGCTTTCGAGTACCGGATTGTTGGCGTATTTGGTCCATGTGCGACCTTTGTCGGTACTAAAAGCCAGTGCCTGACTCTGCGGCGTTTTGCTTCCGCTTTTTTCCAGCATCACATTGTGGTAGGTATAAATAGCCACCAATGGAGGGTTTTCGGCAGTACCTAAACCTGATGTGTTTTTGAGGTCGGCAACCGCACTTCCAGAGAAAATCCATCCCAGCGAATCAGGGTAAATGGCAACGGGCAAATGTTCCCAATGAACCAAATCTTTGCTGATGGCGTGCCCCCAGTGCATTGGCCCCCAAACAGTGCTGTCGGGATAATACTGGTAAAAAAGGTGGTATTCACCTTCATAATAAACCATGCCATTCGGGTCGTTCATCCAGTTGGCTTCAGGAGTAAAATGGAATTGAGGACGGTATTGTTCGGTGTAATAAATTGCCGGAGAAGTGTTCGTTTCCTTTTTATTTCCGGAATTGGAAGAACATCCAAAAAACAGTGGAATTAAAAGGATTATCAGTATTTTGAAATAGTTTGTTTGCATGTCGTTTATATTTAGAATCTGTTTAATTTTATATTGAACCCACTTCGGGGTTCCAAATTGCTTGTTAAATTTACCCCCGGTTCCGATTCTCTTTACCGGCGTTCAGTCCAAATGCTTTTCAGTTCTGTTATATCACCTTCTTGCAGGGTAATGTCGCCATTTTCTGAAATCAGTGCAATTTTGTTCCAGCTGTCCGAAATGAAATATTTTCGGGAAAGTGTTATCATTCCATCCATTGCAAAAAGTTCGGCAGAAGTCCGATCGACAATAATTTTTAAATCGATCGTTGGTTCTTTAATCACATACGGGGCATATTGAAATCCGTTCCAGTCATCCAGGCGGTTTTCTCCTTTTTTTGTTTCTGAAATAAAGAAATAACGCCGCTGACTATGGTATCCGATTGTCAGTTCATCGCCCTGCCCGTTGGAAATCCTGATGCCAAAAACCTCTGCCAAATTGAGATACAATCGGTTGTTGACATCAAATTTCAGGTTTATTTCAAGCGGAATTTTAAGTTGTTGCTTAATTTTTAATTCTCCGGAAAAGGTGGTTTCTTTCAGAAGCTGTTTGTTTTCTGCAATCGTTTCAATTGCATTTACGGGTTCCGACACAATATAGAAATCACTGTATTCGTCGCGTAAAGTCAATGCTCTGGGAATGCTATAAACATTGGCAACTTCACTTTCACTCTGTCCATGTTTGTACCTGTAATTATCAATCAAGCCTATGTAATAAGCTGGTTTCCCCGATTCAATGTAATTCGACAAAACGACACCGGCATAATTGTCGCTCCCATTGTCGAGCCATTTTGGTTTTGTTCTTTCTGATTTGAATACATAGCCGTCAAAATCACCGTAGAAATACTGAACTCCGCTGCCTTCGTTGGGAGAATCGGTGCTTCCGCTGATCATCATGATCCATTTCGTGTTTTGTGTGCCATCAATTTTAAGCGGTGAAAAGCTCAGGTGAGTCCAGTCGCCAACTTTGGAATAGACTTTTTCGCCGAATACACTTTCGAATTTCCAGTTTTTCAAATCAACCGATGAATAAAAACGGACTTCGTAACCGGTTAAAACGCCCATCATCCAGCGCTGGGTTTCTTCGTGCCAAAAAACGCGAACATCATTTGGCTGAATAAAACAATTTTCCAATGTAATCGGAGTCGCCTCTTTTTGCCAGCTTGTGCCTTTGTCTGTGCTGAAGGAAATAGCCAGAGTTTGAATTTCAGGATTTATATTCTGCTCATTAGTTGTGGCGTAAATGGCGACCATCGGAGTTGTTTCGTTACCAAAACCGGAAGAATTGTTCCAGTCGATCACGATACTTCCGGAACCCGGTATTTCATTGTTTTCCGGTTGAATGGCCAATGGCAGAAGTTGCCAGTGAACCAGATCGGTGGATTTTGCATGTCCCCAACTTATCGAATTCAAATTGACTGAATCGGGTGAACATTGGTAAAACAGATGGTATTCATCTTCAAAATAAAACAATTCAGTAGGAGCGCCCAAGTTCATATCTGTCAGGCTGAAATGAACTTCAGGCAGACTTGTTTCTTTTTTTGAAGCTGTTTTACATGCTGCCAAAACGAAGATCAGTAAAATTGGAATAATAGATTTTTGAGACATGGCGGATTGCTATAAAAGCTAAGTAATGAGATGATTGCGAATAAAATTTCAGTTCACTCCGAAAATGCGATTAATTATCCCGAAGGGATGAAACTTGAATAGCCACCGGTGAAACCGGTGGAAAAATGAAATCAAAATCACAACCCTGAAAGGGTTGAACTTTTAGAGTGTTAATATTCAACCCTTTCAGGGTTGCGTGTTCATCTTTCATTGTTCCGTCCAGATAGATCGGGACGGTTATTCAGATTCAATCCTTTCAGGACTATTTTTTAACATTCTGACTTTTCAGAGTGTACTCAAATTTAAAAGAAAAATTGGTTCTATAACGTTTTGTGCGGGTAAGGATAAAAACAAAAATAGAACTGTAATTTCCAAACTCACCCCCTCGCACCCGTGGTGCTCGCCCCCTCTCTTTTTAGAAGAGGGGGGAAGGCCGCCTGCGGACTTCCCTGCCAGCCGCAGGCAGGGGGGTGAGTATGAATTTTTATCTAACTGTTAGTAGCCGGGATTCTGTTTGTACAATCCTTTGGTGAAATCAATTTCACGTTGTGGAATTGGGTAATATTCGTCTCTTCCGGCAGTGAATTTCGCTCCGGCCAAAAATCCTTTTCTGGTTTTTTCTTTGGCCAGATAAGCATTCAAAGTAGGTTCAGCAATTCCCCAGCGAACGAGGTCGAAGAAACGCGGACTTTCCAGCGCAAATTCCAATCTTCTTTCCCAACGTAGCGCCTGACGTGCATTTTCCTGCGACCATGCCAGATTTGAACCATTGTATAAGCTGATTTTGTAATTCGATGGCGAAGTTCCGTTGGCCAGTTTGGTGCGTTCGGTACTAACCGAAGCCCTTGCACGTACCTGGTTAATGAGCGGCATCGCTTTGTCCTGCTGACCCAGTTCAATATAGGCTTCAGCCTGCATTAAAAGTACATCGGCATACCTGATAATATCGATATTTTTAGATACACCCATGAACGGACCTTGTTTTTTGTAGCAGGAACAGTCGGCTGCCTGTTGTTCTTTCATGCTCTGGAAAAATCCGTAAACACCTGCATCGCGCACCCAGCTATTGCTGAAAATATAGGCTGGTTCGTTGCGGTATTTGTAAGGATGCCCATCGATACCAACTGAATGATCGATACGTGGATCAACAGTTACACCAGTTGGAGTAAGGTCGGTAGCGCTCAGGGTTACATGGTTAAAAGTATTGAACTTGGGTAATCCTGAAGCATCGGTTGCGAATGCGTTAACCAGATTGTGGCTTGGCTGGTGAAATCCGCAACATCCGTACTGAGGCGCGCCATGAGGATAATTCAATCCGGTTACAAAATTTAAACGACCTGCAGTGGTTCCGTCGCTGATCGAAAACTGGATAGCAAAAACTGATTCCGGACCATTGTCAAAACCGTCTAAAAAATTCTCGCCAAAATCAGGTTGCAAATTGTATTTTCCTGAACTGATGACCATTTCAGTCAACGTAACAACCTCTTGCAATCTGGCGGTGTTTATTTTAGTAACCTGATGGTTATCGCCCTGTTCATAAGCCTGATACAATCTAAGTTTTGCCAGGTAGGCAGCTGCCGATAATTTATTGGCGCGACCTATTTCCGGTTGATTTGCAGGCAAATTGTCAATGCCATATTGAAAATCCGCTCCAATTTTATTCCATAACTGATCGCTCGTCAGATCCTGATTCGAAACCTGTTTTATTTCGTCATTGGTTAGATCTTCAGTGATATACGGAATACGATTAAACAGAACTTTCAGCATAAAATGGGAGTGAGCTCTTAAAAAACGGGCTTCGGCAATTCTTACTTTCCGGAGCGGATATTCATCATCGGTCAACTGATTCAGTGTGCGCAAAGCTGTGTTTGCCCTTGAAATTGCGCTGTAAAAATTTTCCCAGGTAAATGGAAGTCCGGCCAGCCAGCCTTGGGAAGGTTGGGTCAGATTGTACTGTTCGTAAAAATTGAACGGCTCAACATCAGAAACACCACCACCACCTTTGTAAGCATCGTCGGAACGAACACTTCCGTAAACCCACATGCTTGTCATCGGGCCAATCATATCATCATTGCCGATTCCGGCATAAGCAGCGGTAACTAAACCTTCAGCTCCATCAACAGTTGGACTTCCGGCAGAAATAAAACCCTGCGGTTCTGTTTCAAGAAACTTGGTACACGACGTAGCCATCAGACTTAAAAGTACAGCTGCACCGATATATATTTTATTTATATTCATGATAGTTAATTTAAAAGGTTTATAACGAAACATTTACACCAAATGAAATGGTAGTTGGGACAGGTATTCTGTTCACATCAGTTCTTTCCGGATCGGGACCCTGAAATTCCTTGGTTTTAAACCAGAACAGATTGTCAGCCATTACATACAATCTTAATTTTTCAATTCCGGTTTTCTGTATCGAAGCTGAATTGAAAGTGTATCCCAGCTGAATGTTCCGAAGTTTAAAATACGACGTGTTTACATTAAAGTAGTCTGAAGATCTTGTTTCATTGTTTCCATCCGACAAGGTCAAAGCCGGAATTGAAGTATTGGTGTTTTGCGGAGTCCATGCATCAAATACGCCTGGGCCAACATTGTCTCTGCCTCTGATAAAATTATTATAGAAAGTATAAGGGTCGAAACCTGTTTTTCCTGAAACACCTGAACCAAATATGGCAAAGTCGAAGTTTCTATAATTCACACTAATATTCAAACTGTATTCCATATTTGGAAGCAAAGTACCGATGAATTTCTGATCGAGTGCGTCGATGGCACCGTCGTTGTTCAGGTCTTTGTAACGGATTCTTCCCGGAGCAGCGCCCACTTGTGTTGCATGAGAGGTAACTTCTCCCTGGTTCTGGAAAATACCGTCAGAAACGTATCCAAAAACCGATAATTCTGAATGTCCGATAATGGTTTGCTCTGCGTTTCCGGGATATCCGGTTCTTACCTCTTCAGGCAATTTGGTGATTTTATCTTTAAAGTGACTTGCATTTGCAGAAACCTCGTAATTAAAATCTTTGCTTACCTCTTTGCGGTAACTTAAAGCGAATTCCCAACCTTTATTTGATTTGGTTGCCCCGTTCAGGAATTGAAGCTGACCTTCGCCCAGTGCTGAAATAACAGGAGGTTGGATCAAAATATCGCTTGTTTTACGGCTAAACCAGTCGAAAGAACCAACCAGTTTACTGTCAAAAAATCCAAAGTCGATACCAAGGTTTATCTCATCTGTAGTTTCCCATTTCAAAGCTGAATTGGCTGCCTGAACGGAAACAAATCCTGAAGGAAGGTTTCCGGAATCGGCGCCACCCAAAGAATACGCAGAACCAACATTCCAAAACTGGTCGAAGAAATCGTTGTGGAAAATAGCAGCAACCTGGTTTGCCGTTGCACCATAACGCGGTTCATACAATCCAAGGCTTGCAAAATCGCCTACATCCTGGTTACCAACCCGTCCGACACCAATACGAAGTTTCAGATTCGACAGATTTTTAACATCCTTCATAAAGTCCTCTTCAAGAATTCTCCATCCAAATGTTGCAGCAGGGAAAATACCATAACGGTTATCTTTACCAAACCTGGATGAACCATCACGACGCACAGTAACGTATGCAAGGTATTTGTCGCCGTAGTTGTATTCGATTTTACCAAATTGAGAGAAAAGACGACTTCCGGTTGCTGTTCCAAAACTGTTCCCATTGCTGGTGCCGGCGCTCAGCACAAAGAATTCTTCTGTTTGAGTTGAAAAACCTTCCTTATATCCGGTGAAATCGCCGAAATTGTCACTCACAGCTTCCAAACCCAATAAAAATCCAAAACTGTTTTTACCTGCTTTGTAATTGTATCTGGCAGTATTCGACCAGGTGTAACTCTTAAAGTCGCTGTTGTAAATGGTCATATTATTTACTGAGCGGGCAATGAATCCTTCCACAAAACTTGGTTCAATGTTCTTTCTGTTCAGCATCGAATAATCGAGACCCAAATTTGTTCTGAAAACCAGATTTTTCACCAATTCCACTTCCGCGAATACATTTCCAAATAAATAAGTCCGGTTGGTATTGTCCCAACGGTTGATGTACTGCATGTGAACCGGATTGTTACGATCTGAATATCCTGAACCGATTGGTCCTGCAAATTCTCCAGTCGTTGTGTACATGGGAATTGTTGGAGCCAGCGTAACAGCAAGTCCCGGAGTTGGAGCGCTTCCCAAATCGGGTGTTTCTAAAGTTTCATTCGACGAAACAATTTGTGCATTCATTCCAAACTTCAGTTTTTTATCGAAAGTGCTGGATTGAGCGTTTAGCCGGGCGCTGATTCGGTCGTAGTTGGTATATTTTAACATCCCTGTATTTTTCAGGTAGCCAATATTCATCAATACCGATGATTTATCGTTTCCTCCTGAAACGGTTAAATCATTGTTGATCACATAACCGGTCTCATAGCTTTCCTTTTGCCAGTCGGTGTCGCCAACAGGTACTGTTTGATTGCCACCCACATAAGGTTTGGCTGTAACACTATTTAGGACAGGGTTGTTATAATCCTTATTCCAGTCAAAATTATAGATTTCTCCATATCCGCTGGCCGGATCAACACCGTCGTTTACGGAGGCTTGCCACAGCGCTTTGCCGCGATCAACAGCATTCAGCATTTTATACCGCTGCGATTTTTCTGATTGAACTGAAAGGTTAGAGTTGAACTGAATATTCACTTTTCCGGCTTTGTTTGCGCCATTGTTGGTGGTCACAATCACAACACCGTTCGATGCCCGTGATCCGTAAATGGATGAAGCGGAAGCATCTTTCAGTATCTGTACCGATTCAATCGAACCCGGATTCAGACTTTGAAAAACTTCAGGACGTTTTGTAGGAACTCCATCAATGATGTACAACGGATTGTTGTCGCCCAATGTGTTCACACCACGGATCAAAATCCGGCTGTTGGCTGCATTGGGGCTTCCAGTTTTTTCGATGTAAAGACCGGGTACCCGACCTTGAAGCGCCTGCATTGGATTTCCGGAGCTTAAAGTAACGTTTTCAATGGATTTCATTTCCACAACTTCAATCGCACCTGTCAGGTCGGCTTTTCTTTGAGTGCCGTAACCAACCGCAACAACTTCATCCAAACCAATGGATTCTTCTTCTAAAACCACATTGATGGAGGTGCGTCCGCCAACTGAAATTTCCTGCGGTTTCATTCCAACAAAGCTGAAATTCAAGGTCGCATTTGTAGTTGTTTTAATGGAATAATTACCATCAAAATCAGTAATAGCGCCATTCACAGTACCCTTTTCAACAATGGTTACACCCGGTAATCCAGCCCCGGTTTGATCAGTAACTTTTCCGGTTACCGATGTTTCCTGGGCAATTGCCTCCATCGAAAATAAAAATGCCAATATGAGGAATAATCCTCTGGCCATTTGTTTCAAAATAATGCATCTTTTCTTCATAGTTTGTTTACTTTGAGATTAATAACTGTTCAATTTCAATCCTATCATATTCCGGAGTTGCTCCGGCTTTACTTGCCACAAATGCCCCGGCGGCACAGGCAAATTCAAGCGCTTTGTCATTTGTTTTTCCTTCGGACAAGGCAGCAATGAACCCAGCCAGAAACGCATCGCCTGCACCAACGGTATCCACCGCATCCACTTTAAATCCCGGATGATCGTAAAACACTCCATCGGAATAGAGCAATGCCCCTTTGTCGCCTTTGGTTACAATTACCATTTTCGAATTGTACTCTTCGGCAAACCATTTCACCAGACTTTTTTCATCGTGTTTGTGCTTGTTGTACCATTGCCCGAAAACGCCCAGTTCCTCGTCGTTCAGCTTTACGATGTCCGATTTCAGGATAAGCTGCTCTACAATTTCTCTTGTGTCGTATGGTTGCCGCAGGTTTACATCAATGAGTTTCACAACGTCATTTTCGAGCAGTTGAAGAATTGTATTCCTTGTTTCAGGATTACGGGAAGCAAGTGTTCCGTAGATGATCAGGCCAGATGTTTTTGCCTGACTGATCAGAGAATCTGTCAATACCAGTTTGTCCCAGGCAACAGGTTCGCAGATTTCGTAGGTTGCATTGTTGTTTTCATCCAAATGAACCAATACTTCGCTGGTAGGTAGCGTTTCATCAATCTGAATCAGGTCGGTTTGCAAACCAGAATCTTCGAGAAATGCAATTAATTTTTTGCCTTGATCATCATTTCCAACTTTACTGGAAATGGATACTTTCTGTCCGATACGGTTCAGGTGCAGGGCCACGTTCATTGGGGCGCCTCCCGGTTTTGCCCCTG
Organism: Bacteroidota bacterium; assembly: GCA_030698405.1. Classification (GTDB taxonomy): domain Bacteria; phylum Bacteroidota; class Bacteroidia; order Bacteroidales; family Prolixibacteraceae; genus Aquipluma. Next base: position 37,899 of record JAUYMU010000075.1, read on the forward strand.
AAGGGAGATTGTCCCAAAGGATTTCCCCGATACACAGAATTTGATTATTCTTTATTTTCATTGTTTAAGTTATTTTGTTTTATTCCGTTGTTTATCCATTTCATCCTGAATTTCTTCCAGTGATTTACCTTTGGTTTCAGGCAGAATTTTCCAGGCAAAGAAGAAGTGCAGCACCATCATTACGGCAAAGAAGGCGAACGATGGGCCTCCGCCGATTGACGGCATGTTGGCAAAAACCGGGAACGACCAGCTGATGGCCGCTGCCATGATCCAATGGGTAAAACTGCCCAGTGCCTGACCTTTGGCGCGTAATTTATTTGGAAATATTTCGGAGATAACCACCCAGAGTACAGCTCCCTGCGAGAAAGCGAAAAAGGCGATGAATCCCATCAGGTAAATCATTACACCATAGCCCCCAAACTCGGTGAAATTATTGGTGAAGAATGCTTTCGACAACATACCCAGAAAAAATACCATTCCTACAGATCCTGCCATCAGGAGGTTTCTGCGTCCGTAACGGTCGATTAAAAACAGGGCAACGATGGTAAAAAGCAGATTGGTTAGTCCGATTGAAATTGACTGAAGCAGGGAAGCATTTTGTCCCATGCCGGTCATTTCGAAAATACGTGGCGCATAATAGATTATGGCGTTGATACCGGCAAGCTGATTGAAGGCCGCGATCAGAATGGCAATCATTACCGGGAAGCGGTTCTCTTTGCTAAACAGATTGTAATGGCCGGTTTTTTCCTGACTTTGGATAGAGTCAGTAATGAGTTTCACTTCACCTTCAGGATTTGCTGCGCCAATACGGGTAAAGATTTTGATGGCTTCCTCCTTGCGGTTGTTCATGGCCATCCAGCGCGGACTTTCCGGCATTCCGAAAAGCAGCACAAAGAATGAAAAGGCGGGAATGGCTTCAACACCAATCATCCAACGCCACGAAGCGGTTTCGATGGCGCCTGAAATAAGGTAATTAATTACGTAGGCCAAGAATATAGCAGTCACCACATTAAACTGGTTCATTACTACCAGACGGCCACGTTGGGCAGCAGGCGAAATTTCAGCAATAAACATGGGTGTAACGACTGAAATGCAGCCCAGCAGGATTCCGGTCAGAAACCTGAAAAAGAGGAATACGCCCCAAACCGGCGAAAGTGCACTTCCAAGCGTTGAAAGGGCAAACAGTCCGGAGAGAAAAATGAGCGATTTGCGGCGGCCAAACTGGTCAACCGGTTTACCTATTATAATGGTACCGATAATGGTGCCGATTAATGCAATCGCAACGGTAAAACCAAGGGAGAACTTGCTGAGTTGGAAAACTGCCTCTAATTGGGAAGTAGTTCCGGAGATCATTGCAATATCGTAGCCGAACAGGAAACCGCCCAGCGCGATAATCATTGCTACAGTACTTACTTTTTGTGTTTTCATAAGTGTCGGGAATAGATTTTTTGTATTCCCAAAACTACTACCGACCTCAAAAAGCGTGTATCCGAAATGATACGAAGATGATCACCTATGATACATTCGGACAACCCAATTGCAAACGTTTGCAGAAATGTTACATGAATGGCAGCTATGTTACATGGTGCAGGTTCAGGTATTTAAAAAAATCGGATCAATATCGTTTAGTGTGGGGAAAATAAAGGAAGTATTTTTAGGTGCAGCGCACCGTTGATATTTGTAGTATTTATGATCCAATTCACGCAAGAGGTGCAGCGCACCGAAATATAAGTGCTTATTTATTAGTAATTTTTTTCTTAGTCTTTCAATAACTTCTTCATGTGGTATTCCTTTGCCATCATTCAATTCCTCAATGGCGTCAATAATTCCTTGTTTTTCGGAACTTGTAACTCCTATCCATTTGATTTATCGCCAAACAGAATTAGCCGTTTACCATTAAATATTTTACAAAAAAAAGGTGGCCTGTATTGATTTACAGCCACCTTAATATCTTATTTATTTCTGAATAATCTAATTTAGCTTTTCTAGAACTTCTGTTTTTAAAGGTTCAAGATATTTTTTTATTATTGCCCAAATCATTGACGAATCAACAGCATCATAGGTGTGAATTAGTCTATTGCGAAACCCAACTATCTTCCGGGCATTTTCAAGCGTAAAATCAGGGAATAGCTTGTCGAATTTATTTACAGCTTCTCCAATAATTCCCAATTGCCGCTCTACAGCACTCTGGGTTTTCAAATCTGAAACATATTCGCTGTAATTACTGACAGAAGACGTGAACTGGTCAATCAACTCAATCGCACGTATAATATCAGACAAGTACTTTTTCCCCTGCTCTGTCATATATTAGAATCTTGTTTGAATCAATACTCTTACGTAGGAAAGGATTGTGGATTGACGAATCGGTCAAAAGATCAACTTTGCGGCGAAAGAAACTCTCAAGCAAATCCCACAATGAGATCAATTTTTCACCTCGTTCTATCGGATCGTTGTCGTCAATCTCCACCAGTAAGTCAATGTCGCTTTTTTCATAGTCAAACCGATCGGTAACAGATGAACCAAAAGCATAAAGGTATTTAACCTGGTGGTTTTGGCACAAAGCTTCAAAATCTTTCTTTCGGGTCGATATTTCATCTTTTACAAACATGAATCAAATATACAATTCCTATTTGGTTATTTTGCTTCTGTTACTTTGCACTTCTTACCTTGCCCGAACCGGTTATTGCCTGATCGATCATAGGTTTTCCTTTGTAGGTAACATTTCCGGAGCCAGCCATACGAACGTAAAGGTTGTTATTGGCCTCAACCTCTACATTTCCGGAGCCTGAAACTTTAACAGTCACATCATCGGCAGGGTATTTCATACCTTTGAAATTTCCGCTGCCGGATATGTTCACGCTCAAATCCTGTGCAGCGGTTTCGCCTGCCAGAACAATATTTCCTGAGCCTGAAATGGTAGTTTTTACCCGTTCGGCGGTAAGCTCCGAAAGTTTGATATTTCCGTTTCCGCTAACCGCCAAATCGATGATTTTGGATTTGATTTCGTCTTCGGCAATAATATCGCCCGAGCCAGTCACACCCAATCCGTTAATTTCAGGAGTGGTAATGTAAATGGTGATTTCGCCGGGATTGAAAGTTGTCCAGAAAATGTTTTTGTTGGGAAACCTGATAATCAGTTTGCCATTTTTTACTTCTGTAATTAGTTCTTCGAGTGCCGATGGTTTGGCCACAATTTCGAGGCTTTGTTTTGCACCCTGCACAAGGTGAACTGTTGCTCCAACCCGTAGTGAAATTTCGGTAAAAGGATCGACTTTGCGGGTTTCTTCGTCTGCCTGAACCTGAATGGCTGTCAGGATAAAAGCGAATAAAATGAATGCTGTTGCTAATGTTGTTTTCATGATTCTTATTTAATTGATTGTTTGTTCTGAACTTCTAAACGTGTTTAAAGACGGCAAATTATACTGGAAGTTGCAAAATGCAGAAAAAAAAGTGATCAGTCGCAGTTACCTGTCGCAGAATTTACGACTCTGAACACTGAGACTGAATACTGAGACTTTCTACTCCTCGTCCAGATCAAACAAGCCTTCCGGAATGCGCAGTTCTATCTCGCGTTTATCTTCGTCTATACTTACAATCAGTTCTTCGTTGAGCGGAACAAGCGCTTCTTTGCCCTGATAGTCAACCAAAAGCAACATATTTCCGGCGTAATCGTGAACTTCCTTTATTTCACCAATCAGCCCGAGCGTTTCGTCGAGCAATTGATATCCGACCAATGCATGAGGGCTCATTTCATCGTCAGACTCGATCACATCCTCTTTGTTTACAAAAACTGACAATCCGCAAAGCGCTTTTGCTTTTGCATCGGTATCCACCCAATCGAGGCGTGTAATAACCGATTCCGATGATTTAAAGCGAAACCCTTCTTCAGCAATAAAGAATGGAACAAGCAAATTGTCGATTTCAAGGAAAAGTGGCGGATATTCTTCGAGTGTTTCGTAGTATTCTTCCTGAAAGCGGATGACGAGTTCACCATTGATGCCATGCGGTTTCTGCACATAGCCCACTTTTGTACAATTGTTTTTCGGTATTGTTTCCATAGTTGTAAAAATAGAAAAAAGCGACAGATCTCTCTATCGCTTTTATTAGTTGTCTGTTTTATTCCGAAGTTTAAAACAGGATTCGGTCAAAAATTAACCTTCAGTTTCTTCAGGAGCGGCTTCTTCGGCTACTTCTTCAGCAACTGGTGCAGGTGCCGGTGCGGCAGCAGCTCTTGCAGCGGCAGCAGCTTCAGCATTGCGTTTTGCAATTGCGTTCAATCTTTCAGTGTTCTTTTTGGTTTCCAGGTCGAACTGTGCTTTGCGCGAAGTTTCTGAATTTGAAACCAATCCATCTTTTTTAGCCTGAACTTTATTCGCTTTTTCGGTTACCCATGCATCGAATTTAGTTTCAGCTTCTTCAGCAGTGAAAGCGCCTTTGGCGACACCACCTAAAAGATGTTTTTTGTACATTACTCCTTTGTAAGATAAAATAGCTCTTACGGTGTCGGTTGGTTGGGCGCCTTTTGCAAGCCAGTCAATGGCTTTGTCAAAATCGAGTTCAATAGTAGCAGGATTTGTATTTGGATTGTACGATCCAATACGTTCAATATTACTACCATCCCGTGGTGCCCTGCTATCAGCTATCACAATGTGATAGTAAGCATACCGTTTGCGACCATGTCGCTGCAATCTGATTTTTGCTGGCATTTTGCTTAAATTTAAATGATAAACAGTTATTTAAAAATTGTGGCGCAAAGTTAAAACATTAATCCTGAAATCAAAATCGAGTTTTGAAATAAATCCGGGTAGATCTGTGCCCCGCATTTTTAGTCATTTTATTTCTACTTTTACTGGGTCGCTGATCAATTTTCAAAATGCTTAAAAAGTGCATTCTTCCGGTACTCTTTTTCCTGATTTCTCTCCCTTTATTTGCAGAATTCAGAACGAATGTACATTCCATATCGCGTCGTGAAGGATTATCGAATGGTGCGGTAAATACCATTGCGAAGGATGCGGATGGATACATCTGGTTCGGTACCTGGAATGGTCTTAACCGGTTTGATGGCAATGACATGACAACTTATCTGCCCGGAATTAATTCCTATTCCATCCACAACCATGTTGTCCGCGAATTGTACCCCACGGCTTCGGGCCCAATCTGGATGCTTACTAATAAAGGAGTGGGTTTGTACGATAATGTGCACAACCGTTTTAGCAACTATTTCACGAATGAATCGGAACAGCTAAACTTCGAAAATGACATTTCTATCAGTCACTCTGACAAATACGGAACACTGGTTTCCGTGTTCGGAAGAGGAATTTTCAGTTATGACAGCATCTCCGGTGAATTCAGGAATATTATTTTTGATGAGACTTCGAAAGCAGTTTCTCTTCGCATAAAATGGGTTCAATGGCTGGATAGCAGTGCTTACTTCATTTCAGAAAATGGCCGGCTGATTTTAATGAATGGCAACCACCTTCGGGAGATCATGCCTTTGCCGCTCACTGAAACCCTGACATCATCCAATTCATTCCTCATCAACAACCGTCCTTTCCTGATGCTGACACAACGTTCAGGAATGGCCATCCTAATTGATATAAATGCCAAAGAAATTCAGCAGCTATCGATTCCTGACGACATTATTACTTCATTTTCAGTTTCAGAAAACAAAGAACAACTTTGGGCAGGTACTGAAAAAGGCAAGATATATAGTTTCAACTTGCTTACGCGCAGATTTGAATTGCTTGACCAGCTTTCAACGCTGTTTATTAATAATCCAATTACGACCCGGATATTGTGTATTTACGAAACCGAGCCCGGCATTTTGTGGATAGGAACTGACGGAAACGCCGTATATACACTGAAGTTAGCTGAATTCCCGAGTAAGAGCCTGTCATCGGATCAACTGGCATATCCCACGGTAAGGAGCATACATGTTACCCGCAAAGGTGATGTTCTGATCGGCACCAAAGGCGGAGGCATCGATATTTTTAATAATAAAGGCACTCACATTGCAGCAATATCAGTCAAAAATGGACTGAACAACAATTCAGTACTTTCATTTCACGAACTTAACGATGGTTCTATATGGGTTGGCACCGATGGATTTGGCATTGATATACTTTCACCGGATTATAAATCCATCCGCAATTTTCCATCCGACTTTAAAAGTATGAATTCATTGAGTTTCGCTTCTGTATATCGGATACTTGAGGGAAACGATCAGAGGATTTACCTTGGAACAAGCGGTTATGGGGTGATTATGGTTGAACTTGATTCCAAGGGAATTTTGCCGTTGAGCTGCGAACAATTGATTCTCGACAAAAATATTACTTCAGCCGGACTGCAAAAACAAATTGTTTATGCCCTTGCCGAAGAAAAGCCCGGCTTCATCTGGATCGGATCGCGCGGAGCCGGGGTTTTCAGGTACAATACCATTACAAAAAGAGTTATTGCTCAGTACAATACCGCCACGCACCCTAATCAAATCAGAAATGATGATATCCTCTCATTATTTACTGACCGGAACGGCCAGATCTGGGCTGGAAGTAGTTATGGTATTTTTAGTTTCGTGCCTGTTAACGCCGACTCTGTAATTGTTGCCGGATTAAATATTCAAACCGATCTGTCAACTGCCAGTATTCACACGATTCAACCCGGCAGCCCCGGGGATTTGTGGGTTACGACCAACGAAGGACTTTCATTAATAAATATCATCAGTTGGAACGTTAAGAGTTTCAATGTTAACGATGGACTGATTAATTTTGAATACAGCGACGGCGCATCTTTTTTTGATATAAATACAGACAAGCTTTATGTCGGGGGCACGATGGGGGTGGATATTATCCAGACCAAAGAGATTAAATTTTCCTCCTATTTTCCTCCCATAGCGATCAATCATCTTTATATCCGAAACCAGTTGATTGAACCGGGAAATGAAAGCGTATTGACAAGCGGCATAAACTACCAGAAAAGCCTGAAGTTAAAGTACAATCAAAATACCATCTCGTTTCATGTCGCACCTCTCGCATACTGGGGTCGCGAACGGCATAAAATTTCATACCGGTTTATAAACTTCGATAATGAATGGACGACCAATCCTCAAAATCAGCCAATTAATTTTGCCAATCTGGAACCGGGAAATTACAAGCTCCAGATCAGGGTGAGCGATGAGAATGGCATCTGGTCGAAACAAATCAGGGAAATCAGCATGGTTATTGATCCTCCATTCTGGTTAACAGCATGGGCAATTGCCGGGTATATTTTGGTTTTCTTCGGTATCCAGCTTATGATATTTGTAGTTTACCGGCGGCGTGCGATCCGGAAGAAAGAAGCCGCATTGCAGGAATTCAAAATGAAACACGAGGAAGAATTGCACAATTACAAAATTGAGTTCTTTACCAACGTGGCCCATGAGTTTCGCACTCCGCTGACAATTATCACTTCACACTTGCATACATTACTTGATGATACCCGGCTGGCGCTTGAAAATCCCCGCCTGTTAAAAGTATTCAACAACAGTATTAAACTTCAGAAACTGGTGGTTGAAATTATGCAGTTCAGGAAGTTGGAAAAGGGAAAAGAACCTTTGAATATTCAGCGGACAAATCCGGTTGAACTAATAAAAGAAGTTGTTTCAGATCTGGATTTGCTCGCACAGCAAAGAACCATTTCTATGGAGGTGATTGCGCCCGAAACTGAAATTTGTATCATGACCGATGCAGATAAGTTTCAGCGGATATTTACCAACCTGATCTCAAATTC
>JAUYMU010000082.1 GCA_030698405.1 Bacteroidota bacterium
TCTACACACTATCAAACCCAAGGGATAATCGTGCTTTAGAAAAATTATGTGAACTGCTAACCGATTCTGAAACAATTTATCCGGGTACAGAACTTAGGTTGATTTATAAATTAGCGACAAATTAATGTGCGAGAGGTCAGAAAGTCTGAACTTCAGGATAAAAAAATAAGGAACATCGAATAAAAAACAAGAAATCAGGAATACCCGTTTCTCATTTCTTATTTCTTGTTCCTTATTCGATATTTTGGCTTCCGAAATATTGTCGTCGCTTATCTTATTCCATTTGACAGCAAATAATACAAGTCATTCCATTTCAATTCTTTTTTGAAATCGGTAATGTTTGTGTCTTTGTTAATCTGTACCAGTTCAATTCCTGCCATATCACAGAAGTCTTCAATATATTCAGCAGTAACTGCCTGACTAAATGCGTTGTGGTGAGCGCCTCCTGCATAAATCCATGCGGCAGCTCCAACTTTCAGGTTAGGCATCGGAGTCCACAATGCGCTGGCAACCGGCAATTTTTCGAGTTTTGCTTCAGGTGCAACACATTCAACATCGTGCACAACCATACGGAAACGTGTTCCCATATCGATAAGGCTTGTACAGGTTGCAGGGCCGGTCATTGTATTAAATACCAAACGGGCAGGGGCATCTTTTCCGCCAATTCCCAATGGATGAACTTCAATTTTAGCTTTACCATCGGCAATAGTTGGGCAAATTTCGAGCATGTGCGAACCCAATGCTTTGTATCCTGAAGTTGGATTGAGGTGATAGGTATAATCTTCCATAAATGAGCAACCACCTTTTAATCCGGTACCCATAACTTTTACTGCGCGTACCAATGCTGAATGTTTCCAGTCACCTTCAGCACCAAAACCGTAACCGGCAGCCATTAAACGCTGTGAAGCCAATCCGGGGAGTTGTTTCAATCCATGCAAGTCTTCGAATGTAGTGGTGAAAGCTTTGAAACCACCAGCTTCAAGGAAAGATTTGATACCAGCTTCAATTCGCGCCTGATAGCGGACACTGTCGTGATATTTACCACCCACCATTGCTTCCTTGCCGAATTCGTAGGTTTCGTTGTATTCCTCAATCAGTTTATCGATTTGAGTTTCGCTCACGCCATCTACAATTTTCACAATATCACCAACAGGCCAGGTGTTAACCGAAAGACCTAGTTTAATCTGGGCTTCCACCTTGTCGCCTTCGGTAACAGCAACTTCGCGCATGTTGTCGCCAAAACGTGCAAGTTTAGCGCCCTGCATATCGTACCATGCAGCAGCAGCCCGACTCCAAACGCCAATTCGTTCCTGAACATCGTCTTCTTTCCAATATCCAACCACCACTTTACGACTTTTACGAAGACGGGTTAAAATAAAACCATGCTCGCGGTCACCATGCGCCGACTGATTAAGGTTCATAAAATCCATGTCGATTTCGCTCCAAGGAAGATCGCGGTTATACTGAGTGTGGAGCTGAAGCATGGGCTTATTCAAAATTTTCAGCCCGTTAATCCACATTTTTGATGGAGAGAAGGTATGACACCAGGTAACCACACCAATACACTTACTGGTTGCATTTGCCTCAATACAAATATTGGTTATTTCATCGAGACTTTTCATTACTGATTTAAACACAACAGTTACCGGAATTTGGGCAGAATTATTGAGGAACTCCCCCATCTCTTTTGAGTTCGCCGCAACCTGTTTTAGTACTTCCGGTCCGTATAAATTCTGGCTACCGGTTATAAACCAGATTTCTAATTCTTTTAAGTTTATCATGATTCAATTTTTAAAATGTTTCAAATTTGAAGCGGTAAAAATAGGGAATAAATAATAAACGTAATTATAACACTTATGAAATTATTCCACTTTTAGCTTGTTATTGAACATGTTTTTTTGAAAAACCACTCATGTTTTCTGAATTTTAATTTCCTTTTTTGAGACTGAGACCGGACCACTGTGACTGAATACTGCCAATGCGACTGCCGATGACCACTAACTCACGGGATCAGCAGTTTAGCCAACACCACCGCCATACTTTCCTTTTCGAGGTTGTACAAAATATTGGCAATTTTTTCCATTTTCTCGGGTTCGTCCGACTGCAAAACCAGTTTTACCTCTTTAATCTGCTTTCCGGTCATTTCTTCTTCAAGTAGCGACCAGATTTTCAGGTTTTCTTCTTCCTGTTTCGGTACACCCAAATGTTCAAGTTCAAGTTTGGTTGCTTCCAGAATTTCACGTGCTTTCATGATTACCGGATCGGAGTCTTTCCCGGTTCCGGCTGCATCACGCAAGCTCCAGCTCGAATAATTGTAGTTCAACTCTTTGATCATGCGGAGTTTGCTGCTCTCTTTTCCAAAAATACGTTCAAGAAAAATAATGGTGTGGCTTTTCCATGCTTCCAGATCGAAGTTTTTGGCATTCAGACTTTCAAGCTGTTTGTTGATTAAGGCAATTTCGTTTTCGATCATTTTGTGTATTGTTAGTTTCGTTTACGATGTTAAGATTATTTTTTATCCTGAAACCAATCTTTCATACATTGAATAAATTTCAAAAATGATTGATCGGTACAGTTTTTAAATGAAACCCGAGAGGCAATTTGTTTATAAATTGATGATGATCTGCGCTTTTTCGAGATATATAAGGCTGCTTCAAATGCCTCCTTTGGTCGATCTGGCTTTGAACTTTCATTTGTCAGATATATCTCATCTGCCAACCATTGATACAAGGAGTCGATATTTTCCCAATTAATAATTTCTGCTAATTGAGAAGACCTGACCCATATCCAATTTTCCAGTTCAGGGTCAATTACAATAGTTTTAGCCCGGTCTTTCCATCCCGTATTAAATAATGACAATTCAACGTTTGCCTCTAATTCCTCTCTTGATAATGATTCTTGCCCACAGCCTTCCTTATCAAATATGACAAGCCCGAACCGGTATTTATTTTGAAAACTTATAAGGAACGCCGGAGATTGAGTTCTGCAACCGGGATCTCTGTTTGCATGAACAAAGATGTCGTAGGTAAAAGGAGTAATCTTAAGAGCATGTGGGAGCTTGGGTATCAAACCTTCGATACAGTCCCTCATGTTCTGGTCGGCCACAAGTATGATTATGTCTTTCATCCCAATACCCCGCTTGCGTACAATGTACTCAGGCTTGATTCACCTTGCCAGTCAGCAAGCAGAGGATGTTTATCACCCGAAACAATATCTGTGATGCCTTCTTTTGTTTTGGCAAAACATAAAACATCTTCAAGGTTTGCAATGCCGAGGATGACGGGCGAATGAGTTGCAAGTAAGATTTGAGCATCATAAACCGATGACAATGATTGAAATACAGTTTCCATGACCTTGGGATGAATGCCATTTTCAGGTTCTTCGATTAAAAATATACCTTTAAAATCGGGAAGATATGCAATAAGCGTTAATGCAAGAAGCCTTAGCGTTCCGTCAGAAGCGGTCCAGCTTGGAACTTCAATATCGTTGTCGTATTTTATTTTCAGATACTTGAATTTGGTATCGGGAAACTCACGTACGTTGATTTCCCTGATGTCAGGAAGTGCTGTTTTTACATGTTCCAACCAATCTTTGAACGATTCGGGATGCTTGTTTTTAAAATCTTCAATAACCCATGGCAGATTTGATCCATCGGGTAAAAAATTACGGCCTTGACCCGGGCGGCATGATTCTCTTATCTTCTGACTGTTCAGAATTAATTTTTGAATGCTGTTATTTAAGAATTCTTTCAACCATGTTGATGCAGGAAATTTATTTTCGTCAGCAGGAAGATTGGCTAATGTTGATTTTTTTGAACCAAGCTTAAACCCAAAAGACCAGAAGTCACTGCTATCGGTAGGTTTTTCAGGGAAGAAATTGCCTTCTCCCGAGATATCTTTGTCGAGTATTAGATCAAAGCTTTCCGGAATAAATCTCTTGTTTAATATATTTTCAGCATAATCAGCATCAAATTCAGGAAAAAGAGTTTTAGTAAATTGAGTATGATTTTCAATCTGCTTAAAAATAATTAATCGTTCTCCTTTTATTGCATGTTCGTCGGCATCTGACATTCCTATTCTCAACTCGTAACGGACAAATTTCATTTTGGTATTTTCGCCCATCAGTTTGTTGACCGATTCCGGAATCTTACATTCTATGGCCATTTCAATATCGCCACCAGCACCAGACCATGTTAAGTCAAAATAATTTTGCGATCGTGCAATGATAGCATCATCCAGTCCGTTATTAACAATGTCTGACATAAAAGTTATGACATCAAGAAAAGTTGTTTTCCCGCTTGCGTTTGGGCCAACAAGAATCTGAAATGGATGAAGGTCTTGAGTAATCCTTTTAAGACATCTGTAATTTGAAACTTCAATTCTGGAAATCATTCTCTAAACTATTTTAGGTAAAGTTAAAAGTTTACCCCAGATGTTTGTTCACAATCCCGTAAAATTCATCAAAATAATTGGCATTGCAGGCAATCATTTCGCCTCCGAACAAATAGTTTTCACCTCCGTTGAAGTCACAAACTTTTCCTCCGGCCTGTTTTACGATGATGATTCCGGCAGCCACATCCCACGAATGCAGTGCATGTTCGTAAAATGCCTCGAACCTTCCGGCAGCCACATAAGCCATGTCAGCAGCGGCTGATCCCAACCGGCGCATTCCATGTGAGTTACGCATGAAATAGTCCATCGTAGTCATGTATTGGCCGAGTTTCGTGAAATCGTAATACGGAAAACCAGTGGCAATCAGCGCATCAGCAGTTGTGGTGGCTCCTGAAACCTGAATTTCATTTCCGTTCATAAAAGCTTTGCTGCCTTTCCATGCGTAAAACATTTCATTCAGGCTGATTTCATAAACAACTCCAAGCACAATTTCCTGATCTTCCATCAGGGCAATGCTCACCGCGAAGGGTGAAATTCCATGAATGTAATTGGTAGTTCCATCCAGCGGATCAATCACCCAACGGTATTTTTCACCATTGTCAACAGCAGTGCCTTCTTCAGCAATAAAACCTGAACCGGGCAGTAATTCACGAAGGGCAGTAACGATACGGGTTTCAGCAGTTTTATCCACGTAAGTCACCAAGTCCGATTTTCCTTTGTGGACAATATCTTCGGCGGTAAATTTCAGGCGTTCTTCAAAAATAAACCGGCCAACTTCGCGAGCCAGCCACTGCACTTGCGTGCAAAGTATTTCAAGATTCATAGTATTTGTTTAAATAATTTAGAGCAAATCACTCGCGAGTTCAGCCAAATAACTACGTTCGCCTTTTATCAGGTTAACATGTGCGAAAATCTCATGGTTTTTCATTTTCTCTGTCATGTAGGCCAAACCGTTCGATTTCATATCAAGGTATGGCGAATCGATTTGCTGAAGGTCGCCTGTAAATATCAGCTTTGTACCTTCACCTGCCCGGGTAATAATGGTTTTTATTTCGTGTGGGGTGAGGTTTTGTGCTTCGTCGATAATGAAATATGAATTTGATAAACTTCGTCCCCGGATATATGCCAAAGGTGTGATAATCAACTTCTCTTCCTTTAAAAGTTCTTCAATCTTCTGGAATTCAGTGCTGCGAGTATTGTAATTGTGCTTGATTACCGAAAGGTTATCGAAAAGCGGTTGCATATAAGGACTTATTTTTTCCTGCGCATCACCGGGCAGGTAACCCAAATCGCGGTTGCTCAGGGCTACAATGGGGCGGGCAAGCAAAATCTGTCCGAAGTTCTTGTGCTGCTCGAGAGCAGCGGCCAGGGCCAGCAATGTTTTACCTGTTCCGGCTTTTCCGGTAAGTGCGACCAGTTTAATTTCAGGATTAAAAAGTGCATCGAGACTGAAGGTCTGCTCTGCATTTCGTGGCTTGATACCGTATGCTGTTTTTTTCTCCACCCGCACCATTTTTTTCAGTCCGCCATCATATCGGCCTAAAACACTGGCTTTTGACGATTTCATGATAAAATACTCGTTGATGTCGGGAGTTTTTTCCAGACCCATTAATTCAACCGCCATCGTATTTTCATGGTAAAATTTTTCGATTGAATTATCGTCGAAATTTTCCAGTTCAGTAACTGACTTGTTAAGTAGCTGGATGTCTTTTACCTTATCGTTGTAATAATCCTCGGCATGAATTTTCAAAGATTTGGCTTTCATCCGAAGATTGATATCCTTGGTTACCAGAATACATGGCCGTGCCGGAAATTTTTGGGCAATATGCATGGTAATCGCCAGAATCCGGTGATCGGGAATATCTTCAAGAAAAGATTGTTTTATTTCTTCTGAAAAAGGCTTGCCTGTTTCGATGATCAGTTTTCCTTTATCTGATCCCAGTTTTATACCACCGTTGAAAAGTTTGTCACCGATAATTTCATCCAGTTCGCGCACAAACTCACGAGCCTGAAAATTAATCGGGTCGTTTCCCCGCTTAAATTTATCAAGTTCTTCCAAAACTGTAATCGGAATCACTATGTCATTATCCTGAAACTGATAAATGCATGTATGGTCGTGCAGAATCACATTGGTATCGAGCACGAAAATCTTTGTCTGTTTTTTAGTAGCCATCCCGCGTTGCTTTAAGGTTTCGATAAAAATAGAAAAAAACAGATGTATTGTATTTTTCACAGCACTTTAATTGTCAACTTTGCCGAAGTAATTTGTTAATAAGATTTGAAGGGATGAAAACCTACCAGGAAGTACTTGATTATTTATACAGTCAATTGCCAATGTTTCAACGCACTGGCCCCGCCGCATACAAAGACAACCTTGACAATACCATCCGTCTTGACGAGATGTTTGACTATCCGCACCGGTCATTCAGGAGCATTCATGTGGCCGGAACCAACGGGAAAGGTTCAGTTTCGCACATGTTAGCCTCTGTTTTGCAGGAAGCTGGCTACAAAACCGGACTTTATACCTCGCCGCATTTAAAGGATTTCAGGGAGCGAATCCGGGTAAATGGCGAAATGATTGGTGAAGAAGCGGTGGTGCAGTTTACCGAATCGTTCCTGAATAAAAACGAAACCGAAAAACTGGAACCTTCCTTTTTTGAGTTGACAGTATCTATGGCCTTCGATTATTTCAGAATCATGGAGGTTGATGTTGCCGTGATTGAAGTCGGTTTAGGTGGCAGACTCGATTCTACCAATATTATAACTCCTGAAGTGGCGGTAATTACAAATATCAGTTTCGATCACATGGCATTGCTGGGCAACACCTTGCAGAAAATTGCAGCAGAAAAAGGTGGGATAATTAAAAAAAACATACCGGTAGTAATTGGGGAATCATCTCCTGAAACAGATTTTGTTTTTGAACAAATTGCCCGTAAAACGGAATCGCCACTCGCATTCGCCAGTCAACATTACGAATCCTCGTATGGAATGATGACCATCGATGGAAAACAAAGTCTGAATATCAGAAGCAATGACAAAGTGGTTTATGCTGATCTGCAACTGGATTTGCTGGGCATTTATCAACGCCATAACGTTCCAACGGTTTTAAAAACAATTAACATCCTGAACGAAAAAGGATGGAATTTACCGGAATCAGTTATCAGGAAAGGATTGAAAAATACCATCCGAAACACAGGCTTGATGGGTCGTTGGCAGATAATCGGACACAATCCGCTCACGGTTTGCGATACCGGGCACAATCCGGCAGGCATCAAATTGGTGATCGAACAAATCGACCAAACAGCCTGGAAGAAGCTGCACATCGTGATTGGCATGGTAAACGACAAGGATCAGGATGAAGTTTTGTCAATTCTTCCGTCCAATGCGTACTATTATTTCACAAAAGCGGCCATACCCCGGGCAACCGATCCTGAAGAACTGGCAGCAAAAGCAAGCCTGTTTGGCCTGAAGGGAAATAGTTATCCGTCTGTTCGTCAGGCACTCGCCGAAGCCCTTGCCAATGCAGGTAAAAATGATTTGGTTTTTGTGGGAGGAAGCAATTTTGTGGTGGCTGAAGTTTTGTAGGATTTTTTAAATATTTTGTTTGCACATTTCAAAAATGGGTCTATCTTTGCAACGCTTTAAAAACAAAGTGCGTTCACAAAAACAAAATCGGGCGATTAGCTCAGCTGGTTCAGAGCATCTGGTTTACACCCAGAGGGTCGGCGGTTCGAATCCGTCATCGCCCACTTAAATAAAGTCATCCAATCATTTGGATGGCTTTTTATGTTTTAAGGATGTTTTACACTTATCTATTATATTCCGAAAAACTTGATAAATATTACATTGGTTCCACCTCGAGCCTTCAGGGGCGCCTTCAACGACATAATACCTCCAATAAAGGGTTTACTTCAACAGGAAAACCATGGGTCTTGAAATATTCTGAAGTTTTTGAATCAAAACACGATGCGATCAAACGTGAATTACAATTGATACCAAATGTGAATTACAGAACAATCCATATGCTTTCATGGTAGAATGCCGATGGATAGAAATGTTAGGCCAATTGAGTGAGCGATAATTGGACTATTACATTTCTCCAATCGGTATAAAAAGCTGGAAGGACAGGTCAAAACTTGTTGGGCTGATTAGCTCAGCTGGTTCAGAGCATCCCGGTGTAACCGGGAGGGTCGGCGGTTCGAATCCGTCATCGCCCACTTAAAAGGATAACAAAAGTTGTCCTCTTTTTTTATGCTTTAAAATTCCTTATTTCCTACCGAAAAATTAATTTTCTGATAAAAAGCATTCTCTTTTTACTCACCATAAACTTTCAATTGCTTTTTGAGTTATTTTTGTACTCGATATTAATCAGCATTATAGAATAAAACATTACTTTTGTCGTTCAATACCAAACAACAGGCTCTCCCTCCAGGCTGTTTTTATATTTTAGTTCACTATTTTTGTGTGACTGAGGAGGCGAAGCTGTGAAAAAAGCATCCTAAATATTCAGCTAAAGCACTCAACATCAACACCAGCCAATCAACTTCACAATTCTTATAAACGATCAGAAAGAATCGTTTGTCCTTAAAAAATGATCGAAAGTTTAATTACATCGAAAACCAGAATCAAACTTCTGCTTAAATTCTTCCTGAACAGTCAGACAAAGAGTTACCTGAGAAGTTTGGAAACCGAATTTGGAGAATCCACCAATTCGATAAGGGTAGAATTGAACCGGCTCGAGAATGCAGGTTTGCTCGATACCTCCACCGAAGGGAACAAAAAAATGTTTCATGCAAACATTGAACATCCGTTGTTTAATGACATTAATAACATTCTTAAAAAATTCATTGGCATCGACCAGATAATTGACCAGATCACCTCTCAGATCGGTGATTTGCAGGCAGCCTACCTCACAGGTGATTTTGCCATCGGGAAGGATTCGAAAATTATAGACTTGACATTGGTCGGTGACAATCTCGATCGGCCTTACATTGATACTTTGGTCGAAAAAGCAGAAAAATTTATTAGTCGCAGGCTAAAATATATTATCCTGAACAAGGAGGAAATGATTCAGTTTTACAACAACAAACCGGTTTTGCTGATCTGGAAATCGGACAATAACAAATAGCAAAAAAATAAAGTAAATTCAATTATTTATGAAATCACCAATCTTTAAATTGCAGCCCTTTTATATTCTGGTTTTGGTTGTAGCCTTTTTTCTATTTGGACCGATGATGGTACAGTCTCAAACGGTTACGCCAGTTATCATGGCACAGATAAACGCCGAATTGCAAAAGCGTGGACTGACCGAGGGTGAGGTACGCGTAAGGCTTTTACAGAAAGGAATAGACCTGGAAAACATTCCTCCGGCTGAACTTCCCCAATACCAGAGCAGGGTAACAGCTGTTTTGGATGAACTGGAGGCGGAAAAGAAAGCAGGAAAAAGCGCCCCTCAGCAAATAATAATAAACACACCGCAAACGATGCCTCCAGCTGACAATCCTGCAACACAGCAGACCAGTGCACCGGCAACTGTTGCTCCTGTAACTACGATGCAGGAAGCCGCCGCCGAAGCATCTCAGAGGGTGATACAGACTGCCGGGGCAAAAACAGGAATTGGAAGCAATATATATGGTCATTCAATATTCTCCGATCAGACACTTGATGTATTTCGCACCACTGATGGCGCTCAGGCTCCAGAAACTTATGTGCTGGGCGATGGCGATGAAATCCGCATCACTATTTTCGGAGCTTCACAAACCGATATTCAGCAAAAGATTGCCGTTGACGGCTCAATTC
This sequence comes from Bacteroidota bacterium, assembly GCA_030698405.1. Taxonomy (GTDB): domain Bacteria; phylum Bacteroidota; class Bacteroidia; order Bacteroidales; family Prolixibacteraceae; genus Aquipluma. The sequence goes on from JAUYMU010000082.1 coordinate 10,191, forward strand.
AACCTACAGGTTCTGCTAAAATATTCCTGAAAGGATTGACATTGGCACAAGCCAGGCAGGTTATCAAAGATAGGCTGTCATCTTCCTATACTTTTCGTTCCGATCAGCTTGCATTGACAATTGTAACTGCACGTACCATCATGGTCAATGTATTCGGTGAAGCCAAAATCACCGGCGGATTTAATATTTCAGCTTTGAATTCTGCCCTGAATGCATTATCGGCAGCAGGCGGTCCAACAGAAATCGGTTCTGTACGTTCAATTCAGCTTATCCGGGGAGAAACCCGCAAAAACATTGATATTTATGCTTTTATGAACGACCCGGCTGCACAGTTCCGGTTCGAACTTCAGAACAACGACATCATTTTTGTTCCAGTCGTCAAACTGCTGGTATCCATTGAAGGAGCTGTAAAACGGCCAATGTCTTACGAAATGCTGCCGAACGAAACATTAACCGATTTGATCCGATATTCCGGAGATGTTAAAATGGATGTATTTCCTGATTTTGTACAGATTCAGCGCTACGTGAACGGAGAACAACGCCTGATGGAATGGAACCTGGAAGAAGTCAGAACCGGAAAAGTTAAGGTTCCGCTTCTGAATGGAGATGTGGTTCGCATTAAATCAATTGGGAAACCGATGGACAAATATGTTGACATAGAAGGCAGTGTTTATTACCCCGGACGTTTCGACCTTTCAGCCAATCCAACACTTAGGAGTCTGCTCGAAAATGCAAAACCTACTTATCAGGCCAAAACCGATGTTTTATTTATTGAAAGGATGAAACCCGATTCAACAGAGGAAGTTCTCACAGTTCCTTTCCCATCACAAACTGCAGGCAAAGAATTCAGCCTTCAGGCCCGCGACCGTATCCGTGTGATGAACCAGGCAAACTATCGTGACATCGATACCATTTCAGTAAACGGGTTTGTAAGAAAACCATTCAGCAAAACATTTGGACTAACTGATCATCTCACAGTAAAACAAGCCATTGAAATGGCAGGTGGCCTCAAAACCAGTGTATATCCGGTTGCCTATATTTTCCGCCGAAACATGTTCAACCGAGATGAAATGCAATATATCCGCATTGAATTAAGCCAGTCCGACAATGTTGAATTACAGCCCGGCGACCAGCTTAATATTTACGACAACACTTCCTTCACAAATGTGGGCGAAATCAAGGTATTCGGTGCGGTTAATAATCCACGTGGTTTTACTTATGACCCAACACTTACAGTGCGCGACGTTTTAACAAATGCCGAAGGGTTTACTGTTGGCGCTGCACGTAACCGGGTAGAAATATTCAGAACCATCCTCTCTCCTACCGAAAAAACACGGCTTGATATGATTACAATCGAAGTGGATGAAAATTATCAGGTAGTTAACCCTCAGAATTTTACCCTGCAACCCTACGATCAGGTGGTGGTTCGTTTGACTCCTGAATTTACACTTGGCCGTACCATTGAACTTAACGGTGAGGTGGTATATCCCGGAATTTATGTACTTGAAACAAAACAAGTGCACCTAAGCGAGGTCATCAAAATGGCCGGTGGATTGCTTGGTACTGCCGATCCTTTGGGCAGCGGCCTTTTCCGAACTTACCGTAACCGTGGAAACATCAGCATGAATATTGGAAAGGCCATGCAAAACGGAGGAAACAATGCCTATGACCCAATCCTTTTCGAAGGCGATGTAATCAACATCAACCGTCTGGAAAACACAGTTACCATTCGCGAAAACGGTACCCGGATGGCACAATACTCTATTCATCCTGAAGACAACGAGATCAAGAATGTAATCTATCAGGGATCAAAATCAGCCCGATGGTACATCCGGAATTTTGCAGGAGGTTTTCAGAAACGGGCCAACCGCAACAGCGTAACTGTTACTTTGCCAAACGACCAGATGCTTTCAACCAAACAGTTCCTTTTCATACGAAACTTCCCAAATGCCGAATCGGGTTCAATTATCAGCCTTCAGATGAAACCGGAAAAACCTGTTTATCCTGATGGTAAAAAAACTGACTGGGACAGCGCATTGTCAAGAACAACACAAAGCTTAACCGCTGTGCTGACTTTGTACCTGTTGATAAATCAGTTGGCGAAATAGGATGTAAAAAAAGGTTGTCGGTTGTCGGTAAAAATCGGAACAACGAACAACTTGTTAATTGCCGACAGCACTATCTGCAAACGACAAGTTATAAGTTGTATGTTGTCTGTTATTACCCGCGATAACTGACAACTTTTACGACAACCCACAACTTTCAACGCATGAAAAGCTACAAAGATCTGGAGATATACAAAGAGTCTTTTGATATAGCGGTACGTATTTATCATCTAAGCATAAAGCTACCTCATCCTGACAGATTTGAAACCGGAGGGCAAATCCGAAGATCCAGTCAAACAATAAAAGACACGATGGTTGAAGGATATGGAAGACGCAGATACAAAGCAGATTTTATTAAATTTCTAATATACAGCCATTCATCTTTACTCGAATCAACTTCTCAATCTGAATTTCTGGCTACCATTCACCCTGATACCGGATGGAACAAAATTGCATTGGAACTGGATAGTCTTGGGAGAAAAATATCGAAATTCATCGACTATGTTGACAAAAACTGGAAAAGCGGACCACCGGCTACATGACAACTTTTTCACAACCGACAACCTTTGACAACTTAAAACTTACAACTTTTTCACAACCGACAACCATTTCAACAACCGACAACTGACAACTTCATTCACAACCCACAACAATTTCACACCCCACAACATTTCTCTTATGTCCGAACAAAAAACTCCTGTAAAGCCGGCATCAGTTGCTGACGACGAAATTGATCTTCTTGCCCTGGTTAAAACCATGTGGAATGGTCGCAGAACCATCATTTTATCTGTAATTTCAGGAGCAATAATTGGAGTGGCCGTTGCCATGCTATCGGCAAAAGAATATACTGCCTCTACGGTAATGGTTCCCCAGATGGGCGACAGTCAATCGAAAATGGGCGGATTGGGCGGATTGGCAGCTTTGGCAGGCATCAGTCTGGATGTAAATCCGGGAGCTGAACTTTCGCCGATGGTTTATCCTCAAATTATAAGCAGCATTCCCTTTCAGTTGGAAATGATGAATACCCCGCTCAATTTCCAGGAACATTCACAGCCCATTACCCTGTTCGAGTTTTACACAAAATACAGTAAATCGTCCGTTTTTGGTTCAATAAAAAAATACACCATCGGTCTTCCGGGAGTAATAATCGGCGCCATAAAAGGGAAACCAAAAGAACTGACCATGCCCGCTGATTCAACAAAGCAACCGATCCTGCTGACTGAAGACCAATACTCCGTAAAAAAAGCGTTGGATGCAATTATTTCGCTGGATGTGAACGCCAAGGAAGGATATTTAACCCTTGCAACCCGCATGCCGGAACCATTGGTTGCTGCCCAGCTTGCCCAGAAATCGCAGGATTTGCTGCAACGTTACATCACCGAATTCAAAATAGAGAAAGCCAAAGCCAACCTCGATTTTATTCAGGGACGATACAACGAAACCAAAGCCGAATTCGAAAAGGCCCAGGTGAGCCTGGCAATTGTGAGCGACCGAAACAAAAATTTCACCAGTGGCTTGTCACAGATTGAAACCGACCGTATTCAAACCCGATATACCATTGCATATACCGTATTTCAGGATCTGGCGAAACAATTGGAACAGGCAAAAATTCAGGTAAAAAAAGACACACCTGTATTTACAATAATAGAACCTGTTACCGTTCCTACGGAAAAATCGAAACCAAAAAAAGCGATGATTGTTTTTATCTGGATCTTCCTGGGTGGAATCTTAGGTGTTGGAATTGTATTCGGTCGAGAATTTCTTGGCGACATAAAATCCAAGTGGAACGAAACGAACGGGTAAGAGAGGGAGAAAGGGAGAAAGGGCGATGAGGAGACGGGGCGATGAGGAGAAAGGGCGATGGGGCGATGAGGAGACGGGGAGACGGGGCGATGAGGAGACGGGGCGACGGGGAGATGAGGAGACGGGGAGATGAGGAGAAAGGGCGATGAGGAGAAAGGGAGACGGGGAGATGAGGAGACGGGGAGATGGGAAAGCAGGACAGGCGGGCAATACTCAATAACGAATAACCAATAAGAAATAAAAAATAAAAAACGATGGGGCGAAACGGCGACTTGGCGATGGGGCGATGGGGCGACAACAGACAGCCGACAACGCCACGTCTATCGTAAAAAAAACCTTTCGTGCAATTCGCTTAAATCCGTGAAATTCGCATTCTACTGACAACCGACAACCTTTTCACAACTGACAACCTTTTCATCAACCATTCACAAATCCGTGAAATCCGTGTAATCCGTTTAAATCCGTTTAATCCATGAAATCACTTCTACAAAAAATATCCTCAAACACCGAAACCATTGGCGTAATAGGTCTTGGTTATGTCGGACTCCCCCTTGCAGTAAACTTCGCTCAAGCGGGTGTAAGGGTCATTGGATTCGATAAATCGCAGACCAAAGTCGATAAAATCAATCACGGCGAGAACTACATCAAAGATATTCGCGATGCAGTATTGCGCGAAGTGGTAGGGAACATTAAACTGACAGCGACTACTGATTTCACCCGGATAAAAGAATGTGACGCGCTGCTGATTTGCGTGCCCACTCCTTTGGATAAATTCCGCAAACCCGACATGAGTTACATCGAATCGGCCTGCATCGCCATCGGACAAAACATGAAACCAGGCACTTTTATCAGTCTCGAAAGCACCACCTACCCCACCACCACCGAAGACTTTATGTTGCCAATCATTGAGGAAAATTTAAAAACTAATCCTCTTTTTCAAGAAATACTTGCTGAACAAAGCGCTTCTTCCCTCCCCCCTTTTGGGGGATCGAGGGGGGCTTCGGCTACCTTTTGGCTGGCCTATTCTCCTGAACGTGTTGATCCGGGAAATACAAGCTTTCATACCAAAAATACACCCAAAGTTTTAGGAGCAATTACTCCTGAAGGATTGGAAATTGGCGAGAAAATATATTCAAAAGCCATCGACCAGCTGCATTTGGTAAGTTCTCCAAAAGTTGCTGAGATGGTAAAGATTCTGGAGAATACTTATCGTCTGGTCAACATCAGTCTGATCAACGAAATGGCTTTACTTGCCGGGAAAATGGGAATCGACATCTGGGAAGTCATCGAAGCAGCTAGAACCAAACCTTTCGGGTTTCAGGCATTTTATCCCGGCCCCGGAATTGGCGGGCACTGCATTCCCCTTGATCCGTTTTACCTCGAACACATCGCCAAAAAATACGATTTCGATCTGAGCATGATCCATACCGCGGGACACATCAACATGCGTATGCCTCATTACATGGTCATCAAAATATCAGCAGCCCTCAACAGCCACAAAAAATCTGTAAATGGGAGTAAAATTTTGTTTCTCGGGGTAGCATACAAACCAAATATCGACGACGCACGCGAATCACCTGCCCTGGAAATTATCGACATCATAACAAAAAAAGGTGCAGTGATTTCGTATCACGATCCATATATTCCATCGGTAGAGACAGGGCATGCCCTGTCTCTACAATCCATCGAATTAACGCCCGAAACCCTGCACGCTGCCGACTGCGTAGTAATCACCACCAACCATTCAGCGTTTGATGCAGAAATGATTCAGCAACATGCCCGGTTAATTGTCGATCTGAGGAATGTGATCAAGGAAGCAGGAGATAATATATTTAAACTTTAGTGGAGTCGGGTAATCGCAATTAAGGAAAAATGCTCAGGATTTGAAGTAACCCTTCAATCTCTGCCCGCTGTGGCGAAGTGAGTTGCAAATCATTAAATCGACCATCCTCTAATTCTTAAAATTAGCATTCTACTGGAACTACTTTATCGTTATCTTTGGATCATGCGATTAAAACAGAACGAAATAGAAGCAATAAAAGAAGTAACCAAAGCAATTTTTGGCGAAAATGCATCCATAATCTTATTCGGATCACGCACCAACGATTCACTGAAAGGTGGCGATATTGATTTATTATTTCGTGACATTTTGAATATCCTTGAACGATTACAAATTATCGAAACTTCTGATACCTGGCTTACTCTGCGCGAAATTCGAAACGATCTAACCCATGAGTACCCCATGATGCTTGATGAAACAATCGAAAAATTAAACAACCTATACAATCAAATTCCTCTTTTGGAATATATTCTTGTGACCATTGAGCAAAAAACGCAACTATAAAACCTTATTTCTATTTAAACGACCATAGTAATACGCAGAATTTCCTTTGTTTTTCGCCATATTTATGCATATCTGAATCAATATGGAAAAAGGCATACAAAAACCAGCCTATCTGTTCGACGGTATAAACATCCCCGACACAAAAGCTTTGACAGAAATCGGCTTCGAATACAAAAGCATCGGCAAAAGCTAATCCGCGTAATTCGCATTAATCCGCGTATTTCGTTTTTTGCATATATTTGATCAAAATTCAACACCATGGAAACTATCATCAGAATAAAAAAAAATAAACCTGCATTTAAAGCGCTGATTCTTTTGGCCAAAGAGTTGGCAAAGAATGATCAGGCTTCTATTTCAATAAATGAGGTTAGTGAAAAAAAGCAAAATTTTGATTTAATTGAGCCCACAAACAATAACAAAGACCCATTTACATTATTTGATCAGCTATCTGATTTCCCTAATTTGGATGAACTAAGAAAATTAGCATGGCCAAAAATCTAATTATTGTTGATAGTTGCGTATTGATAAAAGCATTCAGGAAAGATGTAATTGCAATTAATGATCTGAAAGAAATAATTGACATTACTGCCTATTCCGTAATAACTCAACTTGAATTACTTATTGGTGCTAATACTCTTCAAAAGAAAGAAGCAGTTAATACCATCTTTGAATCTTATTACGGAATACCTTTAAACCCGACAATTTCTGCAAAGGCCATTCAGATTATGAATACTTATGTAACCGGGCAGCGAATTATTTCAGTACCTGATTGCCTGATAGCAGCAACTTCCATTACTACCGGTTATCCGTTATTCACATACAACAAAAAGGATTTTGATTTTATTGAAGGCCTGAATCTCTTTGAATCAATTCATTAAATATAAATAGTTCAGCGAAGCCAATTTAAAAACCTACGCCTGGTAAAAGCCTTGACAGAAATCGGCTTCGAATACAAAAGCATCGGCAAAAGCTGGAAGAGAAGGGAAATAAGAAACAAGGAATAAGAAATAAGGAACAACGCTTTGAGGTGCAGGTTAAATAGTAAATTGTAAATAATTAAATAGTCAATCCTTTTTAATCGCTCAGGATTTAAAGCAAGCGTTCAATAACCGCCCGCTGTGGTGTGGTAAATTGTAAATAATTAAATATTCTGGAATTTGTGATAGGTTTAAAGTAATCCCGGCGCAACACCGATCAGACCATTTCCACTTTTACCCAACGATTTATTTGCTTATTTTTGTAAAAAACCATATTTCTATAATTTTCTTGCATTTATAAAAAATTAAGATGACTACTGAAAATATATTGTCAGAAATAACTGCAACTCTCAAACAATATGAGATTGAAAAGATTATTCTTTTTGGTTCTTATGCATATGGCATACCTAATAAGGAAAGCGATATTGACCTCTTGGTGATTAAGAATATACCGGAGAATGAAACACGTGATTTCAGAATTAAATTAAAAAAAGCCTTGTGGTTGAAACTCGGTAAGCTGAACTATTCATTTGATATTCTGGTTGACAACGAACAACGGATACAAAAGCGAATAGAGATGGGGGATTTATTCTATAAAGAGATTTATTCAAAAGGAAAATTAATCTATGCCTAATCGAACCTATGCATTAGAATGGCTTAATCTGGCAAAAAGAAACCTGGATACTGCCCGTTTGCTTATACGCGAAAACCATTATACCGATAGTATTGCAATTGAAATTCAGCAAACGATCGAAAAATCGTTCAAAGCTGTCTATGCCTATTATGGCATCAATATACCCAGAACACATGCTTTAACCATCCTATTCAATTTTGTCAACGAGAAAATCCCATTAGACGTGACTGATATTGAAGTAATTATTACAATCAGTGATTATTACGAGACTGATCGTTATCCCGGCCCCAGATATGTTGTACCTCCAAGAGAAGAAGTTGAAACCTTTTTTATAGTTGCGGAACAGCTATATAGTAAAATTGAAGAACACATTTTAACTTGATGGACTTATTAAGAATAGTCAATTCGGCCAGATTATTACAGAGAAACAAAATTGATTAAACCATTCCAATCCTCGTATAAAGTGTTTAAGCCTGTTTAATATGCATTCTAAAAGCCTTAAAATGAATTCGTAATTGTTTGTTAGCAGTTCTAATAACTAACCCAACAATTCCAAAGGCTTGTATATGTATTCTGAAGTATTCAGCAACAGTTCCAAAGCGCTAAACCATTGTTCTAAACATCCCCGATAAAAAAGCCTTGACAGAAATCGGCTTCGAATACAAAAGCACCGGCAAAAGCCAACCTGTCCCGAGTACTCGGTGATCCGCGTAATTCGTATTTTAAAATGGAATAAGTAAAAGGAAAACCGCTCACGATTATTTAAAGCAACCCTTCAATCTCTGAACGCTTTGGTGGGGCAAATTGCAAATAATTAAAACTGGAATTTGTAATAGGTTTAAATTAATTCGGGCACAACACCGATCAAACCATTTTCACTTTTACCCAACAATTTATTTGGTTATTTTCTTAGAAAAATAATAGCACCCATGCATACACTCAAATTAAAAATCAATGATCGGGTTTACGATAAGTTAATAGGACTTTTAGGTAAATTTTCACATGATGAGGTTGAAATAATAATGGAAGAGCCCAACTTCGCAGAAACAAAGAAATACCTTGACGCTGAATTAGCTGAAATCACCAACGGAAATGCAAACTTTCTGACAGTTAATGAAGCCGAATAACGATTAGAAAACATGATCAGAAATCATTAAGTTCATCCTTAAAGAAACTTTTAAAATATTGGTTATATATCGAATCAAGAAGTCAATCATAGAGATATTCGGATTTGTAAAATATCAGCATACACCTATCTAAGTGGTTATGCCAAATGCAATTATAAATTAGTCCAAAGCCATTCTGGTATAATGCCGATGAATAGACCTGCCCGACACAGGCGGGAATGTTAAGGCCAGTCTGGTTTTTGAAGATTGGACGGTTACATTTCTTCTATCGGTATTAATTCTTTAATTTTCCATACTTTTGATTTGAAATTTATCAGGGTTATGACACAAAAAGATAAGCTGATAGGAAAAATTTTATCGGGAACTTCTGATAAGAACATCGATTTTAATGATCTGACAAGGTTGCTGGATAGTTTTAACTTTAGTTGCAGAATTAAAGGAGATCATCACATTTATTACAAGGAAGGTGTCGAAGAGATCATTAACATCCAACCTTTAAGTAATAGTAAAGCGAAACCTTACCAGGTAAAACAAATTAGAATGTTGGTTTTAAAGTATAAACTTAATTCGAGCTCAAATGAATAAATATGAAATAATAGTTTACTGGAGCCATGAAGACAATCGGTTTATTGCTGAAGTGCCTGAATTACCAGGCTGCATGGCTGATGGTGAAAATCAGATTGAAGCCATTAATAACGTCAATAGGATTATCAATGAATGGATTGAAACAGCTATACAAAACAAACGGAATATCCCCATTCCAAAAGGACGGCTTCTTTTTGCATAGCTTGGTATGCCAAATGCAATTTCAAATCCCTCCAAAGCCATTCTGGTATAATGCCGATGAATAGACCTGCCCGACACAGGCGGGAATGTAAAGGCTAATCGAGTGAGCGAAGATTGGACTAATATATTTCTTCTATCGGTATCAGCTTCGGGCAGGGAGTTTATCAAAGCCTTTGGGCAGTCGCCACAAACCATTCAATAACCATTGCAAGCTCTTTAGTTGTAAATGCAAACAATAAAGTAACCGCTGCACGCTCTTTCGTTGATCCTGCAAACTGATTGCATGTTGTTGCGAGCAACAAAGTTGATTCCGCAAGCTCCTAAATACTTAATAAAAAACATCATCGATACAAAAGCTTTAACAGAAATCGGCTTCGAATACAAAAGCACCGGCAAAAGCCAACCTGTCCCGAGTACTCGGTGATCCGCGTAATTCGTTGGATGCTGAGCGCGAAGCAGTCGAAGAAAATTCGTATTTTTGTAAAAAGAAAGGAAAAATAAAATGAACACAATAGAACTTAAACAAAGCTTTCATCATCTAATTGACAGCATTGATAATGAGAATCTCCTCATAAATTTCTACGATCTTATAAAAAAAAGATCTTCGGCCAAAGAAGGACAGTTGTGGAACAAACTCACCGATCAAGAACAAAAGGAACTTTTACTTTCATTGGAAGAAAGCAAAAACCCTGAAAATCTAATCGATCATGAGGAAATGAAAATGAAACACAAAAAATGGCTCTAACAATTCGCTGGACCAAACGGGCAGAAAAAAAATTCGATGAAATAATTGAATATCTATCGGTCGAATGGAACGAGCAGGTTACAGAAGCATTTGTCAAAAAGGTATATGATTTCATTGATACACTTGGTGACTTTCCTGAAATTGGAATAATCGAAAATAAGGAAAAAGCAATACGAGGTTTTACGATTGTTAAGCAAATAAATATCTTTTACCATATTGATGGTAGCCAAATTATTATTTTAGATTTTTCCGATAACCGGCAATCCCCAAAAAAGAAAAGATTTTAATCATAGGAAAGGGAAAAGAGCTTGGAGAACGGAAAAATGAGATTATCGATTAAACCAGAAACTCCATTTCGGCACGCAACTTTAAACTTCCTACCCGCAGCAAGCGAGGAAACTTGAAACTTTTATGCAGACAACATGCAAAAACCTGCCTTCCTGTTCGATGGTATAAACATCTCCGATACAAGAGCCTTGACAGAAATCGGCTTCGAATACAAAAGCATCGGCAAAAGCCAACCTGTCCCGAGTACTCGGTGATTCCCGTAATCCGTTGGTTCCTGAGCGCGAAGCAGTCGAAGGAAATTCGCGTAATTCGTATTTTAATGTAATTATATTTGAGGTCTAAAATATTTAACTTAAAGCCATGGAAGCAATTTATAAACTAAAAGCCAACGAGATAAATCCAAATCTCATGGAAACCATTAAAAAATTATTTGGCGGCAAAGAAATCACCATCACCATAACTACTGAACCTGATGAGACTGAATACTTAACCGCCTATCCTGCTAATAGAAAACATTTATTGGAAAGTATAGCACAGGAATCTTCAGTAAGTTTCACCGCTGTTGAATTCGAGAAACATGTTGAAGATCTCCTGAAACAATCAAAATAATTCAGCAAGGATGAGAAAGATAACCTTTACTCCTGATGCTTATGCCGAATATGTAAATTGGCTTGAAACAGACCGAAAAATATTTCTGAAAATTACTGATCTCATTCGGGAAGCATCCAGAGACCCCGGTAAAGGAATTGGGAAACCAGAATTATTAAAACATGAGCTAAAAGGTTGCTGGTCCCGCCGTATTAATCAGGAACATCGCCTGGTTTATTCGGTTACTGAAAATGCTATTGAAATCAGATCATGCAAATACCATTATTAGGGCAGATAACATGCAAAAACCAGCCTTCCTGTTCAACAAACAAAACATCACCGATGCAAAAGCCTTGACAGAAATCGGCTTCGAATACAAAAGCATCGGAAAAACTGGAAGCGAAGGGAAATAAGAAATAAGAAACAAGGAATAAGAAATAAGGAACAACGCTTTGAGGTGCAGGTTAAATAGTAAATTGTAAATAATTAAATAGTCAATCCTTTTTAATCGCTCACGATTTAAAGTAGCCCTACAATTCCGGCCCGCTGTAACGGGGTAAATCGCAAATAATTAAATCGACGAACCTATAATTCGTGTTTCCCTGTAATTCGCATTTTATTACATTTGTAAAAAATATAAACAATGCTTACAAGAGAAAAAGTAAATAGAACTGTTAAAAGCCTCCCTGACACATTTTCAATTGATGAATTGATTGATCAGTTAATTTTTATGGAGAAAGTTGAGGAAGGTTTACGACAATCTGAAATAGGGTTGGTTATTTCGAACGAAGATGTTAAATTAATGATTGATAAATGGTCAAAATAGTCTGGACTGAATTATCACTCCTCGATTTGAAAGAGATATTCGATTACATAGCCGCGAATTCATTCCATTATGCAACTATTACGACGGACAAAATTTACCAAAGGGTGCAGATAATTGCTGACAATCCATTTACAGGTAAAATAGTAGATGAATTTAATGTGAAATCAATCCGAGAGTTAATTGAAGGTAAATACAGGATTATTTACAGGATAAAAACCAATAATCAGGTCGACATCCTTAGAATATATCATTCAGCCAGATTATTAAAGAGAAACAAAATTGATTAAATTCAAACCTGTAATCTGACTCGAACTCAACCTGTCCCTCCTTGTTCCGATCCATCGAAAAGTACTTGACGACCCGTGTATAAACATCCCCGATACAAAAGCCTTGACAAAAACCGGATTCGAATACAAAAGCATCTGGAAAAACTGGAAGCGAAGGGAAATAAGAAATAAGAAACAAGGAATAAGAAATAAGGAACAACGCTTTGAGGTGCAGGTTAAATAGTAAATTGTAAATAATTAAATAGTCAATCCTTTTTAATCGCTCCGAATTTGAAGTAGCCCTACAATGCCGGCCCGCTGTATCGGGGTAAATCGCAAATAATTAAATCGACATCCTTTAATCCGCAAAATTCGTGTAATATCACTTTAATCCCAATCATTTAGGATATACAAAGCATAATCTCACAGTAAAAATATTTTTATCCCCCCAAAAAAATAAGCATACAAAACTAAACACTATTGAATTTCTTAGTGTTTTATCTATAAACTTTAAAATATTTACTAGTGAATGGTGTCTCAATAATAAGTTTCGGGTACTTAAGAAGCAAAAAATTAATAGTAATTACAAATTTTTTACTTTTAATGGGTGGTAGTCTAACCGAACTTCAAGCTCAGGAAGCCATAGTAGCAGCAGGGGGTAATGCTTCGGGTAGCGGAGGTTCAATTAACTATACCATTGGACAAGTGATTTATACCACAAACACCGGAACAAACGGAAGCGGAGTACAGGGGGTGCAACAAGGTTACGAAATTTTGGTCGTGCCAGGCTTAAAAAGTGCGACTGCCCTAAATATGGTCAAAAACAGTAAAATAAATTCATTGTCTTCGCTGGTAACAGGCATTGAAGATCCTAAATTTATAAATCTGAAATGCATTGTTTATCCAAATCCCACAAGTGATATCCTAACGCTTACCATTGATTACTTAGATACAGAAAATGGAAATTTGTCCTATCTTTTATTTGACATTAACGGAAAACTTATAGAGAAAAACAAAATAGAAAATAGAATAACGCTTATTTCTATGGGACATTTAGTTCCTGCAACCTATATTCTTAATGTTATCGAAGGGAACAAATCAATTAAAACATTAAAAATCATTAAAAACTAGGTCTGTTGAGAAGATTAATTTTATTTATTACCTGCTTATTACTAGCCGGGTCAGCGTTTTCTCAGGTACCTCAAAAAATGAGCTATCAGGTGGTGATACGAAACAGCAGTAATGCATTGGTCACCTCAAGTGCAGTGGGGATGCAGGTCAGCATTTTGCAAGGTTCTATTGCAGGAACAGAAGTTTACAGGGAAATTTATAGCCCCAACCCACAAACAAACGCCAATGGATTGGTTACCATTGAAATCGGAAGTGGAATACCTGTTACCGGTTCTTTTGCAGCAATCGATTGGTCAGCAGGTCCTTATTTCATTAAAACTGAAATTGACCCGTTGGCTGGCACAAATTATACAATTACCGGTACAACCCAGTTGTTAAGTGTTCCTTATGCCTTGTATTCCGAAACAGCAGGTAGCTTACGAGGAGGTATTACTGAAACCGACCCTGTATTTACAAATCATGCTGCTTATGAAATATCACCAACAAATATCACAGATTGGAACAGTGCTTACAGTTGGGGAAATCACGCCGGTTTGTATTCTTTATTTAGTCATTCACATCCTTATCTGCCTCTTTCAGGTGGTGAGATGACGAATACAAATGTTATAACCAATCTAAATGCCGATTTATTGGACGGTCAACGTGGAAGTTATTATGCCCCCACCTCAATCTATCCTGCAACTGGATTGACAACTGGATTTATACCTTATAAGACATCCTCAACTTTGGCAAATAGTCCAATACATGTATCTGGTATAGATAATTTATTATGAGTATCCGCTTGTTTACCCAAGCTATCCTTTGCCGTCAGCTTCAGCTGACGGACAGATTGGAGACCACGGTGAAAGGCTTTAGCCACAGTGTATTGGGCTAAAGCCCATGTGTCACATTTCCCCTTCAACCGTTGAC
>JAUYMU010000085.1 GCA_030698405.1 Bacteroidota bacterium
CAGAACCAGACTATTTTTTGATATCAATGTATCATAGATATAACGGTTTACACTGCATGGGGCAACGCTTAAATTTAGTGCATTTTCATCAAGTTATTCTTTTTGGGGCCATATTTCCCCGTATAATGAGGGACTATTTTCTAACATATCCATATTTTAATCTTTTAAAAGTTTAATGCAAAATATGTAGTTCAATTCTTGGATTCATACATTATTTTTCAAAAGGGTAATTCGGCGTCAATTGTTCCTTCGTCAGAATTAAATGGTGGCTGCTTAATACCTGAAACTTTGCTTTTTTTATTATTGCTCGATATAATTCTTGTTTTTTCGTTGTTTCCTTCATCATCTTCCCAACAATGAATAATTAAACTACCAGTTTTTATCATATGCAACATTAAATCTCGATGTTGCTCATCACTACCTAAGAAATCCAAAAACTCATTAACAATGCTTTCTGGTAATTCACTAATTAAGGTATCATAGTCAATTCTGTATTTTTTCAGTTCTTTATCTTCAACAATTGTTCTTTTAAGAATTTCAAAGCATTCTTCTTTTTTTTCTTTATGTATTATTTCAACTTTTTTCATAAGTCTAAAAAATTTAGGAATGGAATACTTTAAAAAAGCTTCACGTTTTTATAGCGATATCGGGATAAATTAATAAATTCAAAATTAAGTTTTTACCTTTTGATAAATTTAATTTTGATTGCATAAACTCGATTTAAAATTGGCTACAACGGTCAGGGCTTTGTGGTTGGTCTTGTACGTTGGACAAAGCGTTGGTTGGCAACAGTAATTTTATCCACGAGCCCAATCCTCAATATCATCCATATTACCATCACGTTCTATAAAGTCATCATAATCACCTAATTGCCCATCTGTCATAGCATTAAAATAATCCCTATCTGAATCATCGTTCTGATAATATTCATCAACTTCATTGTATTCATTATCATCTTCAGACTCACTATCTTCGGACTCATCTTCGGTTATTACCCTTCCTGAAACATTATTCGTATAATATTCAATTGCATCATCAACTGTATAAATCTTAGTATTTTCCCAATCAATTAGATAATCTTGAAATATCAAAATTTGTCTGAGTAATTCATCTTCTTCTAATATTAAGCGAGAATTACAGACTAAACGAGCTTTATAGAATTGGTCTGTTCTTCTTAGTAAATCAACAATCAAAGCTGAAAGGTTACCTTTTTTTCAAAATGCAAAGAATTTGTCGCATTCGCAAGATAAAAGAGTTCAATTGATCTTTCACGACAGTATTTTGCTTGAACAGGTTTTTCCGCATCATCACAATTCCAAGCGGCATGAAGTGAAGCCCAAGCCGCTCCTTCTAAATCATAATTTCCATCAAGTATCAATGATTTGCATAAAAATTGAATAGCTTTCTCTGGAAATTCTTCATTTGAGAGCAGGTCTTGATATTTTTTTGAGTTTATTATAGCTTCTAAGTTATCGGGTATTTCCTTAATGTTAGCATTGCAGTATGCACAGGATTTGCATTTTTTCACTAACATTGTATTCATTGTGAAACGATCGTCTTCGGGTGGCCTAGTATCTAAGTCGGGTGACCCAAATGAATAGGATGATGCCCAGCCTACGTAATTAGCTGTTACTCCACAATACCCGCAAGTAATGGTAAAGGTCATAGGTGCTGACATAGCTTTAGTATTTAAATTTCAAAATAATCTTGTTTCAAATCAAAACTACAAATTTTTCTAAATCCAACCTTTTCTAATACTCGAATTGAGCTAAGATTATTCCTGTCAACAAGAGCACCAATTTTATTGATTTTATTAATTTTCATAATATTCGCAATTGCACTTATTACTCCCGTCATGATTCCTTTATTCCAATACTTTTTATTTAGGAAGTATTCTATTATCCATGTATCTTTAATTTTATACGCAAGCTGAACGTTTTTTGGTGATAGAATTATGATTTCACCAATAATTTTATTGTTTTCTTTTAAAGTTAAGAAGTGTGTGTAGCTAATTTGCTGTTCATATCCGATGGTAACACCCAAGAGCTGCGTTGAAATAGTGTTTTTATCTTTTACTATTTTCTCACTATTGTAGGGTAATGTAGCCTCGTCACCAAATATTTCATATAAATCATCTACAATTAAATTATGCCTAAAGAGGTCAGAAGTCCTTAATGGATGAATTTGAATGACACCGTTGTCAAGATTAATTGGTTTCAAATTGTTCATATCATTGGTTTTGTTGTTGTCATTGTACAGAGATTTTCTTTTTAATTAATTTTTCCATTTTTTGTTCAATGTCGGAGATTCTTCGCCACTTCAGTCCCAGTCGAACGATCAAGTGCGTTTTTGCAAGTCACAAAAGTGTCGTTTCGAATATTTTTTCCCCTGCTTTCCATCTTCGTCTATATTTTTAAGATCTCGAAACTGTCGCTGTCACTATAAGTTTTCTCTCAAACCGATTCCGTGTCAAACTGCAAAACTCTTTTGAGAAATGAAACCTCTCAAACAACTCGGCTTTGTCGAAAACAGAAGCAGTTTCAGACAACTACAAACCAATTTCTTGGCAAACCCGCACAACGTTCAACCCCAATTGCCTATAAGTTGAAAACACCTTCTAATATAGAGTACTTTTTTGAGCTTCGGTGCGTATTGAGCATATTTTACTTTAATTTCTTTCACTCAAATTTGCATCTAAAAAAAAGTAGTTATACAATTACCTTCGCCCTGTAATCGGATGAAAGTTGGTTGGCTGCAAGCGGTATCATTCCCCGTTAAATGCCCCCCGTTCAAACTCCAGCACTTCCAAATCTTTGATATTCTTCCCGTCGATCACAAACCTAACCGCCGTGCAAACCTGGTGAATGCCTTTGTTTCCGGCGGCTCCGGGGTTGATGTGCAGCAAATGGTATTTCGGATCGTAAATAACTTTCAGGATATGTGAATGCCCGCAAATAAAAAGTTGCGGTGCCTTATTGTAGAAAAGGGTTCTGATCCGCTGTTCGTATTTTCCAGGATAACCTCCAATATGTGTCATCAGCACATCCACTTCTTCGCAAAAGAAACGCTGATCAACGGGAAACATTCGCCGCACAACGTGATCGTCGATGTTTCCGTAAACCGCACGCAAAGGTTTGAAAGCCGAAAGCTGGTCGGCAGTTTCGGCATTGCCAATGTCGCCGGCATGCCATATTTCGTCAACCGATGCGAAGAATTTGAAAATGCGATTGCTCATCATTCCATGTGTATCCGATAATAATCCAATTCGTTTCATAGTTTGTTTTGAACCACATAGACACATAGGGCACATAGTTTTTTTTCTATGTGTTCTATGTGCCTATGTGGTTATTTTCAATCTGCAATTTTACGATTTATTTGTACAATTACTTTCAATGAAATGTCTAACTTTATATAAAATATAAAAACCCATCCCAATGAAACAATTGGCAACCCTTCATCTCCTTTTTGTTGTGTTATTCTTTGGCAGTTTGTATTCGTGTAAGCAACAAGTTAAATCCGATCAGGTTATTCGTATAATGGAAGTTGATCCGGGTTTTAGTACCTATATCGAAGAATATTCGAGTGGAATTATCCCTCTAAATTCAAGCTTTAAAGTGAAGCTGACAAGGGCGGTTGCAACGTCGTTCGAAAACAAAAAAGAGTCCATCGATCTGACAAAAATGTTTTCGATTGAACCTTCAATAAAGGGGGAATGCACATACAGTGATGGAACTTTTACGTTTAAACCCAAAGAAAACCTAAAGGAAGGAACCGAGTATATTATTACTTTCATGCTGAAAAGAGTGATGGACGTTCCGGCGAAATATGAAAAACTAAAGTTTAACACCTTTACACTGAAGCGTAATTTTTCGGTAACGGTGAAGGGATTAAAGCCCGGTTCAGCAGAACAAGTCAACCAGTATTCGCTTCATGGAGAAATACTTACATCGGTACCACTTAAACCGGAAGATGTAGAGCAAATAATTGCAGCTGAACAGGAAGGGAAAAAGTTGACTGTGCAATGGGATCATCAGACTGGTGAAAACCGGCATCTTTTTACGCTCATAAACATCCAGCGAAAAGACAAAACTTCGACTGTTGACCTCTCGTGGAACGGAAAAGTGGTGAATGTTGAAGAAAAAGGCGAAAAACAAATTGAAATACCTGCCATTCATGTTTTCAAGCTGATGAACACCAACGTAATACATGAACCGGAGCAGCAGGTTAAACTAACATTTTCTGATCCAATCGATACCCAACAGGATTTGGAAGGACTGGTTGAATTGAAAGGTACCGGGCCATCAGAGATCGCAGTGGAAGGCAACCAACTGACTCTTTATCTGCATGAACGATTGGTTGGGGAATATCAGCTGGTAATCGATAAGAATATCAAAAATACAAACGGACAATCGCTTCCCGATGGGATAGAAACGATGATTGATTTTCAGTTGCTAAAACCTGCATTGCGTTTGCCCGGTCGCGGAGTAATTATGCCCGATAACGGTTCGGTTATTTTTCCTTTTGAAGCTGTTAACCTGAAAGCTGTTGACCTTCGCATTGTGAAAATATTCCCATCAAACATGATTAATTTCCTTCAGGACAGATCGCTGAGCGACACTTACGACATGAAGCGGGTTGGGAAACTGATTTACAGCAAACGGATTGATTTGGTAACCAGCGAATTTGTAAATTTCAATAAATGGAATGCCTTTTCAATCGACCTTTCCAAACACATAAACATCGAAAAAGGGGCTGTATATCAGGTCGAGATTGGAATGCAAAAAGCTTATTCAGTATATGTTTGCGCCGAAAGTCCCGATAAAGAGGAAGTTGAGTTGTATGACAGCAACAACGCGCTGGAAAATGAAAAAGATTACTGGGAAAATCCGGATACCTGGCAAAACGAATACAATGACCGATACTACAATTGGCGGTTGCGTGAAAATCCCTGCTCTCGGGCCTATTTCACCAGCGACCGCAACATCAAGAGAAATATACTGGTGAGTAATATTGGACTTATTGCAAAAAAAGGAAATGCCAGCGACGTTTTGGTGGTTAGCTCCGACATTCAAACGGCGTTGCCCCTAAAAGGAGTTAAGCTGGAAGTTTACAATTATCAGTTGCAAGTGATTGGAACAGGTGAATCAAATGAGGAAGGATTTTGCACGATTCAGGTATCGCAAAAACCTTTTATGTTGGTTGCCGAACAGAACGGGCAAAAATCATTTCTGAAATTAAACGATTCCAATGCGTTATCGTTGAGTCAGTTTGATGTTTCAGGAGAGATCATTCAGGAAGGTATTAAGGCATTTATTTATACTGAACGTGGTGTTTGGCGGCCCGGAGATTCAATTTACACTTCGGTTTTTATTGATGACAGATACGCGCCACTTCCCGATAAACACCCGGTTATTTTCAAACTGGTGAATACAAAGGGACAAATCATTCAGAAACAGATACAAAACATAGATAACAAGCGATTACTAACTTTTAGAACTTCAACTGCTGCAGATGCTGAAACGGGAGCATGGAAAGCAATTGTTTCCATTGGAGGCGCCGAATTCACCAAATATTTGCGCATTGAAACCATAAAACCGAACCGCCTGAAAATCAATTTCACAACCAAAAATGAACTGATCAGGAGCGAGGATCAGCAGGCTACTGCATTGATTGAATCGAACTGGCTGACCGGAATTAAATCGCCGGGCTTGCGCACTGTTGTTGATCTTAGCTTGAGGGCTGGTCAGACAAAATTCAATCAATTCCCATTGTTTGGTTTTGATGATGCAACAAAATCCTTTAAATATGAAACGAAAACGCTGATCGACAGCAAATCGGATGCAGGCGGAAGCCTGAATTTACCGCTTCAGTTGGGGAAAATTACCGATGCGCCGGGAATGTTGAATGCCGATTTTACAGTTCGTATTTTTGAACCCGGCGGCGATGCGAGTATCCGTCAGTTCACGAAGAAATATTCGCCATTCAGTATATATGCCGGACTTTTTATTGCCCGCGCCGACGAAAACAGCGAATACATCAAAGTGGACGAAAATTCAGCAATGAAACTGGTTTCCGTTGATCCTTCAGGAGAGGCCACTTCAGATCAGCTTCAACTGATGGTTTATAAAATGGAATGGCGCTGGTGGTGGGAATCTTCCGATCAAAATATTGGCAGCTATATTTCGCGAAACAATGCAAGCCTTGTTTTGTCGAAAACGGTGGACATCAAGTCGAACCCGGTTTCTGTCAGCGAAACGTTCAGTAAATTGGAATGGGGACGCTATCTGATTGTGGTTCAGTCAACATCTGGCCATACATGCAGTCAAATGGTTTATAACCGACCCGATTACTATTACGAAGATCAGTCTTCCAGTCAGGCCACCATGCTTAGTTTTACTTCGGATAAAAGGAAATATACTGCCGGCGACAATATCCACATCAGCTTTCCTGCGCCTGATAAAGGGAGAGCGCTGATTACCATTGAAAACGGCACCAGCGTGACCGATAAATTTTGGGTAAACACGACTGCCGGAAACAACGATCTGACGATAAAAGCAACTGAAGCGATGGCTCCGTGCGCCTACATTCACATCAGTCTGATTCAGCCTTTCGGTCAGCGAAACAACGACAATCCTATCCGCATGTACGGTGTAATTCCAATTCCGGTTGAAAATCCGGGTTCGAGATTGTTTCCGGTACTGCAAATTCCATCCGAGTTCCGTCCTGAAAGGCAAATCAGCCTGTCGGTGAGCGAAAAAAACGGGAAAGCAATGAATTACACGATTGCCATGGTGGACGAAGGTTTGCTCGACCTGACCGGTTTTAATACGCCTGATCCGTGGACTGGAATTTATCAGCGGGAAGCGCTAGGTGTGAAAACCTGGGATTTATTTGACGATGTGCTCGGCGCTTTTGGCGGAAAGATTGAAAAACTGTTTGCCATTGGCGGTGACATGAATCCTGTTGATCCGTCGAAGAATAAGGCCAACCGCTTTAAACCTGTGGTTCGCTTTGCGGGTCCTTTCCGCATAGAGAAAGGCCAGACACGTAAACATACGTTCGATATTCCTGCCTACTCCGGATCGGTGCGAACCATGATTATTGCCGGAAATGAAGGTTCTTACGGCACTGCTGAGAAAACTAGCGCGGTAAAAAGTCCGCTCATGTTGCTGCCCGTTGCTCCGAGAAGTCTTGGCTTTGATGAAGAAATTACCATTCCGGTGTCGGTTTTTGCTCAGGATGCAGCGCTGAAAAATGTGCGTGTTAAAATCGAATGTTCCGAACATTTCAGCATTCTCTCGGCCAAAGAAACAAGTTTAAATTTTACTGAAATTGGTGAAAAAAGTGTTGAATTCCGGATAAAAACTTCGGAAATGTCGGGATTTGGAACCATCAAATTTACAGCTACATCGGGCAACGAATCGACCAGATATGAGATCAACATTCCGGTAAAAACCAAAGAATTGCCTGTTTCCAGAAATGTTTCCAAACTCCTGAAATCCGGAGAAGAGGCAGGCCATTCACTGGTTCCGTTCGGAATAAAAGGAAGCAACAAAGCCGTTGTTACCGTCAGTGGACTTCCTTCGGTTAACCTGAATTCGAGATTGAATTACCTGATTCAGTATCCGCATGGATGTACCGAACAAACCATTTCATCGGTTTTCCCGCAGCTCTATCTTTCCGGAATTCAGGAATTGGATCAGGAACAAAAAAGGCAAATCGGAAATAATGTTCAGGCGGGAATTTCGAAACTGACAAAGCATCAGAATACCGATGGCTCGTTTGGTTTCTGGCCGGGAATGGCCGCAAACGATGAATGGCTGACCAATTATGCCGGACATTTTTTCAGCGAAGCTGAACTGAAAGGGTTCACCATTCCGGCGCAGATGAAAAAAAGCTGGCTAACTTATCAGGCGCGCATGGCTTCCGACTGGAGAGGGAATTTGCCGTATCAGAAAGTGGTGCAGGCCTATCGTTTATATACGCTGGCATTGGCCAATAAACCATCTTTCAGTGCGATGAACCGCTTGCGCGAAGACAAGAGCATGCCCACGGCAGGACGATGGTTTTTGGCCGGAGCTTATGCTGAAGCCGGTCGGCCCGAAGCGGCTTACGAACTGATTGACATGCGGAATACCAGTCCTGCTGAAAATTTCAATGGCTTTACTTATGGCGATCAAACCCGCGACCGTGCCATGCTGCTGCTGAGTATGGTCAGAATGAATGATCAGAACAATATGTTTACGCTTTATGAGCACATTGCAAAAAGTTTGAACAGCGATGAATGGATGAATACGCAAACCACTTCGTTTGCACTGATTGCGGTGAGCAAAACGATGGAAAAAATGAACGCTGACCGGAAAGGTTTGTCGTACTTACTGACCATCAACAAAAAAGTAAACGAAAGCTTTAAAACTGACGCGCTTTTCAGCACTGCTTTATCAACCGAGCTGCCAGCCGAACAGCAGGTGACAATCAAAAATACTTCCGCCGGAACTGTTTTTGTAAATTACTACACCGAAGGAATTCCGAAAGCCGGGCAATCGGTGAAAACGGATCGAAATCTGGAAACCACTGTCAAATTTATTGGCAAGGATAAAACGCCGATCGACATCACCAAACTGTCGCAGGGAACCGATTTTATGGCAGTTGTGCAAATCAGGAATAAATCGACCGAAGATGTTTCGGATTGTGCGCTGACTTTTCAAGTTCCATCGGGCTGGGAAATCCGAAACACCCGCATGTTCAACCAGACTACCTCTGTAAATGAAGATTCGTTTGATTACCGCGACTTCCGCGATGATAAAGTGATGACCTATTTTAGCCTGAAAGAAGGGCAATCGAAAACCTATCTGGTAATTCTAAATGCGTCGTATCTGGGGAAATACTATTTCCCGAATATCCAGACCAAAGCCATGTACGACAAAAATTATTTATCAGTTTTGCCGGGAATGTGGGTGGAGGTGGAGAAATAATTCATTCACTCCGTCAGCTAAAGCAGACGGCAAAGGATAACGCTCTGAATAACGGATTCACAAATTCGAAGATGTATCCTTTGCCGTTCCCTGCCCGCAGCAGGCGGGGTCTTTAGGCAATGGACTGAAAAAAATATCGTTCTGATTAAAAGAATTACTCGTTCAAAGCTGTATCCTTTGCCGTTGGCTTCAGCCAACGGACATGGATGAAAATGATGTTGGGCTTTAGCCCTAATGTAATGTGGCTGAAGCCTTTTGTTTCTAAATCAATTCACTCCGTCAGCTAAAGCAGACGGCAAAGGATAACGCTCTGATTAACAAATACTCTAATTCGAAGCACTATCTTTTGCTTCCGATGAAAATCGGGACAAGCTGTTCGGCTTCAGCCAACGGACATGTGTATCTAATATTTTAAAAGTTGATGTTCAAAAAAAAATACCTGCTCCGCACCCTGTTGGTTTTGTTGACATTACTGCTTCTTGCTGTCCTGCTGTCGCCTTTGCCCCGTTTTAACAAACCATGTTCAACGGTGGTTCTGGCCAGTGACAGGCAATTGCTGGGAGCCCGGATTGCTGCCGATGGACAATGGCGGTTTCCTTCCAATGATACCGTACCTGACAAATTTAAAACTTGCATCATTCAGTTTGAAGATCAGTATTTCCAATATCATCCGGGAATAAATCTCTTCGCCATTGGCCGTGCGATGGTGCAAAATATTCGGGCAAAAAAGGTAGTAAGTGGTGGAAGTACCATCACCATGCAGGTAGCACGCATGGCCGGAAATGGTCGAAAACGTTCTGTCGGAAATAAGCTGATTGAAATTCTGTCGGCCTTGAAACTGGAATTGTTGTACAGCAAAAAGTCGATCATTTCATTGTACGCCTCCAACGCTCCGTTTGGCGGAAATCTGGTTGGCATTGATGCAGCCTGCTGGCGATATTTCGGACACAGTGCTTCCCGTTTGTCGTGGGCGGAGGCGGCTACTTTGGCGGTGCTGCCAAATGCACCGTCGCTTATTTTCCCCGGCACCAACGATCAGAAACTGAAAATCAAGCGCAACAAACTTTTGAAGAAACTTTTGAGCAGGGAAATCATCGATTCGCTGGATTGTGAACTGGCCATTGAAGAAACCCTTCCGGAGAAACCTTTTGCGCTGCCCGACCATTCGTTTCACCTGACTGAACGGCTAAAGAAATCGAATTCCGGTGAGCTGATCAATACCGGCATTAACTACCAGTTGCAACAGCAAGTTGTTGATTTGGTGCGCGAACACAGCAGCCAGCTTGCATCGCAGCATATTTTCAACGCTTCGGCCATTGTGATTGATGTAAAAACCAATCAGGTGCGGGCATACATTGGCAATTCGCCTGCCAACACGCTGGGAACATTCAACAATCAGGTTGATATGATCAGCTCGCCACGCAGCACGGGAAGTATTCTAAAACCGTTTCTGTATGCCGCCATGCTTTCCGATGGCGAAATGCTGCCAAACGCACTGCTTCCCGACATTCCGGTTTATCTTTCAGGATATGCGCCAAAAAATTTCGATTACACGTTTCATGGGGCGGTTCCCGCCTCGCAGGCTTTGTCGTGGTCACTGAATATTCCGGCGATTTATATGCTCAAACGATACGGTATCGACCGTTTTTTGGACAAACTGAAGCAATTTGGGTTCACTTCGTTCAGGAAAAGCTCCGATCATTACGGACTTTCGTTGATTCTTGGCGGCGGTGAAACCTCGCTTTGGGAATTGTGCTCCGCTTACTCCGGATTTTCACGCACATTAAATAACTACAATCTTCATCATCAGTATTACAAGGAAAATTTTGAAGTTCCGTCGCTCATTCCCCCTCAACAAACCAGTCAGTTGACCCGGCAGGAAAGCGTTGCAGATGCAGATGCCGTATGGTTTACGTTTCAGGCATTGCTCGAAGTTAACCGACCTGAAGGACAATCAGGATGGGAGAATTTTCAGTCGTCGCGCCGGGTTGCATGGAAAACCGGCACCAGTTTTGGGTTTCGCGATGCCTGGGCCATTGCAACCACACCCGATTATGTGGTTGGCGTTTGGGCGGGCAACTCGAACGGCGAAGGAAGACCGGGATTAACGGGCGTTACAGCCGCTGCACCGCTCCTTTTTAATATCCTGAATTTGCTGCCCGAATCGGCTCCACATCCACAACCCGACGGAGAAATCAACTTTACCGAAGTATGCAGCCACAGCGGATACCGGTTGGGGAAAAATTGTCCGGAAAGCAAAACGGTGGCCATTCCTGAAAAAGGGCTGAAAACCGAACCGTGTCCATATTGTCAGTCCATTAAAATCGTTCAGGATCATTCCGGACAAAACAAAGACATCAATGTTTTGGACGAGGTAAAAGTTGAAAAATGGTTTGTTTTGCCTCCTGCCATGGAGTTTTATTTCAGGAAATACAATCCATCGTATTTGTCAGTTCCTGTCAATTCAATTTCAGGAAAAGGCGAACAACAGGTGATGGAATTTATTTATCCTGGCTCCAACGATAAGATTTACATTCCCCGCTCGGTGGACGGGAAACGAGGAAACGTAGTGTTCGAAGTTGCACATCGCGAAGCTTCGATGAAAATTTTCTGGCACCTCGACAACCAATACATTGGAACCACGAGTTACATTCATCAGAAAGCATTGAACCCATCCATTGGTCAGCACCAGATTACGCTTACCGATGAACATGGGAATACACTCAAACGTTTATTTACGATACTGAATTGAAGCTTATTATTTCGTAATTTTGTACAAAATCACCAAAATATGAAAAGGGTAATAATTGTCCGACATGCAAAATCAGTTCCCTATGGTTACGACGATGATTTTAACCGCGACCTGACTGACCGGGGAATCAACGATGCAGATAAAATCAGTTCCAGACTAAAGGAAATGGGAATTACTGCGGATTTGGTAATTGCCAGTCCTGCAACCCGAACCATGCACACTGCCAGAATTTTCTGTATGAATCTCGGATATAATGTCAAATCAATCAGGCAGGAACCCACTTTTTATGAAGGGATGACTACGCATGATTTTGTCGATTTGGTTCAGCAATTACCGGAAGAAGCTCAAACCGTTTTTGTTTTTGGGCACAATCCAACGGTTTATTACCTGGTTTACAATCTGGTAAAATATTTCAATGCCGATATGCCGACTTGCTCGACCGTTGCGCTCGATTTTGACGTTCAAACCTGGAAAGACGTATCGGCACGGGGAGGAAAACTGGCTTTTCAGCTTGTTCCAAAATCCATGTAAAAAATATCCAATAACCAATGTTGAATAATCAATATCCAAATCAAAACTTCAGATCTGGTTATTGAATCATTAAACCTTTTTTAATCTATGCACATTTTTTATACTCCTGAAATTTCAGGCAACAACTATACGCTTGACGAAACCGAATCAAAACATTGTGTTCGGGTTTTGAGGCTCGAAAAGGGCGACCAAATTACTTTGGTAGATGGCCGCGGTGGGTTTTATACCGCCGAAATTACTTATCCAAATCCCAAACGGTGCATGGTAGATGTGATCAAATCGGAGCAAAATTTCGGACTCCGTAAATTTCAGGTTCACATTGCAATCGCCCCCACAAAAAGCATTGAACGGATCGAATGGTTTCTGGAGAAAGCCACTGAAATTGGCATCAGCCGGGCAACACCGCTACTTTGTCAGCATTCTGAACGAAAAGAAATTAAAAACGAGCGACTCGAAAAAGTGATCATTTCGGCCATGAAACAATCGTTGAAAGCTTATTTGCCGCAACTTGATCCGCTCACCAAATTCAGCGATTTTATATCGCAGCCTTTCGATGGACAAAAGTTCATCGCCCATTGTGACGAACAGCACCGCGACTTGCTAAAAAAAATGGTAGTCCTGAATCAGAACTACCTTATTTTAATTGGCCCCGAAGGCGATTTTTCTTCCGAAGAAATTGAAATTGCAATTCAGGCGGGATTTAAACCTGTAAGCTTGGGCGACAGCCGCCTCCGCACTGAAACCGCCGGTGTGGTGGCTTGTCACACTTTCAATTTATTGAACGACTGATTATTTCAGCCATTTATCCAGCCACTGCTTAAATACCCTTTGCCACAAAATTCCGTTTTGAGCTTGCAATACCCAATGGTTTTCGTCAGGAAAGATAAGCATTTGGGCAGGTACACCGCGTAGAATAGCGGCGTTGAAGGCTGACATTCCCTGTGATGCAAGAATGCGGTAATCTTTCTCTCCATGAATGACCAGAATCGGAGCATCCCATTTATCAACAAACAAATGCGGTGAATTGGCATACGAACGTTGTGTAATTGCATTCGATTTATCCCAGTAAGCACCGCCCAAATCCCAGTTAACAAACCACATTTCTTCTGTTTCCAAATACTGCTGCTCAAGGTTGAACATGCCATCATGCGAAATAAAAGCTTTGAAGCGTTTTTCGTGGTGACCGGCTAACCAGTAAACTGAGAATCCGCCGTAACTCGCGCCAACACAACCAAGTTTTTCTGCATCAACAAAAGGTTCTTTGGCCAATTCGTCGATTGCTGAAAGGTAATCTTTCATGTTTTGGCCACCATAATCGCCACTGATTTGTTCCAGCCATTCGTTCCCGAAACCCGGTAATCCGCGACGGTTTGGCGCTACAACGATATAACCGTTGGCAGCCATCTGTTGAAAATTCCAGCGAAACGACCAGAACTGGCTCACTGTTCCCTGCGGTCCGCCCTGGCAATAAAGAATTGTCGGATATTTTTTGTTCGGATCAAAATGTGGCGGATAAATCACCCAAGTCAGCATTTGCTTGTTGTCGGTAGTTTTGATCCAGCGTTCCTCCACTTTCCCCATTGTAAGCTGATCCAAAATTGGTTTATTCAGGAAAGATAGTTCAGTTTCTGCGCCTGTTTCCGGATCGATGGTATAAATTTCGTCGGGCTTACTAATCGAATGTTTTATGCCGATAAGCTTCTCTTTTGCTTCGGCTACAAAGGCATAATCGTGCACCCCACTGGTAACCGGTGTAATTTTTCTGTCAGCAACATCCAACCTGTAAATTTGTGTGAGGGCATGCCAGCAACTCACAAAAAAGATGGATTTGCTATCGGCACTCCATGTCAGCGCATTTGAATTCTGATCGAAATCAACAGTTTGGTCAGCTTTCTCGCCAGTCTCAAGATTCAGCAGAAACAAACGGCTTTTATCAGATTCATAACCATCCCTTTCCTGACTTTCCCAGGCAAGCCATTTTCCATCGGGCGAAAAAATAGGATTTTGGTCGTAACCCATCATTCCTTGTGTTTTGTTTTCCGTTTTTCCGGTTTCGATGTTGTAGAAATAAATATCCGAATTGGTTGAAAGTGCATAATCTTTACCCGTTTTTTTGCGGCAAGTGTAGGCAATTGTTTTTCCGTCAGGGCTCCATGCCAGTTGTTCGACGCCACCAAAAGGTTTCATCGGACTCTCATAAGGTTCGCCCTCCAGTAGATCCAAAGCATTTTCAATCTTGCCATTTTTATAGTCGGCCACAAACGGATGCGGAACGGTTTTCGTCCATTCGTCCCAGTGTTTGTACATCAGATCATTTTCCAAATGAGCATTGGCCAACGGTAAATCAGGGAATAAATCATGAATGTCCTGTTCCATTTTCACCTCTGCCGTATATAAAATCTTTGATCCGTCAGGAGAATATTTAAACCCGGTAATTCCACCTTTTATTTCTGAAATCTGAACAGGCTCAGAACCGTCGGTATTCATTTCCCAAAGCTGCATATCTCCTGATTTGGCCCACAAAAAACCGATTTTCTTTCCGTCGGGACGCCAAACTGCGGAAGATTCCTTTTCAGGAGTTGAAGTAATTTTAACAGGTTCACCGCCCGAAACCGAAACTGTGTATAAATCGCGGTACGACTTGTTTTCTTCAATATTGAAATTTGTAACCGAATACAAAACGGTTGTTCCATCAGGCGAAACAACAGGTTCACCAATCCGGCCAAAACTCCACAAAACTTCAGGAGTCATAATATCTGATGTAAGTTTTGGAACTTCCGGTTGATAATTTTCTGTCATTTCTTTGGACTTTTTTGGGTTTGAACAGGAGAACAAAATGGCTCCAACGGCAATTAAATAAAGGGATTTCATCATGATAATTGATTTTGTTGGTTGTGGTTGCAATAACCGCCGTGAAAGTAAATATTGTCGGTCAATAAAAAAAAGAAAAGCATCTGCTTTTCAAAAACAGATGCTTTTACACTAACAAAAACCGAATTGATTGATTCAAACTCTAATACTTATATTCGCCGGTGTATTCAAAGTCATCGCCATTCAGTTTTTTGGCAATCACCTTAAATTGAGTGCTGGTTTTTCCCTCAATTTTCAATGCACTCAAGTCAAATGTAACTACAGCCGACATTGGAATATTACCCTGATCATCGTTATTATTGTGCCTTAACTCCAGAACTACAGGTTCTGTAGTAATTGCTCCCGGCTGTTTCACCAGATTTATGAAATGAATCTTGTTTCCGCCCCGGTAACGCAGTTCAAAGTTTAACATGCCATTTTTGATCCATCTGTCCTTTACATCAATTGGGTCATTCCCGATACTGTCTTCAATTGCAGGAGTGATGTTCAGAATTCCCTTATAAAGAATTTTCATTAAAGAATTGATCTTAACATAGTAATGTTCGTCATGGTTCTCATTTTTCTTGTTACCAATGATCGTAAAGTTTACCAATACGCGCTCGTTATTTTTCACCTTACTCCACCAATAATCATTGCTGACCGGAAATAAAATTTCATTGTCATCCATTACAATTTGTTGAACATCAGCATCCTTTTGAACCAATCCGTAACCCACCCATGCATCGTTGAGGGAATATTCGTCATCGTTAAGGTCGCAGCCTGATAAAAAGCTGAGCATGGCTCCCATCATTAAATAGAATACTAACTTTTTCATTTTTTCTTTTTTTGAATAATTAATAATTTCTGAATGTTAATTGTTTACTTAGAAGATACGATAAGCTGAAAAATGGTTGCGTTGCAAATACAATATTTTTTTAAAAAATTCCTGAATGAAAAATAAAAATGAGTATCCGGCTATGTACCTATAAAGTTGAATAATGTAAAAATATCCTTTGCCCCCGATTTTCATCGGGGCAGGCTGTTCGCCTTTAGGCAACGGGTTGAATTGAGCAACGATTATGGGCTTTAGCCCAAAATACTGTGGCTAAAGCCATTGGCCGCGATCATCAATTTATCCGTCAGCTGAAGCAGGACGGCAAATGATAACTTGGGTACACAACCGGATACTCATAAAAAATAAAATAATTTTGGCATAGCAATTGATAATTCATATTTATATATTTACATTTTTATATATGTATGAGAAATATTGATTCAAAAATACGAAATCAGCAAATTAAATTATAAACAATTATAAATCTATCAATTATGAAACGGTTATTTTTAACATTGGCATCCGCTGCCATACTTATTTCAGCCTGTGGAAATCAAAAAACAGAGGCAAATCAGAACAATGCAAATGAAACTACGATTAGCAAAACCGGAACACAGGCTTCTGCAGCCAAAAGTTCGGAACTGCTCAACAAAGCACAATTCATTGCAAAAGTGTGGGATTACACCAAATCGCCCAACGACTGGAAATACCTTGGTAACAAACCGGCAATCATTGATTTTTATGCTGATTGGTGCGGCCCGTGTAAAATTGCAGCTCCGATACTCGAAGAAATCGGTGCAGAATATGCCGGTAAAGTTCAGATCTATAAAATAGATACTGAAAAAGAACGCGAACTTGCACAGGTTTTTGGAATCACAGGTATTCCCGCATTTTTATACATTCCGGCGAATGGGAAACCGGTCATGATGTCAGGCATTGGCAGATCGAAAGAAGATACGAAAAAGATGTTCATCGAGAATATCGAGAAGTATCTCTTAGTGAAGAAGTAAATCTTAAATGGAAGTAGTGGGGGCGCGACTATAAGTCGCACTCCCACTAAAAACAAAAAGCAAAAACCCCGGAATAAATCCCGGGGTTTTTTATTATTCAAAAAAAAAAAATGATCAAAATTATTTTGCCCTTTCGAGAAGGATCG
The DNA here is from genome assembly GCA_030698405.1 of Bacteroidota bacterium. Classification (GTDB taxonomy): domain Bacteria; phylum Bacteroidota; class Bacteroidia; order Bacteroidales; family Prolixibacteraceae; genus Aquipluma. Next base: position 17,100 of record JAUYMU010000085.1, read on the forward strand.
TTTTTGTTGGCTGATCGCAAACTTCAGATGGTCCCCAGTACTGAATTGGGCCGGGATAAACAAATGAAGTTTCGATAGCCCATTTTTCACGGTTGGCAACCAAATATTTGTAAGGAGCGCTATCCAGTTCAACCAGCGCTTTTTGGATCACAGGTTTTTGGTGGCCATGACGCTGTTCCATGTTCATCATCATGGTAATTGGAACACCGCCTGCAATCCATTCGGCCGCAGGGGCTGTCAGGTTACGAACTGATGACATGTAACCTGTTTTTCCTTCAGCAATCAGGAACGAAGCATTGTAACCCAGTGAATAGCAATAATCAGCATCAAAATTCGACGGAGCAGCGCAACGGCCTTCGTATCCGAAGAAATGATACTGTGTACCCAATTTGCCGCTGAACTTGCCAGCTTTTTTCATCTCTTTTAACTGGCTTTTAACCATCTCGCCCAACAGTTTTTCCGTTTCAATGAGCGAAACCTGCACGTTTCCATGTGGGTCGCGATCGAGTGTTAACTGGTCGGCAATGCCATTGGGGAGTGAAGTATATACTTTGGCCGATGTTGGTGATAAAATCCCGGCAACAAATGCACGACCTTCAGTTTTACTGCTGAACGATTTAAATTTTTGTTCAGTTTCAGAACCTTCTGCCAACAGATCGTTCAATTCTGAAATCAGTGCTTTCATTTCAGGAACAAATTCGACCAAACCTTCAGGAATTAATGCAACTCCGAAATTTTCGCCGTTGGCCGCACGTTTAGCAATGATATTTACCATATAATCAACGATCTCGCCCAATGTCTGTTTCTTCTCAGCAACTTCTTCCGAGATCAATGTAATATTTGGCTGGGTTTGTAAAGCACATTCAAGTCCGATATGAGAAGCAGAACGCCCCATCAGTTTAATAAAGTGCCAGTATTTTTTTGCTGAAGTGGCGTCACGTTCAACATTGCCGATTAATTCAGCATAAACTTTGGTAGCTGTATCAAAACCGAAAGAAGTTTCGATCATGTCGTTTTTAAGGTCGCCATCAATTGTTTTTGGGCAGCCAATCACCTGAATGCCAGTATTTTTTGCAGCATAATATTCGGCCAGTACGCAAGCGTTGGTATTGCTATCGTCGCCACCAATAACAATCAAAGCTTTAATATTCAATTGTTTCAGAATTTCAGCTCCTTTGTCAAACTGTGCAGATTCTTCAAGTTTGGTACGTCCTGAGCCAATAATATCGAAACCACCGGTATTGCGGAATTCGTCGATAATTGTCGCGGTCAGCTCAATGTACTGGTGATCGACCAACCCACCGGGACCACCGAGGAAACCGTACAATTTACTTTCAGGATTGATATTTTTAATCCCGTCGAAAATACCTGAAATCACATTGTGACCGCCCGGAGCCTGACCACCGGAAAGGATCACGCCAACGTTCACTGCGGCATATTGCTTTTTTTCGCTCGTCTTCTCGAATGCAATTAGTGGCATTCCGTAGGTATTTGGAAAAAGCTTCTCAATGTCATTCTGATCGGCTACCGATTGAGTTTTTTCACCTTCAACCAATTTTACTGAAGACTTTAATGAATTTGGAAGTTTTGGCTGATATTTAGCCCTTTCTGCTTGTAATGCGCTAATAGTCATAGTACTTATTTTTTGTTAGGATTAACTTTTTAAAACCGGTGCAAAAATAAACTAAAACCATTGGTTTTAACATCAGATTGAAAGCATATTCAACCTATTTAAAGTAAATTTAAAGCCGTAAGGTTATCCAACCAAAAAATCAGCAATGTTGCCTAAACTACTGACTGTTCCTTTGTAAAATTCGCTGTATTTACATCGGGTACAGGTGATGGCTGTAAATCTTCTGTTCTGAATATTGAAGAACCTGGAAAAGCCGTTTCCTGTTGTACGAATCACATCTGCTTCTGCCTGAGTGTTTCCACATTTTGGGCAATGATACTTTGTCTGTTGCATGACGGTAAAAGTTTAAAGTTAAAGTTGTTAAAAGTTTAAAGTTGTGTTCCGAAAATTCACAATGTCATTCGTGGTCATTAAATTGTCACTCAATCGTCAGGAAACATTTAATTGTTATTTACTTGCATTTTAATGACAATTAATGACGTGAAGCCAATGACTACCAATGACCATTTGGTTGATCTGCAAGTCACTCATTTTCATCAGTTGTACCTTCCTGAATATTTTTCTCCACGATTCGCCGGGCATCGCGAAGCGCTTTGGCGATGATCCATTCAATTTGTCCGTTTGCACTGCGGAATTCCTGTGCCGCCCATTTTTCAAGGGCATCATATACATCAGGATCAATGCGCAATACAAATGATTTTTTCTTTGCCATAACTTCTCCTTTCCTCTAATTCAATCTAAAATCATTACGAACATAAAATGCTTTCTGCAAATGGGTTTAATTGATTTGCATTTGTATCCACTTCAAAATCTCTGCTAGCGCTATTGGAGAAAAAGTCTGTTCAATTGTTGCATATTCAGCAGGTGAGCCAGTTTTACACTCTTGGAACAAGTGATTTAAATTAGAAAGTTCAATAGTAGTTACTTTTTTATTTCCTCCTTTTGCCAATGCGTTCTTGATAGCTTCTAAATTCTCTTTTGGTGGAACCTGAAGATCTTTTTCACCATTGATTGCCAACACCGGACATTTTACTTTTTCCAAAGCAATGGCCGGATTGTATCCTATGAAAAATAACATCCAGGGGTTCGCAATTTGATCAACTTGTGATTTCACAAAATCATTTTCACTCATACTTTCAGGCTTTTGAGCATTTGGATTGTCTCTCAATACCTGTTTGAGGTAACTTGTCAGATCAGTTTCTAATTGCTCCAAACTGGTTGATTTTGCAATAATTTCAAAAGCACCGATATTGATACTCTTTACCTTTTGTAAATCAACATCACTTATACCAGAAGCTTTTCCAATTAATTCTTGTTGTAATAAAAGCAACTTGTCTCCGGAGATACCGGTTCCAGCCATCAGCACAATAAAGGCAATGTCTTTATAATTGTTTGCAACCATTGGCGCTATTATTCCTCCCTCGCTGTGTCCGATTAAACCTATTTTCTTTTTATTTATTTCCTTTCTGGTTTTCAGAAAGTCAACACCCGCTTCAACATCTGACACAAAATCCAGACTATTGGCAGTTTTGAAGTCACCTTTTGAAGCAGCTGTTCCCCTGTCGTCGAAACGTAAAACCGCTATACCGTTTTTTGTCAGGAAGTCTGATAAAACAAGGAAAGGTTTGTGTCCGAATAATTCTTCATCTCTGTTCTGTGGTCCGCTTCCTGTAATTAGAACGACAGCCGGAAAACTACCTTCCTTTGATGGCAGGGTTAAAGTTCCGGCCAATTGGATTCCTGCTTTTGCATTTTCAAAAGTGACTTCTTCTTCGTAATAGGAAAATGGTTTTTTAGGCTCCTGCGGTCTGACAGGCTTTTCTTTTTCAGCTATTTCTTTGGAAAGGTTCAATGGGAATGACATACCTCTCTGTTTGAAATCTCCCACAATAACATTGTCCTTATCCAAAGTGCCTTGATATTCGACGCCTAAATTGGTAACTGCCAATTTCAATATCTGGTTTTCAAAGCTGGTAGAAGTTACCGGGATGCCTTTTGCGCCCTGGTCGGGACTATCCATTGTGGAGCTGAGTCCGGTATCCGTTTTACTGATGTTGAATACTATTCGTAATTGTGTTCCCTGAACATTTAGGATTCCGTTCCATTGCCCGGTAATATTTTGACCGAATAACAAATTGGAAATCAGAATTCCGATTGCAAAAATAATTAATTGCATTTTCATTTTATTGATATAATGTACCTGTGTTTACCACTGGAGTTGCTTCCTTGTCGCCGCATAATACAACCAAAAGATTGCTCACCATAGTTGCCTTTTTGTCTTCGTCAAGGGTTACAATTTCACGTTTGCTCAATTCAGCCAGAGCCATTTCTACCATACTGACGGCACCTTCCACAATTTTAAACCTTGCTGCTACAATCGCGGTAGCTTGCTGGCGTTTCAGCATCGCCTGAGCAATTTCCTGTGCATAGGCAATATAATTGATACGGGCTTCAATCACATGAATTCCGGCGATGTCAAGGCGTTCACGAATTTCATTTTCAAGTTCATGATTAACTTCTTCACCTCCATCGCGAAGCGTAATTTTAGCATGATCATCCTCAATGTTATCGTACGGATACAAACCTGCAAGTTTGCGCAAAGCAGCTTCACTCTGCACCACTACAAAATGTTCGTATTCGTCAACGCCAAAAGCAGCGCGGTAAGTTTCTTCTACTTTCCAGACCAAAACGAGGCCGATCATAATCGGATTTCCCAACTTATCATTCACTTTTATGGGTTCGCTGTTAAAGTTTCGTGCCCGAAGTGAGAATTTCTTTTTAACGAAGAACGGATTGACCCAAAAGAATCCATTGTCTTTAATAGTTCCTTTATAAGCTCCAAATAACACCAGCACATAGCTTTGATTCGGATCGACAGCCAAAAAACCTGGTGCAACGGTCACAAACAATGCAATTAACACCACTGACGGAATGAAAAATCCGTTGATAAAACCGGCAATTGCCAATGCAAGAAATAAAACTTCCAGCAGGACGAACAAATAACCGGAACGAGCAGTAAATGACTTTTCCATAGTATTAGATTTAAATTGTTTTGATATTGATTTGATATCACAAATATAAATAAAAAAAAAGCATCTTTTTCAAGATGCTTTAAAATATTTTTTCAGGCTCAATTCAAACTCAATTCAATATCACCGGTTTTTTCCGACTGAAGAACCTCGTATTGTGATGCAAAGTTTAAAATGGCATCAATACTGCTTGCAGAAGGTTCAAATTCAATTTGATCTATGTACAGTTTGTAATCTCCAGAATCACAGTCAGGAAATTGAAATTGTTCAATTTCCTTATTCCCGGCTTGATAAGAATTGATCAAAAAATTAAAGGTAGAGAATTTACTCATAGGCATTATTTCCGAAATATTGGTTATGGAGAAATAACGCCAACAAATTAATAATATTGTAATAACACGATTAATTTTTTGTCAGGCACAAATTTTTCTTCTCAATCATTTTCCGAAGATTAATCAATGCATACCGCATACGTCCCAATGCTGTGTTAATACTGACATCTGTCAAATCGGCGATTTCCTTGAAACTAAGTCCCTGAAAATGACGCATCATGATTACCTGTCGCTGATCGTCAGGCAATTCCTCGATCAGGAGGCGCACATCACTGGTAATTTGCTCATAAACCAGCTTGTCTTCAATATTTTCTTCCGAATACTTTGGAGAATTGAAAAGATCGATACTGGAATCATCGTTTGAGGTTGTACTCAGTAATTTTTCCTTTCTGAAATGATCGATGATCAGATTATGGGAAATACGAAGCACCCAGGAAATGAATTTGCCATTCTCGGTGTATTTTCCGGTTTTCAACGATCGGATTACTTTAATAAAAGTATCCTGAAAAATATCTTCGGCAAGATGATGGTTTTTTACAATGAGTACGATGTAGGTAAAAACTCTCTTTTTATGGCGGTTAATAAGGAGTTCAATTGCAGCCTGGTCGCCATCAACGAATTGTTTTACGAGCGAATTATCACTCAGATCTTCTGTTCTGAACATTACTCTAAATTATTATGTGACTGTTTGTTTCAGTAATTAAAGAGTATAGTTCTTTCGATAGGCTGCTTTTTTGAATTAGAGTTAAACTATTTGCTAATTTTGTGTCTGTAAAAATGAATCAATTATTTCAGAAAAACAAATTTTTTGCAAAATATTATAACATAACGAATGAGTTTATCTTCAAATAACACACCTTACATCCAAATAAAGGGTGCCAGGGTTCACAATCTTAAAAACATTGATCTTAAAATCCACCGAAATAAATTAATTGTAATCAGCGGATTATCAGGTTCAGGAAAATCATCGCTCGCATTCGACACGCTTTATGCAGAAGGTCAGCGCAGGTATGTGGAAAGTTTATCATCGTATGCACGTCAGTTTCTGGGCCGGATAAATAAACCTGAAGTCGATTATATCAAAGGTATTCCTCCGGCAATCGCCATCGAACAAAAGGTGAATACGAGGAATCCCCGCTCAACAGTCGGCACTTCAACAGAAATTTACGATTACCTGAAACTTTTATTTGCCCGGATCGGACAAACGATCTCCCCTATTTCAGGAAAAGAAGTCAAACAGCACCATGTGAGCGATGTCACAAATTTCATCCAGTCCTTTCCTGAAAACACACGATTCCTGATCGGCTCTCCTTTGAAACTGAAAAACGGGCGTACGATGCTTCAGGAAGCTGAATTATTGTTGCAACAAGGTTTTTCCCGATTAGAGATTGACAACGAAATTCTGAAAATTGATGAACTCCTGAAAGAGAACAAAGAGGTTAAATGCGGTGACTCAAACTGTAACATTGTAATTGACAGGGCTACCGTATCGGATGAGGAGGACAATCTGAGCCGGATTGCTGATTCGGTGCAAACGGCCTTTTTTGAAGGGCATGGCGAATGTGTGGTTAAAATTTATGCCGGAACAGAGGTAAAAGAAGAACATTTTTCGAACCTTTTTGAAGCCGACGGAATCGAATTTGAAGAACCTTCGGTACACATGTTCAGCTTTAACAATCCTTTGGGAGCCTGTAAAACCTGCGAGGGATACGGAAAAGTAATCGGTATTGATGAAGATCTGGTAATTCCAAACAAATCGCTGTCCATTTATCAGGAGGCAATTGCATGTTGGAAAGGCGACAAAATGAAAGAATGGAAAGACGAGCTCGTCAATTCCGCCGAAAAATTCAACTTCCCCATTCACAAGCCTTTTTACGATTTAAGTGATGAACAGAGAAATCTGTTGTGGATCGGAAACAAGCATTTTCAGGGCTTGAATCAATTCTTTAAGATGCTCGAAGAAAATACTTACAAAATACAATACCGGGTAATGCTTTCGAGATACAGAGGGAAAACCAGTTGCCCTGACTGCCTTGGCACACGACTTAAAAAAGAAGCCGGATATGTAAAAGTCGGAGGAATATCAATTCAGGATCTGGTTTTACTTCCAATTAATGAACTGACAGTTTTCTTTGCAAACCTGAAACTTACGGAATACGAAACCAAGGTTGCTGAGCGCATTCTGACTGAAATTAACAATCGGCTTGATTTTCTGAATGATGTTGGTCTTGGTTACTTGTCGTTAAATCGACTGTCTTCGTCGTTATCCGGAGGCGAATCGCAACGGATCAATCTTGCAACTTCGCTTGGTAGCAGTCTTGTAGGTTCCATGTATATTTTAGATGAACCCAGCATCGGACTGCACTCAAGAGATACGGCGCGGTTGATACGCGTTTTACGAAAATTGCAGAAACTCGGCAATACGGTTTTGGTGGTCGAGCATGACGAAGAGATTATCCGGTCGGCAGATGAAATCATTGATATTGGTCCGCTTGCAGGAAGATTAGGCGGAGAAGTCGTTTTTCAGGGAACGCACGAAGAACTTGAAAGCTCCTCAGAAAGCATGACTGCGAAATACCTGACAGGAAGAGAAAAAATAGACATACCGCTGACCCGCAGAAAATGGAACAATTACATTGAAATAACCGGAGCCCGCGAAAACAACCTAAAAAATGTATCGGTAAAATTTCCGCTCAATACCATTTGTGTGGTTACCGGTGTAAGCGGTTCAGGAAAATCATCACTTGTTTCAAAGGTTCTGTACCCGGCGCTTGCCAAGATGTTTGGCGGGTTCAGCGAAAAAACCGGGCAACACGACCAAATAAGGGGCGACATTAACCTGATTACTTCCATCGAATTTGTTGACCAGAATCCGATCGGAAAATCGTCGCGTTCAAACCCGGTTACTTACCTGAAAGTTTACGATGAAATCCGCAAACTATACTCCGAACTGCAAAGTTCAAAATTCAACGGATTCAAACCATCGCATTTTTCGTTCAACATTGAAGGCGGAAGGTGTGAAGAATGTCAGGGAGAAGGCGAAATTACAGTCGAAATGCAGTTCATGGCCGATGTTCACCTTGTTTGCGAAAGCTGCAAAGGGAAAAGGTTCAGGGATGAAATTCTGGAAATTACCTTTGAAGGAAAAAACATATTCGATATACTGGATTTAACTGTCAACGAAGCAATTGATTTCTTTGGAAGTCAAAAATCAACTTCAGCAAAAAAAATAGCAAGGCTGCTGAAACCACTTCAGGATGTTGGATTGGGCTACGTAAAACTCGGACAATCGTCGAGTACCTTGTCGGGCGGTGAAAGCCAGCGGATTAAACTCGCCTCTTTTCTGGCCAAAGAAAAAGGGAGCCCTTCCCTATTCATTTTCGATGAACCAACCACCGGCCTGCATTTTCACGACATCTGTAAACTGCTAGACTCATTCAATGCACTGATCGCCAGGGGACACAGCATTATCATTATTGAACACAATCTGGATGTAATTAAATGTGCCGATTGGGTGATTGACATAGGGCCCGAAGGAGGAAAAGATGGCGGAAGGATTATTTTTGAAGGTATACCTGAAGATCTGGTAAATATTCAGGAATCATATACCGGCGCAGCATTGAAGGAAAAATTGTAATTTCAGAGACAGGGCAATGCGTTGTAGAAACAGGGCATGCGTAGAGACAGGGCAATGCCCTGTCTCTACAAAAATCAAAAAAAAAGAGGCTGGAACTTTCGATCCAGCCTCTTCGCAAAAAGAAAATATTTTTCTTATACACGTTTTTCTTTGATACGGGCTTTTTTGCCGGTAAGAGAACGTAAATAATACAATTTTGCCCTGCGGACGCTACCTTTTTTATTCACTTCAATCAGGTCGATAAATGGCGAATAAAGAGGAAAAATCCTTTCAACACCAATACTTCCAGACATTTTGCGAACGGTAAACATTTTGGTAACTCCTTCACCTTTTACCTGAATAACTACGCCACGGTAGTTCTGAATACGTTCTTTGCTACCTTCACGAATCTTGTAATGAACAGTGATTGTATCACCTGCTTTAAAAGACGCATGTTCTTTTGTTTCAACAGCAAACGCGTTTTGTGCTACTTTAATTAAATCCATTGCTATAAGTTTTAGTGGCAATATTACATCAAATCAATGAGTAAGAGATTGCTGAAATGTGGCGCAAAAATAATAAAATTATTCGTTCCGCAACTTGCATTCCCAACAAAATCTGTTGTACTCTTAAAAAATCAATGACCTGGCGCACCAATCATTTTTAAATGATCGCCGGTGCTGTCAACAATTACTTTTTTCCACCACTCAGGATAACCGGGTTGACTTGGCCCAACAGGCATTCCTGTCTCAGTACGTTCAAAAACACCATCTTTTTCTTTCTTGATGTTTCCATCAATAAATTTCACAATCAGGTACTGTGATAATTTTTTCCATTCCTTTGTCATTCCATTCGCCTGATTGACTGAATAATCTGTTAGAAACTGAAGCGCTTCCTTTTTCTTTCCGGCATTCCAAAGACTTTGAGCAGCCATGTCAACGCTTGGCGTGTATGCAACAAATTTATCTTCCAGATTCTTCTGAACTTTCAACACATCAGGAATCATGGCATCGTAACGCAGGTACGCAAAGTTCGAAACTACATTAAATGTCCAGAAGGCAGAAGTTTCTGACCAGGTAAGCAAATCGCCGTTTCCTTCCTCAAAGCACTCCGGAATTTCAGTTATTCCGCAGTACATTGGAGCATAAACGGTACTGTAAGAATCGTCAACGCCAAACCAAAGAATTCCGCCAATTGGATTGGGCAACCACGAACGCGATTGAGCTACAAAAGAAAAACCGGTTTGCTGAGTTGAAATAGCACGTTCGTTAACGTAGTCAGCTGAATCGACTTTAAAAGTTAAAGGCCTCCAGCGGTAAGGCAATTTGAATGGACCGGCACCGGCATCTTTGGTCATGTCCAACGCTGTTCCCTGATAATGATCGCGCATCATTCCCATTACATCCTGAACTGTCAGTTTTTTATCAGGCTTGATCCACAATGGCATCCGGTTAGAAGGAAATTTATTATCTCCCCCATGTTTCACAACTCCGAGTGCATATTCTTCGTATTGTTTCATTCCTGAATTTACCTTAATAAAACCGGCAAATACACGGGCATCGCTAAAACGTGCGCCGCTGAAATCAACCGGGGCATAAACATCGGAAAAACTAAAGTCCTTGTTGAGCCCATCGAACCAGCCTTTTTCACGTGCAAACGAAATCACATCTTTCGAGAATAAGCAATTTGCAGGATCGTTCATCGGGAAAGTTGTGATACGCGCCTGATTGGCATGACCGCTGACGTATCCGTCGGGAATGCGCTGTGCAACCCAAACGGCACCTTTTTCGCCATCGCCTTTGCCTATCATTTCCATGATCCAGACTTCGTTGGGATCAGAGATCGAAAATGATTCGCCTGAACTCGCGTAACCGTATTTATCCATTAAATCGGCAATAACTTCGATGGCTTCGCGGGCTGTTTTGGCACGTTGCAATGCAACATACATCAGGCTGCCGTAATCCATAATTGCGCCCGACTGTGTGGCCAATTCTTCGCGTCCGCCGTAGGTAGTTTCACCGATAGCAACCTGAAACTCGTTCATATTGCCTACAACGCTGAAAGTGTGGGCAACCTGAGGTATTCTACCTAAAAATTTACCGGTATCCCACTCATGAATATCGCGCATTGCACCAGCCGGATAATCCTTTGCAGGCTGAAAATACAATTCGCCATACAAAGTATGTGAATCAGCAGCATAGGTAATCATGGTTGAACCATCGGCAGATGCGCCTTTGGTAACCAAAAAATTGGTGCAGGCCAGCGAAACCTGGATGCCCAAAACCACTGTCAGCAGAGACAGTATAGCAATGTGTTTATACTTTCTGATCATGTTCTGTATTTTTGTTTTAATTTTTTCGTTCGGCAAATATATCAGAAAAAAGGACAAAGAAAAGGGATATAAATCAGGATGGTAGTGTTTGATAACGGCTAAATAATCTCTGAATTCCACAATGCCTTCAGAAACTGTTCTGCCGGAATGATATCAACAATTGCTATTTTATCATGATAAAATTACATATCATGATTCAAATGTAGGAAGTCATTTTCAATAAGCCAACCTATACACTCAGTTAACTTCGGCAAAATTCCAAGAGAATTACAAATAGGTAATGTATTGAATACGATGATAGTAGAATACCAATACCATATCAAACCTTGAAGCAAATCCAGAAGAAAAGGATAAAAGATCGGATCCTTATGTCCGTTTCAAAACACCAACAGCAAGACAAATCCAGCCGGCAACAAAGGCCAAACCTCCAATTGGTGTAAAAACAGCCAGCATATAATTTTTAATCTGGTTTATCAAGTCCTGAAATTTGCCACGTTTTGTAAATAAGCTAAAACGCAACTCATAAATAAGATTATAAACTCGGTAATCATTTCGAATCAGACTTCCCATCTGCTGGATTTTTCGAAATAAATACTTTGAATTTTTCGGGTATATTTGAATAATACACTTTAAGTTCAGCATCCTTCCGATCGGTAATTATCCAAATATTTGAACCAGTTTTATACTTGTTCTTCGAAAGCACAATCACATAGTTGGCAATTGCACGGTTTTTAGTGATATTTACGCATACATCCGCATCTTTACGATCTTTGACAATGCAAACTTTTTTAGCCTCAACGCTGAAGACCAAAAGCATCAATATGAGTATAGTTATAAAACGATCAATGTTCATGTTGCAAACATATATGGATTTTTTATAAAATAAGAACGGGCATTTAAACCACCTTTCCAGAATAGTCAATTTCATTCAATTGCAATCCTATCAATTTCTTTCATCAACCTATTTGTTTCCGATAACGCAACTATGATTTCCTGATAATGCAAAATATCGTCAAACTCTAATTTGCGGCCTTTGCGGTCTTTGAGCCATTTTTGGGCTGGTTGATAACCACCTATGTAGAAATTCCAGGCTGAACTGGGTACATCTGCAAAATATTGATTTTCATTGATGTAAACCGCTCCCAAATAATCGGGGTAAGTGATTATTCCATTTTCATCCGGAATTTCGTTTGTATAATCATAGGTTTCAAATCGGATTTTATCAACCACGTTGTTGCCGTCAACCGGATATTGTGTGATGTAATTTTCTACCGTTGGGCTTTCCAATAAATGTAACTGGCGGATTTCTCCACCTAATTTTACTAACTGCCAAAACATGTCTGCATCTTTTGGATACGGCACTCTCGGAAAATCAATTTTCAAAAATTCTTTGTATTTCTCCCTGTAGGTTGGCGAATGCAAAACTGCATAGATATAATCCAAAATGTCAATTGGAGCAAATCCCCCTTCCCCTCCTTTGGAGGGGTGCCCAACGGGCGGGGTGGTTAGTTCTCCTTCATTGACCAGGATGGTTTGTACCCCATACTCACTCACAATATAATTTTCTAGTTCCAGCATTACAATTCCAAGATTCATTTTGACATCACCATCTGAAATCCTGTAAACTCTTAAACCTGAACTTTCTAAATACTGTTGCCTTTGAGCATCATATTCAATTTTATCATCGTGACTGCTACCATCAATTTCAATAACTAAACCCAATGTTTTTACATAGAAATCGACAATATAACTTCCAATAATTCTTTGCCTGTCGAAATCAATGTTGTGAAATTTTCCTTGATGTACTTGTTGCCAGAATAAGACTTCGGAAAGTATTCCTGCTTTTCGTTTATCTCTGGCCAATTTGTTGAGTGCAGGATTGTGTGGTAGGTTTTCGACAAAGTTGCGCTTGATGGGAGTGTTGCTGATATAGGTAACAATATCTTTTGCATTTGTGGAATTACCCACCCCTACAGAATTGACCACCCCGCCCTTCGGGCACCCCTCCAATGGAGGGGAATTTTTCTCAGGAACAAAACCTAATCCTATTTTCTCAGCTATTTGCTTTACAATTTCTGCATTTAGATTGGGCGTACGTGTTGCGGCTGGCTCTATCGTTTGCTGGGCTGATGGTTCGGGATAAAGGTAGAGGGGAAAGACAGTTCCTCTTCCTCTGTAAAATATATTACTATCGACAATCGTATTTGTAATTGTCAAAACATTCCATGGCATACTTCCAACAGCCTGACCTTGACGACCAACTATCAAACCTAAGTTAACGTTGAAAAAGTGCTTCATTAAATCATTTCGAGGACGACCCATAATTCCGTTAGTTTTACCTGTATAAATGGTAAACCTATGATCAAAAGGGCGGTAGTATATAGTTTTGATTGTCGATTTATTCAAATTGACATCCTTTATTGCATTACTTATTTTGTCTAATTTCTTTTGTCCAAGTTGATAAATACTTTCAATTTCCTGACAATTTTTTGTTTTTAAATTATCCAATAATACTGTACTATTTTTCAAGGTCTCTTGTATCGCTAATTCATCAAATTCTGTCGTTAATCCTGAGTTATAAAGTCCAAATAATTTATCAACTTGAAAAAACAGATTTACGTTATCATTAATAAAATCCTTTTTTACCAAAAAGAAATTTGGCACATTTGCTTGCAGATCATTCCATTTAATACTTTCTAAAGAATTTTCATTCAAAAAATCATACTTGGATTCCCTTTTACCTTGTATTTCTGAATGAAATACTTGACCTAATTCATTTTTCTTTTTCTTTCCGGTTTTCACAAAAAGATTGATGGAAACGCCTTGCATAATGTCGAATACATTTTGGTCGGGTGTGCCATCGGGGCAAACTTCCTTTTTCTTACTGTTTCCGTGCAAGTCCAGAATGTAAATAGAATCAAAACTTTCAAGCAAATGTTTCCGCATTTGGCGGTGAATGATTCCGTCAATGAAACTGTTGTTTGAAATGTAAGCCAATATTCCGCTTCCGTTTTTGTCGACAAAATGTTGCCCGAATCGAATAAACTTGATGTAATCGTCGGATAGCGGTTGTATATTTCTTTCGTTCAAATCCTTTTTGTAATCGGCAGTCAACTTCTCAATCCATTCACTTTTATTGCTGCTACTCACGCTATACGGCGGGTTTCCCATTACGACCATCACAGGCGTGTCGCGTTTTATGTGGTTGGCTTCGTTGGCTTCGGAGCTTAACCAATTGGCAAAGAGCGTTCCGGTGCCGGGGTGGTGTTCTTCAAGGCTGTTGGTCAAATAAACCCGTAATCTACCGCCGCCCCGTCCAAATTCCCCTCCATTGGAGGGGTGTCCGTAGGACGGGGTGGATTTGTAGCCTGTTTCGGTTAATAGTAAATCGAGTTTTAAATGTGCCATGGCATAACTTGCCATCAGCAACTCAAATCCATTGAGGCGCGGTAGCAAATGATTCTCGACATAATTGCTCCAAATGCCTTGTTGCCCTTCAAACTTTTTATGAATGTGCTTTACCACTTCGGCCAAAAAAGTACCTGTTCCGGTTGCCGGATCGAGTATTTGAACACGGTGTACTTCCTGTTCTATTTGTTTATATCCTGTAGTTGAACGTTTGTCCGCAGATTGCGTATTTAGGGTAATTTTAGTTTTTGAGGTGTCGGCTAAACCTTTCGGCAAATCGAATTCAGTTTTCAGAATATCGTCAACCGCACGAACAATAAAGTTTACAACGGGTGCGGGAGTGTACCACACTCCACGGGCTTTGCGGAGTTTTGGGTCGTATTCGCTCAAAAATGTTTCGTAAAAATGGATAATCGGGTCTTCCATTTTTGTTGACTTCCCGTAGTTTTTTAGAATCTCTTCCACGTTGCAAGCCAAAAATATTTCTACCAAACTGTCAACGATCCATTTTATACGGTCGTCAATATCAGGTCCGGCAATGTATCCAAACAGTTTTCGCAAAAAGGGATTCGATTTCGGAATGAGTTCAGCGGCTTCTTGTCGGCTAAAAGAAGGCAAAGTCGGGTCGTGCAGTCGGGCGGCAAACATCCCGTAACAAATGGTTTGTGCATATACATCGGCAAATCCTTTGGCCGTGATATCGTGTATCAGGATTTGCTTAAAAGCCATCATTTGGTCTTTCAATGTGCTGTCTTCCTGATGTTCTTCATCGCTTGTCAACGCCTTTTCAATAACTTCAGAAAGAAGGCGGGCTTTCCCCGCCATCATTTCAGCAAGTTTTTTACTGCTTTTTATGGTTTGTCCAATGTGTGTGCAAAAGTCTTTTATTAGGTTTTCGAAACTGGCAAAATTCTCTGATAAAGGTTTTATGCCTTTGTCAGTAATTTCGGCAATTGCAATTTTGGTTATAAAGAGGCCGTCCCGATAAAGCAGAAAATTGATATAGTCGGTAAAAATGAGGTTGTTCAACGAAGCTTTGTAACGATCGAACTGTTCTTTATTTCCTGTTTTCTTTGCGCCTTCAAGGTCTCTGTCACCGATGTCTTTTGCTTCGATGAAACCAACCGGAATATCTTTTTTGGTTAAGATGTAATCGGGCGCTCCGCACGATTGCCGCTTTGGTTCGTTGGTCGCACTGATTGTCGGAACCAAGCTTTCTATCAATGTCTGCAAGTCTCCACGGAAGGTGTGTTCGGTTGCATTGCCAAGTTTATAGCGTTGGTTGATGTTGTCGATGTATTGGTCTAAATTCATTTTTAAATTTTATCAGGTACCACAAATGTATCAATTTACAAGCGAGCGAATGCAAGAAAACAGGCTATGCGAACTGAATCTCCCATTTGTGTGCCAGTTGCTGTCGAATTTGCGGGGTCAAGCCGGTAGGTTTTATTCGACTCTTTTAATTTCGTTTTTTAAGATTTTCGGGTTATCCGGAAAATCATTTTTTCAGAAGGGCAATTGCAAGACAAATCCAGCCTGCAACAAAGGCCAGGCCTCCAATTGGTGTGATTGCTCCCAATATTTTTATTCCTGAAATGGAAAGAGCATATAAACTTCCTGAAAAAATTATTATTCCAAAAATCAGCAATATACCTGACCAGTTGAGCCATTTCGATTCAATACGAAATCCGATCAATCCAACGAGTAATAAACCAAGTGCGTGGTAAAACTGATATTCGACTCCCGTATTGTAAACAACCAGCATATCCGGAGACAATATTTTTTTCAATGCATGAGCACCAAATGCTCCGAACAAAACTCCCAAAGCCATAAAAACAGCGCCTGCCAAAAGTATATTTCGATTCATTCGATTATATTATGAACCACATAGGCACATAGGTCACATAGATTTAATTTTTCTATGTGTCCTATGTGCCTATGTGGTTTGTTTATCTGTCAATTTTTTAAATTAATCCAGCTTGTGAATTACCAGACCGGAGCGGAGTTTTGGTTCGAACCAGGTAGTTTTAGGAGGCATGATATTTCCTGAATCTGCAATGTTGATTAACTGTTGCATGGAAACGGGGAACAAAGCAAAAGCAACTTTCATATCGCCACCGTCAACCCGTTTTTTCAATTCGCCCAAGCCACGGATTCCACCAATAAAATCGATTCGTGTTGAAGTACGCAAATCGTCAATTCCCAGAATCTGATCCAGCACAAGGTTCGACAAGATGGTCACATCCAAAACGCCGATCGGATCGTTGTCGTTGAAAGTTCCGGTTTTGGCGGTCAGTTTGTACCAATTTCCGGAGAGATACATGCTGAATTCGTGCAGTTTGACTGGCTTGTAAATTTCGGTTCCGGTCAGTTCAACATCAAAACTTTGCGCCAGTTTTTCCAGCAGTCCGGTTTCTGATAAGCCATTCAAATCTTTTACAGCACGGTTGTAGTCGATAATCTGCAACTGATTGTCAGGAAAATGAACAGCCATAAAGAAATTGTATTCTTCGTTGCCGGTATGATTCGGGTTTTGGCCTTGCTTTTTCAATCCGATGCGCGCAGCAGCCGCTGTGCGGTGGTGTCCGTCGGCCACATAAGTTGCGGGAACTTTGGTCGCGAACAACTCTTCTATTTTCTGATTTACAGCAGCATCGTTGATTGTCCAGAAATGGTGACCAAAACCATCTTCAGCAACAAAATCGTAATCTGCCTGCTGATTGTCAACAATCGACGCAACAATGTCATCAATTTCAGGAACAGCACAATACGAAAAGAAAACGGGTTCGATGTTGGCATTCAGGTAACGGGTCAGAATCATGCGATCCTCTTCCTTGTCAGGACGGGTCAACTCATGTTTTTTGATGATGCCCTGGTTGTAATCTTCGCACGAAGCTGCGCCAACAATTCCATACTGGGTGCGGCCATTCATGGTTTGCGCATAAATGTAATATTTAGCCTCTTCGTCCTGAACAAGCCAGTCCTGCTCCTGAAATTTCTGAAAATTCTCTACCGATTTCAGATAGACCATTTCCGAATGAACATCGGTTCCTTCCGGACAATCAATTTCAGCTCGGGTAATGTGAAGCAACGAACATGCTTTGCCTTCAGCCATTTGAGCTGCTTCAGCGCTGTTCATCACGTCATAGGGCAAACATGCCAGATCGCTGGCAATGGCTTGCGGTGGACGAAGTCCTTTGAATGGTTTTACGATGGCCATAAATTTGTATTTTTTGAATTGAATTATTATTTATTCCGGTATTTTTTATAAAGAACCAATGCATAACTCCTGATTGCGACTTTTTTACCAGTCTGAAGATTTGTCGCCTTCGCCCATGGCATGAGCAAAGCTGTAAATCCGGCAACAAGTACCGCTTTAACCGGATTCATCTCAATTGACAATATCCAGACAATCAAATAGATGACATCAAAAATAATCAGGAAAAGCATCAGATTATAAAAAACGATTTTGAACTTTAACGGCATAACAAAGATTTACTATTAAACAATTCACTATTTACTATTTGGAAAATCCTATTCTATTTCAATGTTATATTTTCCAAGCAGTCCGGGCACTCCCGCCAAGGAAAATTTTGCTTTTTTAATTTTATTGGCTTCCGGATCGAATGAATAATTTGCCGCTGTCCGGAAATCCACCTTTTCAAGATTGCTTTCATAAAAAACGGCCCGCGACAAATCGCAATTTGCAAATACTGCCATCGCTAAATCTACCCCGGTAAAGTCAACTTCTTTCAGCGAACATTCCGTAAATTTTGCCTTCTTCATTTTTTTCCTGAAGAATGATGCGTAATCAAGTACGCATTTCTGAAAATCCGCAGCGAAAAGGAAATCAGAACAATGATCAAAATTAATTCCGATCAATTTACAATCTGCAAAATGAACATCCTTCAAGCCAGAACCGCTCAATTTGGCCATTGCAAAATTACAACTTTCAAAGCGGCAGTTTATAAAATCGTTTTCAGATAGATTGCTGTTCGAAAAATCACAATTCAGAAAAACACAACTATCAAATTCCGCATTCGAAATCCTTTTGCCTGAATAACTGATGTTTGTATAATTCTCCTTGTCGAATACGTTTTCCTTCATCGATGAACTGTTACCTATTTATTTACACGGTAAGTCTGATCGTTATTTTCGAAAAATGCAACAATTTGCTCAGCAGCAGCAACACCAGCATTCACATTGGCTTCAGACGTTTCAGCCCCTTGTTTTTTGGGTGTTGAATAATACCGAAGTTCATATTTTGCAGCCAATTCGTCATGACAGGAAGGAATAATGTCACTGATATATTTAAAATCGGGACGTTCTTCCAGCATCTTTTTCAAGCCATCTTCATCAATCACTTCCTTTCGGGCGGTATTTACCAGGGTCGCCCCTTTAGGCATTCTGTTCATCAGTTCGAAGTTCACCGAATTCTTTGTTTTTTCGTTCAAGGGAATATGTAAAGACAAGTATTCGCTCTTGCTGAATAATTCTGCTATGGACTGCACAACGGTTACGTCATAAGGATCCATGCTTATTTTCGTCACACAGGGATCGAGTGCAATTACCCTCATTCCAAAACCCTGGGAAATTCTTGCAACCCGTCTTCCAATATTTCCGCAACCATAAACGCCAACTGTTTTTCCTTTTAATTCGGTACCGGGGCCTCCCTTGAAATTACTGCGGGCCATAAAAACCATCATTCCAATTGCCAATTCGGCAACCGCATTGGAGTTTTGCCCGGGTGTATTCATGGCAACGACGCCCTTTTCAGTACAAGCGGCTAAATCCAAATTATCGAAACCCGCACCAGCCCTGACTACAATTTTCAATTCTTTGGCAACATCGAGCACTTCACGGTCAACAATATCACTTCTGACAATGATCGCATGAACATCTTTCACTGCCTCCAACAGGTCTGACTTCGAAGCATATTTTTCCAGCAATTTTACTTCATAACCTGCATTTGCAAGTACTCCCTTTATTTGTTCCATCGCTGAAGGAGCAAAAGGTTTTTCTGTAGCAATTAGTACCCTTTTCATAAGTTTTCCCCTTTAAAAAAGAAAAGCAGAACCCCCATTCTGCTTTTCCATTGGATTTATTTAAGTTTGGTTTTTTCAAATTCTTTCATCGCATCAACCAACGCTATTACGCTTTCTTTCGGAAGTGCATTGTAAGTTGAGGCACGATATCCACCAACAGAGCGGTGACCTTCAAGTCCTAACATTCCCAGTGATTTGGCATAGGTAAGAAATTCAGGTTCCCATTCTTTGTATTCGTCATTCATTACAAAACAGATATTCATCACTGAACGGTCGTTTGCGTCAGGAATATTTCCTTTAAACAATTTATTACGGTCGATTTCATCGTACAGAATTCCGGCCTTTTCAATGTTCATTTTTTCCATCACCTTAACGCCGCCCAATTCTTTCAACCATTTCAAGGTTTGCAGAGCCGCGAAAATCGGCACTACCGGAGGTGTATTGAACATCGATTCGTTTTCGATGTGAGTGCGGTAATTCAACATTGATGGAATTTTACGGGTTACTTTACCCAGAGCGTCTTCCTTTACAATTACGAAGGTAACACCTGCCGGAGCCAGATTTTTCTGGGCGCCACCATAAATTATCGCATATTTCGAAACATCAACCGGACGGCTGAAAATGTCGGATGACATATCAGCAACCAAAGGCACCTTGCAATCTAAATCATAGCGCATTTCGGTTCCATAGATGGTATTGTTTGTTGTAATGTGAAAATAATCAACATCTTCAGGAACGGTATATCCTTTTGGAATATGATTGTAGGTACTTGCTTTTGAAGAAGCGACTTCGACAACTTCGCCAAAAAATTTGGCTTCTTTCTGAGCTTTGTCAGCCCAGGTTCCTGTGTTTAAATAGGCAGCCTTTTTTTCAAGCATGTTGTAGGGAACCATCATAAACTGAGTACTGGCGCCACCTCCGAGGAATAAAACATGGTAACCTGCAGGAATGTCGAGCAA
The DNA here is from genome assembly GCA_030698405.1 of Bacteroidota bacterium. GTDB lineage: Bacteria > Bacteroidota > Bacteroidia > Bacteroidales > Prolixibacteraceae > Aquipluma. The sequence continues at coordinate 37,454 of JAUYMU010000085.1, forward strand.
TTCCTTGAAAAGTTGCTGAGCTTCGTTGTTTACGGCAACGAATTCTTTACTGCGGTGCGAAACTTCCATCAGTGAAAGACCCGTTCCGGCAAAATCAATCAACGCTTCGGCTGTGTTTTTAATAGTGTATTGCGGCAAAATTGAGGGACCCGCATAAAAATTATGCTTCTTCATAAGGTTAAAAATTATTGGTTAAAGACTATTTTCAATCAATATAAAATTCAATTATTTAACTTCAAAATTCGAATAAAAAATCGAGGCAACAATCCTGAAACGGGTTATTTTTTTGCATTTTTTCAATTTCAGTGTTACCACAACAGATAATGCGATGTATTTGCGAAAAAACCAATTTAGATAATCCTGTTTTTATCAGCCGTCATTTTTATGTTCCTGAAATATCTATCAGGCGATCATCCTGAAATGCAGGGATGGCACGTGTTTGGTCGGCTGTCAGGCAATATTCGATGCTATCGTCCATTCCTTTCGATGCCAGTCGTCCTTTTTGAGCGGCTTTCTGAATGTATCCGTATAAATCATTTTTCGCGATGCTCCACAAATCGAGTGACGCGGTAACTGCATCACAAACGGTTTCAAATTTTCCTGAATTCAGGAGCCTTTCTGAAAGCGCACCGGCAAAAACAGCGTCTTCCAAACTGAAGCGGTCTTTCCAAGAAGCACAAAATATGAGTACGGGCGAATCCTGTTCAATCAGCCAATCGGCCAAAGATGAAATATTCAGGAACGAACCGATTAAAACGGCTTTTGAATGGCTGGCCATGTGAATGCATCGTGTTCCGTTGGTGGTGGAATACACTATTTCTTTGCCTTTCACTATTTCAGGAGTAAAATTAAAAGGGGAATTGCCAAAATCGGCAAAGTCGAGCACATAACCGTCACGTTCCGAGGCGACCATGTAGCCCTGACGTTTCATTTCGCGCGCTTCCTCAACGGTTGAAACAGGTATAATTGCTTTTACGCCGTTATGGATGGCCGCGCATATCGACGAACTTGCCCGTAAAATATCGACAATTACTACTAAATTATTGTCATCGGCATGTTTGTCGTAAATTGCGGGGGACAAGCAAACCTCCAGTCGATTTTTTGGTTTTTCCATTTGCATGTAAAAGTCACAAAGATAAAGAAAGTAGCCAACTGAGACCGATTTAACGAAACAGAAAACGGTATTTAAATAATTTATACCAGACTAATAAATGGCATCTTAACGATTTTGGCTTTCAGCATTTTATTGCGCACATTCAGAAAAACTTCGGTGCCGATGGCAGAATAAGCTTTGTTTACGTATCCCATTCCGATGCCTTTATTCAGTATTGGCGACATGGTTCCCGAAGTTACCCGGCCAATTACATTTCCGTCCTGATCGGTCAATTCGTAATCATGGCGGGGGATTCCACGGTCGATCATTTCAAATCCGCGAAGTTTGCGGTCCACACCTTCCTGTTTTTGCATCAGCAGGAAATCTTTGTCGATAAAATGATGACCGTTGAATTTGGTAATCCAGCTCAGTCCGGCTTCGATGGGCGAAGTCGTGTCGTCGATATCGTTTCCATAAAGGCAAAATCCCATTTCGAGGCGCAGTGTATCACGTGCTGCCAGTCCGATTGGCTTAATTCCGAATTCAGCTCCGGCTTCAAAAATCTTGGTCCAAAGTTGTTCTGCAACTTCATTTCTGAAATACAATTCGAACCCTCCTGAACCGGTATAACCTGTTGCTGAAATGATTACATCGTCAACGCCGCCGATTGATCCGGTAACGAAGGTGTAATATTTAATTTCAGACAAATTAATATTGGTGAGTTTTTGAAGTGTTGCGGTTGCTTTTGGCCCCTGAATAGCAAGCTGGCTAATGGCATCGGAGGCATTTTCGAGAATTGCACCGTTCGTGTTTTGAGAAACAACCCAGTTCCAGTCCTTTTCAATATTGGCAGCATTTACTACTAGCAGGTATTTTTCGGGTGCATAATGATAAACCAGCAGGTCGTCAACAATTCCGCCTTTTCCGTTCGGAAAGCAGGAATACTGCGCCTGACCAAGCGCCAGTTTTGAAACATCGTTCGAGGTTACACGCTGTACAAGTTCCATGGCAGCCGAACCTTTCACCCAAAACTCGCCCATGTGCGACACATCAAATACGCCAACTGCTTCGCGAACAGTCATGTGTTCATCTTTTATTCCTGAATATTCAATTGGCATTTCATACCCGGCAAACTCCAACATTTTGGCGCCGAGTTGTTTGTGTATCCGGTTGAAGGCTGTTACTTGCATAAAATTATTTTCAGTTTTTGAATATGACAAAAATACCTGATTACAGTTATTTAAATCATGAAAATTATCATTTGGCAAAGATATTAGTTTTTATCGCAACAGACCGCAACCATAGTTTCGAATAATTATTTTCCGTAATATTGCATTTGAACAAACCAACATAAAAACATACCACAATGGCTTATCCCCGATATACTAATTTGGATTACCTGAAAGAAATTACAGGCGACGAACCTGAAGTTACAAAAGAATTTATTCAGATGTTCTTCGACCAGTTGCCCGAATTCAGAGATGGAATGAAAAAATTTTTAGCTGAGAAAAAATGGAAAGAACTTGGTGAAATTGCACATAAAGCCAAATCATCGGTTATGACTTTCGGAATGAACGACCTTGGGTTGCGACTGAAAGAATTACAACTGAAAACCCAGAAGCTGGAAGACATTGAAAGCTATCCGGTTTATGTTGAAGAATTTTTGAATACCATTGATGAAGCTGAAGTTGAGCTTCGGGAGGACATGAATAAACTTTAAACGTCCCGAATTACCAGACAAAACCCAACATGCGAATACATTTTTGGAGTATCTTACTCACAATTCTAACTTTATGTGCCAATGCGCAGCCGACCCAATTGGTTACTGCCGAAAAAATCAATCCTGAATTATTGACCAACCACTGGAAAGCACAGTGGATCGCGCATCCAACGGAATCAGTACTCGATTACGGCGTTTTTCATTTCAGGAAAGATTTTGAATTGGCTTCGATTCCTTCGGAATTTATCATTCATGTTTCTGCGGATAACCGATATCGCCTTTTTGTGAACGGACAGGCTGTTTGTTTTGGACCGGCACGCGGCGATCTGGCACATTGGTTTTACGAAAGTATCGATATTTCAAAATTTCTGAAACCCGGAAAGAACCTGCTTGCTGCTATCGTCTGGAATTTTGGCGACGATAAACCATGGGCACAGTTCACGCTTAAAACAGCTCTGATTGTTCAGGGAAATTCGGCTACGGAACAAATCGCAAATACCGATACCACTTGGAAAGTCGTCAAAAATAAGTCCTATTTGCCTGCTTCTGCAGATGCCAAAGAAACACTTGGGCAATTCATCGTGGTTGGCCCAACTGATCGGCTCGATGCTGCCCAATATCCATGGGATTGGGAAAAATCAAATTATAACGATCGAGACTGGGAAAAGGCAAAAACGATAGATGTGGGTCATCCACGCGGCATTGGAACCGATATTAACTGGGTTTTGACACCCCGGCGAATCCCGCAAATGGAGCAGAAAGAACAACGGTTTGCTGAAATACGGCGTGCTTCGACCACTTCGACCACTTCGACAGGCTCAGTGACCGGCTCGGCTTCGACAAGCTCAGCCACCGATGCTTTGGTCAAAGTTCCGGAAGGATTTATTGAGGGAAAAGCGAAATTGATTGTTCCGGCAAATCAAAATCTGACCATTTTATTTGATCAGGGAAATTTGACAACCGGTTATCCGGAATTGTTGGTTTCGAAAGGCAAAGGGAGCCGGATAAAAATGATTTATGCCGAATCGTTGTTTGATGCAACCGGAAACAAAGGAAAGCGAAACGAAATTGAAGACAAGACAATTAGAGGTTATGCTGATATTTTTCTGCCTGATGGCGGTTCGAACCTTTTGTTCAGGCCATTATGGTTCCGTACATGGAAATATCTTCAGCTTGAAATTGAAACCAAAAATGAAGCGCTGGTAATTGATGATTTCAAAAGTGAATTTTCTGCCTATCCACTTCAGGAAAATGCAGTTTTTGAAACCGACCAGACTGAACTGAAACAAATATGGAACGTGGGATGGCAAACTGCCCGATTGTGTGCCAACGAAACCTATTACGATTGTCCCTACTACGAACAACTTCAATATACCGGCGATACCCGTATTCAAGCCTTGATTTCACTCTATGTTTCGGGCGACGATCGTTTGGTTAGAAATGCTATAATGCAGTACGATGAATCGCGCATTTATGAAGGCCTTACTCAAAGCCGCTATCCATCATCCAGCCCTCAGGTGATTCCGCCATTTTCGCTATACTGGGTAGATATGGTTCATGATTACTGGACACTGCGCGATGATGCGGAGTTTATTCAGCGTTTTCTACCTGGAATCGATCAGGTGCTGAATTGGTTCACTCAACGAATTGACCAGAAAACCGGTCTTCTGGGAAAAGTAGAATACTGGAACTTTGTTGACTGGGCTGACGAATGGCCATGGAGCAACGAAAACCGTATCGGAGGCGTTCCAAAAGGCGGACTTGACGATGGTCAGTCATCCATTCTAACCATGCAGTTTGCTTATGCTGCCCAACGTGCAGCCGAACTGAACGACTATTTTGATCAGCCGCTTCAGGCACAGAAATACAAACTTCTGGCAGAAAACCTGACCAAAGCAGTGCACAAAAATTGCTGGGATATGTCGCGCGGTTATCTTTCCGATACTCCTGAAAAGATTGATTACAGTATGCATGCACAGATTTTCGGGGTGTTAACGAACACGATTCCTGAAAGCGAACAGAAAGCCATGATTGAAAAAATCATGGACGATCCGAAACTGATTCAGCCAACTTTGTATTTCCGTTTTTACCTGACACAAGCCCTGAAAAAAACCGGTTTGGCAGATCGTTATCTGAAAACTCTGGGACCGTGGAAAGACATGCTCAAAATCGGCCTTACCACCTTTGCCGAAAAACAAGACCCTACCCGCTCCGACTGTCATGCCTGGAGCGCCAGTCCGAATTACGATTTTCTGGCAACAGTCGCAGGCATTCGTCCCGCCTCGGCAGGTTTTAAAACCATCCGGATGGAACCTGCTTTGGGCGAACTGAAATTTATTAAAGGCCAGATGCCGCATCCTTCAGGAATGATTGTTTTTGACCTGAAAAGAAACGGCGCTGAAGGCATTCAGGGTGAAGTGATTTTACCGGAAGGCCTAACCGGAACTTTTGGATGGAAAGGAAAAAGCATTCAGTTGAAAGGGAAAACAAGTATTGATATAAAATAAAAGTCATTCAAACCTAAACTTTAAACGTCATGGACGATTTAAGCATTTTTCAGGATAAGGCGATTGTGCCGGCTGACAATGATTTAGCCGACAGATTAGGTTCAACTTTTAACTTGTGGGTTCAGATACAGGACTTTGTATTTGAAAAGTATCCAAAAGCAATTGCAGAATGGAACTATTCAGGGACAAAATATGGGTGGAATTTCAGGATAAAGGATAAAAAGAGAGCGATAATTTACTTTTTGCCCAGAGATAATTACTTCAAGGTAGCATTTGTATTTGGGCAAAAAGCGACAGATTTTATTTTGGAAAGTGATATTTCGCCGGTGATTAAAAATGATCTGGAACAAGCAACAAAATATGCCGAAGGGCGTGGCATTCGGATAGAAATAAAAGACAACCAAATATTAGCAGACATTGAAAAACTGGTTATAATTAAATTGGCCAACTAATAAAATAAATTCACCACAGATTTCTCAGAATATCACAGAGAACAAATCTGAGATTATCTGTGAAATCTGTGGTGAAAATCAACTAAAGACTATCCCCAAAATCCTGACGGAATTTCGCCACGAGTTTGTCAACCCAGTCGCCAATTGGTTGAAGTTTACCAACAAAGAAACGCAATACAGGAGGTTCTTCAACCCATTCGAGTCCTCCGATTAAGTGGCGGTTATCGAAAAGCCATTGAATGCGATCCTCTGCATATTTAATTTGTGATAAGGTGAAAACCCTGCGGGGAAAAGCCAAACGGAGCAATTCAACATCGGCCAGAACATCATCGCCATTTTCATCGCGTACACTCGAAATCGTACCACGTTCCATACCGCGAATTCCGGAGGCTACGAACAGCGCGGCCGCAAGCGCTCCGGCAGGATATTGGGTTTGCGGAACATGCGGAATAAACAGACCGGCATCGAGGTGGCAGCCCAAGCCTCCGGCAGGTGTGATTACCGGAATTCCTTTGCTGTCGAGCGCATCAACCAGGTATTTGATAAAAGTCGGAGAATGACTGATCACATTAAAATCAAGCGTTTCTATCAATCCAACAGCCATTGCTTCAATTTCGCGAACACTCATACCTCCGTATGTCAGAAACCCTTCGAAAAGTGGAACCCAGTCGCGCATTTTCATGTAAATATCATGATTGTTGGTACAAATTCCACCGCCGCGGGTGCAACTTACTTTGCGACCCGAGAAGTATGAAAAGTCGGTATAACTCATCATTTCGTGCAGAATATCTTTGATAGGCATATCCAGATAACCTTCTTCACGGATTTTAATGAAATAAAGGTTTTCGTTGATCAAACTGGTGTCCATCAGCAACATGATGTTGTGCGCTTTGGCAATTGCCGAAACTTCGCGCAGGTTGGCCATCGAAAATGGTTGTCCGCCAATCAGGTTGGTACCGGCTTCGAAGCGAATGTAGGCCACATTTTCGGCGCCCCATTTTTCTATTACCTTGTTCAGCTTATTGATGTCCATGTTCCCTTTGAAAGGAAAATCACTTTTGGTTTTCAAGGCTTCGTCGGTATAAATTTCCTCAACAACACTCCCTGCCATTTCGATGTGGGCTTTGGTTGTGGTGAAATGGTAGTTCATCGGAACAACGCTTCCCGGTCGGCAAAAAGTCTTGGAAATGATGTGTTCGGCAGCTCGTCCCTGGTGTACGGGTAAAAAATAATCCTGATTGAATACTTCTTTAATTGCTCCTACCAGCTTGGTGTAACTGGCTGATCCTGCATACGAATCGTCGGCAACGCTCATGGCAGCAACCTGATTATCACTCATCGCATTGGTTCCCGAGTCGGTAAGCATATCCAGAAAAACATCTTTGTTCATCAAAAGAAACGTATTGAATCCGGCTTCAAAGATGGCCTCTTTGCGTTCTTCGATGGGTAAAAGGTTCAGTTTCTGAACCACGCGCACTTTGTGCATTTCAAGGGGAGTCACTTCACCGCTGTAAAACTTAACAGTATTCAATTTTCCTGAATTTTCCATAAATTGATTGTAATTTTTTGGTTGTTAGTTTGTAAACCCAAAACATATAAAAACTAACAACGAAACTAAATTCAAGGATCATCTATTAGTTTAATTTTGGAGATTGCGAGTTTACAAATAAATAATCTGTAATCAAAATGACGAAAATAGTTTTGGATTGATATTTATCAACCCACATAAATATCAATTCAAACTTTTTAAGTCCAACATACTTATTTATTAATACAACATCCCAAATGGCCAAATTGCCTGTTCACTGCTTAAAACTGGTCATTCAAATTCATTTTATTTCCCATTCTGAAATTCAAATTATACCTTCACCACTCAAATAGGAAAATCAACTTCTAACAGCGTATCAAATGCAAGCAGCAATTTCTGATCAACACCTTCCGGAGAATTTCGAACTCTTCCATAACATGGTGGAAAATGCCCGCGATGGAATTAACATTACTCAAAATGGCGATTTCAAATATGTGAACAAAGCATTTTGCGATATGCTTGGATACACCCGTGAAGAGATGTGCTGCCTCACCGCATCCGACCTGCTCGCTTCTACAGATAAGCAACGCTTGATGGAACAGCATTTTCTGCGAATGCAAGGAATTGGGAAATACGGAATTGATTACACCACATTGCTTCATAAAAATGGGTCGGAAGTGGAAATCGAATTCAACGTAACACCCATCACATACCAAGGCGAAAATGCTTCGTTTATTTCCATCCGCGACATTACCGAACGCAAACAAATTCAGGACAAACTGGAGCAGAGCGAGCAAAAGTACCGTAATCTGGTTGAAAATGCGCACGATGGCATCATCATCAACCAGTTTGGAAAATTTAAGTTTGTGAACCCTGCCTTTTGCAAAATGCTTGAATATTCGGAAGAGGAACTTTTGGAGAATGATTTCGAAAATTTTCTGGCAGAAGAGAACCGTGAACGCCTGCGGCAATATCACAAATTACGCATGGAAGGTGACCGCAATCACATGATTTACGAGGCGAAAGGTGTTGCAAAATCAGGAAGAATAATCCATTTTGAAATTAATACTTCCTTCATAGAATACAACGGTCATCCGGCCACGTTTATCATCATGCGCGACCATACCGAACAAAAAGCGCTTGAAGAAACCCTCAAAGCCAGTGAGAAGAAGTACCGCACCCTCATCGAAAAATCGCTCGATGGAATTTTGATTTCGCAGGATTCGAAAATTGTAATGGTAAACAAAGCATTTGCCGATATGCTTGAATATTCAGTAGAAGAATGTCTGGAAAAATTTGGTCCTGAATGCATTGAACCTGAAGACCGGGAATGGATTATGAGATACCACCTGGAAAGGATGAAGGGCAATTTAACCGACCTGACTTTTACCTTGCGGTTAATTGGGAAGAGCGGGAAACGGGTAATAACCGAATGTTCTTCGACAGCCATCCAAATTGATGGGAGACCTGCTTCGCTCATCACTTCGCGCGATATAACCTCAAGAATCAAAATGCAGGAAGCGCTTGAAAAAAGCGAACGGAAATTCAGGGAACTTTCTGATTTACTGCCACAGATAATCTACGAACTCGACCTTAACGGCTATGTAACCTATGTAAATAAAACCGGTCGCGAAGCATTCGGGATGGAGGATGGCGATGCTAATCCACATGCTTCGGATGCAGTAATACCCGAAGAACGGATTCGGATGAAGGAAAATGTCAGGAATGCGTTGAGTGGCAAACGGTCAGATTTATTTAACGAATACACAGCCCTTCGGATTGACGGCACCACCTTTCCAGCCATCATTTATGCTGCGCCAATGATTGAAAACGATCAGATAGTCGGACTGCGTGGTTTGATTGTTGACATTTCGGAACGCAAAGCGATGGAAGAAGCGCTCCGGAAAAGCGAACAAAAATTCAGGGAGCTGGCCGACCTTCTGCCTCAAACAATATTTGAACTCGACCTCGGAGGCAATGTTACTTATCTGAACAAAGCAGGCAAAATTGCTTTCAGACTTTCGGAGAATGAAATTGGTTTTCAGGCTACAACCGGGGTCATTCCTGAAGACCACGAGAGACTGTTGGATAATATTAAAAAGGCATTTATCGAAAAAGGAAGAGATGGCGGGATGGAATATACCGCGTTGCGGCGGGACGGCTCGACTTTCCCCATCGTTATCTACAGTAGTCCGATGACGGAGAACAACGAAATAAAAGGTGTCCGCGGGTTGATTGTGGACATTTCGGAACGCAAAGCCATGGAAGAAGCCCTCCGGAAAAGCGAAGAACACTATCGGCATGTCATTCATAGCTTGCAGGAAGGTCTTTTTGTGCTTCAGGACGAAAAATTCATTTTTGTGAACGATGCCATTGTTGACATTCTGGGCTATACGGTGGAAGAAATGACCGGAAAACATTTCACCTCTGTTATTCCACCTGAATTGCGCGACGAGGCTGTCAGAAAAAATTACAGGAGACGATCGGGACACACTGATTCGTGGAGTTACGAATTTCAGCTGCTACACAAAGACGGAAAAACCCGGATACCGGTTATTCTTTCGACCAACCTGACCGAACTCGATGGAAAAACCGCAGTAGTGGGAACTGCCAAAGACATTACCGACCGCATAAAAGCCGAAGAAGAAATTAAAGCTGCCCACAAACGCCTCGAAGAAATTAACCGCGACCTGGAACAAACCATTCGCGAACGCACCAAAGAGCTGACCAAAGCCAATACCCAACTGCTGAAATTGCAAAAAGAGAACCTGCAATCGCAGTTCGATGTACTAAAACAACAGGTTAACCCGCACTTCCTTTTCAACAGCCTGAATGTGTTGATTTCGCTCATCAGGCTCGAACCAGAACTGGCTGAAAAATTTACCGAACACCTGGCGAAAGTTTACCGCTACGTGCTCGAAAACAAGGACAATGAACTGGTGAATCTCAGCACCGAGATCAGCTTTTTGGATGCCTATATATTCCTGATCAACATCCGGTTTATGGACAAAGTGGTGGTAAATATCCGCATTCCTGATGATAAAAAGAACCACCGGGTTATTCCGTTGGCCATGCAATTACTGATCGAGAACGCCATCAAGCACAATGCGATGTCGAAGAAATCGCCGTTGGTGATCGACATTTTTATTGACGAAGACAACCAGTTAAACGTGGTAAACAACCTTCAGGAGCGCGAAGCCCACATGACCTCAACCGGTGTTGGCCTGAAAAACATACAGAACCGCTACCGCTTGCTAAACAATACAGTACCGGTTTTCGAAAAATCGGAAACACATTTTATTGCGAGGATTCCGCTG
>JAUYMU010000086.1 GCA_030698405.1 Bacteroidota bacterium
GCAGTTCTTCGCTGTAAATGCACATAAATTTTTTGGCAGGTAAATCACCTTTGCGGATCTTTTTGCGAACGATGTGTCCGAGTGGGCAACCTTTTACTTTCCAGAATTCAGCCACGCGAATTTTGGTCGGGTCAAGTTTCAACGAGGCGCCCATCGACGAAAAAAATACAGCTTTGGTGCGTGTGGCTTTGCGGATCAGATCAATTTTGTTGCTCAAACTGTCGATGGCATCAATGATATAATCATAAGAATCCAAATCAAACGAGTCAGAAGTGGCAGGTTCATATATTCGTTGAATGGCCTGAATTTCGGCTAATGGGTTAATTTCGAGCAGGCGGTTTTTCAGAGCTTCAGTTTTAACTTCGCCTACTGTTTTTACGGTGGCGTGCAACTGGCGATTGATGTTCGTAATGCAAACAAGGTCTGAATCAACAAGAGTTAAATGCCGGATGCCTGTCCTCACAAGGCTTTCGGCACACCAACTTCCAACGCCACCAATTCCGAAAATAATCACTTTTTTCGATGCAATCTGATCCATCTTTTCACTTCCAAACAGCAACTCCGTGCGTTGAAATATCCCTTTTTCTAATGCCATCAGTAAATATGTTTGTTACAATTCTAATGTAATTCAACTACTTAAATAAGGTCGCAAATTTATAAAAAAAGGGAAGCGAACAAGAAGTCAATCGGGTAATCCTAAATGGATTCATGGAAGGCATTTATTTCAAATCAACATTTCAAGCGATGTTGAGGCCAGTTTGTTAAACGTATATTCACGGATATCTTTAAAAGTACCGCGAATCGCGCAATTTTCCTCGTCTTTGCAATGTTCGCAGGGTTCGTAATATTTTTCGGAAGTACATTTTAGCATGGCAATGCTTCCTTCAAAAAGCCGGACTATTTCCAATAGGTTGATTGTTTTCGGATCTTTCATCAGGAAATAACCTCCATTTTTTCCCAATTTGGAACCTAAATACCCGTTATTTTTAAGCTCCAGTAGAATGGATTCCAGAAAACGTTTCGGAATCCTCTCACTTTCGGCAATTTCATTGATCATCAACGTGCCTTTGCCAAATTCTTTTGCCAGTCGAACCATGGCCAACATGGAATATCTTGTTTTTTGAGTTAGCATCTTTATCCTATTTTGCTGATATATTTCAATTTGTCCATTTCTATTATCTCAATGTTTTTGCCGTCAATCAATATGATCTTTTCTGTATGCCATTTCGAGAGTGTCATAATCACATTTTCGGTGGAGCAACCGGCAAATTCAGCGATTTCTTTTCGGGTAAGTGAAAGGAGAAATGAATTGTTATGGTAAACTTCCTCGGCCAAATACAAAATAATGTCGGCAATACGGCCTTCCTTCTGTTTGTGGGCTAAACTTATAAAGTTCATGACTGACTTTTTGAACATCTCGGAAGCCACCTGAAACATCATCATGGCAAATTTGGAATTGTCCATTAGCACATCCTGAATCACCTTCGAATCGATCATTATCACTTCACAATCCTCCACGGCGATAAGCGAAAACAGGTTATTGTCTTTATAAAACAAGTTGGCTCCTCCTAAAATCTTTGGTGTCGAAACAATAGTCAGTATCAGGTTTTTGCTGGTTTCATTTTCGTAATTAAACTTGACAATGCCCTTTTCCAGATATACTACATGAGTTGGCATCCCACCTTGCTTCAGTATGGTTTCACCCTTTTTGAAATTAAGTTTGACCGATGTTTTCTCCAGTTTGTCAAAATCCTTTTCAGAAATAAATTGCGATGAAATTCTTCTGAACCACGAATATTCCTGTTTGGTTTCGTTTAAAAGCATAAGTAATAATTTTCAAGATGAATTTGATCTTAATAGGAATGCAATAATACACTAAATCAATAGACATTATGGTGGTATATTTAGTTAATGACGTTCAGTATTTATGCGTATTTCTACTTCGAAAGACATTAAATATTTAATGGTATTGCCTACAAATAATCATCTAAATATCTATTAGTTAATAGCCATTATGAATATATTTGGCAAAATGAATATAACTTTAACATTTCCTTTTGAGACTTATTGACAAGAGAAAAACATGGGTGATTCAGTGTTTAAAATAGTAATTGCCGATTCGCAGTTTCTCGTAATTGAAGCTTTAAAATCGTTATTAGTCAACGACAAACGATTTTCAATCGGAGGAATTGTAAGCACTCAATATGAACTGCAAAAAGTTCTGGAAAAGGAATCATGTCAACTGCTGATTACTGACTTTGTGCTGATCGATTTTGATGGTATTGACGACCTTCAAAAGATAAAACATAAATTTCCACGTCTTTCAGTTTTAATACTGACTAATTCGGTCAGCAAAACTGAGTTTGCTGAACTATCGAAAATTGGGATCAAAAACATCCTATACAAAACGGCTGAGCGTGATGAGATTCTAACAGCAATTGATGCGACTTTAAGAGGGAAAAAATATTATTCCGATGAAATACTTGACCTAATCCTTGAATTGGGTGAAAACAAGGTGGTTCCTGAAGAGCCAACTCATTTGACTAGTTCTGAAATTGAAATTGTTCGCTTAATTGCAGGTGGCTTAACTACCAAAGAGATTGCCAATCAGAAAAGTATCAGTTTTCACACTGTAAATACACACCGAAAAAACATCTTCAGGAAAATGGGGGTATCCAATGCTTCCGAATTAATTATTCAGGCTATCAAATCGGGTTGGATCGATAACATCGAATTCTATATATAGCGGGTCTGGATTTTTCTGCTAATGCAACAGCCGCGAAACTTTAATTTGATGATATCTATAAAAGGCAGAATCATTGAACTCATTTACTCTTTCCCTTTTCTGTTTTTCTGATTTCATACCTATTTTGTGGTATAAAATTTACCCGAAACGAGGTATTTCAAACGATCGTTCTCATGACAATCTTTGCAATGTCATTGAACACAACAAAAAATGAAAGCAACACAACAAATAACCAATCAAAACTTACTCCGGATGATCAGTGGTGGACAACTTGCTGCCAGACTGTGTTGTTGTTGCCAAATGCCTTCGACCTTCCGAATGCGAATGTGTATATAAAAGGCGTTCGCCGTAATCGTTAAAATCAAGTTTTTAAAAACATGAAATATTTAATGGTTTAAGCTATTAAATTTCACTTTGCAACCTAAATTATTCAATAACATAACTGGTTGGCAATACCTCATGCAGCACGTATTTTTGAATGACCGGTTCGATTCAATTATTTGCAGCTACTTCCTGGTTAATTATACAGTAAATCAATCGATATTATAATAGAAATGAAAAAAACAGTCTTTTTTATAGTGGCCATAAGTGTTCTTGTTTTGAAAGCAAAGTCACAATCAACCGATGATGTTTTAAATTTATTGGTTCAAAAGAATTTGGTTTCACAGAAAGATGCCGATTCAATTCGTGCCGAAGCTGCCATTGCTTCTCAGGCAAACTTGGCTAAAGTAAAAACGTTTCCGGTAAACGCAGCTAAGAAAATCACTTTTGCCGGATACACCCAGGTTCGCTATCAGGCACTGGAAGAAACAGGTAAAATTGATGGTTTTGATATTCGCCGTGCACGGCTCGATGTAAAAGGAAACATCTCTCCATATTGGGGCTATCGCGTACAATTCGACCTTGCCGGAACGCCCAAACTGATTGACGCATATGCCGAACTAAAACTGAATGATCAGTTCAATTTCACCATCGGTCAGGCCAAAATCCCTTTTTCGCTTGAAAATCTGACCAGTTCGAATAAACTGGAACTGATCGACCGATCTCAAGCAGTTGAAGCGCTGGTTGCCCGGGGAAAAGATGTTGGCGGTAACCAGAACGGACGCGATATCGGCATCCAATTGGGAGGAACTATCCTAAAACTAAAAGACCGTCCGGTAGTAGATTACCGGTTGGGAGTTTATAATGGTTCAGGAATAAATGTTGCTGACAATAATGAAAATAAAGATTATGCAGCTCGGCTGATCGTGCATCCGATAACCGGACTTGACATCAGTGGGGCGCTTTATAACGGTTCGCGCTTTGTTCCTGAAGTAAAAACCGGAACTGTAGTTAATACGCCTTCAAAAAATGTTGACCGAAACCGATATGGTTTCGACCTGAATTATGACCTGAAAAATCTGGCCATTCGTGGTGAATATATCCATAGAACAGATGATTTGATTGACAGGGAAGGTTACTATTTCCAGGCAGGTTATTATTTCCTTCAGAAAAAGCTACAGTTAATAGCCAAATACGATTTTTACGATACCGACATGGCAAAAACCGATAACGCTTCAACCTGGTATGTGTTTGGTGCAAACTATAACTTCAATACCAATGTTCGCCTTCAGGCCAACTACACCCTCAAGCAGGAAGTAGGCACAAGCATCGACAATAATTTCGCTTCGATCCAATTTCAGATTGGATTTTAATTAGTCACTAAAAAAACATGATACAATGAAAAAAATTACATTCGGATTCTTTGCCCTTCTGGTAATTACTTCACTTTCTACGGTGAAAGTGGCAGCTCAGGTCAAAGACGATTTAAAAGGAAACATTAGTATTTCAGGAGCATTTGCGTTGTATCCGCTCACAGTAAAATGGGCAGAAGAGTTCAGGAAACTTCATCCCAATGTGAAATTCGATATTTCGGCAGGTGGCGCCGGAAAAGGAATGACCGATGCACTTTCAAAAATGGTTGATATTGGCTTGGTTTCACGCGAGATCAATCCCGAGGAAACTAAAAAAGGCGCTTTTGGCATTGCTGTTACCAAAGATGCGGTGGTTCCAACGGTGAGTGCCGCAAATCCAAACATTAAAGACATTCTGGCAAACGGACTCGACCATGATGCTGCAGTCAACGTGTTCATTACCGGAAAAGCCAAAACATGGGGTCAGGCTATCGGCACAAAAAGTGCTGTTCCAATCCGGATTTACACTCGTTCCGATGCCTGTGGTGCTGGCGAGACCTGGGCCAAATATCTGGGGAAGAAACAAGAAGACCTTCTGGGGGTAGGAGTTTTTGGTGACCCCGGGTTAGCTCAGGCTGTAACCAAAGACCCTTCAGGAATTGCCTACAACAACATTGGTTATGCCTACGATGCCAAAACCAAATTACCTAATCCGGGAGTGAAAGTACTTCCGCTTGATATCAACAACAATGGGAAGGTTGATCCGGATGAAGATTTTTACGGCACGCTGGATAAGCTTGTTGCCGCGATTGCTGCAGGTAAATACCCTTCGCCTCCGGCTCGTGACCTGTATTTTGTGACTTCAGGAAAACCGGTTAAAAAAGAACTGATTGAATTCATCAAATGGTCGTTAACCGAAGGACAGAAATATGTTTTTGACAGCGGATACATTAATCTTCCGAAAGAGAAACTTGATGCCGGGTTAGCAAAAGTGAAATAAAAAGAGTTGTAAATATTTAATTTGACTTGCTGGCTTTCCACAGCAAATCGAGACCTGACAGGATGAAAAAAGCCTGTCGGGTTTAGGTTTTGAAAGTGATTGACAATATAAAACAATAATTATGGATAAAGCACGATACAACAAATTTCGCCAAACAAGGGAGTTTTTTATACGGAACAGCATGCTTTTCCTGACACTGGTTTCTTTGTCATTTGCTGTCATTATCGGGATCAGTCTGTATTTGAAATCGGTGCCGATTTTGGATCAGCAATCGTTGTGGGCTCTTTTAACCGGTGAAAGTTGGCGGCCATTAAAGGGAGAATTTGGTTTTTATCCGTTTATAATGGGAACCTTATGGGTTACCGGACTCGCTATATTTCTTTCGCTGCCGCTGTGTTTACTTGCTGCAATTTACCTTTCGGAATATGCCCATCCATACATCAAAAAGATCGTCTTCCCGATGGTTGATGTATTGGCCGGAATTCCGCCGGTAGTTTATGGCGTTTGGGGTATTTTAGTGGTGGTGCCTTTTATATCAGAAACACTTGCTCCACATTTTGTCGAGTTTTCAACCGGGTATAGCGTGCTGGCCGGTGGAATTGTGCTGGCCATCATGATCATTCCATTGATGATTTCTGTATTTATTGAAATCTTCGATGCCTTGCCCGGTGGATTGCGCGAAGCTTCGCTTTCATTGGGTGCGACCAACTGGCAAACCATCAAAAAAGTTGTTTTGCGCAAATCGTTTCCGGGACTGGCAGCTGCTGTGGTGTTGGCTCTTTCGCGTGCCTTTGGCGAAACAATTGCCGTGCTGATGGTCTGCGGAAATGTCTCGGAAGTGCCAAAAAATCTTTTTGATCCTGCCTATCCGTTGCCTGCACTTATTGCAAACAATTACGGCGAAATGATGTCGATCCCGATGTACGATGCGGCACTTATGCTTTCAGCCTTGCTCTTATTTGTAATAATCCTGGCTTTTAACGCTATTTCACGATTGGTTTTAATCCGAATTGAAAAGAACTTTGCATTATGAAACATTTCAGAATAAAAAAATTGGAGGAAAAGATATTCAAAGGGCTGATGATGGCCGCCACGCTGGTTATTGTTGTATCTCTTCTGATGATCATTTTCGCAGTTGTGAAAAGAGGACTTCCGGCAATGAGTTGGGACATGGTTTCCAAAATTCCGGGTGGCGGATTTTACATTGGCAAGGAAGGTGGTTTGCTGAACGCCATTATCGGTTCGTTGTACATTGTGATCGGATCAATTACTTTGGGACTGAGTTTCAGTCTGCCAATCGTTTTGTACATTAACCTCTATTTGCCTGAAAACTCGCGACTGGCACAGTTTACCCGCTTATCGTTCGATGTTCTGTTCGGAATTCCATCCATTGTTTACGGCGCTTTTGGATTTACTCTGATGGTTTATCTCGGATTACGGTCGTCATTACTGGCCGGTATTCTGACAGTAACTTCTCTAATCATCCCGATTCTGATCCGTTCAATTGACGAAGTAGTCAGACGTGTTCCCAAAGAAATGAAAGATGCGGCACTTTCTTTGGGCGCAACCCGGTCTGAAATTATCAGGGTCATCCTGAGACAGGTCGCTCCGGGTATTATTACAGCTGTACTGCTTTCGGTTGGCCGTGGCATTGGCGATGCAGCGTCTGTATTGTTTACTGCGGGTTATACCGACAGTATTCCAACTTCTCTTTCGCAACCGGTGGCAACTTTGCCGCTGGCTATCTTCTTCCAGCTAAGCAGTCCTATAGCCGAAGTTCAGGACAGGGCTTATGCTGCAGCTCTCATTTTAACAGGTATCGTTTTATTCCTGAGTTTAGGAGGACGTTATTTTAGTCGTAAATTTTCAAAAAACAAGATATGATACAGAATTTGCTTCGGGTAGAAAAATTCATCGAATCACCCACTGAAAAATTACAGGTAAAAAAAATCTCTCTCAATGGGGATAAAGTTGATGCTGAAAATATTTTCACCAAACACAAACCTCATATCAGCGTCCGGAACCTGAATGTTTACCTGACAAAAAACCACATTCTGAAAAATGTAAGTCTGGATATTCCGGATAAAGCAATTACCTGTATCATTGGACCTTCAGGATGCGGAAAAACCACACTGCTGAAAACCTTTAACCGG
>JAUYMU010000088.1 GCA_030698405.1 Bacteroidota bacterium
CGACAAATAAGGTAATAAGGTAGAAATCAAATGTGCAACTTTTCTACTAAGGTTAATAAATTGAAAATAAGGTTTTTATATTCTAGAAAAAACCTTATTTTTCTCCATCAAACCTTAGTAGAAAGACGAACAGGGAAAAAGAAACTTTAGTTACCTTATTAATAATGAAAAAAAATGCCGTCCTATTTAATTCTATTGCAAAACAGATTAACCAATTCTAAATGAGTAAATTATACAACCTATACTAAAATGAAAAGCACCTAAAAAATCGCTGATTTATCGGGACGGCAAATGATAATAGCTCAATATTAAAGTAATTAGGTGCACAAGCAGATACTCATTTCTGAAAAATACCTTCGCTGGCAAAAAAGACAAATTTTATAGATGTATATTCTTTGTTCATTGCTATTTTTGGCGGTCAGTTTTAAAACCGCAAATTAAAAACCAATATAATGACCCAAATTGTTGAAAAGGTTCTTTTTTCTGAAAAAGTAGCCAAGTTTATTGTCAATGCACCGCGGATTGCCCGTTCGCGCAAGCCCGGACATTTTGTGATTCTGCGTGTTGACGAAAAAGGTGAGCGCATTCCGCTGACCATTGCCGATGCCGATCGTGAAAAAGGAACCATTACATTGGTGGTTCAGAAAATGGGTGTCAGTTCAGCAAAACTTTTTGAACTGAATGTGGGAGATAAAATTCTCGATTTGGTTGGTCCGCTGGGGAAAGCCACACATATTCACAAGGTCGGAACAGTTTTGGCATGTGGCGGCGGGGTAGGAGTTGCTCCAATGTTGCCAATTGTTCAGGCATTCAAACAGGCCGGAAACCGCGTTATTTCCATTCTGGCAGCAAGAAATAAAGACCTAATTATTCTTGAAGATGAAATCCGAAAATGGTCGGATGAAGTGATTGTGATGACCGACGACGGATCATACGGAACCAAAGGACTCGTAACTGCCGGAGCCGAAATGGTTATTCAGCGCGAAACGGTGAACGAGTGCATTGCAATCGGTCCGGCTGTAATGATGAAATTTACCTCTTTGCTCACAAAAAAATACCAGATACCAACACAATCAAGCCTGAATGCCATCATGGTTGACGGAACCGGAATGTGTGGCGCTTGCCGCGTTACTGTTGGTGGACGAACCATGTTTACCTGCATCGACGGGCCCGAATTTGACGCCCACCAGATTGATTTTGACGAATTGATCATGCGTTTGGGAGGATATTCCGACGAAGAAAAATTAGCCAGCGAACGGTATTTCTAATTCAATTAAACACGAAAAAATGACCACAAACAAAGAATATCTTCTGATTGAACGCGAAAAAGAATGGCGTGTCGAACTTAGAAAAAAAATAGCTAATAAGGAGCGCACAACCAAAACACGCACCCAAATGCCGGAGTTGGATCCTTTTGTGCGAATCCGCTATCAGGATCGGGAAGTGAATACCGGACTGACAGAAAAACAGGCTGTTGCTGAGGCTGCCCGGTGTCTTGATTGTCCGAACCCAACCTGTATTGACGGCTGCCCGGTAGGTATCAATATCCCGAAATTTATCAAATACATTGAGCAGGGCAGTTTCCTCGAAGCGGCAAAAACGCTGAAAGAAACTTCGGCGCTTCCGGCAGTTTGCGGTCGCGTTTGTCCTCAGGAAAAACAGTGCGAAGCCACTTGTTTTTATACCCTGAAGTTGAAGAAAGATCCGGTGGCAATTGGGCATCTGGAACGTTTTGCAGCCGACTACGAGCGGGAAAGTGGCTCAATGTCGGTTCCTGAAGTGGCCGCGCCAAATGGAATAAAGGTCGCTGCAATAGGTTCGGGACCTGCATCTCTTTCGTTTGCAGGCGACATGATAAAATTAGGTTACGATGTGACTGTTTTTGAGGCTTTGCACGAAATCGGCGGCGTTTTAAAATATGGTATTCCTGAATTCAGGCTTCCAAACAAAATCGTGGATGTTGAACTTGCCAACCTCGAGCAAATGGGCGTAAAGTTTGTCAGGAATTTTATTGTTGGCAAAACAGCCAGCTTTGACGATCTGAAAGAAGAAGGTTTTCAGGCATTTTTTGTAGCCAGTGGCGCCGGACTTCCGCGTTTTATGAATATTCCGGGCGAAAATTACAATGGCATTATGTCGTCGAACGAATACCTTACAAGGGTGAACCTGATGAATGCTGCCAGCGATGAATTTGACACTCCTATTATTAAAGGACAAAATGTGGCCGTAATTGGTGGTGGAAATACAGCGATGGATTCAGTCAGAACTGCCAAACGTTTGGGCGCCGAACGTGCGATGATCATTTACCGTCGTTCGCGTGACGAAATGCCTGCCCGTGTGGAAGAGGTTCATCATGCTGAAGAAGAAGGTATTGAATTTCTCAATCTGGCCAACCCTGTGGAATATTTTGCTGACTCCAAAGGTAAAGTGAACCGGGTTCGCGTTCAACGGATGGAACTTGGCGAACCCGATGCTTCAGGCCGTCGCCGTCCGGTGGTGATTGAAGGTTCTGAATACGACATTTCGGTTGATTTGGTGGTGGTGGCGGTTGGTGTCTCGCCAAATCCGCTCATTCCTTCCGAAGTAAAAGACCTGAAAGTTACCAGATGGGGAACCATTGTGGTGAACGAGGAAACCATGCAAAGTTCAATTCCGGAGTTATTTGCCGGCGGAGATATTGTAAGAGGCGGTGCAACCGTTATACTTGCAATGGGCGACGGACGGAAAGCTGCGGCTAGCATGAACGAATACCTTAAAGAGAAACAGTAGTCGATTGACTATTTTTTCATTGACTATTGACTATTTTGATCGGATGACTCAATCGTCAATTGTAAATAATTAAATTGTAAATATTTTTTATCATGGCAAATATATCAACCCGATTTTTTGGACTCAATTTAAAGAGTCCGGTAATTGCAGCAAGCAGCAGCATGACAGGCAATGCCGAACAAGTTATGAAGCTGGCCGAAGCTGGTGCCGGAGCCGTTGTATTGAAATCAATTTTCGAAGAAGAAATTTATCACGAATTGCAGGAAGAACTGAGTTTAAGAGACGACTTGCATTCTGATCCGGAATACCTTGATTATTTCGACTACGTAATTAAGCAGGAGAAAATCGGTAAATACCTCAAACTGATTGCTGAAGTTAAAGCCAAAACAACTGTGCCGATAGTTGCCAGTGTAAATTGCATCAGTTCGGGTGAATGGACACTTTTTGCCCGAAAACTGGAAGAAGCCGGAGCCGATGCTCTTGAGCTCAACATGTTTGTAAGTCCGTCTGATTTTAATAAATCGTCATCGGCCAACGAACAGTTTTATATTGAAACCGTGAGCAAGGTTTTACAGGTGGTCAGCATTCCGGTCAGCATTAAGATTAGCCATTATTTTTCCAATCTGGCCTTGATGGTGAAGAAATTATCAAGTTCAGGAATTGCAGGTATTACGGTTTTTAATCGTTTTTATACGCCTGATATTGATGTGAATAATCAGAAAATTATTACTGCAGACGTGCTGAGTTCCCCTGATGATTATTATTTGCCATTGAGATGGATTGGTATTCTGTCGGGTAACGTGGCTTGTGAAATGGCTGCAACAACCGGAATTCATACGGTAGAAACTGCTTTGAAGTTTTTGCTTGCAGGAGCTTCTGCAGTTCAGATTGCATCCGTATTATACAAGGAAGGCTCTGAAGCCATCACCCGGATGAACAATGGGATTTCGAACTGGATGGATCAGAAAGGATATACTTCATTGACAGATTTCAGGGGAACATTGAGCCAATCGGCTTCATCAACAGATGCATGGCAGCGGGTTCAGTTTATGAAATATTTTGGAGAGAAAGCATATTGAAAATTGTTTTACTTTTGATCCGGATTAAATTTTAGTCAGAACCATGAAGTTATTTATCTCAATATGTTTGTTCATTTTGCTTTTTCTGAATGTTCAACAAGGGTATTCTCAGAAGGAAGTTGGATTTTCGGGGAATACATACCTGCTGCATAAAGTAAAAAAAAGTGAAACTATTTATGGTTTGTGCCAAAAATACAAAGTTACACAAGAGGAACTGAAAGCAGCAAATTTTGGTTTGACGTCAGTCTTGAATGCTGGTGATATCCTGAAGATTCCGGTAAAAAAAGAAGTCGCGACACAGAAACCGGATCGGCAAGCTGTTAATGCTGTTGCCATCGAACCTGAATATTATTATCACAAAGTAACCAAAAGGCAAACTATTTTTTCGATTTCGAGGCAATATGGCATTACTGCAAACGAACTGATCAGGTATAATCCTGAAATCAGCAGCGGACTGAATGAGGGACATGTATTAAAGATTCCGGTTCTGAAAGGCAATGCGACCGATTCTTCAGGTCAGCCGGTAACCGGAACCGGGAATGTAAAAGTTTCACAGGACACTCAATCCATGGCCGAATTCAGGTTTCACACAGTTGTTGCCGGTGAAACTTTGTATTCGCTCGAACAGAGATATGCTATTTCCCGTGAAGAATTGATACGGCTGAACCCTGCACTTCAGAACGGATTGCAGACAGGAACAAGATTAAGAATACCGGAAAGAAAAAGGGAAATATTTAGTGTCGCACCGACTTCCAAACCTGATTCGGTTATAATTACTGAAGCCGAACCTGAAAATTTAAATTGTAATCCAATATCCGGCAGAAATAACCAAAAATACAAAGCCGCGCTTTTACTGCCATTTTATCTTCAGGGAAACGAACAGTATTACCCATCTGACCGCAATAACAGGATGCTTGTCAGCAAAATAGAAAGAGGGAAACTCAGCCAGCTGTTACATTCCGGCGGAACAGATACAATAGCTTCAAAATCAACTGCTAAAATTGATCCGCGTGCCGAAAGCTTTATCGAATTTTATGAAGGTGTGCTTTTGGCAATCGATAGTCTTCAGCAAAAAGGCATGAACATTGAATTGTATGTTTTCGATGCTACCAACCAGAAGATGATCAACGCATTGCTGCAATTGGATGAATTCCGTGATCTGAACCTGATTATCGGACCGGTACATCCCGAAATTCAGGAATCTGTTGCCGCATTTGCAGCCAAGAACCGGATTCCGATGATTTCTCCGCTGGCATCAACCGGGGATTTTGAGAATAACAATTCATGGTATTTCAAGGTTAATCCAACACGCGAATACCAGATTGAACAAACCGCACAATATATTGCAGACGAGTTCAGGAATAAAAATTTTGTGCTGCTGCCAATGGGCGGAGGTTCAAATTCGACGGAAGCAAAACTTGCTGAACTGGGCAAGATAAAACTTTTAGCGGCACGTCAATCGATGAATAACAGGGAAAATTTATTTCACGAATACAGTTTTCAGAAAAGTGGACTGAACGGGGTAAAACCACTTTTGGATGAAAACGGCGAAAATATTTTTATTATTCCGACCGACAATGAAGCGCAGGTGAGTGTTGCGGTAACCAATCTGAATGCCATTGCTGAAAAATTCAATGTGGTTTTGATAGGGACTTCCAATCTGATTAAGTTGAAAAGTATTCAGACCGAAAATTATCACCATATACGGTTGCGTTATTTATCGCCTACTTTTATCGATTACACCAAACCGCTGGTTCGCCGGTTCGTCAGTCAGTACCGCTCAACATTTTCAACCGAACCCAGTCAGTTTAGCCATCAGGGTTTCGATGTTTCCTACTATTTCCTGAGCGCTCTTTTTCAATACGGAAAAGATTTCAGAGGTTGTTTGCCCGATTATCCGATGGAATTGACACAGACGGTTTTTAACTTCAGGAAAGTTGCTCCGATGGGCGGTTTTATGAATTACGGAATGTTTGTAACATCATTTGAACGTAATTATGATGTTCTGAATTACGGCACGGTTGGAACAACTAAAAAAGTAAATTCGTATCAGTAAGGTCAAATCAGACAAAAGATTGTAATTTAACCGACTGCTGAAAGCTTCTGAAATTATGATCGCAGAGAAAAACACAGTAATTGGCTACAGGCCTTTATTCTTCAGGAAATACAAAATAAATGTGTTTCTGCTGTGTTCTTTTTTGTTCCTTCTTATCGCTGCAAAATCTTCTGGAATCGATGCTGTTAATAACCTGAATTTCGATTTCTACTCGCAGGAACACGGACTTTCCAATAACCAGATTCATTGCATTTTACAGGACAAAAAAGGATGGATATGGGTTGGTACTTCTCAGGGCGTTTGCCGTTTCGATGGCTATAAGTTTACCGTTTTCAAGAACAATGCTGAAGATACTACCAGCTTAAAAGGCAATCTGGTAAGAACTATTTTTGAAGATAGCAAAGGCCAGATTTGGGTTGGTACCGAAAATGGCGGGCTCAACAAATTCAACCGTGAAAAGGAAAATTTCAAGCATCTTTTTTATTCCGGGAATAATGCAGTTCTGCGCGATGCTTCAGTTACTTCGGTGCATGAAGATCTCACCGGAAATATATATGTTGGCACGGAAACCCAACTTTTCAGGATGGAAAATGAAGCCAGCCTCATTGAAATAAAACCTTCCAACAGAGCGAATTTCACAACGTATTTCAGGGTGATACAAACCGATCAGTCAGGAAAAATCTGGATAGGAACGAATGACGGACTATATATTTATAATCAGAAAGAGAATCAGGTTCAGAAAGTTAATCTTCCGCAGAATTTCTCGTCCAACCAGGAAATATGGACAATATACAAAGATGATGATGGCACATTTTGGGTTGGTACCTACGCCAACGGACTGTTTACGATTAATCCGAATACCATTGAGATAAAACAGGTTGCATTGGATCGCAGCAACGACAGAAGTCTGACAGTCAGGGCAGTGGCAAAAGACCGCAACGGTAAATACTGGATTGGAACGAGGGGTGGATTGTATGTATTTGAAAAGAATAAAGGTGCTACCGCTTTTTATTATCACGATGAAAGAGAACCCAAAAGTCTGGTAAATAATTCGATACAGTATATTTTGCACGATGTAAAAGGTGACGTTTGGATTGGTACCCGCAACGGAATCAACTTTCTGATTGAAGAAAGGCAAAACATTCAGGGTTATAAATCGATGCCGGGCGACGACCGGTATTTGAACAGCAGTGAGATTTTTGCTTTTTGGATGGATCGTAAAGGTGATATCTGGGCGGGAACTGAAAGTGGCGGAATCAATATT
>JAUYMU010000093.1 GCA_030698405.1 Bacteroidota bacterium
TTGCCGCTTGGTGATTTAATTTCAGGAGCAATTGGATTACTGAATAAAACCGGAAAAATAGCATTGGTACTTCCAATTGAAAGTCTTCAGGAGATAACTACACTGGCTGATTTAAACAAGCTTTTTATTGCGCGATTGTGCCGGATAAAACCCATCCCGATTAAGCCGGAATTCCGAATTTTGATTGAATTGACCAATACCGAATGCATAATTCAGGAAGAAACCCTGATGATTGAATTTGAGAAACACCACGATTACACCCCGGAATACAAAGAATTGACAAAGGAGTTTTACCTGAAGTTTTGACTTGAATTACACCAGAAACATAAACGGACTGTATGTTTTTTCCATTCTGGTGGCAAACCGGTCGATTGAGTTGTGATCAATTTTCGAAACACTCTCGTTCACTTTTACGATTTTTCTAACCAGCATCCGTTCAACGAAATTCATTTTCTCGAAATTGAATTCGCCCCCAAAAATAGCTTCGGTTTTTGCCATTTGGTGCAACTCCTCCGGAAACGCGTTTTTGATCTGTTCGCGGGCAACTTCAGGCTCGTACATGCAGCAAATAAAAAGGCCTATTTCCTTGTTTTCCAATGCTTCCAGATTGGATGTGCAGAAATCTCTGACCCTTTTCTGAATTTGTCCGGCATGAATGGATCCGCCGATAATAACCCTGTCGGAATCGGCAACTGAAGGTGATGGATCTTTCCGCAAATTAATGATTACGACTTCACCCGATAGCTTTTGGGAAAGTTCGTGCACCACTTTTTCGGTGCATCCGTGCGACGTACTGTAAATAATAGTTGTTTTCATGTGTTTGTAATTTGTTTTTTAATTGCCACATGGAACTCGCCAATTATCATTTCCCTGTGTGAAAAGTAATTCTCTTGGCTCGTTTCATTGTTTCCTGTTTTTTTGTTTCTTCCCAAATTTACGGAAACGAGATCAATCAATCAGGTAAGTTTAGTCATAATTTTCACCTTTTTTTGTTAAAAAAGCCAAACAATAAATTAGCTGACCGGTTAATTGCAATGTTATCTTTCCGCATTAACAAAAGACTTAGTTGTCTGAAATAAAAATAAATAGTATTTTTGTCCTCCAAATTTTAAAAGCATGATGAGTCTAATTAAGCACGATATAAAGATTGACGAAAGTTTTTATAAGATTGAAGAAATCAGGCATTTGACAGGCGAAACATTTTCGCTGAAATTACCCAGAGCCCGGTTTCCTTTTAAAGCAGGGCAGCATCTTTCGCTGGGTATTCACGGCGATTATCAGAGCCGGGAATATTCGATTTACAGCGGCGAGAATGATGATAGCCTGCAAGTTTTGGTAAAAGAAGTTGACAATGGCTATTTCACGCCCAAACTCCGGAAGTTGAAAGCAGGCGATTTAGTGGAGATTCACGGTCCTTTCGGAAAATTCGGGATGGAAGCAAAAGCTGCTGAAACCGGCAAATTTGTTTTCATCGCCAGTGGCACCGGTATCGCGCCTTTCAGGAGCATGGTTCATACTTATCCTGAAATTGATTACACGCTCATTCACGGTGTTCGCCTAGCAAGCGAAGCGTACGACCGGCATGAATATGCAAGTGACCGCTATGTTTTGTGCACTAGCCGCGACACGAATGGAACTTATCCAGGTCGTGTGACGGGCTACTTAAAAAACTGTACTTTCGCTCCCGAAACGGATTTTTACCTTTGCGGCAACAGCGACATGATTTTCGACGCGCTTGAAATACTGAAAGAAAAGGGTTTTGAACGCGACCAAATTCACTGCGAAGTTTACTTTTAAGAAGCCCCATTCCAACCTTCCCCACAAGGGGAAGGAGTTTTCGGAGACAGCTTTTTGGTCTATTATCTAAAATCTATTGTCTAATAATTTTGGAATGAAGTATCACCTTATAACATTGGGTTGCCAGATGAACCTTTCGGACAGCGAGCGCGTGAGCGCCGTGCTCGAAAATATGGGTTACGAAAGGACTGAAAACGAAGAAGAAGCCAATTTACTTGGAATGCTGGCTTGTTCGGTGAGGCAAAAACCCATCGATAAAGTTTACAATAAAATCGCCCAGTGGAACCGTTGGAAGAACAAGCGCAACCTGATCACTTTTGTTTCAGGATGTTTGTTGCCTGCCGACAAGGAGAAATTCCTGAAAACGTTTGACCTGACATTTCAGATGAGCGAACTGGCGCAATTGCCGGAAATGATTCGTGGATACGGAGTTGTCACTCCTGCCGGACTTCAGTCGCCGCAACCGGTGATGCCTAAAAACGAGCACATTGCCGAAATGTGGCACATCAAACCCAAATACCAATCGAGCTACGAAGCTTTTGTGCCGATTCAAAACGGATGCGATAAATTCTGCACTTTTTGTGCGGTTCCATATACCCGTGGACGCGAAGTTTCACGTCCTTCCGTTGAAATCATCGAAGAAGTTCGCCATTTGGTAAATCAGGGCTATAAATCCATTACCCTTTTGGGGCAGAATGTAAATTCTTACGGACTGGATAAAAATGGCCAGGAAATCAATTTTGCTGAATTGCTTCGTCAGATTGGCGAATACGGCATCACTTCCGGCGAAGAGTTTTGGGTGTATTTTACCTCGCCACATCCGCAGGACATGAACCGCGAAGTAATTGAAGTAATTGCTGCGTACGATTGTCTGGCCAAACAAGTTCACCTGCCCATGCAAAGTGGCGACGAGCGTGTGCTGATAAAGATGAATCGCCGGCATTCGATGGACAAATACCGCCGGATTGTGGCCGACATTCGCGAACTGATTCCGCAGGCCACTTTGTTTACCGACATTATTGTTGGATTTTCAAGCGAAGGCGAGTCCGAATTTCAGAACACAGTGACTGCCATGAACGAATTCCGGTATAACATGGCCTACATTGCAATGTATTCGCCACGACCCGGAGCCGCCAGTTTCAGATGGGACAACGAGGTTTCTGCGGAAGATAAAAAGGACCGTCTGCACCGTCTCACCGAAATACTGAAAATTCATTCAAGAGAATACAACCAAACAATGGTTGGCAGAACAATGCGCGTTCTGATCAACGGAACCGACCGTAAAACGGGCTTTTCAACCGGACTGACCGAAGGCAAACTGATTGTCCGTCTCGATCACAGCGACGCATCATTGATGGGGAAAATTGTGGATGTGAAAATTACTTCGGCAGCCGATTTTTCTATGAGTGGCGAAATGTTGGTTTTAGTTAACCATTAACAATTCAATTTGATTCTTTTCGGCCCAGTTTTTTAGCCCATTTTTAGTTTCTGAAATGGCCAGTAAAAAGCCGCCACCGCCCGATCCCAGCAGTTTTATAAAAACCTTTTCGGTTAGCGCTTCTGAAATTACACTTTGAAAATTTCCGGGAATCATTCGCCGGAAATGCAGCAACTGAAAGTGAATCAGTTGTTCCAGAAAAAGAAAAAAGTTTTGATGACTACCGCTCAGCAATGATTCGATGCAGCCGTTGTTGGCCGGAATAAACTGTTTATCGAAGGCCAGTTTAAACTCCGGAAAGTTAAGCTGACCGATAAAATGCTGAACCAACGGACCCGTTGCCCCGGTCGTTCCCGTGTCAATTAACGCGAAAGATAATTCTGTTTCAGCCAAATTTATTTTTGCATGGTGGATCATTTTTTTTGAATCGATCAGCAAAGGACAGTTCAAAAATGAAATTAGCGGATCAATCCCCGAACTTTTGCCGTGAAAATAGCTTTCCAGCATTGAAAAATCAACTTTCAGCAATTCAGGTGTAAGTTCTTTCTCAGGAACAAAAGCAGCAGCATACCGGCTGAAAAGCGCCGCCACCAATGCACCAGAACTTCCAACTCCATATTGCTGCGGAATGTTGGAATTAAAATACAATCCTTTTTCAAGATCCTTTTTCAAACTTTCAAGATCGAACGTGAAATGCAGTTTTTGGCTGTCAGCGTCCGTTTTCAGGTGTTCGAAAAACTTTCGAATTTCAGCCGAACTTGCAAGATGTGAGCGGTTTGTATCAAAATCGAGAAAGCCCGAAAACCGGTCGAATGGAACTGAAAGCGCTTTTGCACCAAACATCAGTCCGTATTCGCCAAAAAGCAGGAGTTTTGAGTTGAAGACGCAAGCCCCATCCCCAGCCCTTCCCCCAAGGGGAAGGGAGGAAAGCCCCTCTAAATCTCCCCGAAGGGGAGACTTCGGGAAATTGAAGATTCTGAACATTTTAGCTTTTTTAAACACTTGTTCCAATGTCAAATAATAAATCTCTGTATACCGATTCTTTCTCCCCTCCTTCGGAGGGGTCGGGGGAGGCTTCTTCTTTAAGCCCCCTCTTTCTGAGGGGGTTTGGGGGAGGCTTCTATTGGGTCGGGGGAGGCTATTGGGGGAGGCTATTGTGCTTCCATCCTTACCGGCCCTTTTCCGATCCGGTCGTCAATCCAATTTCCATCTTCACAAAATTCCAGTAAATCACGTTCAATAAAAGCTTTCACATCCAGCTCATTCTTTTTGAAATAGAGCAAATGAATATTTGGCCCCGCATCAATCGTAAATAAAACCGGTATTTTCGATCTTTCACGAAACCTTCTGATTCGGCTGATCAATTCAAGACTATTCGGTTTCAGCAAAATAAACGAGGGATTGGAAGTCATCATCATGGCATGCAAACTCAGTGCTTCATTTTCAACTACTTCAATAAAACTTTCCAGATTTCCGGTAAGCATGGCAAGATACAACTCGTTGATATTCTGATGTGCCTGCCCAATGCGTGCACGTTGAAAAACGTGATCGTTCATTAATTCGTGCCCAACAGAACTGGAAACCTGTTTGGTTCCTGAATCAACCATCAGAATGGCATCGCGAAGGCCGTAAAAAGCGGGGTGAATTCCTTCAAACATCATTATTGCATGTTCGTCGCTGCACGATTCAAACAATTGTGTCTGACCCCAAATCGCGAAACCCGGATACACCGATCTGCAGGCGCTTCCACTCCCCAGTCGCGCTATTTCCGAAGCTTTTAACCATAAATCCGGGTGGTCAGGTTCTCTTCCTGAGATGGCAAAATCGATTTCAGTAATGCACAATGCCAATGCGCCAAACGACGATGCCGACGAGGCAATTCCGGCCGAATGCGGGAAGCTGTTGTGACTGTGAATCCTGAAATTGTATTTGTGAATCCACGGCATTTGCTTGGAAATAGTATGGAGGTATTTTTCAATCCGATCGCCAAAAGCGCTGGGCGCACCCTCAAAATAAAACTCAACTTTCTGCTCACCTTCCTTCAGCAACTCCACCGATGTTTCGGTAAAGGCATTCTGAAGCACAAAACTCAACGATGGGTTCATTGGTTTCTGAAAATCACGTTTCCCCCAGTATTTCACCAGTGCTATATTCGACGGACATCGCCATTTACTTGCCCAATGGACATGCTTTGTTGTTCCGGTCATTTGTTTTCCCGTTTTAAGATCAGTTCATTCCATCTAAAAATAGTGGTTAATCCTCTATTATCAAAATATTTTTTTACTCCTGAAAAAGGCAGCGCTGTCGAAATCAGGTAGAAATCGCCACCCCATGCCCCCAATGATTTTATTGCGCCATCAAAGTCGCTGAAAAGCTGCTCTTTCACAGGTATTTGCCCGATCAGCCTGCCAACTATTTCTTCGTGCTGTTTTATTAATTGATTGAATTTATTTTGATCGCGGCAGTCTGCAAACTCGTCCGACAAAGCCGAAACTTCCTGAATTAAAATATCAGAAACCTTTTTCTCTTTCAGGAATGTACTGACTTCGGAACTTGTTTTTTTCTTTTTTCCTGAATACACCAGAAACAGTTGTTCTGAAAACGGATAATCCAGTACAATTGGTTGCGCTGGATTATTCCTGACATAAAAAATTGATCCGTCAGCATTTGCGCAGGCAATGTCAAATCCTGAGCCTTTAAATACCATTTCATTCAGGATAAAAGGATCGACACCTGCCAATTGCGAAAGCAGGCTGATCAATGTGCTGCTGCTGCCAAAACCCCATTCAGGACTGGCATCCAGCGATGTTTCAAGTTTTGTCCCGGCTTTTGGCTGAAAAGTTGGGTTCAGCGCTTTGATGGTCTGGAAAATCTTGCTGAGTGTTTCTGCTTTTTCAGGATGACTGGTTGCGATTACCGAAAAATCCGACGGATTTAACTCACACGAAAACCATTCTTTTCCTTCATAAAAAGCCTGCCAAAGTATATTTTCAGAATTCAGTAGCTCCTGAACCGTTAATTGCTGTCCGAATTTTAGCGGCAAAGCCAAAGCCTTTGCTCCATGAAGAACCAGGTATTCTCCGGTGAGGAGAAGTTTGCCGTTGGCGTGATATGTAGTCGGAGAAATCAATAGATTTTAGATTCAAGATTCAAGATTCCTCCAAAACTCTTCCACTGCCGAAAAACTTACTGTTTTATCCTGAAAATAGCTTTGAATTTCAGTCCTTTTTCCCGCTGGTATATTCAGTTGATTCAAAATATTGCTCAAATGCATTTTCATGTGTCCCTGTTGGATTCCGACAGAAACCAATGCTTTGACTGCTCCAAAATTGGATGCAAGTCCGGCCACTGCCAGATACATCATTAATTCCGGAGCTGACGGATGATCAAGTATCCTCATTGCCAGTTTCGAAAGTGGATGAACTGCTGTAACTCCGCCAACGACTCCGACTGCCATCGCAATTTCGATGCTGAACCTAAACCGTCCATCCTGAACCCGAACATCAGTCAATCCGCTGTAATGACCATTTCTGGCGGCAAAAGCGTGTCCGCAAGCTTCAATGGCCCGAAAATCGTTTCCGGTTGCCACTGCCAGCGCATCAATTCCGTTGAAAATACCTTTGTTGTGAGTTACAGCCCGCGAAACATCGGCCTGCGAAATACGGATGGCCTGCTCAAATTTTTCAGCAAAATGTATATTTTCTTCCACCGATTTTCCCTCAAGTAAATCAGAAACCGGACATTCCACCCATGCGCGAACCCGGCTTTCCGGCGTGTAATTCGATAAAATAGCCATGATGATTTCACAATCGCGCTGACCTGTTGAAACCTTTTCGCTGGTCAGGAAAAAGTTTTGAAGGCTTTTGCCGAACTGTTCCAGACATGAATTGATAAAATTGGCGCCCATTGCATCGCAGGTTTCAAAACCGGCATCAAGCTGAAAATAGTTAGGCAAAATATGTGGCAATGTTTTCAGTTCAACGTGGGTAATTCCGCCTCCGCGCGCTTCCATTTTTGCCGTCAGAAAAGCACTTTCGGCCAGCAACTTCGACTTGATTTCAGGAAAAAGCGATTGCAAATACTCCGGATTGCCATTCCATTTGAAATGAACCTGTCCCTTTTTCTCCGTACCCAAAACTTCAGCATGAAAACCGCCCCTTTTCGCCCAAAATCCTGCAGCATTTGCCAGTGCGGCAACTACCGAGCTTTCTTCAGAAACCAGGGGAAAGAACAAATTTTTGCCGTTCACCACAAAATTTGGCGCAATTGAAAATGGAAGATGGAAACTGGAAACCGGATTTTCACTCAAATCGCCAATGATTTTGCGAATGTTTTCGTCGGGTGCTTCGAAAGAACCGAGCCAGTCGGCCAAATCTGATTCAAAACCGTATTTGTGAATCAATGCATTGATCCGCTGTTGTTTGGTGTATTTAGAAAACCCTTGTATGATGGAATTATCCATGATAATCGGGATTTATTTTCAAAAAAGAATTTGCAAGTTGAAGCGCCTGAATTTGATTTTCAAGGAAAGCCGCCAGCGATTCGTAACTTACCGAGGCATGTTTCAAAACGGCTGAAGCCATTCCAAAAATAGCCGGAAGTTGGCTTTTGGAAGTCAGATAATATCCATCCAGCGCATTCTGAATTCCGCCCGAAATAATCAGTTGACGACATGCCGGATTCGGATTTTCTTTCAGGATTTGGTTGACTGAATTAACCATTTGACTGGCAGACTGGCCGACAAATGCAAACGGCAGACTGGCTTCCAATTTTTGGGGATCGTCACGCAACATTTCGAGTTTGGCGAAGTTAGTTCCTCCGTAAGCTCCAAATTCGATGGCTTCTATCGGAAGGGCAAGCAATTGCCGTAAACTTTCAGGGCCAAAACCCTGACCAACTTCCTTCACAATAATCTTCAAATCAACCTGTGCGAGCAATTGCTGAATCGTTTGCAAAGGCGATTGTTTCAATCGGTTTCCTTCAGGCTGAAACCATTCCTGCAAGGGATTGACATGCACGATCAATCCGTCGGCACGCAAATCACCAACCAGATCAACTACTGCCTGAATATTTTTCGAGGCCAGTAATTCTTCCACCTGCGCAATTCCCAAATTGGCCCAAAAAGGTAGCTCATTGCCAATTTCATCTCTGAAATTAAAATCGTCCCAATGGGTTTTATCGAATAGTAATTTGCGGCAGGAGCCGAGTCCCATTCCCATTCCAAATTCGCGGCAGGCGCGTGCAATATTTCTGTTGATGGTTTGCGCCACACCAGTTCCGCCGGTCATACTCGAAACCCAAATGGGATTCCGCATCGTTTTTCCAAGGAAACTGATACTCAAATCTGAATTTTCTGGATGTGCAGCCAGCATGGGTTCGTAGTTGAAACGCTGATCCTGCTCCGTCAGTTTGGTCTGCGAATCAAGCGCAAGTTTGATGTGTTCGAGTTTTCGGTCGGAAGCCATTTTTTATTCTTTCAGAATGTTCCTTGAAATTACCATCCGGAGAATCTCCGAAGTTCCTTCGCCAATCTGGAGTAAACGCTGGTCGCGGTAGAAACGTTCGATGGGCCATTCCCGGTTTTTAAACAGTCCGGCGCCACCCAAAATCTGAACCGCTTCATCGGCCACTTCGCGGGCAATTTCAGAACAATACAGTTTCGACATGGCGGCTTGTTGTGCATAGGAATGTCCATTGTCTTTCAGCCAACAGGCATTGTACAACGAGTTTCGTGCATTTTCAATTTTCACAGCCATATCGGCCAGTTTGAAGGCGATCACCTGAAAATCGCTCAACGATTTTCCGAATTGTTTGCGTTGTTTTGAATAGGCAAGGGCGATTTCGTAAGCTCCCTGTGCAAGTCCGAGGCCAATTGCTGCAATCGATAAACGGCCCGAATCAAGCGTTTTTAGCATGATTTTAAAACCATAACCGCGCTCGCCCAACTGGTTTTCGAGTGGCACACGGCAATCGTTGAAGTACAACATTCCATTATCCGCAGCACGCCAAACCAGTTTGTTTTTCATGGTTTCACGAATAAACCCATTGCGTTCTTTTTCAACCAAAATTGCTGTAAATTCTTTTCTGCCATCCTTTTCGCCGGTAATGGCCAAAGTGGTCATTCCTGCTGATATTTCAGATGTTCCGTTCGTAATATATTTTTTTGAGCCGTTTACGATAAATTCATTTCCAGAAATTTCTGCGGTAGTTTCAACTCCCTGTGCATCAGAGCCTGCGTTCTCTTCGGTCAGTCCGAAAGCCCAAAGTTTTTCTCCGGTACAAAATGCAGGAAGAAACTTTTCTTTTTGTTTTTGTGTGCCGAATTCAAGGATCGGGCCAACACCCAGCGAGTTGTGTGCAGCAAGCGTTGCAGCCATCGAGCTATCAATCCGGGCAACTTCCTCAATGGCAATAATGTACGAAAGATAATCTGCTCCCTGTCCGCCAAATTCTTCAGGAACCTGCATCCCCAGTACGCCGGTTTTGCCCATCTCGCGAACCAGTTCAACCGGAAATATCTCCTTTTCGTCAAAATCATCGATCACCGGTTTGATGAACTTCTCGGCAAAGTGACGGACTTTCGCTCGTATCTGATGATGTTTTTCCTTTAATAATGCATTCATATGAATAAATTAAAGCCCCCTAAATCCCCCGTAGGGGGACTTCCTGGATTGTATCGTTTTTTATTTGTAATCTATTTGTCAAAATTTTAGAATCTATAATGTCCTTGTTTTGTTCTTCTGTACAACATTGCTTTTTTACTCTCCCCCTTCGGGGGAGCTGGAGGGGGCTATTAATTCAACAAGTAATTGCTTTTCAATCACTGTATTCCCTTCTTTAATGTGAATTTTTTTAACCATCGCATCCACCGCACAAAGTACATGAATTTCAGTTTTCATCGATTCCAGTGTCAGTAAATTTTGTCCCGAACACACTATATCTCCCTCACATACATTTATTTTCAATACCCTACCAAACAAATCGGCGCAAATAAGGTTCTGGAAAATATTTATGGTTTCCAGATTTTTACGGTCAACTTTGGCCTGCTGAAGCAAACTGTTGCTCTGCAATTCATACGTAAAACCGTTTGTTCCGATCAGTGTTTTCCCAATTTCTTCAAATATATAGAACTTTTCTGCTTGCCGATCAATTTGAATTTCAAGTTTTTTGCCGGTTAAATACCAGTCGGTAATCAGATATTCCTGATGATTGATTCTGAAAATCTTTCCGTTCTCAAATCCGCATTTGTATTTTTCTCCTTCAATCGAAATCTCAAGTTCCTGCATCATTCTCCAGAATCCAATCTGGTTCCAAACAGAATTTTCGGTGTAATTTTTTAGCTGAAAATGAAAAATCAAGAAAGCGATCACCGTTTTGTGTTTGTTCAGATTTTTTCTTTTCTCCTGAATTTGCAGATTGATCAACTTTAAATTTGTGTCAATATATCGTGTGAAAATTTTATTCTCCTGAAATTCAGTACTTTCAATCAATCCTGACAAAAATGAAAGGTTGGTGTGAATTCCTGAAATACAGGCTTCTGAAAGCGCTTGCTTCATTTTTCCAATTGCCATTTCGCGGTTTTCGCCCCTGACAATTATTTTCGCAAGCAGTGAATCGTAATTGGGTGAAACGTTCATTCCTTCCGAAACAAAAGTTTCAATCCTAATATTTTGTTCTGCCGGAATCTCCCATCCAGTGAGCTTCCCGGCGGATGGAAGAAAATCCCGGGTAGCATCTTCTGCACATAGCCGCACTTCAATGGCATGTCCCGAAATTTGAATATCTTCCTGTTTTATTGGCAATGGATTTCCGGCAGCCACCAGCAATTGTAAAGAAACCAGATCCGAATTGGTAATCATTTCGGTGACCGGATGTTCCACCTGAATGCGGGTATTCATCTCCAAAAAATAAAAATGGCCGGTTTCGTCAAGCAAAAATTCGATGGTTCCGGCGTTCCGGTAATTCATAGATTGGGCAATTTTTACCGCTGCTGAAGTCAGTTCAATCCGCAGATTTTCGCTGATGGAAGGCGAAGGTGCTTCTTCGATAATCTTCTGAAAGTTGCGCTGAACGGAGCATTCGCGCTCGAAAAAGTGCAGAACATTTCCATGATGGTCGGCCAGGAGTTGCACTTCAAGGTGGCGTGCTCTCGGCAAATATTTTTCGACAAACAATTCTCCGTTTCCAAAATAGCTGATTGCCTGCCGTTCTGCCTTTTCGAGCGCAGGAAACAATTCTTCCGGCGATTCACAAATTACCATTCCTTTTCCGCCGCCTCCCGCCGAGGCTTTCACCATCACCGGAAATTCCATTTTTGACGAGTGCTGAACCAATTCTGCAACAGTTCCGCGAAACGCAGGCAAAATGGGTATTCCAAGGGATTCAACGTATTTGAAAGCCTGATTTTTTTCACCCATCAGGCGGATATTTTCAGGAGAAGGACCAATAAAAACAAGTCCTGAATCAGTCACTTTTTGGGCAAAACCGGCATTCTCAGAAAGAAATCCGTATCCGGGATGAATTGCTTCAACACCAGATTTTTTTGCAATCTGAATAATTTTCTGCTGATCAAGATACGTTTCATTTAGGGTTTTTCCGGAAAGCAAAACTGCTTCATCAGCCAGCGAAACGTGCAAAGATTCAGCATCGTCAGCGGCATAAACTGCCACAGTATGAATGCCGTTCTTTTGTGCTGCCCGGATGATCCGAACTGCAATTTCTCCCCGGTTGGCTATGAGAATAGCCTCCCCCAACCCCAGAGCCTCCCCCGACCCCTCCGAAGGAGGGGAGAAAAACCTCGGCACTCGCGCATTTTCGGGTTGAAAGAGTTTCGACATGCTCTTATATGTTAAGATTTTCAGAATTTGTAGCGCCTGCTCCCTTCTCCTTTGGAGAAGGGTTGGGGATGAGGCTGTAGTTTGGTTTTCGCTTTTCCAGAAAGGCTTGAATTCCTTCCTGACCATCTGGCGAGGAAAGCGCTTCAGCCAAAATTACTGCTGTCAAGGCAGTGTCATTTACATCGATGCTCCCGGATGTCACCTGATTGATCATGTTTTTCGCTCTCTTCACTGCCGAAGGTGCTCCCGAATCGAAAGAGTTCATAAATTCGGACAATGTTTTTTCCAACTGATCATCTTCGTATAAAGCATCCACCAAACCTGCCTGTTGTGCTTCGGTAGCATAGAATAAACTTCCGGTCAAAATCCATTTCCGCAGATTCTGAACTGACAGTCTTTTGGCTACAAACGGCAAAATTGTAGCAGGCAAAAGGCCTAGTTTTACTTCACTGAACATGAAACGGGTGTTTGCTTCGGCCAGCACAAAATCACAGGCAGCCATCAGTCCAATGCCACCGCCAAATACGTTTCCACGAGCACAAGCAATGGTTATTAAAGGCAACTGGTGCAATTTCAGTAAAAGATCAGCCAAATGTTTATAGCGTGTCGCATTTTCCTCCTGGTTGTTTTCGTCTGATCCGTAAAACCAGTTCAGATCGGCACCGGCACAAAATGATCGGCCATTTCCCGAAAATACCATAAAAAGTAGGTCGTTTCTGCCGGAAATCTCATCCAGTGCCTGATCCAATTCTTCAATCATTTCCAGAATAAGCGCATTGTGCCTCTCCGGACGATTTAATGATATCCGGGCGATTTTATCTTCGAGTTGAATTTCAATATATCGATAGTCGTGTTTTACGTTTTGCATTTCCTTAAAATTTTTAAATCAATATAGTTGTCTTCTAAAAATCCTTATTGGATTTAATTCTCTTGTCCATCAAATGTATCAGAAAGATAACGATCAGATAACGCCCAACTTGAAACTTGAAACTTGGAACTTGAAACTCCCGTCACATCCTGAAAACTCCATAACCCGGTTCTCCGAACGAACGGTTCAGCGAGACAGAAATTGCTATTGCCAGCACTTTTCGGGTATCTGCCGGATCAATGATTCCATCGTCCCACAAACGTGACGAGCTGTAATATGCTGAACTTTCTTCATTGAACTGTTCCAGTAATTTATCTCCAGATCCATTGCTGCCAATGCTTTTCAAAACGCCTGAAGCCTGTTCGCCACCCATCACCGAAATACGCGAATGCGGCCACATAAACAGAAAATGCGGATCGAATGAACGACCGGCCATTGCATAATTTCCGGCGCCAAAAGAGCCGCCAATTACCACTGTAAACTTTGGAACTGCTGCATTGGCAACCGCGTTGATCAGTTTTGCTCCGTCGCGCGCAATTCCTCCATGTTCGTATTTTTTTCCGACGATAAAGCCGGTAATATTTTGCAAAAAAAGCAACGGGATTTTCCGCTGCACGCACAACTGAATAAAATGGGCGCCTTTCAGCGAACTTTCCGAAGTTAAAAAACTATTGTTGGCGATGATACCAACGGGAAATCCCCAGATTCTGGCAAAGCCTGTAACCAGTGTTTTTCCGTAGTTGGCCTTGAATTCCTGAAACTCACTTCCATCAATCAACCGATCGATAATCGCATGGGCATTGATCGGCTTCTTCAGATCAGAAGGCAACAATCCATACAATTCATCCGATGGGAAAAGTGGTTCTTTTGATGGCTGAATATCGATTTTTTGTTTCTCAGTGGCGGGCAAGCCTGAAATAATATCGCGGCAAATTTGCAAAGCATGAACATCGTCTTCTGCAATGTGATCGGCCACGCCTGAAACTGAAGTATGTACCTCGGCGCCACCCAACTCTTCAGCCGTTACTTCTTCTCCGGTTGCTGCCAAAACAAGCGGTGGACCGCCAATAAAAATGGTTGCCTGGTTGCGAACCATGATGGTTTCGTCGCTCATGGCCGGAACGTACGCGCCACCGGCTGTACACGAACCCATCACCACTGAAATCTGCGGAATTCCTTCAGCCGACATTCTGGCCTGATTGTAAAATACCCGGCCAAAATCAAAACGGTCGGGAAAAACGTTGGCTTGCTCGGGCAGGTAAATGCCTCCTGAATCGA
The DNA here is from genome assembly GCA_030698405.1 of Bacteroidota bacterium. Classification (GTDB taxonomy): domain Bacteria; phylum Bacteroidota; class Bacteroidia; order Bacteroidales; family Prolixibacteraceae; genus Aquipluma. Next base: position 14,219 of record JAUYMU010000093.1, read on the forward strand.
CTAAATAAATGCAAATGAGTTTATTTTGACGGGCGATTTCCTGCGCCCGAACGTGTTTTTTGATGGTTTCGCGAATGTACGTTCCACCTTTTACGGTCGCATCGTTGGCTATAATCAGGCATTCGCGCCCCTGAACGACACCGATTCCGGTAATAATTCCAGCGGAAGGAAATGCGTTATCATATTGATTGTAAGCTGCGAATGATGAAAGTTCGAGAAACGGCGTTTGGGGATCGACCAGCAAATTGATGCGTTCACGGGCAAGCAGTTTTCCGCGTTCGCGATGCTTCTCAACAGCCATTTCGGACCCATGCGAACTTACCTCCGCGAGCTTTTCACGGAAGGTTTTTAATACTTCTTCGTAATTCCTGAAATTCTCATGAACCTCGGGAGATTTGATTCTTGCTTCGTTTTGTTTAATTTTTACCGTCATCTGATTAAACAGAAAAGTTTAAATCACTTAGACAAAGTAAACAATCAATTGGTTCACCACGTTTCACAATTCTTTGAGGTAGTTCGGACAAAAATCGAAGCCATTATACCACGCAATACCACCACCAGGCTCAATTGAAACCTTTTTAAAGTTTTCGTATTCAAGTAATTCTTTTGAAATGCCTTTCCCTAAAAACTTCTGAATATTAATTATTTTTTCAATTCCATCTTTGAACCTGATCCAGATCTGATAGTTATCTAATACCTTGATGTCAATTACTTCATTCATAATAATTTAGTCTAAAGGATCAATGTTTTTTAATTTTGCAGGAACTGAGGCCAAATGCCAGTCCTCCAATAATTCTTCTCTATGAAGGGAAGCCCACTCCAGAACAAGCGCATGAGCCCTTTTAGGCAATGCTCCGATAAGTAGATTAAGTGTCTTAATATCATATTCTGCCTTAAAGCCCTGATATTCTGCATGAAAATGCGGCGGATTGTGATCAGCAAAATACATTCTGATAATAATTCCATAAAATCTGGATATTTCTGGCATATCTAATTGATTTAACTGAATCAAAATTAAACAATTTCCGAATCAAATGGATAATACAATCAATAAGCATAAGTAATTTCTTCTATTTGATTGATATCTATCGTTTTAAGGCCTGAATATGGTTTTATTATGATTTTTAAATGCAACATCCACAATATTGCCTGATTGATTTTGCATAAAATGTATAAACTGTCGAACGCATATTGCAAAATGTGACTATATTTGTCGAAACTATATGACAAAATGGAAAAGCTATTTCAGTTTTCAGCATCAAGAATTCAGGCAGCGAACCTAACTTTTAAGCGTTATATGCTGAAAAGAATCAATTGGAACAATCGGCTGATAGGCATAACAGGTGCGCGCGGCGTAGGTAAAACAACCATGCTTTTGCAGTACATAAAGGAAAATTTAGCGAACGTTCCGGCCGAAGTAATCTATGTAAACATGGATGATTTGTATTTTTCGAAAAATACGGTTGTTGATTTCGCTGATGAGTTTGTGAAAAGAGGAGGAAAATATCTCTTTATTGATGAGGTTCATAAGTACAAAAACTGGTCGCAGGAGATCAAAAACTGTTACGATTATTTTCCTGAGCTTCGGATTGTTTTTGCCGGGTCATCGGCGTTGGATATTCACAAAGGAGAAGCCGACCTGAGCCGCCGCGCCATTGTATATTCCATGCAGGGATTGTCGTTTCGTGAATTTATTGAACTGAAATATGGTCATATATTTCCTGCCATACAGCTGGAAGATATTCTATCCAAAGCGTCCTCTTACATTTCAACTATTCTGGAGAAAATAAAACCGATTAAGCTATTCGAAGAGTACCTGCAGTTTGGTTATTATCCGTTTTTCACCGAAGGCGAAGCTGAGTTTCCAATCCGGCTAAAACAAACGGTTAACCATGTGCTCGACAATGATTTACCTTCAGTAGAAAATATTGATTTTAATGCCGTTCATTACCTCCGGAAGTTGGTTGCTATTCTGGCGGAGATCGTTCCGTATAAACCAAATATACTGAAGCTTAGTCAGCAGATTGGCATTAGCCGTGAAACCCTTTTGCGCTATTTGTACCTTCTGGAAAAAGCTGATTTGCTGATGCTTTTGAAGTCCGATGGTTTTGGAATCAACAAGATGAACAAACCTGAAAAGGTTTACCTGAACAATCCGAACCTGATTTTCACACTAACCGATTCGTCCATTAATACCGGGACATCGAGAGAGACCTTCTTTTTCAATCAGCTTCGTGTTGGCCATTCTGTAAATTGGGCTGAAACTGGAGATTTTTTGATTGACGGTAAAACTATTTTCGAAATTGGAGGAAAAAACAAAACCTGCAAGCAAATTGCCGGAATTGAAAACTCATACATAGCCGCCGATAACATCGAATATGCGTATCAGAATAAGATTCCGCTCTGGCTTTTTGGTTTTTTGTATTAAAAAGTCATCCGATGAATATTCTTGTTAAGAATTTAAATGTTTATAATCTGGTAGGCAAATGGTTATGAAATCATCGGATGACTAAGTTAAATAAGTTCTCCCACCAAAACCAACTTTTCTCCTTCTCCGGATAATCCGGTTAGTTTTACGGCGTGGATGGTATTTTTCTGAATGTCTTTGGCCTGAAATTCAACCGGAACATACAAATCTCCATAGCCGGAAGCTTTTGTTTTGGTCGCTTTTTCCACCAATACGTTCTGGGTTTTTCCAATCAGACTTTGGTAGTATCGGAGTTTATTTTCCTCGGAAAGCTCTCTGATTTGCGCTGACCGTGCAGTTTTTATCTTCTCCGGAATATGATTTTCCATGCGTTCGGCCCGTGTACCTTTCCGGACAGAATATTTAAAAGTGTGCACATGGCTGAAATTAAATTCACCAACGGCATCAAGCGTTTGTTTAAATTCTTCGTCGGTTTCGCCGGGGAAACCAACAATGATGTCGGTAGTGAAATTAAAATCAGGATAAACAGACCTGAATTGATTGATCGTTTTGCGGAATTGTTCCACATCGTACATTCGGCGCATCCGGAGCAGTGTTTTTTCGGAACCGCTTTGCAAACACAGGTGCAGATGCGGCATTAGTTTGGGATGACTGAAAAGTTCCACAAACCGGTCGCCAAAACCATCGGGTTCGAGCGATGAAATACGCACCCGGAAATCGCCCGGAACTTCCAGAATCTGAGCCAGCAAATCTTCAAATCGTGATTCACCATCTTCGTAGCGCCCAATATTTACGCCGGTAACCACAATTTCTTTGAATCCGTTTTCGATGGTTTTGCGCACACTTTCCAGTACATCGGCAACCGGTCGGGATACTGCCCGTCCGCGCACCATCGGAATAATACAGAAGGTGCAGAAATTGTCGCAGCCATCCTGAATTTTCACGGCACTGCGGGTATGAAGGCTTTTGCGAACAGGTTCGTACCGAAATACATCCTGCGGCAATTGTTCGGGATGAAGTATTTCTCCTGAAAAATGGGCATCGACCAACGAAAGAATCGAGCTCTTTCGGTTATTTTCGACCACAAAAGTGATATTGTCCTGACTTTCGAGTTTTTCCTTGAAATTGTTGGCCATACAACCAGTCACCACCACCACGGCATCCTTGTTTTTGCGGGCAGCCTGACTGATAACCGTTCTTGATTTCTGATCGCTCTGGTTGGTCACCGTACAGGTATTAATCACCACAACATCAGGAGATTGGTCGAAGTCAACCAGTTTGTAGCCAGCCTCGTCAAAATCGGTTACCAAAGCATCTGTTTCGTATTGGTTGAGACGACAGCCAAGTGTTTTGAAGGCCACTTTCAAGCCTTTCCCATCGGCTCCAACCTTTTCATTTATATTTTCGTTATTCATAAAAATCTGACGTGATTTTTCTTCTATCAATCAATGGATTAATAATTTACTCTTTCGGTTCCGGCTTTCCCGGATTACGGTTTCCCTGAGGTCTTCTGTGGTGTTTGTTGTTCTTTTTAACCACACTTGGCTTAGTAAAGAATTTCTGATCCAACTCGCCCACGTTCATCATGTTTTCCTTTTTTGCTTCGGGTTCGTTGTAACCTTCAAACGAAGGTTTTTGCCCGCGCTTGTTCATGTTCAGGAATTTTTTAACGTCTTCCAGATCAAGTATAAAGACACGTCCGCCATCCGATTGAGAATAACTGTACCAAACTTTTTTCTGAAGTATATCTGTTTTGAAGTGACGGGCAAGACCCCTGTCAGTTTCGATGGCCAGCAATTCATGCGGAAAATCTTCCAGTGCTTCGAGGTAATGATCGAGTTCGTAGGTGAGGCAGCATTTAAGTTTGCCACATCGACCGGCCATTTTTTCGGCATTGGGCGATAAACCCTGTTTGATGGCAGCATCCGAAGTCACGCTGGTAAAGTCGGTTCGCCAGGTTGAGCAGCACAATGCACGTCCGCATGAGCCAATGCCGCCAATACGGCCGGCTTCCTGACGCACGCCGATCTGTTTCATCTCTATTTTGATGCTGAATTCGCGCGCATATTGTTTGATCAGTTCGCGGAAATCGACCCGGTCGTCGGCAATGTAAAAGAAAATGGCCTTGTTGTTGTCGCCACGAAATTCCACATCCCCGATTTTCATTTCAAGGTTTAAATCGTTGGCGATTTGCCTTGCCCGGATCATCACTTTGTTTTCGCGCGCTTTGGCTTCTTCCCATTTAATCACGTCAGCCGGAGTGGCTTTGCGGTAAATTTTGTGCCATTCGTAACGTTCGGGCTTTTTTACTTTTCGTTTAAACTGAAGTTCGGCCAGTTTGCCGGTAAGCGAAACCGCACCGATATCGTGTCCAGGCGAACACGATACCACCACCAGTTCGTCGCGTTTTAATTGTATGCCTTCTTCGTTCCTGAAAAACTCTTTTCTCGTTCCTTTGAACCGTATTTCTACAATGTTTGATTCGTTGGTGGTGTCAGGTATATCGTTGAGCCAGTCGTAAGTGCCAAGCATGGCTGGCCGGTCTAAATCCGTATTTGTGTTGCATCCGCTGCATCCCATATCTCTCTGTTTTTAATAACAAACGGCAATATTATCAATTTCTGGCCAGATTTGCTATTTTTATTCGTTCTAAATAACGGAAGGGGAACAGGCTCTGCCAATTGCTAAATGCCTCAATCCATTTAATATGTTTTACTTCAGACCTGCAATTTGTTCTTCTAATACTTTGATTTTGGCTTCGGCATCGGCTTGCTTGGCGCGTTCGATGGCAACCACAGCTTCAGGAGCGCTGCCAACAAAACGTTCGTTGCTCAGTTTTTTCATTACTGAATTCTGGAAACCTTTGTTGTTGTTAATTTTCTAAATATTTATCCACAACTTTCTTTAGCTCATCTTCAAATGCCTTAAATGCAACTAAATTCCTCAATGGACTGAAATCTTCAATATTTTCAGCCACCAAATGAACAGCCTTATCAATATTAAACTTTTTGAGATTTCTTCCTCTTTTTCCACTTGCTTCTCTTAATATAGCATGTAATAATTCTTTTGGTTGGTTTTCCCTTTCCAAAGTGTTTAATGAAGGTAGGTTAATGCTACCACTATAGTTCCTATTCCCCACAGCCTTTTTAATGGCATCTTCGTCAATAAGCAACCATGTTTCCATCATCTTTATAGGAACAACACAAATTGTTTTATCAATATCTGCCTCAGGAAGTTCAATATTTATTTCCTGAGATCTTTGTGCAATCATTCTGGCATTAGTGGATTCCGCATCTCTGTGTACAAATAGAATATCAAAAGGGAAGTACAATTTCGCCCTGTGCACTTTATCCCCAAGCCGCTTCGGGGGATCAGGCATTTGCCTAAAATCAGCAAAATTTCCATCATTAGGAACCTTTGGATATAAATCATCTAACGACCATTTGATGATCTTCAACAATGTCATATCAGAACTACCATCAGCAATTAAAGTATATTTTAATTCCTTCATAGATTTTCAAAATCAATTCTACATTGGTTAACGTTTTCTGCAACAGTTCGTTTTCTTACTGATTGAATGGCGACCTTTTGATATTTTACTTCATTTTCATTTACCACATTGTAATTTGAAATATCCAAACTGGTTTTATCTAAATAGGCTGTAATTTCACCGAGAGATGTTATTTGTGCCAATGCGTTTTCCGTTTTCCAAGTGTTCTTTAAGGCGGAAAAGCTGGTGTAAGTAATTTTTTTATCAAATTCTTCATGATAGCTTTCTCTGGTTTTAGCTAAATATAGACTTTCATCATCAACAGCACTAACCACACCTGGCGAATGGGTATTAATAATGACCTGTCTCAATGGATTGTCTACATCAACCGGAGAGTCGGTGTCAGTTGCCATGCCCTCCAACAACTCAACCATTTCCTGTATCTTCCTGGGGTTGATCCCATTTTCTGGTTCTTCCAGACAGATAAGTCTGCTTCCGGAACTATCTTCTTCAATAATAGCTAATCCAAGAAAACGCAAGATGCCATCTGATAAAGACTGAGCGGGCAATGTAAGTCCGCTTCTAAACTTTATTTGAAGTGTTAGCAGGTCTCTTTTTTCATCCTTATCAACTGAAATTTCGGAAACATCTTCCACTAAACCTTTAAGTTTGTTTGTCAATCCTTGATAAACATCTTTATCTTTTTTTTCACTATTTAACCGGAAAAGAGTAGCCGGCAAATTAAGACCATTCGCTGTCACTACAGCATTTTTCACCTCATAAATGGAATTAGGTTGGCGTAAAGCACTTGGCTCAAATTGGAGCATTGTCCAATTACGCATTTCTTGCCGGGCTAAAAACGTAGTTGGTGATTCGGCTGTAACCGTTGAAATTAAAGTTCGAGGCATCTTTTGAGCAGTAAATTCCGTTGCTCTACCTCCTCTTTTGTTTTCCTTAGAATCCGAATGAAGTTTTATAATCCCTTCTTTCGTGGAAATAAAAGGGGTTCCGGCGCGTCTTCCAAGAATAGCTGAATTCAACCATTCATTCTTATATTTAAAATAGATACTTTTTTTTGCATCACCTAAAGTAATTGGCAACAATTCTTCTCTCATAATTTCAATTGGCTCTTTTTCACTGCTTTCATCATTCAGTTTTAACTCAAGTATATATTTCAAACTTGTAATTTTAGATTCTGCAGTTTGCCCCAAATCATCGATACCAAATTTCGGTACTACCATATCAACTTCAAATGATATTTGTGACATATAATCGGCACCATTTCTGAAGAATATGTCTCGGATATTGGAGTGCTTCTGATTCTCGCTTCTGACTGATTTCGCTGCTTCAATAATTGTTTTGTCCGCTAAGTTTGACAAGAAAGAAAGAGCATCAAAGAAATTAGATTTCCCAATAGCATTTGCACCTGCAATACATGTGAACGGTCCCAGATAGAGCTCGCAATCAAACAAACTTTTAAAGCCGTTTATCTTTATTCTTGTAATCATAGCAATTCTACTTATATCTATAAAATCATGATCCGTGAGCTAGCTTATTCCTTCTGATAATCAAATAATTCTCAAATATACAATTTTCATTGGGCGCAAACACATTGAACAACCATTTTTACCTGCCAGAAACTGACTTAAAAAAATGGATTTCAACCTTTCCCAAAGTTGAAATCCATTTCAATATTGTAATGAAGAAATGACTCAAGTCATTCTCTTATTAACTTTTATTTCAAACCCGCAATCTGCTCTTCCAGAACTTTGATTTTGGCTTCGGCATCGGCTTGTTTGGCGCGTTCGATGGCAACCACGGCTTCGGGAGCGCTGCTGACGAAACGTTCGTTGCTTAGTTTTTTTACTACTGAATTCAGAAACCCTTTGGTATAATCCAGTTCGGCCTGAAGTTTTTTCAATTCTTCTTCAACGTCAATCGTTCCGCCCATTGGGACAAAGAAAGTGGTTGATTTCACCAGAAACGAAGCGGCTAATTTTACTTCTTCGGAAACCAGATTCAAAGCTGAGAGGTTGCCCATCTTTACCAATACGCTGTCGAATTCAGGAGAAAATCCTTTGTCGCCAACCATAATGGCCAATTCAAGCTGATCTTTATTTGGGATATTATTTTTTGTGCGGATAGTTCGCAATCCGGCGATGGCTTCTTTCACATCTTCAAACTGTGCGATCAGCGTTTCGTCGTAGCCAGTTGATTTTGGCCATGAACTAATGGTGATGCTATCGCCTTGTTTGCGTTCTTTCAGCAACTGCCAGACTTCTTCGCTCACGAAAGGCATAAACGGATGCAAAAAGCGCAATACTTCGTCAAAAATATCAATCAGTTCTTCGTAAGTTTTTCCATCAATCGGTTGTTGATAGGCTGGTTTCACCATTTCGAGCAACCATCCGGAGAACTCGTCGCGAACGGTAGTATAAACATTCATCAACGCATCCGAAATGCGGAATTTATCGAAATGATCGTCGGTCTGTTCCACAATCTGGCTGAACTTTTCGTGGAACCAGCTAATCGCTAATTTCGAATGTTCAGGCTGTGGAATCGTTGAATCCACTTCCCAGCCATTAACCAAACGGAAGGAGTTCCAGATTTTGGTCACAAAACCGGCGCCTTGCTGCGGCAAACTTTCGTCGAACATCAAGTCACCACCGGCAGGTGAACAAAGCAACATGCCAACACGAACGCCATCAGCACCATAAGTGTCAATCAGGTCGAGCGGATCGGGCGAATTACCCAGTGATTTCGACATTTTGCGGCGCTGTTTGTCGCGCACCATTCCGGTGAAATAAACGTTTTTGAACGGGAACTGATCGCGGTATTCGTAACCGGCAATAATCATTCGGGCCACCCAGAAGAAAATAATATCAGGACCAGTTACCAAATCGTTGGTTGGATAATAGTAGTTAATTTCCTTGTTATCAGGATTACTGATGCCGTCGAAAACCGAAATAGGCCATAACCAGCTGGAGAACCAGGTATCGAGCACATCTTCATCCTGATGCAGGGAAAAAGAGCCTCCCCCAGCCCCTCCCAAGGAGGGGTGCTTGGCAATTGCAAGCTCGCGTGCCTTTTCCTCATTTTCAGCAACTACGAAGCCCCAATCTCCCCCCTTGGGGGGAGATTGGGGGGCTTTTATATAATAAACAGGAATCCGGTGACCCCACCACAATTGCCGACTGATGCACCAGTCTTTGATGTTTTCCATCCAGTGACGGTAGGTGTTTTTAAATTTCGGCGGATAAAACTGAATGGTATCGTTCAATACATTGTCAATTGCTGGTTGAATAATTGAACCCATTTTGAGGAACCACTGAGCCGATAATTTTGGTTCGATTGGAACGTGGGTACGTTCAGAGAAGCCAACCTTATTTGTATAATCGTCAACTTTGGCAACATTTCCGGCAGCTTCCAGATCGGCCATGATTTTTTCGCGAACAGCAAAACGGTCTTCGCCGATAAACATTCCGGCTGCTTCACTCATGGTGCCGTCTTCATTGAAAATATCGATGCTTGGCAAATTGAAGCGCAGACCAATTTCGTAGTCGTTCACATCATGCGATGGTGTGATTTTCAGGCAGCCGGTACCAAATTCCATGTCCACATATTCGTCTTCAATAATCGGTATCGAACGGTTGATCAGCGGAACCAATACCCGTTTGCCTTTCAAATGAGTGAAACGTGGGTCGTTTGGATTTACGCAAACAGCTGTGTCGCCTAAAATCGTTTCAGGGCGGGTAGTTGCGATGGTGACGAAAGAAGCCCCCTCAACTCCCCCGGAGGGGGAGCTTTTAAGCGCATCCTTAATTGATTGGATAACTGAATTAATGTTGCCTAATACTTCTTCGTTGGTAAAACGAATGACTTTATACCCCAAGTCGCTCAGAATGCTAGTTTTAATACTATCTAAATCCTGAATTTCAGGATTTAGGTGATAACCACCATCAATCTCAATAATTAAATTTTTTGACAGGCAAATAAAGTCAACAATAATGTCATTGATAATATGTTGTCTCCTGAATTTCTCTCCCAATTGATTTCCACGTAAAACCTCCCATAAAACACTTTCGGCTTCTGTTGTGAACCGCCGCAAATCCTTTGCATTCTTTTTTAACAATTCATATTTCGATTTTCTGCCAGTCTTGTATAGGGGATCCAATTTCCCCCCTACGGGGGGATTAAGGGGGGCTTCTTCTATTTCATATTTCAGATAGTAAAGTTTCGACTGTACTTCTTTGAAAATCACCTCTTCATCTGACAAAGCAGTTTTTGCAGCCGGATCCCAGTTTACCATACGAACACCGCGATAAATTAATCCTTTATCGTACAAGTCAACAAAAGTTTTGATTACCGATTCGCTGCGTACTTCGTCCATCGTAAAAGCAGTACGATCCCAGTCGCAGGAGCAGCCAAGCTTTTTCAATTGTTCAAGAATGATTCCGCCATGTTTGTGTGTCCATTCCCATGCATGCTCCAGAAATTCTTCGCGACTCAAATCGAATTTCGAAATTCCTTCGTTTTTCAGTTTGTTCACCACGCGGGCTTCGGTAGCAATCGAGGCATGGTCGGTTCCCGGAACCCAACATGCATTTTTGCCCAACATCCGGGCGCGGCGGGTCAGAATATCCTGAATGGTATTGTTGAGCATGTGCCCCATGTGCAGCACCCCGGTGACGTTTGGCGGTGGAATAACGATCGTATAAGGTTCACGTTCATCGGGTTCGGAATGGAAAAACTTATTTTCTATCCAATATTGGTACCATTTGTCTTCTACCTCGGTCGGGTTGTATTTACTTGGGATTTCCATTGCTTTTTATTTATGCTTTTAAACGAAGGTGCAAAAATAGAAAAATAAGTCCGTTGGAGGAATAAAATCGAATTCCTTCATTCATTGAACATGAATTTAAATTCTAAAAGCTGGACTCATTAGATTTTGTTCACTTCTTGAAATTCCAATTTCATTGGCCATTCTTTTCCAACCTGTAACTGAAGAGCTGACTTCGTCAATAATTTGATTCAACCTGACTTCGTTTAGTCTGAAATAGATTCCGACACTTTTGGCCAGTTCCAGATCGAGTGCATTGTTGTCCATGTCTATATTCAAGGCTAATCCGATTTTGTCGGTGGAAGGATTAATGTCAAATGCAGGAGATAAGCGCCAGCCTTCCGGAGTTAGAATAAAACCATGATTGCGCATGTGATCATCGGTATTGGAAATCAAAATATTAAAGACAATTCGTCTCCAAAGTTGTTCCAAATCGTTATCCACCTGGCATCCAGAAAACTGGATAAACTCTGCAATTTCCAGATATGATGGAACATTGTCCCGAATCAATTCTTCAGTTTTACCGGTCATGGTCATCGCAGAAGCAAAGTGAATTCGCTCTGCTTTTTCCCTGTCGAAACGCTTAGTAAAAAAAGTATGGTACCGTCCGGTAATGTTTTCCAGTTTACATTCTGCCATTTCAATACCGGCATCTTTGGCCAGCTTATATGCCAAAAATTCCCACACAGCTTTATCTATGGCATCGTTTTTTGAGGGAAATTTCGCAATCCAAAGCTGATTACTCTCGTCGATTATATTGGCTTTGGGGCGAGCGCCACCTAACGAAGAACCTGGAGCCATTAGCATAGCCAACCATTTTCTTACTTCTTCCGTATCTGCATTCGATTCAATCAATTCTGCAGCGTATTGCAATTCGCGTATGGTTGCCCAAGGTGGAGTAGGCGATACCGGATCATTGTCCAAAAATGCACCTTCCGGATTCAACTTAAACCGTAACGCACCCATCCTGCTTATATCGTGCACACCCAATAGAAAATCAACATCATAAAGTACCGGAGCCGGTTTCTTTAGCTCAGTGGCATAAAGAACAGCCCTGCGTTTCATCAGCGTTCGCCCCCAGGTATCAGGCATTGAGTCGAGGAAAACTCCGAAATTTTCCTTTCCGTTTGGATATTGTTGCCCACTAAACCATGCAATGTCAGGATCCAGCAACAACTGTTCTGATGATGCAATCCAATCTTTATCATACGAAAAACTAAACGCTTTCCGACCCTTAGCCTGTTGTGCTGAAAGAATCCCAATGCACCGGGGTTGCAGCATTCCTTTCCAATGTGCATAAACCCAAATGTCAGTTTTGTCTGCCATGGTCTATGATTTTCCGATTAAGCTCAAATCCTGCAATTTTCTCCCAAACTCATCGTCGGCAGCTAATTTCAGGAAATCTTCATGAAGCCCCAAAACCCTGAGTACATTGAAATATGCACCCATCGAAACGCTGGGATTCCCTTTTTCGATTTGGTACAAAGTGCTTCGATCTATTCCTGCTCTTTCGGCTACCTGAATGGTTGTTAACTTGCGTCTTTTTCTTGCAAGTTTGATGTTTTCACCCAACTGTTCGATTACTTCCCGGAACTTTGGCAGCAATATGTATTTTTTCGTGTGCATACTAAATGTTGTTTATTTTCAGCAAAAGTATAAATATTGTGGATAATAATCAACATTCAATTGAATTTCTTAAATTAAGTCACCTTCATATTCGCCAAACAACATCATAAAAAAAGGCCGGAATTGAATGTTCCAGCCTCACACAAATTATAAAAAGTTTTTCAGGATTTACAACACCGTCTGTACGTCCTGATATGGCAACCCAAAGGCATCGGCAACGCCTTGGTAAACAACTTTGCCATCCACAACATTCAAGCCTTTTCTCAAAGGTTCACTGTCGATGCAGGCTTTTTTCCATCCCTTGTTGGCGATGTCCAAAGCATAAGGCAGTGTTGCGTTGGTAAGTGCAAGGGTCGAAGTGCGTGGCACAGCTCCGGGCATATTGGCAACACAATAGTGAATCACATGGTCGATCACAAAAGTAGGATGATCGTGGGTGGTAGGTACGGTAGTTTCGAAACATCCGCCCTGGTCAACAGCCACGTCAACCAATACCGTTCCCGGTCTCATGGTTGAGAGCATATCGCGGGTAACCAGTTTTGGCGCAACCGCTCCGGGAATAAGCACTGCACCAATAATTACATCCGAATGCTGAACCATTTCGCGAATGTTGTATTCGTTGCTCATCATTGTTTTTACATTGGCTGGCATAATATCGTCGAGGTAACGCAAGCGTTTCAGGCTTAAATCAATAATGGTAACATCAGCGCCCAAACCTCCGGCCATTTTAGCAGCTTCGGTTCCAACAATTCCACCGCCAATAATCAGCACTTTTGCAGGAGGCACTCCGGGAACACCGCCCAGCAAAACACCATATCCGCCATAAGTTTTTTCAAGGTATTTGGCGCCTTCCTGAATCGACATACGTCCGGCCACTTCCGACATCGGAATTAACAATGGCAAAGAGCGATCCGTCATTTCTACAGTTTCGTAAGCCAAACAGATTGATTTGTTTTCCAGCATCGCCATTGTTAACGGCTCTCCTGATGCAAAATGGAAATACGTAAATAAAATCTGACCTTTCTTGATCAGTTTGTATTCCGACTCGATCGGTTCTTTCACTTTGATGATCATTTCAGCAATGGCATACACTTCTTCGATGGTCGGAAGAATTGTTGCATGTGCATGAATGTAATCATCATCAGTAAATCCGCTTCCCATACCGGCAGTTGCCTGCACATAAACAGTATGACCATTTTTAACCATTTCGGCTGCACCAGCCGGTGTTAAGGCAACCCTGTTTTCGTTGTTTTTAATTTCTTTTGGAACTCCTATAATCATCGTCGTAGTTTTTTTTTATTGTTTTCGAAGGCCTCAAAATTAGGCGATCCGTCCATCGGAAAACATGATAAAAGACAATGAATTTAGGCACTCTCAACGATCTGTCATACAGATTATATGCATAACTCACATTTTGCTTCCCGAAACTATTAAAATGAAAGTTATTGTGCTGTTAAGATTTCACATTAAACCAAAATCTAAAATTTTTATTTAGAATTGATAATCGTATATTTGCCGCCTCATTGTTAATATTTTATACAACATGCCAAATACATCGGAACGCGGTAATTTGATGCCGGATTCGCCCATACGGAAGTTGGTTCCTTTGGCTGACAAAGCAAAGGAAAAGGGAAGAAAAGTGTTTCATCTGAATATCGGGCAACCGGATTTGCCGGCGCCTCAAAATGCGATTGACGCCATCCGGAACATCGACCGGAAAATTCTGGAGTATTCTCCAAGTGAAGGAATAAAATCATTCCGCGAAAAGCTCGCGGTGTACTACCATTCTTTTAAAATTGATGTTTCTGCCGATGATATTATCATTACCACCGGGGGTTCCGAAGCGGTTACCTTTGCATTTCTTGCATGTTTGGATCCGGGCGATGAAATCATCGTTCCTGAACCGGCTTATGCCAACTATACAGCGTTTGCCATTCTGGCCGGCGCGGTCATCAAATCAATTCCATCAAAGATTGACGAAGGTTTTGCCTTGCCTCCAGTTGCGGAATTTGAAAAACTGATTACTCCGCGCACAAAGGGGATTTTAATCTGCAACCCGAATAATCCGACCGGATATTTGTATAACCGTACAGAAATGAGCCAGATACGTGACATGGTTAAAAAATACGATTTGTACCTTTTTTCAGATGAGGTTTACCGCGAATTCTGCTACACCGGAGCTCCATACATTTCAGCTTTTCACCTAAAAGGAATTGAGCAAAATGTAGTGTTGATCGACTCTGTTTCGAAAAGATACAGTGAATGTGGCTTGCGAATTGGCGCCTTGATTACCAAGAACAAAGCCCTGAAGAAAAATGTAATGAAGTTTTGTCAGGCACGGTTGAGCCCACCGCTGATCGGACAAATTGCCGCCGAAGCTTCACTCGAAAACAACCAGGAATACATGCACGACATCTACGACGAGTATGTTGAGCGTCGTAAATTCCTGATCGATGGGCTGAACCGCATTAACGGCGTTTATTCACCGATACCGATGGGAGCATTTTACACGGTTGCCCGCCTTCCGGTTGACGATGCCGATGTATTTTGTGCCTGGTTGCTGAGCGATTTCGAATACGAAAATCAAACTATCTTTATGGCGCCTGCTTCAGGGTTCTACACAACGCCAGGCTACGGAAAAGATGAAGTCCGGATCGCCTACGTCCTGAAAAAGGAAGATTTGGCCATTTCGCTGAAAATTCTGGAAGAAGCTCTTAAAGTTTACCCAGGAAGTAAGGTTCGGCAAATGGTCGAAGTCGCGGCAGAATAAAGAACACAATGCATTAAAAAAGCGTCCTGGAAAAATATCAGAACGCTTTTTTAATTTCAGGGATTTCCCTTTTATTTTTTCTTTTTCTTCCTGATTGGTTTTGGTTTTATTTTCGCTTCTTCAGCCATCAATGATTTCCAATCGTTCGGATTATCTTCAGAAAGATCAACGGTTGCAGTATATTCTTCCTTGTCAATGATCAGGACTTTTACTTTCTGGTCGAGGAAAGTTTCTATTTCATCCAGAACAGGTTTTTCTTCAGGACTGCAAAACGATACTGCCAACCCTTTTTTTACACCACGTCCGGTTCTTCCAACGCGGTGAACGTAGTTTTCAGCAACTTCAGGCAAATCGTAATTAATAACGTAGTCAACATCCGGAATATCAATTCCCCTTGCGCTTACATCGGTGGCAATTAAAACCTTCACATCGCCAGTCTTGAATCTGTTCAAAACATCAATCCGGTCTTTTTGTTCTTTGTCGCCATGAATGGTCAGGCTTTTTATCTCCACCCTTTCCATTGCTTTGAATACCCTTTCTGCCCTTACTTTGGTTCTGACAAAAACCAGAATCTTTGAATCAGGTTTTTCCTTCACCAATCGTTCCAGAAAAAAGCGTTTGTCATCCATATCAATCATTGCTACTGAATGAGTAACATTTTTAGCAACCGGATTTTTGGGTGAAATTTCTATCCTGATTGGATTTGTTACCAGCGAATAAGCCAATTCTTTGATTTCAGGATTGATGGTTGCCGAAAAGAAAAGGGTTTGCCTGTTTTTGGGTAGATTGTGAATCAATTGCCTGATGTCTTTAATGAAACCGAGCGCCAGCATGTGGTCGGCTTCATCAAGTATAAGGATTTGTAATTTGTCGAGGAGAACGTGCCCCTGGCTGACCAGATCAAACATCCGGCCGGGTGTTGCCACCAGAATATCAATTCCATGTTTTAATGTTGAAATCTGTGGATCCTGATCAATGCCGCCAAATACGCAGGCTGTTTTAACTCTCGTATGTTGTCCCAGTGTTTGGAAAACTTCGGTGATCTGCAAGGCTAATTCACGTGTTGGAACCATCACCAGACAGTAAATATAGTCGCTTCGGCTGCTGCTTTTCAGTTGATGGATAATGTCGATGACAGGAATGGCAAATGCAGCAGTTTTTCCGGTACCGGTTTGGGCAATCGCCAGTACGTCATCACCTTTTAGAATTGGGGTGATGGCTTTGTATTGAATATCGGTGGGGCGGCGAAAGCCTGAATCCGAGAGGTTTCTCTTTATTTCAGGAGAAATGCGGTAATCATCAAATTTCATAAAACGAATAAATTGTAACGGTACAAAGGAACACATTTTTAAACTACCTGCAAAGTATTCCGGGGTTTGGAAACTGTTGATTATATTGAGATTACTTTCAGTTTAAAAGTTTTGGTAACAGGCAAAAATAAAGGGAAGCCAATATTGACTTCCCTTTATAAATAAAAATGTTTCTTTTCTATTTTTTTTCTTTCGGCATACGCGATGAATAGTTAATTCGCAAAGCCGCAGCTTTACGCAATTCCAATTTAATCTCACCAACGATTTGCATTTTTGTGTATTCGTCAACTTTTAATGAAGTAATCATGTAAGGAATTTCAGCTTCATCTCTGGCAGCACGTTCAGCAAGAATAAAATCAGGAATATCAGAAACTTTTGCAAACACATCGTTTAACTGAATACGAGGTTCAGTACCGAAGAATTTGACGTATTGTTTCTGTGGCGGGCCTACATAGATGTAGCTAACCAATGATTTTTTTTCCAGTTTCGTAAGTTCGGTAGCCGTAGGCAAGGTTGTTCTAACTTTCATCGTTACTTCTCTCATCGTGGTTGTTACCATGAAGAAGAAAAGTAGCATGAAAACGATGTCGGGCAACGATGCAGTTGATACTGCAGGCGTTTCTTTAGCATTACTTTTTCTAAATTTTGACATAACTATTTCTTCCCTCCTACTGTTTTAGGTTCAGCTTCTGAGATTCTCGACGGAATTGCCGCACGGATGGCTTCTCTTTGTTCGCTGGTACAATTAGCGTAGTTTTTGCCAAATTTCTGTGTACACAAATCATCTCTTAATTCATTTATAGCTGCTACCAATTCATTTTGTACAGCGATGTACATTCCGTATTGAGTGCCATGGTCATTTCTTAGTGAAATTACCCCTTTTGTTACCTCAACGTTACCTATTAACGGAATTTCTGTCAATTTCGTTTCGGGCAAAGTTTCGAGGCTGCGTGGATTTGTCATGAATTCTTTGGCCTTGTCCCGAAGATCTTCAACCCGCATAATTTCACCTTCAACCATCAAACGGTCATATTGATCCAGAAGAACTGAAAAAACATTTCGTTCTTTAATTGGAGGCGTATCTTCCTGTACTTCAGGTGGCATTTGTGGCAATACACGCTCCAATCCGCTATCAACGTCCATGGTTGTAGCAACCAGAAAGAAGATAAGCAACATGAAAGCAATGTCAGCCATTGATGCAGAAGGTATATCAGGTGTTTTTCTCATATCGTTTTTTTTTCTGCGATTTTAAAACCGTTGGTTATCTAAAAATACTGGATATGGAAGACCAGATAATCCCGATTACAGCAAGTCCGCTCAAAATGTATGTAGCAATCAGACCGGTTCCAATCCATTTTGATACATTGGGAGTTAAATCTCCGGATTCAATGAATTTTTCAACTCCATAGAATTTTGGAATGCTGCTGTCAGAAAACAAATAGGCAATTAAAACTACCGAACCTAAAAATGCAATACCAATAAGTGCACTTTTTGTTGCTTTTTTGTCGGTGATAGTGTTTGCAAATTCCAATATTAACGCAACAGCAATGGCTCCTCCGAACAGAATATATGCCCAGAATAAATTCGCGTTAACCCAGGTGTCCATTCCTGCATCTGAGACATTTTCGTTAAGGTTGGATAACAGCGAAATTACAAGAAATACAGTAATGCCCAGAAATACCCATAACATTATTGTTGTTATTTTAGCAAATTTCATAGGGTTATTTATTTTTTAGAATTGTATTTTACCAGGATGTCAATCAATGAAATAGAAGCATCTTCCATGCTGTTAACAATACTGTCAATTTTAGATACACAGTAGTTGTAGAATACCTGAAGAATCATCGCAACAATAAGTCCGAATACAGTTGTGATCAAAGCGATCTTGATACCACCGGCAACCAGTGTAGGACTGATGTCACCTGCAACCTCGATAGCATCGAAAGCGCCGATCATACCGATTACTGTTCCCATGAAGCCAAGCATTGGTCCAAGAGCGATAAAAAGAGCGATCCAGCTTAAACCTTTTTCAAGTAGGCCAGCCTGAACGCCACCATAGGCAACAACTGTTTTTTCAACCACATCCAATCCTTCGTGCGATCGGTCTAATCCCTGATAGAAAATACTTGCAACTGGTCCGCGTTCGTTACGGCAAACTTCTTTTGCAGCTTCGATACCACCAGTGTTCAATGCATCTTCAATCTTAATAAGTAATTTTTTGTTGTTGCTGGTAGCAAGGTTCAGATAAACAACTCTTTCAATAGAAAGGGCAAGACCTAAAATCAGAGCAACAAGAATTGAAGACATGAAGCCCGGGCCCCCTTCAATAAATTTCTGTTTCAAAGCACTGTGTAGTGATTTTCCTCCTTCTGCCTGAACTGCTGCTTTTTCTTCCGGATCAGCAACTACAGCCGGAGCTGCTGGCTTAGCTTTTTCTACCTCGGTTGCTGCCGGGGCTGCATTGTCCTGAGCGACTACACTGGTTGATGCTGTAACAAACAGCATACATAGAACTGCTATTAACGCAAATAGTTTTTTCATCTTGGTTTTAAATTTTAATTAGTAAATCTTCTGAATTTTTAAGTTGTATTTATTGATATTCTTTAATTATTCAGCCTAAATGTTTGATTATGTGTTTATTGTAAACGGGAAATGAACCTAAAATAATTTCAATATAAATAAGAACTAATTGTTGAAAGCGGAGAGAGAGGGATTCGAACCCTCGGTACCCTTTTGAGGTACACACGCTTTCCAGGCGTGCCAGTTAAGCCGCTCCTGCATCTCTCCAATACTCTTCTGGCACTCTATTTTTCAGGGCTGCAAATTACGAAAAAAAATACAACAACAATAAAAGCTATTCACTAATTTCTCCAATCAAACTTTTATTTAAATGGATCTTGATTTCTTCATGTTCCAATCCTTGTCCCAGCAGGAACATCAGCTTGGTTATAGCCGCTTCTGTGGTCATATCCCTGCCACTTACTACTCCTGCATTTAGCAGCTCAGAACTTGTTTCATATTGACCCATTTTGACTGCACCGCCCTGACATTGAGTGATATTAAGGAATATTATTTTTCGTTTAATTGCATTTTTTATCTGGCTGATCATCCATCGGGAAGTCGGAATATTGCCTGAACCAAATGATTCCAGTACGACTCCTTTCAAGGCTGGAATGTTCAGTATATTTTCAAAAACCATTCGTCCGATACCCGGAAAAATTTTCAGGATGACCACATTTTCATCAAAATGAGTCCTCACTTTCAGTATTCCTTTGAGCACTGAACGGTGAATATTCTCCTGAAAATATATTATTTCAACTCCGGCGTTTGCCAGAGGAGGATAATTAACGGATGAAAAAGCACTAAAATCATCGGCATGACGTTTCGAAATCCGGTTGCCCCTAAATAGTTTTGAATTGAAATATACGCAGACTTCAGGAACAATGGCTTTGCCGTTTTTTTTGGCGGCTGCAATTTGAATTGAGGTTATCAGGTTTTCCTTTCCGTCAGTCCTCAAGATTCCAATCGGAAGTTGTGATCCTGTCAAAACAATTGGTTTGTCCAGATTTTCAAACATGTAGCTTAGTGCCGAAGCAGTGTATGCCATGGTGTCGGTGCCGTGCAAAATTACAAATCCATCGTATTTGCTGTAATTGCGTTCAATGGTGTTTGCAATTTTCACCCAGATGGCCGGGGTCATGTTTGATGAATCGATGGGAGGTGTGAATGTAACCACCTGAAGATTGTATCCCAAACGGTTGAGATCCGGAACTTCTTCCTGAATCTCGTCAAATTTAACCGGAACGAGCATGCCGTTGGTTGACTTTTGAACCATTCCGATGGTGCCACCGGTATACATAATGAGAATTGACGGCTTGTTTTCCACTTTGTAATATGCTTATTGACTGATGGATATTTAAATTCCAAATAGTTTGCGGGCGTTTTCGGTGGTTATTTTTGCAATTTCACCAACTGTCAATTGGTGAAGATCGGCAATTTTTTGCGCAATATGTACAAGATAGGAACTTTCATTTCGTTTCCCCCGAAAAGGAACAGGTGTTAAATATGGCGAATCGGTTTCCAGTAAAAGGTTTGATGGATCTATTTTGCTGATTATCTCGTCCAATCCACTTTTTTTAAAGGTGATAATTCCGTTGACACCAATTTTAAAACCCAGATCAATAACCAATTGTGCCTGTTCAATTGTGCCGGAGAAACTATGAAATACCCCTGTCAGGTTTTTATCTTTTTCTTCAAGCAATACATTATATACCTGCTCAAAAGAATCGCGGACATGGATCACAACCGGCAACTGATATTCGCGGGCGAGATTAAGTTGAAAACGGAATGCGTGGGTTTGTTCTTCCAAAAAAGAGGTTTCCCAGTATAAATCGATCCCAATTTCGCCAATACCATAAAATTTTCGTTTTTTCAGCCAGTATTCAACCACCTGTAATTCTTCCTGATAATCGTGATTCACCGAAGTTGGATGAAGACCCATCAGCGGAATACAAATGTGCGGATAGTTGTCAACCATATCGAGCAGGTTCTTTACCGACGAACTGTCAATATTGGGAAGTATAATTTTCCTGACATCGTTGGAATAAGCCCGCTGAATGATTTCATCACGGTCGTGAATGAAGTCGGTTGAATAAATATGAGAATGGGTATCAATCAACATTTTTCGCAAAATTTGACCAAAATAAGAGAAAATTAGTCACCTGAATATGAAGCGAATATTATTTTATTGTGTCTGATGAAGAATTTATTTTGTTTCAGGGCCGATTCTGTGGTCGGATTGTCAGCGTTCGATAAATTGGTTTGTGCAATATGCAACAATAAACCTGATGCAAATACAAAAAAAGGTGTCAGGCAATAATTTTCAAAATTGAATTGCCTGACACTGCAGAATTTATACTGAATTGATTGATTAAACGACACCCTGAGCGAGCATGGCATCGGCCACTTTTACAAAGCCGCCAATATTGGCACCAACGACATAGTTTACTTTATCTCCGTTTTTACCATATTTCACACAAGTATCATGAATTTCTTTCATAATCCGGTGCAGGTACATATCAACTTCTTCTTTTGGCCAGTTCATCCGAATGGAATTTTGCGACATTTCCAATCCTGAAACAGCCACTCCGCCGGCATTTACGGCTTTCCCAGGGGCAAAAGTAATTGCTTCGGTCAGGTAAGTTACAGCTTCGGAGGTACAACCCATGTTCGAGGTTTCGGCAACAAGGAAGCATCCGTTTTTGACCAGAAGTTTGGCATCTTCCAGATTGACTTCATTTTCGCAGGCACAGGGGATGGCGATATCGACAGCACATTCCCATGGTTTCTTACCGGCAATAAACTGAGCGCCAAATTCTTCGGCATAAGGCTGAACTACATCGTTGTTTGACGCCCGAAGTTCGAGCAAATAGTCCACTTTATCACCTTTGATACCGTCGGCATCATAAATATATCCGTCAGGGCCTGAAATGGTAACCACTTTTCCGCCCAGTTCGTTTATTTTCGTGATAGCTCCCCATGCAACATTTCCAAAACCGGAAACGCTGAATGTTTTTCCTTCAACTTCTTTCCCAAGTGTTGTGAGCATGTGCTGAACGAAATAAACAGCTCCGAAACCGGTTGCTTCCGGACGTATCAAACTTCCGCCCCAGCCAATTCCTTTTCCGGTTAAAACACCGGTAAATTCATTTTTGAGCCGTTTGTACTGACCAAAAAGAAACCCGATTTCGCGTCCACCAACGCCGATATCCCCTGCCGGAACATCGGTATTCGGACCAATGTGACGGTAAAGTTCACTCATAAACGACTGGCAGAAACGCATGATTTCGTTGTCAGACTTGCCTTTGGTGCTGAAATCAGATCCGCCTTTTCCTCCGCCCATCGGAAGTGTGGTCAGGCTATTTTTAAATGTTTGTTCAAATCCCAGAAATTTCAGCACACTCAATGTTACAGTCGGGTGAAAACGCAACCCACCTTTGTAAGGGCCAATGGCCGAATTGAATTCAACCCTGAATCCACGGTTGACCTGAACTTCGCCTCTGTCGTCGATCCATGGAACACGGAAAATAATGGTGCGTTCCGGTTCGACAATTCGTTCCAGAATTTTAGCTTTTTTGTATCGCGGATTTTTCTGGTAAACATCCCAGACCGATTCCACCACTTCCTGAACTGCCTGATGAAACTCGCGTTCCCCTGGAGTGCGGACTTTCAGAGCCTCCAAAAATTCATTTATTTCTGCTTTCATAAGTGCTTTAATTTTTAATAATAATAGCCAAAGTTATGACATTCACGTGTTGGATATCCCGATTCAGTAAAAACAAATAAATATTTATATAGCTGACAATGTGTGATATAAGGCAGCGCAAATGAATGTTTAACAACATTAGTTGACTTTCGTCAGTATTTCAAACGCCCACGAACAGCTGTGAATAGAAAAATCCGGAGAACGTCTGTGAATTCTCCGGATTCTTTTGAGTTTTAATTAAAAGACAAAAGTCTAAGTTTTATTCCTTTTGTAATTATTTCTGAAATTCAATTTTAAATCCGATCACCTGCCAATTGGGCAATTTTGAAGGTTTGGTAATAACCAGCGCTTCATTTTCCTGATTCCATTTGATTTTCTCTGCACTTCCAAGCATTTTAATGGAAGCTACTTTTTGTGTGGAGACTTTTGAATTTTTGCCCAAAGAAAGGATTCGGAAGTCGTCGGCAGAAGCTTGCATGCAAAAAGCATACAGGGCTTTGTCTTTTGTTGTAAATCGTATATCAGCAGGTTCATAAGGCCTGACGTCTTTCACACCTCCAAAGTGTCCTTTTTCCTGTTGTTTTACCGTTGAAGGCCCTTCGCCATAAATTTTCCAGGGGCGGGTGCTATAAATACCCTCACCGTTGGCAGGTATCCATTTGGCAATATCATCCAAAATGGTAATTACATCATGCTCCAGGTCGCCTTCAGGAGTTTGAACAACATTGAGGAGCAGATTTCCGTTTTTACTGACAATATCAATAAGCATTTGAATCACCTGGGTCCCGGACATGTATTTTTGTCCGGTGCGGTAATACCAGTCTCCAATTGATGTGTCGGTTTGCCAGGGGAAAGGATTGATCGAATCCATTGCACCACGTTCAAGATCCTGCACCCAGCGGCCCATTGAGGGATGAACTTTGCTATTGTAAACTGCTTCGAGTTTGCCTTTGTTTTTGTCGATATCCTGGTTATAATAATGGGCCAGCATTGTGCGGCCAACTTCGCCGAATGGCAATTCACTGTCAGAATAAAGCAGGTCGGGCTGGTACATGTCAATCAGTTCGGTGATGCACGACAGCCAGTTTTGTTGGTTGTCAGGATCTTTTGTCAGCCAGTCCTTATCGTCAGGAGCAGTTTTTTTGTGATACAGATCTTCAAATTCAGGATTGTTTCCATCGTAAGGGACACCGGCCATCGGACCGGTTTTGTCGGCGCCACGGCTGGGCTGAAACCAGGTGTAGCTGGCGCCCAGATGTTCTGAAACGCCAAATCGCAATCCTTCTTTTTTAGCTGCTTTTTGCCAAAGGCCCACCACATCTTTCTTTGGTCCCATATTCACGGAATTCCATTTGTGAATTTTTGAATTCCACAGGAAAAAATTATCGTGGTGAGTTGCCATGCTGACAAAATATTTGGCGCCAACCTTTTTATAGAGAGCCATCAGTTGTTCCGGATTCCAGTGTTCAGCTTTCCAGAGAGGAATAATGTCTTTGTATCCGAATTTTGAAGGATGTCCGTAATGTTCCACATGATAAAGGTATTCTCTGCTCGACTTACCGGTGGGTTGATAGGTTTTGCGATCAACAATGTCAGATTCATACATTTTACGTGCGTACCAGTCACCCTGCCGCGGCACAGCCTGCGGTCCCCAATGCGCCCATATTCCGAATTTGGCATCGCGGAACCATTCAGGATATTTGTATTGACTGAATGAATCCATGGTTGGTTCAAACTTCTGCGAAAAAAGCTGGCTGCATGGCACAATATTGAAAGATGATAGCAGTAGTGCCAGGTAAATAGATTTTTGAATTTTGGTTTTCATAATAAGGTTGTTTTTATTATTTGGTCAGTTCAATGTTAGTCTCCGTATTTTTAGCCTGAATGATTTTATCCAGCGGTTGGTCGAATTCCAGTTTTGCTACCAGAACGGTGTTGGTCAATTCGTTGGCTGGCAGATTGCGTAACCGCAGATAAGGTTGCTGTGTGGCATGGTCACTCGGGCATAAGTTTACAGCAAAGTCGATGCTTTTACCGGTATTTAATAAGGTTGCTTTTACCGGAAGAGCATTGATGGGTTTCAGTTTGATGCCATTGCCAACCGGTACTTTGTTCAGGTGTATATATAATGTATTGTCACGTTTGGTGATTAGAACTCCTGAAGCGCTTACCAATTCCGAATCAGTTTGTACCTGCTGATACGATTCGTCCACCGATTTTTTCCATTTTCCAATCCGTTTCAGTATATCTGCTGCTTCTGCCGGAATAATTCCTTCTTCTGTTGGACCAACATTCAGTAAATAATTTGCATCACGCGCCAGATAACGATCGATGCTGCTGATCAGGTGCCGGTCGGTGTAAAAATCTTCGTCTTTTTTGTATCCCCAGCTTTCCATGCCAACCGACTGACAAGCTTCTACCAGTGTTGAAAAACCTTTTGCTTCGGCTGCCGCATTGTCGTAATCGCGTTCGGGAGTGCCGAAATCGCCTTCGTCAAATCCACGGTTATTGATCACCGCTTCGGGTTGTAGTTTCCTGATCATCGCATTTACCGAAGTGTCTTTGTAAACCGGCACATTCATGTCCCACCAGAATCCGTGAATCTTGCCGTAGTTGGTACAAAGTTCGCGAACCTGTTCTTTCAGGAATACCATGTACTTGTCCCAGTCGGGCGAATCCTGCGGCTGAGGCGGAAGTTCGTGGTGCCGGCCCTGATTCGGATAGTTGGGCTGGTTCCAGTCGGCGATCGAATAATACAGGCAAAGCGGTATTTTGCGCTTGTGGCAGGCATCCGACAACATTCCGATCACATCCTTTTTATATGGAGTGTTCATCGTGTTAAACCTGGTTTGTTTGGTATCCCACAGGCAAAATCCGTCGTGGTGCTTGGTGGTGATGGTGATGTATTTCATTCCGGCCTCTTCCATCAGATCGAGCCATTGTTCAGGATTAAATTTTGTCGGGTTCCACTGAGTAGCCAGTTTTATATATTCGTCGCGCGAAACCCTGCCACGCCATTGATGCTGCTCGTGCCATCCGGGAATGGAATACAATCCCCAATGCACAAACATTCCGTAGCGATGGTCAAAAAACCAGTCGCGGCCATCACCAAAACGTGGTATCGCAGTCGGTTTTTTATCCGGTTGAACCATTAAATTCGTTTTTCCTGAAGCAGAATTAGCCAGAGCCCATTGTGTGAGAAATGGGGTTACAGCAATTGCTGCGGCTGATTTTAAAAGATCCCGGCGTTTCATATTACTATTATTATAGGTACTGATCCAATTTGCGTTTTGTGATTTCGCCCACTACTGCTTTGATGTCTTCAGCACGGTCGCGTTTGCAAACCAGAATGGTATCACCTTCCTGAACAACAATTACATCGTCCAGTCCAACTACTGCAACCAGACTGTTCGGCGCATATACATAAGAATTTTTGCTATCGAGAAAAACTACTTCCCCAACCTGGGCATTCTGGTTTTCATCTTTTTTGTCGTATTTGTAAACTTCTTCCCAGCTCCCCAAATCGTTCCAGACAAAGTCGCCCTGAACCAGAAATACATTCGATGCTTTTTCCAGAATTCCGTAGTCGATTGAAATGGATTTTACCTCATTGTAAATCCGATCGACAGCTTCTTCATAGGTATCGGTGCCGATGTGTTCCTTTATTTGCATCAAATCGGCATACAATTCAGGAGCATATTTTTGAACCGATTCAAGAAAAACGGAAACTTTGAAAATGAAGATGCCGCTGTTCCAGAAGAATCCGCCATCTTTCAGATAGCCGGTTGCGACTTCCACGTTGGGTTTTTCGACAAACTGGTTTACCGCAAACGATTTAATGGCCTGACCAATTTGAATTTCGCCTGCAGTTTGCACATATCCGTAGCCGGTCGCCGGAAATTTCGGCGTGATTCCGATGGTTACAATTCCATCTTTTTTATCTGCAATCAAAACTGCCGATTCGATGGTTTGCCTGAATAGTTCGAAATTCTGAATAAGATGATCAGAAGGCGAAACGATCAGGATTCCTTCAGGATCTTTTTCAGCAATAAACAATGCAGCCAGACCAATTGCCGGAAGTGTATTTTTACCGACAGGCTCATATATCATGTTCTGTTTCGGCAAATTGGTCGTTTGCGATTCCAATACTTCCTTTTGACTTTTAGCTGAAACAACGTAAATACAATCTTCAGGAATAAAATTTGCGAACCGCTGTACCGACTCCTGAATAAGCGATTGGTCGCCAAAAAGGCTGAGATATTGTTTCGGTTTTGCAACGCGGCTGCGTGGCCAGAAACGTGTTCCGGAGCCTCCGGCCATAATCAGGCAATAATTTCTGCTCATATCGAAATAGTTTAATGTTCTGCGCTCAAAGTTAAAGTTTTAAATGATTGTCCGTTTGCGAACCTATTTGGTATCATGCATCAGTTAATTGTTGTCATTTATTGTCATTCTGTTGTAATTCCATGGCAACTTAATGACCACCCAATGACTATTAATGACATAAATGTAAATTATCGGATTCATAAGTTTTTAACTTTCTCGGCAGAGTTTTAAAACTGAACCAGAATTTTCATCACTTGCCCCGGATTGGCAGCCCAGTCAGCAATAGTATCAGCTACGTCTTCAGGCTGAATAATGCGGGTGATCATTTCGTCGAGCGGGAAATTACCTTGTTTCAGGTAGTTGATAACTGCTTCAAAGTCGGAAGGAGTCGCATTTCTGGAACCCAAAATGTCGATTTCTTTCTGTACCCAAAGTTTGGTGGCAAAACTGACCTCGTCGTTGGCATATCCGATGCAAACCACACGGGCTGCAAACGCGGCTTCCTCCAAAGCTGCCTGATAGGTGAACGGATTTCCGGCAGCTTCGATAATTACATCCGGGCCATGTCCGCCGGTGATTTCCTGCAATGCGTCGTGCAGGTTGGTGGTTTTTGAATTGATGCAGAAATTCGCTCCGATTTTCCGTGCAAGTTCCAGTTTCTGATCGTCGATGTCAACGGCAATCACTTTTGCACCGCGCAAAGCAGCACGAATAATTGCTCCTGAACCGATCATTCCGCAGCCGAAAACCATTACAGTATCAATGTCGGTTACCCTTCCCCGGTCAATGGCATGAAATCCAACTGTCAGCGGCTCGACCATTGCCAGTTCTTTTGCCAAAAGCTGGTCATCGGAAATCAGTTTTTGCCATGGAACAGTGATGAATTTCTGCATGGCTCCATCGCGCTGAATGCCAAGCGTCTGGTTGTAACGGCAAGCGTTGAAACGGCCTTTCCGGCAGGAAGAACACTGGCCGCAGTTGGTGTAGGGAACAACAGTAGCTGCTTGTCCGGTTTTGAAATTTGCCGGAACTTCTTCGCCAACAGCGGCAATTACCGCCGAAATTTCATGTCCCGGAACGCGGGGATAATCCACCATCGGGTTTTTTCCCATAAATGTGCTGAGGTCGGAACCGCAAAACCCGACATAGTTGATTTTCAGCAGCACTTCGCCTTTTCCTGCAACCGGTAAAGATCGTTCAGTAATCTGAATATTTTCCGGAGTAATTATTTGAATTGCTTTCATGGTTTCTTTTGTCATTTGTAGTCATTTAATTGTCATTTGTGGTCATTGCTGTAGCGGCAATCATCAATCATCATTCACAAATCATAAATCCGAAAGGCGTTTTCGCCCATTATTTTTGCCTGTTCTGTTTCTGAAAAGGTTGAAATGTTTTTCCTGACCAGATCGGCCCAGTTTTTATAGGATGTAGCCACCAGGCAAACGGGCCAGTCGGAGCCAAAAAGTAAACGGTCGGGGCCAAATGCTTCCAGAACGACCTCGAAATAGGGTAGGAGTTGTTCTGGTGTCCAGTTGGTAAAATCGGTTTCGGTAACCATTCCTGAAATTTTGCAACTCACGTTTTCACGTTTTGCCAGTTCCTGAATGTTCTCTTTCCACGGGGACGATTCGTTTTTCCTGATGAGCGGCTTGGCAATGTGGTCGAGCACAAAAAGCTGATCGGGATGCTGATCGACAAACCTGATGGTATTTGGTAGCTGCCGTTCAACAATCAGGATATCGTAAACGAGCGAATATTTTTTAAGTAACGAAATGCCCCGGTTAAAATCATTCCGGAGGATAAATTCCGGATCGGGCTCCCCCTGAACCACATGACGAAGTCCTTTCAGAATTTTTTCGCCGGAATATTTTTCAAGATAAGTTTCAATATCATACTGAATCAAAGGAAGCCAGCCGACCACGCCTTTCATGAATTTATTTTGATGAGCCATTTCAATCAGCCAGTCGGTTTCTTCGACCGATTGGCGTGCATGAACAGAAATAACCCCGTCGATTCCGGCTTCCCGGATGGTTTGTTCCAGTTTTTCAGGAAGAAAATCGGTACGGATAACTTTCATCGAATCATCAATCCAGTCGTATTCTACAGGATTGTATTTCCAGTAATGATGGTGTGAATCAATGATCATCTTACAGGTATTTGAAATGTTCGCCTATGATTTTTTGCTCTTTCAGTTCTTCCCAGAATCCGGAAGGTAAATCAGCAGCCAGCACATCCACATTGCGGCGGATGCGTTCGGGTTTGCTTGGGTTGAGCGCCACCGCATTTACCTGCGGCATTGCCAGGGCAAACTTCAGACAGGCATCGCCGGGCGAAACGTCGTATTTTTTGCAGACGGCAAAGAACGTTTTGCGCCATGCCAGTAATTTCTGGTCTTCAGCCGAATTGGGATTAATTTTCCGGTAATCGAAAAACTCACCTCCTGTGAGAAACCCGGCATTAAAAATGGCAGAGTTGATGATTCCAACACCATCAGCATTGATTCGCTCAATAAATTCGACGACTTCAGGCGGATGATGGTAAATGGTGATTTTGTTGGCAAACATCACCCAGTCGAATTTTACCTGATCGTACAATTCTTTGATCGTCAGCCAGTCTTTTGCGCCGATTCCAACGGCTTTTACTTCGCCTTTTTCTTTCAGTTCGAAGAGCGCTTTGTAGGCTTCCAGAATGTCGTTCACTCTTTTCGTTCGTTCGGCTGCATCGGTTGCGGCGAACAAATATTCATCAGGATCGTGTACCGAAACCACCTGCGGCCTGTAATATCCGCCCAGCAACTCACAGCCCTGTTCCCAGCATTCCAAAATTCCGGAGTAACTTATTTTTTGAACGGCATCGTATTTCAGGTTCACCCAGGCGCCGGGTTCAAAAGTGGGTTCGCCGGTGGTCAATGGAATTCGGTACCAGCCCAGTTTATTGCTGATGATGATGTCGTCTTTGTAAACTCCCAGCTTTTTCAGGCCTGCGCCAATCACTTCCAGGGCCAGTCCGGCACCGTATTTTCCGGCACAATCAATCATAGGAGTTGTTTCGGAAACTTCGAACCATTGCTGCATGATTTGTAGTTTCACCTCTTCAGTCAATTCCTGGTAAAGATTGCCCATAAAGCTCGTTCCGTAGATGATTGCCGGAACAGTCAGACCGGTTTTTCCGAAAGGTTTTAACGATAGTTTTGTATTGTCCATTTAAGATTATTTGTCCATCTTATAAATGCGCTCCATTAACTGCCACTTTTCGTCGGCTGTTGCTTCGGCTGATGTTTGCTGAAACCTTGAAACGTAAGCTTCCCACTCGCTTTGCCGCGGTTTTCCAGCGAGTTGATCCATGGCGCGGTCGTGATCGAAATCTGGAACCGTATCCATAATCATAAACAGTCGTGTACCGAGAATGTAAATTTCCATGTCGATGATCCCCACTTCGCGCATTCCCTGCGTAATTTCAGGCCAGGCAGCTCCGGGAGCATGTACTTTTTTGTAATCTTCAATTAGTTGAGGATCGTCTTTCAGAGAAAGGGTTTTGCAGTATCTTTTTATTTCTGTTTGCATAGATTTGAGTTTAAAGATTGATTGAGCCCACTCCGTTAAGTCAAATAATCAAGAATGCCACTAAGCCACCAAAACACTAAGTTTCACAAAGTATTGATTAATAGTCACATATTCTTTGTGAAACTTTGATACTTTGTGTCTTTGTGGCAATAAAAGACTTTTCGGAGCAGACTCAAGATTTATAAATGCACTTTCAACGTTCGGTAGCCATAAATGGCAATTACCACGAAACAAATCAGCGGTAAAATGAACGAGAAGTTTACTGCAGGGATTCCGGCAACAGTTCCGAGATCAATGATTGCGCCTTGCAGTGGAGGCATCAAAGCGCCACCAACAATGGCCATTACCAAACCGGCTGCGCCAAGCGTGGCATCTTCGCCAAGTCCTTCAAGCGCAATTCCGTAGATGGTTGGAAACATGAGCGACATAAACGCTGAAACGCCAATCAGGCAATACAAACCGGCCATTCCCTGAATCAGGATAACGCACGTTGTCAGCACAAAACCACCAATTGCAAATGCGGTTAAAAGTACCCTTGAATTCAGGTATTTCATCAGCATGGTACTGATAAACCTGCTCGACAGGAAGATTCCCATTGCTATGATGTTGTAGTTTTGTGCCTCTGCTTTTGTGAGGCCTAAATTTTCAGCATATTGTATAATGAATGTCCAGCACATAATTTGAGCTGCTACATAAAAAACCTGCGCGATTACACCTTCGCGGTATTTCACATTGGCAATCAGCCGCCTGAAAGTATCCATTGCATGAATGGTATGATCGGGATCTTTGCGCTTTGGCATCTTAAAAAAGTAAATAACCAGAAACATCAGGATAACCACAAATCCAAGGATGATATATGGATCGCGGATCACAGCCAGATCGTGTGTGCGAATACCTACTTTTTCAGCTTCACTTAAAGTGTTAAAAACCAATTTTCCGGCATCGTCTCTAATATCCGATTGAAGCGAAGTCAGGATAAAATTGGAAGCCACAAACATGCCAAGCAACGAACCCATCGGATTAAACGACTGGGCAAGGTTCAATCTTCGGGTAGCAGTTTCTTCATCGCCCATCGAAAGAATGTATGGATTGGCAGTAGTTTCCAGAAATGCCAGACCGAAAGTTAAAATGTACAACGACAAGAGGAAGAATTCAAAAACTTCATACTTTGCGGCAGGGTAGAAGAGGAGCGCACCCAGTGCATACAATCCCAATCCGACCAGAATTCCTTTTTTGTAACTGTACCTTTTTACATACAGTGCGGCAGGAATGGCCATGGTGGCATATCCGCCGTAAAATGCAAACTGTATCAGCGCGGCTTTTGCTGTTGAAATCTCCATGACCGTTTTAAACGCGGCTACCATCGGGTTGGTAATGTCGTTTGCAAATCCCCATAAGGAAAACAGGCTGGTAATCAGGATAAAAGGAATCAGCAATTCCTTTGAAACAACTTTGGCTTTGGTTTTAGTATTCACAATTCAGATTGTTTGGTTTATTTACTGATTCAAAAATCATTAAACTAATCCAAATTGCCAAATTCAATTTTTCAAACTGCGACTTCGCAAAGCTTTGCACTTTAAAAAATGTGTTGAGGAACATTTTATTTTGTTCGGGGACTACAAAAAAATAGAACGCGGATTTACACGGATTTAGCGGATGGAAAACGGATTTATATTCCAATCCCGAGTGCTCGGGATGGAATGGATGCGAAAAAAAAACAAATGAAACTTTGTGCAATTTTCTATGCGTTTCTTTAGAA
Source organism: Bacteroidota bacterium (assembly GCA_030698405.1). GTDB lineage: Bacteria > Bacteroidota > Bacteroidia > Bacteroidales > Prolixibacteraceae > Aquipluma. The sequence goes on from JAUYMU010000093.1 coordinate 46,596, forward strand.
AATCATCCAGACTTGTCAGGATATTAATCAGCTTTAATCCGCCAAATCATATTTTATCCGGTGCGCCACGAGGCGTGCGTTAATATAAATCAAATACCTATAAGGATGAAAGAGCCTTACAACCCAATTAGCCGTTCAGGTTGAAGATCGCCTGACACACTGTTAGGAAACGAGCTTTGTGAAGCTCGGGCGGATCGGTTCTGTAAGCTGCATCAGTTAGGCTTCGTTAAATAAATGGTATCGGTCAATCTCCCGGATTTGATGAAACCTGCAATACCAATGGAATTAATGGCAAAATACAAATTGGTAGATACCCGGAGTAGTATGATGTTGCGTGCAGAGCGAAGGTAGCGCATGAACGTGGGAGACCCTAACGGGACAGTTTTAGTCGGACTGTCTGTCGAGGGAGTCGGAGATGCCCGTAGTAGTGATGATAACCGGAAAGGTAAAACCGGAAGGAGCGAAGGGGCATTGCTATAAACAAAGTTTCAAAGAATGGAAGTTAAACGGAATTGGTAGTGATGAATCAGAAAAACGTTGAAGCACCAGTACAAGGTGAGTTGTTCAAAAGACGGCGCAGCGAAATACCAGATGCAGAAAGAGTACTGACATTGCAGGAGAAACTATATCAAAAGGCCAAACAAGAGCGTGGTTATAAATTTTATGTACTGTACGATAAGATGTTCATACCCTATATGCTACGTCAGGCATGGAAAAGCGTCAAGGCCAACGGAGGAGCTCCGGGTGTTGACAGGGTAACCATATCGGATATAGAAAGCCGGGGGGTTGAATCCTATCTTAACGAACTTGGGGAAGAATTGCGCAAGCAGCTCTATGAACCACAGGCCGTGAAGCGGGTGATGATTCCCAAGGCCAACGGGGGCGAACGTCCTTTGGGTATTCCCACCGTAAGGGACAGGATAGCCCAGACAGTATGTAAGATGATACTTGAACCGATATTTGAGGCAGACTTCGAGGATAGTTCTTACGGTTTCCGTCCCAAACGCAGCTCAAAAGATGCGATAACGGCGATAAAGGAGAACCTGAAACAGGGCAAAACGGAGGTTTACGATGCCGACCTGAGCAAGTATTTCGATACGATACCCCACGATAAACTTCAAATAGCATTGAAGGAGCGTATAACCGATCCAAGGATACTGAAGCTGATTAATAAATGGCTGAAGGTTCCGGTTTGTGAGGACGGGAAATACACGAGTGGAAAAAGTAACAGCACCGGAACACCGCAGGGCGGGGTCATATCCCCTTTGCTTGCAAATATTTACTTTCACCTGTTGGACAGGATAGTAAACAATGCGAAAAGTTTGTTTTTTAAATACGGGGTTAAGATAGTACGGTATGCGGATGACTTTGTGCTGATGGGTAGAACCCTGCCGTTAGAAATAACGGACAGGCTTAAAAGTTTGCTCGATCGGATGGGACTGATGATCAATGAGACCAAGACCCGTCAGATAGATGCAAAAAAGGAAAGCTTTAACTTTCTTGGGTTTACAATACGTTACGATCAGACCTTGACAGGTGGGAGTTCCAAGTACTGGAACATCATACCGGGAAAGAAATCGGAGCAAAAAATCCGGGATAAGGTCAAGGATTACTTAAAGACCCATGGACATTGTAAAGCACAGGATGTTGCCACAGGGCTGAACCCGATCATTCGGGGATGGCTTAACTACTTTGAAATAAAAGGGGTTAGTTACCCTGCAATGAGTAAGCGCAGCCTGCGGTATTACATGTACAACAGTCTAAACCGTTACTATCGGCGCAAGAGCCAGCGAAAATGCAGGCTTTACGGACATAATGCCTTTGAGGTTTTGGTGACCAGATTTGGTTTGACAGACCCCACAAAATATGCATGTCAGCCGGCTCGCTTGTGAAAGCTGCTGAAGAAGTTTATAGGAAAGCCGTATGCGGGAAAACCGCACGTACGGTTTGATGAGGGGGCAGGGAAGGTGTTTCTATCCTTCCCGCTCTACTCTACCGTTCTATTATTTTTTTTCAATTGTCCAATATTGTAGCATAAAAAAAAAGTCCCGTAACCACGGGACTTTTTTTTTATGCTTTCGGTATGTTCAGTAACAATACCTGTTTTGCTTGTTCTGTTCTTATTTGAATGACAAGCCAATAGTTGAAACGCCGGTTGAAAGATCAAGAAATAATCCAACGTGGTTGCTGAGGTGATATTCTGCTCCCAAATGCAAATCAAGAAACAAAGGATTTGCAGTACGATAACCGGGATAAGTTTTGTATCCGTCATCCCATCTGGTGTTTACTACAGTAAATCCCAATGAACCTGCGATATAAAAATCCCAGTTCGAATTTGCATTCAGTGCCTGATCCAGATAGTACGAACCTTTAACACCCAATGGCATAACTGTTTCACGATAATAGTATTTATCATTTCTGTATGATAAGAAAGTGACAAAGGGAGCCAATGTAAAGTTTTTGGCCACATCAAATTCATAGTTCAGGCTAAAAACCGGCATTGAACGCCCAACGTAGTTGTAATAACCGTAATAACCGCCAATACCCAAACCTGCGTTAAAGGTACCGCCATAGCTTTCGCTTCCGGTTGTACGGTTTTGAGCTGATAAATTTGTCCCAAAAATCATCAGAAGGGACAGCAATGTAAATGTTAAAATCCTTGTTTTCATTGTTTTTATTTTAGAGTTTGGTAATAAAATTCAATAATTGTTTACTTTATTTCTTCTTGCCTTTACCGCCGTGTCCGGAACTTTTTCCAACAATGCGACTCTTATTTTGATCGTTGCGGGCTTTGGTATATTCTTTTGAACCAGAGCTTCCTTTCTGAGGCTTTTGCCCGATACTTTTTTGCGCGTGCCCTTTGTACCCTTTGGCATATTTTACTTTGTGCTCCTTGAAATGTGCATAAGGAGCGTTGCCCCGATAGTCGGTCATTACAACTTTATACCCATTGTATAAATCGTAATTTCTATACCGGCTTGGCAGATAAGTACGATGTACCCATGTTCCGCCACTGTAATAGATAAACTTCGACGATGGCACATCATAATAGGCTTCCACATCGGGCAGGTAGTAATACTGAACATCTGAATATCCGGCAGGACCCCACATTGGTGGCGCTCCAAGGTTAACATTCACTGATATCTGAGCCTTACCTGATTGTGCAAAAAACAACAGGACTCCAATAACAAGGATTTTTATAGCTTTCATTTTTATTGTATTAATTCTGTGATAAACTTATAATGCAAAGATGAACCCTTAAATCGGGTAAAGTATTACACAATTTGAGGAAAGAGTTACATTATTCCCACTTTCGATACCATTGTCATCCGATGAATTCGTATTGAGCTGGTTGCCTTAATATAAATAGTCATGCTCTTTGCAAAAATATTCATCGGATGACTTTCCAGACAGAATTACTGGTATAAAAGTTTGTACAGTTCGTTCATGTCAGGCGAAAGAATTACTTCCGTTCTGCGGTTGCCTGCGCGTCCTTCAGTTGTTTCGTTACTCTGTACCGGGAAAAACTCGCCACGGCCTGATGCGGTTATGCGGTTCGGGTCAAAGCCATTGTCTTTGGTCAGAATGCGAACAATAGAGATCGCTCTGGCGGTACTTAAGTCCCAGTTGTCTTTAAATTTTGCGGTTTTAATCGGAACATTGTCAGTATGACCTTCAATCAGCACAGTGATGTCTTTGGTGCTTGAAAGTACCTGTGCCAGTGTTTTGAGCGCTTCTTTTCCTTTTGGGTCAACAAGGTCGGAACCTGATTTGAACAGCAGTTTTTCAGCCAGCGAAACATATACGTTTCCGTCTTTAATGTACACCGAAAGCTCGTCACTTTTATATTTCATCAGCGCATCGGCAATCGAATTTTTCAGGTTGTCCATTACATTTTTCTGATTCTGAATCATATTCTGAAGGTCTTTTAACCGCTTGGCCTGATCGGCAATGGTCATTTTTGATTCTTTCGAAAGTGTCCGCAAATCATTCAGTACCGAAGCATTTTCATCCTGAAGTGAGGAGGTTTCGTTTTTAAGGTTTTTTACCTGAACGTTGCAATCTGCAAGCTGATTCTGGGTATTGTCCAGTTGGCTTTGTTTTTCAGCGTTGTCTTTTTGCAGTTTATCTACCCTTGCCTGCGAAAGCACAAGTTTTTTACTTGGCCCGCATGAGTTCAGCGACAAGCTAAGTATCAGGGCAAGAAATCCAAGAAATTGAATTGATTTTTTCATTATGTTTTTTTTAGTAATTGATAATGCTGCAAAATTGAGCAAGTTTTAACTCAGAAGTGTTACACAACTTTTAACATATATTGCATAATTCACAGGTTTTCAAATAGACTCAAAACGAAAAGAGGCTGAACTCTGATGAGAACAGCCTCTTTGTATTATTGCAGCAAAACAGTATTCTGTTGCAACTTTGTGCGAATTGATTGATTCGAATTAAAATACCACAATACCCAGGTCGGTCGAAACTCCAACAACTACGGTTTTTGCTGCAATGGTAACGGGCAACAACGGTAGGGCAGGGGTTACAGTAATATTATATGTTCCTGAAGGTAGTCCTGAAATTAGAAACGCTCCGTTTGCATTGGTTACCGATGAATATGATACACCATTTGATGTGGCAGTAACCACCACATTTTCGCCGATCGGAGAAATTCTTCCTTTGATTGAACCGGTTATGGCAGAATTAATTGTTCTGATAACAGGTTTTAATTTAAACGCCCCATTGCCTGTTGAAACAACAGATTGGGTTGCATCAAAATCAAGAAGGATAATGTATTCCACGCCTGCTTCAAATGTCTGGTTAATCTGAAGTTTCAAGCCTGACTGCTCGGCGCTCGGTGTGCTAAGCGGATAAACAACGCCATCAACCACCACCGAATTGTTTGGTCCCAAAATCAGTCTGATTTGCGAAACTGATCCCGCTTCAAGGTCGCCTGATGCGATAAGTGTATCTAAGCCGTTTGAATAATCAAGAAGATTATAGATACCTGCATTGGCATTTAGCATGACAATTGTTCCGCCATTACCGATAATTTCTACACCCTTCACATCTACCATAACCGCGTCATAGTTTGCCGGGGCGTCAGTTATCCGAACTTTCAGATGTGCTTTTTCATTGTCTTTTTCCGAATCACAGGACGTAAATTGCATAAATAGCAGTCCAATAAATGAGGCAAACAATATCTTTCTGAAGATTAGGTTTGCTCCTGTTTTCATTTGTGTTGTTTTCATTTGTTTTTCTGTTTAAATCATTTATAAATAATTGTCCGGCAAAGTTGAGGTCTTTGATTCAGGAATGAGTTACACAACTATTTCTTTAAATTACACAATTCACAGATGCACGGATGGATGGGTTTTATTATATTTTGCATTGTATTTTCAGAGCCGGAGGCTCGTCAGGTGTTGTAAGGATGGAATTTATTCCGTCCAAAAGGGCAGACGGTCAATACAGAGAACCGTAGGTTCGAATCATATTTATTTACCTGAAAATTATTGATTTTACGATTTTGAAAAAATGAATCGTTCCGAGGGAACTTTATTTTCAAATCTTCCTTTTCATTCCCGGATTAAAATCCGGGGCTATAAAATAATAATTCCTTCCGGGAATAAAAAAAGAGGCTCATTTTGAGCCTCTTTCCTAATGAAATATAAAATGATTTTTATCTCAAAACTTATTTCGCCGGGATGATGTCGATGATAACCGAACGGTTATAAAAACGTTCCTCAGGAAATTTGTTGTTAAACGGTGCTAAACTTTCGTCTTCACCAAATCCGCGAACATCAAATTTAACATCTTTTCTGTTGGCCTTGGCAAGTGCTTTTTCCATAATACCCTTCACGTCATTTGCACGTGCCAATGAGAGTTTCAGGTTAGCATCTTCGCCACCGATAATATCGGTATGACCATGTATAATAACAGTTCCGTTTTTAGGAATCTTCGGAGTTACAACTTCGGTCAGATACTTGTCGTACATAGCGATGGCGTCAGAGTTGTTGAATTCATAAATAATGCTGAACCTCATCATTTCTTCGGCAACCGGCGGTGTCCAAAGTACAAGGTGTGCATTGGTTTCTTTCCTGATAACCTTGCCAGTTTTTGTCTGGCCAATCATGGAAACCTTGTAATCACCTTCAGGATTTGTGCCCAAAATGGTTTTGCCCGGAATACTTACCGATTCTTTGGTATAGGGTCCAAATTTCTGAACCTTTCCCTGTTTGTCGGTTAATTCCAGATTCCATGAAGTAAATGCGGTATCAGCGCCCTCAACATTGAAGGTAACATAGCTGTCAACCGGCGCTTCCTGAACAACATTGATCTCAACCGGTTTCAGCGGTGAATCAGGACCACTCTGGAATTCCATCAGCAATTCAGGAGAACCGCTTGTGATTGAAACCCTGCGGTCGCCTTCACGAAGGAGGTCCAATTCGAGTTTTCCACCTGGCTGTTCCGATGGTATGACAGGTTTTACACGACCTACAGTAGTGATTCTTGCAGGGGCGATTCCAAATACATCGACCAGGTACTTTTTGGTCGATTCAGCCATTGCTTTTCCATCATTTACACCTTCCATTGACGAACCGGTCAATGTGATTGTTGAAGAAGAATTTTTCACCATACGGTCGCCCAGAATGTTCAACACATTGTAATAAACTGTCATTTGGCGTTTCGAGCGTCCATCCAAATCTTTTGGAGTGAAAACTTCCAATTGGTCTTCCCTGAAATCTTTTACCTGATCTTTCCGAAGCAATACATAACGGCTTGGAATTTCAGTAGATCCTTCGTTAAAGAATACATAATTGCGAAGCGGGAATGTTTCCCTTACCCTACGTTCAACCGGAACGTTTTTAGGTGCGTTTACTGCAAACGTAACATCAGGTTCAACGACTGCAACTACAGGTACAAATACTTCTTCTGGAGCTGCAATTTTTTTGCCGCGTCCGAATTTAAGCGCGATACCTGCTCTTACAGTTGTCAGGTTCCACGATTCGATTGAACGTGGATCCTGTCCAAAATAAGGATGGAAGGCGATAAAAGGAGAAAGAACAGCTTGATTCTGTTTGTTATCTGCTGAAAGCGAAATGTCGTATCCGGCGCCGATTTGCATCGAGATGACCGATTTGTTCATATCGCTGAAAACACCGTTTCTATCAGGTAATGCAGGAACGTTTGGATAATCAGGACTAATTCCCTGTTCGTATAAGAAACGTTTGTCAACATTGAATGCCAAACGCGGTCCGCCATAAATATAGAAATTTGATTTAAACGGGGCGAAACGTATGCTTGGTTCTACTGTAATGTAAGCAAGGTGGTCGGTTTCCAAATCTGCAGGGCAGTTACAGGGAGTATTTACCTGATCCCATGCAGCTCTGCGGCTTTCGTATCCGGCCTGAAGCATGAACCCGAGCATTGATCCCGGACGATGGAACTCCATGACAGGAAAAGCAAAAAGACCGATTCCATTACCATCGTGAAAAGCTGTTGGAATCATAAAATCGTTGGTCAATTGTTGGGTGGTTCCGCGGTAGAAGTTAAAGTTTGCACCACCGGCAGCTCCAAACCACCAGGAAGGTTTCGTAAACTTAGCCTCCTGTGTTTCCTGGGCCTGAAGTGGCGACTGAACTGCAGTCAACATCAAAGTGCCAACAAAAACACTTTTTGCAATCAGGCTTAAAGGGAACCGCGCAATGCGCGATCCCGTTTTAAAATTTGTTTTTGATATAATATTTTCCATGTTATTATTTTTATAAAATATATTTGGTGCTTTTGTCAATCCCCCGAAGGGGATTGACACTATTTTATTACGGTGCAACAACAGTACTTGCGTTCAGTGTAACAGCAGTCTGAGCCAATAACTTTCCGGTTACCTTTGACCCTGTATTAAGGGAAATAAGTGTTTTACTCAGGATAGTTCCATATAGTTCTGTTTGTGTACCAAGAACTGCCTGACCAGCTACTACCCAGGTAATATTTTTGGCTTGAGCGCCACCGATCAAATTAACTTTTGCACCAGTCAATAATGTAAGATCCTGTGCAATTTGGAATACCCATGAATCATTTGCTCCACCAGATAAAGTAACACTGGAATTTGAGTTAATTAATACTCCGGTACTCCATTTGTATAAACCGGGAGCCAAAGTCAGGCCGCTTAGATTTCCAGCTCCTTTTTCCAAAACAGGTGCAGGGGTTACCAGATTATTGGCGGTGGTGTATGCAGTTTCCATATCTAAAACAGCTACCGTCAATTTACTTGGCGTTGGCGGGGCATAATCAGCAGCATACACTTTTCCGGTTACATGAGTTGCAATCGTAGTGTGCGATGTCTGACCGTTGGTATCCATGATCAGGCCAAATCCGGTTATTGCAGCAGCTGCAGCAGGACTTACGCCAATATTGCCTTGAACTGAAGTAATTCCTGTTGATGAAATTCCTGATTTTGTAAGGATTGAAAAGTCACCCGCTGTTCCAAGGTTCACTACCGGACCAATTGGAACTTGAGCAATAAAGTTCGCGGTGATATTTTTATTCGCGTTCATGTTAACAGTCAACGGATTCATGGTGCCATTGGCATCGCCACTCCAACCTGTAAAGGTAAAGCCTGGATTGGCCGTAGCCGTAAGTTCAACATTGCTTCCACTTGGGTAGAAAACCAAATTAGGATTTTTCAACACAGTTCCGTTGTTGGCTATAACATTTAATGTATAGGTGTCTGGCACAACAGCAGTAAAGTTTGCAGTTACATTTTTATTTGAATTCATGGTAACCGAAACTGGATTTATTGTACCTGTTGCGTCTCCGGTCCAACCGGTAAACATGTAACCTGTAGCAGGAGTTGCAGTAAGAACTACAATTTCCCCACTATTGTAAGCTGTTTTGCTTGGCACTTTCAAAACCGTTCCGTTTACAGCGGTTACATTTAAAGTATAGGTATCAGCTACAATTGCAGTAAAGTTTGCAGTTACATTTTTATTTGAATTCATGGTAACCGAAACTGGATTTATTGAACCTGTTGCGTCGCCTGTCCAACCTGTAAATGTATAGCCAGTTGCAGGAGTTGCAGTCAGAACTACAATTTCCCCACTATTGTAAGTTGTCTTGCTTGGAACTTTCAAAACGGTTCCGTTGACAGCGGTTACATTCAAAGTGTAAGCATTAATTGCAAAGTTCGCGGTTACATTTTTATTCGAATTCATTGTAACTGTTGTGGCATTTGCAGAGCCATTTGCATCACCAGTCCATCCGGTGAAGTTATAACCTGTATTTGCAGTTGCGGTAAGATTCACTACAGTTCCATGGTTGTATGTTGTTTGAAGCGGAACTTTCAATACAGTTCCATTCAATGCAACTACCGTTAATGTGTAGGTGTTGATCTTGAAATTGGCAACTAAGTTTCTGCTTGCATTTAACTGAAACGCATAATTTGCCTCGGTTGATGCTATGGTCAGACCTTCTGTCCAGTTAACAAATGTATATCCGGTATTTGGAGTTGCAGTAACGGTAACATTGGCGCCTGCAGTATATGATCCGGCACCGGTAGTGATTCCGCCTTCAGCAGGATTCGATGACAGTACAACTGCGAATTGGAACGAGAAGTTTGCAACCAACGCTTTGTTACCATCCATTGGGAACTGGTAGCTTGGAGTTGTTGAAACAGGAGTTCCGTTCAATGTCCAGTTAATAAACGAATAACCCGCATTAGGAATGGCATTTACAGTAACTGTAGTGCCCTTGGCAAAAGTGCCTGCCCCTGTAGTTGTTCCACCAGCTATTGGATTTGATGATAAAGTTACCTGGGCAATGGTAGTGAACGACCATTTGTAGTCTTCCATTAAAGATTGTCCGAGTAAATCTTTTGCCAGTGTTTTAATTGTACCTGAATAAAGTACATTGGGCAAAAGTGGGCTGGTAGGGGTGAAAGTTGCAGTTACTCCGCTGTATGCAACTGTTCCGGCGATTGTGGTTGTCCCTTGTTGAATAATAAAAGATGCCTGGTTGATAGTTGCAGGATCCATCTTTTCATTGAAGGTTGCCGAAATTACCTGATTTAGCGGCACGTCGATAGCCTTATCAATGGGTATTGTAGATACCACCAGCGGGCATACGCCAACCGTGGCCTCATAGTTGTCAGTTTTGCACCCTGAAATTGATGCACCCAACACTATGGCAAGAATTGCAAATAGTTTTAGTTTTTTCATTTTTTTTTGTTTAAAAATTCGATTTTTACTAATCTCACAAAATTGTGACCTTTCATCTTGGGAAGTGTTATATAATTAATGGAAAGAGTTACATCTTTCTCACATTTAGAAAATTCCAGAAGAAATTAGAATTCAGACACTATCCGAAAACAACTTTCGTTTAAATAAAAATACACTACACAAATTATATATGAAGAGGCTGTTTGTTTTATTTGTCATTGTTCTGGTTGCATTCGTTGTGAATGCCAGCAATTTTTATTCTCAAAAAATAGTGAGCTGTTCCGCAGGAGCTTATCATACCTTAACCATTGATGAATCGGGAAATTTATGGGCGTGGGGATATAATTACAGTGGTCAGTTAGGCGATGGAACCACCCAGGAAAAATATATTCCGGTGCAGATTATGCCGGCAACAAAATTTAAAATCGCGGTTGCAGGATTTGATTTCAGTATGGCGATTGATGAATCCGGAAATCTATGGGGATGGGGAACCAATAATTCAGGACAACTTGGTAATAATACTATTTCCGGAAATACCTCCACTCCTGCACCGATTAAAGCCGGCACCAAATTTAAGACCGTCGCAATTTATTATTCGCATACGCTGGCCATCGATGAAGCTGGAAATTTATGGGCATGGGGATTGAATAACAAGGGACAACTGGGAGACGGCACAACCACAGACAGGTCCTCTCCGGTAAAGATAAAATCAGGAACAAAGTTTAAGTCCGTTTCAGCAGGTACTGCCCACAGCCTTGCCATTGATGAGTCGGGCAGTTTGTGGACCTGGGGAAACAATAAATATGGACAGTTGGGAAATGGAACAATTACAGATAAGTCAACTCCTGCCAAAATAAAGTCAGATACAAAATTCAAAATTGTTGCAGCCGGATTTGGGCACAGTATGGCCATTGATGAATCGGAAAACCTGTGGGATTGGGGCAGTAATTCCTCCGGTCAATTGGGCGACGGAAGCGATTTCAATAAATCAAGTCCGGTGCAAATTAATTCAGGGAAAAAATTTAAAAGCATAACGGCAGGATCTTCCAACAGCATGGCCATTGATGCATCGGGAAATCTCTGGGCCTGGGGATTTAATGGTTTTGGAAAGTTAGGCGATGGAACAACTTGTGAAAAATCGTTGCCTGTGAATATCAAATCGGGCACAAAATTCAGCTATGTGTCAGGCGGCTACAATCACACCATGGCCATTGATGAATCAGGAAACCTTTGGGGTTGGGGAACGAATGAAAGCGGACAGTTTGCTGACGGAACAACTTCAGGAAAATCGCTACCCGTAAATGTTAAAGCCGGGTTTAAGTTTAAAGATGTATCAACTGGTAATGAGCACTCTCTGGCCATTGATGAATCGGGATATCTGTGGACATGGGGCGCCAATTCTTATGGACAATTAGGTGATGGAGACAAATATGGAAAAGACACTCCGGAGAAAATAAAGCCGGGAACAAAATTCAAAGCGGTTTCAGCCGGGAAATATAATACCAGCCTGGCAATTGATGAGTCTGGCAATTTGTGGGCCTGGGGATATAATTATTACGGCCAGTTGGGCGATGGAACCACACAGGACAGGAATATGCCGGTGATGATAAAAATTGGAACGAAATTTAAAACCATTTCGGCAGGATCATCTGTAAGTATGGCCATTGATGAATCGGGAAAGCTGTGGGCCTGGGGTTACGGGCAGTTAGGCGATGGTACAACTTCTAAGAAATCATTGCCTGTAAATATCAAACCGGGATTGAAATTTAAGTTCGTATCGGCGTGCACTACATACGCAATGGCCATCGACGAAGCTGGTAATCTTTGGGCTTGGGGAATGAATAAAACCGGTCAGTTGGGTGATGGAACCAAAGCAGATAAATCAACTCCGACAAAGGTTAATGCCGGAATAAAATTCAAGTCTGTTTCTACCTATTATTCTCACACCCTGGCTGTTGATGAATCCGGAAATTTGTGGGCCTGGGGAAGCAATGAATATGGAAAGTTGGGAAATGGCGATTTAACAGCCATGACAGAACCTGTATCGGTAAAGTCTGACACCAAATTCAAATTGGTAAATGCCGGATCAGTTCATTCTGCAGCAATTGATGAATCAGGGAATCTTTGGACCTGGGGGTACAATAAAAACGGGCGGCTTGGTGATGGAACTACTTTGGATAAGTCAACACCGGTTCAGGTAAAATCGGGTACTAAATTTAAACACATTTCAGCCGGTTACAATTACAATCTGGCCATCGACGAGTCGGGAAAACTTTGGGGCTGGGGATACAATGAAATGGGTCAGTTAGGCGACGGAACTGCATGGCACGATAAACCTGTGCGTATCAATACCCGCATAAAATAATTCTGCAACGATAAATCTTTGTAATCTGCTGTATATAAATTGCATATAATTGTTTTTTTTTTTTTGATAAACGAATGGTAGGATTCTTCCGATGAACTTTCAATTAAGAATGTCCTCGATTAATATTTTTTCTACGAAGTACGGAAATTCAGTATGCTTGCAACTAACAATTTAAGTTTTTAAACAAAAGAAAAGATATTTCTGATGTTACTTATAGTCTTTGATTTATAGTCTACAATTTATGACTTTTGTTCAATGGATGTAAAGGCAAAAATTGGTCAACGAATTAAGGAGCTTCGCGAAGCGGCAACTATGTCGCAGAAGGATTTGTCTTATTCTGCTGACTTAGATAGAAGTTATATCGCAAGTGTAGAAAATGGGCAAAGAAATATTTCTATTGTCAATATTGAAAAGATTGCCACAGCACTTGGAGTTTCTCTTATAGAATTTTTTAATAATAACAGATTTGAGAACATTACAGGAAATTAAGGACACAATTGATAACAGAATATCAGACTCCTCATCAAATCCTATTCATTTAGGTGAAGCATTGGAAATTATTAAAATTTCTGTTGAAGACGTTATTAGGTTCTCTGGTGAGCTCGGCAAAAAGTCTTTGATAACTTCTCAACAACCAATTAATTTGCTTCACGAAGTTGTAAAATCATCACTAATAGAAAAAGGTGTAAATCCCATTTTAATTCATCCTCCTCTTGGTCATGCCAATGGTGAAAAAACGCTTGCAGGTTTCTTGAAATTTAAGAAGCAAGATATTTGTGTTTTTCCTAATAACAAAACTCCAAGAAATGAAAGCATAGATTTTAATGGGTTATACAATACAGGGACAACAGAACCTTATGGTGAATTGTTTTCAGAACATATTCTATCTGTAAATGTAAGAAGTCAATTAAGCAGTTTGGGCAATAATATTGATACGATGTTTGAACGAACTTACGCAGAACCTTTAAATCTTCACAGACGTTTGCCCAAAATGGTTCTCGGCGAGGTATATTTAATTTCTGTAAGAGAGCTTAATTCAACGCAAGTTGCACTAAGAAATCCGGTGTACAAACCATTTACTGCTTCAACTGCAAATTACTTAGAAAAATACATTAAGGGATTTGCTGCTTTAAACTTACGAGCAAGTCAAAGGGACGATGATTTTAAATATGAGCGAGTCGCTCTGGTAGTTGCCGATTTTTTTCAAACTCCCGTGAAAATTTATACGACAACGCAAGATTTGTTAAATGATAATTTATTGCCGGCTAATTCGAATGCATCAATGGATAATCTAAATTATGAGGGATTGACAAGAACTTTACTTGATGTATATGAAAAGCGATTTGGAACAGGAATATTGACTTGATATTTATGTATTAACAATTTGTCAATTTCTTGTAGGTCTTTTAATCTTCGGATAATTCCGATTTCTTCTTCTGTTAATTCCGGAATAGTAAAATTTTCAATGAAATTCTTCTGATAACAAGGATAGCCACCTTCAATGGCAACACTTGTTTTACTAACGTAATAATCCATAACAATAGAGTTCAGTATTTTCTGAACAACATCTATGTTTTCTAATAGAGTGATTGGATTAACATAATCACTAAATAAATTATTACTCTCTTGTTCGCGGAAATAAAGCCCATATCCGTTTGTGAAAAACCCTTCTACGTCCCTAACTAACAAAAACCTTGGGTGTTGGCTGAAAGTTGGGTTTAATATTTTTTTTCCTTTTCTTGTTAAACCTTGTGTTCTGCCCCAAACAAAAAATGGCTCATATGTCACTTTCCCTTTGTCTCTTGCCAGGAGATTTTCTTTTTCTGAAAGTAAGTAAGCATAGCACTTTGGAAATTTCTTTTTGAAATCATCTTCCGGAATTGCTATTGCATTTCCATTTTTGGTATTATAAGGACAAATGATTTTCCGTGTATTGGTTTCAACTTCTTTCTGAGTTCTAAAATCCGATATTTTATAAACTGGTTTAACAATTTCTTTTTCAATCTCAAAAGTTCCTTTATCGGTGGTTTTGATGTAGCAACCATTTTTTATTTTGGTCCCGTCAATGAAAAATATTTCATCCTTTAGGGTAGCAATCCCTACACAAATGTCAAACAGCTTACCGATTGGCTTGCCAATCGTTTCGATTGTTTTGATGTTTTGTTGTTCATCTGTCTTTAAAAGTCGCCACTTTTTTACGTTCAAATTTTCTAAATAATTCGGAGAGCCATTTGCGTTGGCTAAGAATGATTCAGGGCTATAACCTTCCTTTATTCTATCGTAAGTTATCGCTGTATTTTGCTTTCTGTTTAAAAAAGTAATAGCAGTATATGTTTGAGCATCAAAAACTTTCTTGTGACTGAAATCAATAATCCGTGTTACACATTTTTGACGTAGAAAATATTTTCGTAATGCCTCACCGGCTAATGAAGTGAAATAGTTATTTGGTGTTATGTAACCAAGTTTCCCTGTTGGTTTAAGCAATTTATACCCAAGTTCAAAAAATGCAAAGTAGAGATTGAAAGTTCCGCCTTCAACCGTTGTCCAATGTTTGGTTAAATAATTTCGGTTTTCATCTGTGAGGTCTTGGAATTTCACATAAGGTGGATTGCCCACTATGTTATCAAAACTCAATTTCCAGGTTGTTCGTAAACTGTCCTGATTGTACAAATTGAAATCGGAGTCACTTAATATCTCTCCGTTTTGCAAAGCATAAATTGTTAATATAAGTTTCGCTCTAAGGATGTTATAATCAAGAATATCCGAACCGAAAATATTCTCTTTGATTATTTTTTTTATAGGCTTATTGAAAGTTCGTTTGTAGTATTCCGTCAACCCAACTAAGAATGCTCCACATCCGCAACTTGGATCAAGATTCGCTTCGTTTTCTTTAGGCTTAATTTCATTGACAATAAAGTCAATAATATAGTCAGGTGTAAAAAATGCTCCGTTAAACTTTCTGTCTTCTATTGGGATAATTAGTTCCAAATAGTTTTCAAGTTCTTTGATGCTCGAAATATTTAAAGAAGATGTGTCAAAATAAAGCTGCACATTTTGTACAAAGTCCTTAAAATAACTTGAAAGAATTGGACTTTTCTCAAAATTGAGTTTGTTATTTGTCAAGTAAGAATAAACCAAATGCCGCTCAAGACTTGTAATGTCGTGAGTTTGTATAAGTTGATTTAGTAATCCTTTTTTTATCATTGTTGTGCTGACTTTAAGTAACAAAAATAGCTAAAAATCTCACCTGATCAAATAGATATTGATATTTCTTTTTTTCAGTTGTTGCGTTATTGGGCATATATATAAAAAGTCCATGCCAGAAACTGACATGGACTTTTAAACTTTTAAGCTGAAATTATTATTTTGTCTTGATAACTTCAAATGTTACCCTGCGGTTCAATGCGCGACCTTCTTCTGTGTCGTTGGTTGCGGCAGGACTTGATTCTCCAAGTGGTTTTTGTTTTGAAATACGGGTCGATTTAACTCCTGAAGAGGTGATTGATTTAACAACCGAATTGATACGTCTTTCAGAAAGTTTCATGTTGTATTCATCGGTACCCTTGCTGTCGGTATTTCCTGTCAGGTCAACCTTGTAATTATCGTTTGATTTCAATAATTTAACCAGTTTTTCAATTTTTGCTTTTTCAACCTGAAGTACATTCGACTTGTCGTAGTCAAAATATACCGGTTCAATCATTAGCTCTGGGGCAACTTCCGCAGCCTCTTCAACTACAGGACAGCCATTGTTTTCTTTAGGACCTGGAACTGTTGGGCATTTGTCAAGGTAATCTGGAGTGCCGTCACCATCGGTATCAATCGGGCAACCGTCTTTGTCAACAACAACTCCTGCAGGAGTACCCGGACATTTGTCGATTCCATCATGAACTCCGTCTTTGTCTGTGTCAAGCGGGCAACCATCTTTATCAACTTTCACACCTTTAGGAGTGTCGGGACATTTGTCGTCTTTATCGGCAACACCATCACCGTCAGCATCCGGGCAACCTTTCAGCGAAGTTAATCCTGGAACAGTTGGACAATCATCGAGGTAATCGGGAACTCCGTCACCATCTGAATCAAGCGGACAACCATCTTCGTCAACTGCAACTCCGGCGGGAGTATTCGGGCATTTGTCTTTTTTATCCGAAACACCATCCATGTCAGAATCCTTGGTTTTTCCAAAATCGAATTCAAGACCTATAGTACCTTTTAAGAATTTGTCATTTACTTCTCTTCCAGGTCTTTGGACTTTAATGCTGTGAATATAACCGGCTTCCACATATAAAGCGGCACTGGGATTAAAATAATATTTGGCGCCAAGTCCGGCATCAAAGTTCAATCCTTTTTCCTGATTGTCCCATAATAAACCTGGACCTGCAAAAAGATAAGGGCGGAAATTTTTTGTTTCATCGCTGAACTTGAAACGTAGATTCAGGAAAGGGTTCACTAAATCGAGTGTGCTTAACAGATCGGATCTGAACAAACCCATGTCAGTTTTAAGCATCAGGTCTAAACGTGGACTGAGGTATCTGCTTAAATACAATTCCGGCATAAAACCAAGGCCACCGTTATCGGTAACTGTTCCGTAAACGCCAACACCCAAACCAAGTCCCCATTTTTTATCGGAGGTTTGAGCAAATGAACTAGCTGTAAAAGCTAAAATAAGTGAAAGTAGAAGTAATTTTCTCATAGTGTGATTTTTAGTATTTATAAACTCATTAAAGTTCTGAAATTATTTTATGTATTTCTTCTTTTGTTTTTCCAAGTTTTGCCTGAAGTCTTCCCATCAGTTCTTCGTTCTTGCCTTCTACAAGTAAAAGATCATTGTCGGTTAAAACTGCAAATTTTTGTTTGAGTTTGCCTTTTTGTTCGTTCCAGTTGCCCTTGATTTCAGTAGTGTTCATTTCAATATAATTAGGAGTGAAATAGTTTTCACTCCACAAAGATGCGGTTATCAGACCCGAACTCGTTACACAATTATGAGAAAGAGTTACATTATTCACACAATTTGAAAAAGTGTGAATAATGTAACTCTTATCAAAAGTTATGTAACTTCTGTGAATTTGAAAAACTATATATTTGCTGGAACAAAATTGAAGACATTTAGAAATTGATAAAATTTAGACATTTAAATTCATTTATTATGAAAAAAACTAGAATTCCTACAATCATGATTTTGAGCACCGCTTTATTGTTTTCCAGTTGTGCGTCGTTAAATAAAACGCAGAAAGGCGGAGCTGTTGGAGCTGTTGCAGGCGGTGCAATGGGTGCCGTAATAGGCAGGGCAGCAGGCAATACCGGACTTGGCGCTATTATAGGTGCTACTGTTGGAGGTGCTACCGGAGCTGTAATCGGAAATAAAATGGACAAACAGGCCAAGGAAATTGAAAAGGCTGTGCCCGATGCAAAAGTTGAACGCGTAGGCGAAGGTATCGTTGTTGAATTTAGCAGCAATGTGCTTTTTGGATTTGATAGCTCGAACCTTTCGTCTGAGGCAAAAGGCAACCTTGATAAACTGGTAAAGGTACTGAACGTTTATCCTGATACGGATATTGAAATTCAGGGACATACCGACAGTAAAGGTAGTGATGCATATAACAAAAAGTTGTCTGAACAACGTGCAGGGGCAGTTTCTGCTTATCTTACCAGCAAAGGAATCACTTACAGCCGTGTAAGGATTAATGGATTTGGCGAATCTGCTCCAAAATATGACAACGATACTGAATATGGACGTAGTCAAAACCGCAGGGTTGAATTTTTGATTACTGCCAATGAAAAAATGAAAGCTGACGCTGAAAAAGAAGCTGGGAACTAAGTCGCAGTTAGCAGTCGCAGTTTTCAAATCTGTCGGGATATTGTGTTGTCAGATAATATAGCACGACAGCCATTTTACCATTTATTCAATTAACAATTAAAAACAGAAATTACCATTTAAAATTAGAACATGAAAAACAGACTATTATCAATTGTATTAATTCTTGCGCTGTCAGCGTCATTCGCTATTGCACAGGAACCAGGGAAAATGTCATTTGGCATTTTAGGTGGAGTGAATTTTCAGAATCTGAACGGAAAAATTTCATCAGGTGACAAACTTGAAAACGACATGTTATTGGGTTTCCACGGTGGTGTCAATGTTCAGATACCGATTGCTCCTGAATTCTATTTTCAACCCGGATTGATGTTTGCCATAAAAGGCGCTAAAAACACCAAAACTATTTTGGGAAGCGAAATCACAGATGAGATCAAGCTTAATTATATTGAAGTGCCATTGAATTTGGTTTACAAAGGTGCTTTGGGCAGCGGATTTGTGATGCTTGGATTTGGACCTTATGTTGCTTATGGTATTAGCGGTAAGGAAGTAATTGCCGGAAAATCATTTTCTTATGAAAAAGGTGTTGATTACAATGCATTTGATGCAGGCGCCAACATTTTCGTAGGTTATGAAATGTCAAGCGGGATCTTTTTACAGTTGGATACCCAATTCGGTATGCTGGATATTGATCCTAATGAAAATAATACTGCAAAAAATACAGGCTTCGGTCTGTCATTGGGATATAGGTTTTAGTGGAGTTTGGTTAATAAGAGAGAGAGTTAGTGTGAGAGAGGCCGTTCCCCAGCAGGGACGGTCTTTCTTTTTAAGTTAAATTAAATGTGTGAATTGTGTAATTTTTTTTTAAAGTTATATAACACATTTCTTTTCGGTTTTTTTCACCTTTGCACCGTAATTTTATTGGCTATATGGCTTTCCGTACTAAAAAACAATACATCTTATCAAAAGGGCTTGATGAGTATTTCAAAGGGGTTCACAGCGCCTGGAAATTTACCGGCCTTTTCTTTAAAGAAGTATTCAAAAGACCGTTTCACCTTCGCGAGGTAATTAACCAGAGTTTCGAAATTGGGTTAAAATCATTGCCGTTAATCTCGCTTACCGGTTTTATTGTCGGTATTGTTTTTACCAAACAATCGAGGCCTTCGCTGGAGGATTTTGGAGCAACGTCGTGGCTTCCGTCATTAATCGGGATAGCCATCGTAAAAGCGCTTGGGCCTTTGGTCACTGCTCTTATTTGTGCCGGAAAAGTTGGCTCGGGCATTGGCGCTGAACTTGGTTCGATGAAAGTAACCGAACAAATAGATGCGATGGAAGTATCCGCCATCAATCCGTATAAATACCTGGTAGTTACACGGGTGCTGGCAACAACAATCACCATTCCGGTGCTGGCTTTGTATTGTAGCTTTGTAGCGTTGTATGGTTCTTATTTAAATGTACACGCCGAAGAAACCAGCAGTATGATCGCCTTTTACCAAAGCGCGTTTAAAACCATCTCCTTCCTCGATATTTTCACATCGGTAACCAAGTCAATTGTTTTTGGGTTCACCATTGGCATCGTCGGAACTTACAAGGGTTTTAATGCAACACAAGGAACACGTGGGGTGGGGCGTGCAGCCAATCAGGCGGTTGTGCTTGCCATGTTCCTTATTTTTATTGAAGAAGTACTTATTGTTCAGGTGGCCAATTGGTTCCGTTTTTTTTAAGAGATGAAAGAGCTACACAATATTATTCACAGAGAAGAAACCGTCATTTCAATCACCGGATTGCATAAATCGTTTGGAGATCTGGAAGTTTTAAGAGGTGTTGACTTTAACCTTTTTAGAGGCGAAAATGTTGCTGTGCTCGGTAAATCGGGTACCGGAAAATCTGTTTTAATCAAGATAATTGTAGGATTGCTCACACGTGACCAGGGTGAAGTGATCGTATTGGGACAACATATCGATCAGTTGGTCGGCAAAGAACTGGACACTTTGCGCTTGCGAATAGGATTTTCATTTCAGAGCAGTGCGTTGTACGACAGCATGAATGTTCACCAAAACCTGGCATTTCCGTTAATCATGAATAGGAAAACAATGTCGAAGGCTGAGATTGACTTTGCCGTTGATGAAGTTTTGGATTCAGTAGGTTTGGCCAATAAAAACAAACAAATGCCTTCCGATCTTTCAGGAGGACAGCGTAAACGGATAGGCATTGCCCGCACCTTAATCCTGAAACCGGAAATTATGCTGTACGATGAACCAACATCGGGTCTCGATCCCATTACAAGCGCCGAAATCATCGACCTTATCAATGAAGTTCAGGAGAGATACAATACCAGCTCGGTCATAATTACACACGATCTTACCTGTGCAAAAAATACTGCCAACCGGATTGCCATGTTGCACAAAGGGAGGTTTTTAAAAGTCGGAACTTTTGATGAAGTTTTTGGCAGCGAAAACGAACAGGTACAAGGTTTCTTTAATTACAATTTTATACGATAAAACGATGAACGAATCACCAAATAAACGTGCAGTCATAGTTGGCATTTTTGTTTTTATAGGTTTAATATTTTTTTTAGCCGGAATACTTATTGTTGGAAACCTCCGCGAAACTTTTAACCGGAAAATGGAGCTGGTTTCGCTTTTTGATGATATCAGCGGTTTGCAGCCGGGTAATAATATCTGGTTTTCGGGAGTTAAGATTGGGACGGTGAGAAGCCTGAATTTTCACGGCAAATCGCAGGTAAAAGTAAATATGAATGTTGCCACAAAAGCAAGGCAGTACATCAGGAAAGATGCCAAGGTTAAAATTAGCAACGACGGTTTGATTGGGAATAAAATTCTGGTTATATACGGTGGCACCGATGCATTTGCCGAGGTACAGGAAGGCGACACGCTGGAGGTTGAGAAAACTTTTACCTCTGAGGATATGATCAATACCGCTCAGGAAAATAACAAAAACATTCTGGCCATTACCAACGATGTAAAAGCCATCACTAAAAAGCTGGCTAACGGTGAAGGTTCCATAGGCAAAATGCTTGAGGACAGTTTGATGTACACAAATATCAATGCCACCATTGTATCGCTTCAGAAGGCTTCGGCAAAAGCACAGCAAATGCTCAATTCACTGGCCGATTTCAGTTCAAACCTGAATAAAAAAGGCACACTGGCCAACGAACTTACAACTGATACTGTGGTCTTTAAATCGGTTAAGGCTTCGGTTTTGCAATTGCAGCAAATGGCCGATACTGCAACTGCGTTTATTGCCAATATTAAACAGGTTAGCAGTAACCCAAATACCGCCATCGGTGTAATGATGCACGACGAAAAATCGGGAGCGCGCCTGAAAGAAACAATAAAGAATCTTGAAAGTAGTTCGAAAAAACTGGATGATGATCTTGAAGCAGTACAACACAATTTTTTGCTGAGAGGTTTTTTCAAGAAGAGAGCAAAGGAAGCCGAAAAAGATTCTTTGAGGAGATAGGGTTTTTTATAAGCGGCATAACGGCGGAAATAGGGTGAGAAATCTTCAGAGCTTAAACCCTGCTTCAGACTCCTGACTCCCGACTTACATCTTTCATTTTATGGCTTGGCAAAGGTAGCGATTTCGAAGAACTAGGACTATTAGCACTGAACTCGATATGAAGCACGAAGCCTCAATTAACCACTGACCCACCACTTTTGTTATACTGATTTTAGTCAATCTCCCTTTTATTCGATCAGCCAGTTCAATGCCTTTTGTATAATTCCATTGTACCATTCTACTTCGTTGTTTGTCGTGTTTGCCAATTCATTTGAGTGTTCGAAAAACTGTTGAATATGTTTTGGTTCGGGAATATAATTTGCGTTATGAGAGTCTTGTACCATTTTAATGAAAACGTTCAGAGGTAATGGAACTATTGTCGAAGTTCCTCCATAATAGATGATATTCATTTTGTGTAAAGCATAAAAATGGGCAATGCATGAAGTATTTATATTCGGTGCAATAAATAAACAGTATGCTGGTTTGTTAGTCTCTCGTTTTATTTTTGCAAGATGTCTTGCTACTGGTTCACTCTCTGATTCGTATTGTCGTTGCCCACCTTGCATTGTTACTTCTACGGTTAATCCAAAAGTGTCATAATCACAAACAATATCAGCCATATTTCCCTGTGCAGTGGACATTGGATTCCCAAAGTCATCAAATTTTAAGTTCGCTTTTATATTTCCTCCGTCCAACATTGTTATTGCTCGCCACGTATTCCATTCCAACATTAAAGGATTGTCGTATAATGAATTGGCAGTTATTTGGTCAAAAGTTGTATTGATGTCCTCAAACATGCGATAATTTTTTATTGCTGTAACTTGTTTGGTAAGGATTTGCTCTTTTCTGTTTTCCAATTCGTCGGCGAAAATATCTTTGAGTTGTTGTAAAGTCAGTGTTTCGTTGTATTCAATATGAGGAAATTCTGCTCTTATTTTTTGTATAAGTAATTCTCTGTTGTCAGTTAAAAGAGCTGGTGTTGTTGCATTCCCAAGATACGAAACATATTGCCTTTCATCGTTTACGAAGCAAGGCTCTCTGTTAGTATGTTGCAAGAAATAATCAACTTCCTGAATTTTCTCAAGTGCAATTGAAACAGATTTTCCTATGTGAGAAATGTTTATCAAGCCTGTCGCCCGCAAATAACGAACACAAGCATCGGCGTAGTCTCGCAGATTGCTTGCTTTCGTTTTCAGAAATTTTGCAATAGAAGCATCATTTGTTTCTCTTGTTTTGGTGTTTCCCGAAGTAATATCAGCGCTATAAATTAGTTGTAATTCCGCATCTAAATATTCTGAACGAAATCTTTTATAGTTTCCTTGATTTTGTGCTTTTGCGTTTCTAAAATTTTCAATTTTTGAAACGACAGTATCAAACTGTTTATAATCAACTAACTGTAATCCAAAAATCATTACTTCATCGAATTTCAACGAGCCAAAATGGCGAACCAAACGAAATAGTTCGAGATATGGTTTTACCCAAAATTCAGCAGAGTTGGCAGATGGCTTGTGTTAAGGCGATGGAACTTGAAATTTTAAAAGTTGCCTCAAAAATATTTCTTCTTTTCGTCTTGAAGTTACTAATTCTAAACCTGCAGGTGTTAAGCTGATGACTGGTGAAAGCAATACAAATCCAAGTGATTTTGGCGCTCGGTTTATTCTGTCTCTTGCACTAAATGCAGGGTCATTTGCACCTGCACCATTAAAGAAGTTTTCCTCTTTCAACAGCTCCATAAATGCAAGTTGTGTTTCTGTATTCCACACTTGACCTGAAAAATTTGAGTTTAATAACTCAATTTCAGGAATCATTTTGGCTGGTGTTCTTGGTGAAGTTGTTACGAAAATTACTTTGCTGTCAATTCTTGCCATAATATTTTATAGTGCAAATTCTGTATGGAATTCTAATTCTGGACAATGTCTTTTAAATTCGTTGCCATAATTTGAAATCAAAATATGTGTTGCGGTAGATTTAAACCTGTTACGAATGTTTACAGCATATGATTTTCCATACTCATCCACAATCATATCTCCATAGAGTTTTTCAGTTAAAGGTGTTCTTCCGATAACCATTAAAGATTTGCATTTTAGGTTTTTGAAACTGTTTGCTAATTCGGTATGGTTTCTTTCGTTAAATCCATCTTTATGTTCTGCATTGCCATAATCTGAAAAGACGCAATCATAAGGTGGGTCTAAAAACATAAAATCATCTAGTTCTACCAAATCGAAAATATGTTTGTAGTCAAGATTGTAAATTTCAGTGTTAGCTAATAATTTACTATGTGATTTTGTAACTAATGCTGTGTTAAAGTTTGCGTATCTACCATAAGGAACATTAAACTCGCCTTTCGAGTTGTAACGAATCATTCCTGAATAAGCTGTTTTATTGATGAAAAAATAAAGCAAAGCATCAGAATATTTTTTGTCTGCCAAATCATTAAACATATCTCTAATTTGATAGTATAATGCTTCATTATCGTCCTCAACTCGCAATTCAGGTGTCATACTTTTTAATTCTTCAAATTTTCTACGATTGATTAAATACAAATTTTCGATTTCAGAAAGTTCCTTTTGTAATAGTTCAAAGTTGGATTTAACACCGGAATAAAACGACATTAATTTTGAATTTATATCGTTGATAATAGCTCTTTTGGGTTCTAAATAAAAGAACATTGCACCACCGCCAAAAAACGGTTCAATATAGCGACCACTATATTTGGGAATGTGTTTTTCCAAGCGATGGATTTCTTTTGATTTTCCACCTCTATATTTAACTAATGGTTTCATACTTTAGCTGTTTTTCGTTGATATCTGACGATGCTTTCTGCTACCAGATTTAAGATTTGTGTAGCCTCGTCTTCGTCAGCAATAATTTCATACACTTTGTCGGCAGACCACAATCTGAGAAGTTCTTTGAAGTCAGCTTGCAGTAATTCTGAAAGAATTGTTATTTGTTCTCTCTTTGCTCGTCTATCGCCTTTTTCAATTTTGCAGTAGGTCGCTGTGTCAATTTCCAAAACGGAAGCTAACTGTCTTTGAGGGATTTGTTTTTCCTCTCGAAGTGACTTTAATTTATTACCAAAAATACTTGACATAGTTTTGTCTTGACATTATTTGGCAAATATAGAAATTTATCCTTATCCGCACAATGATTTTTTCTACAGGGTAGTTAATTGGGTTTGCCGACTTCCCCTCCAAAAGTGTGAATTATGCAAATTATTTCAAAAGTTATGTAACACAATTGCAGGTTTATTGGCATAGATTTGTGATATAATAAGTTAACCATAGATTGAAATGGGAAAATTTTTACCTGCTTTAAACGTAATTCCAAAGCTTCGCGATGCAACTGCACATTCGATGACGAAGCTCAGCGAAAAAACACTGGAACAAACTGGAATATTTAGCCGATTCTTAATGGATGTTGCCGATGTATTCCTGTTCATGGCGCGCCTCAACAAAGAATTGTTTTCAGGTCGCTTTGAATGGAAGGAATTTGGGCATCAGTGTTATCAAGTCGGATACAAAACCTTGCCGCTTATTTCAATTACCGGAGCCATCATGGGTTTGGTGCTTACTATCCAGTCGAGGCCTGTACTTGCAGATTTCGGTGCTGTTTCCATGCTTCCCGGAATGGTGGCCGTTTCGCTGATCAGGGAAATGGGGCCGGTTATCACCGCTTTAATCTGCGCCGGAAAAATTGGTTCGGGAATGGGAGCGGAGTTGGGTTCGATGAAAGTAACCGAACAGATTGAAGCCATGGAAGTTTCGTCAACCAATCCGATGCGGTTTTTGGTGGTCACCAGAGT
Organism: Bacteroidota bacterium; assembly: GCA_030698405.1. Lineage (GTDB taxonomy): Bacteria > Bacteroidota > Bacteroidia > Bacteroidales > Prolixibacteraceae > Aquipluma. The sequence continues at coordinate 72,299 of JAUYMU010000093.1, forward strand.
ACTGGCAGCCACCATAATGGTTCCGTTGCTGGTATTGTATGCCGATTTGCTTGGCATACTCGGAAGTTGGGGCGGTGCAAATATTAAAGGTTCAGTGACGTTTACTTTGTTTTTCTCCCAGGCTTTTAGCGCTGTTGACTTTCTCGACTTTTTACCCGCAGTGGTAAAAACATTCTTTTTTGGTGCAGTGATCGGCCTGGTTGGAACATACAAAGGATACAATGCCGGTCGCGGAACCGAAAGTGTTGGTATTGCAGCAAATTCGGCGGTAGTGCTTGCTTCGCTTCTGGTAATCATAGTTGATATGATTGCAGTTCAAATTACTGATATGATAATATCATGAACACAGTTCAAACAGATATAAATACGATCGCCTGGCCAAAAGCGACAGATCGTGAGTCGGTGATCGAAATCAATAACCTGAAAAAATCATTTGGAACTCAGGAGGTACTGAAAGATGTTTCAATAAAACTGTATAAAGAAGAAAATTTGGTAATCCTGGGAAAATCAGGCTCCGGGAAATCAGTACTTATCAAATGCATTGTTCGCTTATTAAATCCTGATGCAGGGGAAATTAATGTGTTTGGCGAAGATGTAAGTAAGTTAGGAACTGATGCTTTAGGGCAGTTAAGACAAAAGATCGGGTTCCTTTTTCAGAGTGGGGCGTTGTACGATTCGATGACAGTAAAGGAAAACCTTGAATTTCCGCTGAAAAGAATAAAAAGAACCTTTTCGGAAAAAGAAATTTCAGAAAAAGTAATTGAGGCATTGGAAAATGTGGGTTTGGCCGATGCTTTAAATAAAATGCCATCGCAACTTTCAGGAGGAATGCGCAAAAGAATCAGCCTGGCCCCAGCGATTCAGGGCATAAAATATTTGTAACTTAGATTCCTAATAGGGATCAAAAACGGGCAAAGCAGTAGCTGCGGACAATATTTTTTTGCCCACCAACTTAACCTGCCATGTTGTTTTTACATTTGACCTCCTTTGAT
>JAUYMU010000096.1 GCA_030698405.1 Bacteroidota bacterium
GCCACTTACAGCCGTGAAGCCGGGGAAACCGTTACTGGCGGACCTTATGAAATCACCGCCGTTTTAACTCCAACTGACGTTCTGAGCAACTATAACATCACCAACACACCGGCTGAACTCACAATCACCGTGAAAGCTGCAACCGTTGCTGCTGCTGCCAAATCCAAGATTTTTGGTGCAGCTAATCCAGAACTGACAGCAACTGTTGATGGAGTAACATGTAGTGTTTTACTCAACTACAGCCTGACAACCACAGCCGTTGATTGCTCGATCGTTGGCAATTACCCGATAACCGTTACTTTGGGAGACAACCCGAACTACGATATCACCGTGACCAATGCTAATCTGGAAGTCCAGAAGAAAGCTGCAACCGTTGCTGCTGCTGCCAAAACCAAAATCTTTGGTGCTGCCAATCCGGTGTTAACCGCAACCGTAACCGGTGAAACCTGCGGTGATGCCATCGAATACAGCCTGAGCACAACAGCTCTTGATTGTTCAAACGTGGATAGTTACCCAATCACTGTTACCTTGGTGGGTGGAAATTCAAATTACACAATTACCACAACAGATGCTCAGTTGACTGTCCAAAAGAAGGTTGCTTCAGTAACTGCTGTCAATAAGACAAAGCCTTACGGAGAAGACAATCCAGCTTTAACTGCAACTGTTGTTGGTGAAGTTGCAAGTTGTGCAGTAATTAACTACACTCTGGCTACCACTGCTGTCAAATTATCTCCTGTTGGAGATTATCCAATCACTGTAAACCTAGGTACGAATCCAAATTACGATTTGACAAAGACCGATGAAACCCTTACTGTAAACCAGGCAACCACCACCACTACTTTAACATTAAGTGGTTATCAGGTACGTTATGTGGATAATCTAACTTATACAGCTAAGATTACACCATTGAACACAGCCACATCATTAACAGGTTCGGTTAACTTTGTAATTGGCAGTGTTACTTATAATGCTGTTGTGGTTCCAATTCCCGGCGCTACCGATGGGTCTGTACAGGCAATGGTTATTAACCAATTACCTGCTTCACTGATTCCAGGAAACTACCCGGTAGTAGCAACATTTGTAAGTACAAATAACAACTATTCAGGTTCAACAGATACCAAAACACTTGCAATTGTTCCAAGAAATGCGACTCCTAATGCTGCATCAGGATTTTATGTGGGCGATGGTTTTGCATGGACAACAGGGCCAAGTACCAGTACTGCTACAGTTACAATGGTGGCTGCTATTAAAGATTTGGTCGTGCCTTCAGGTGATGTAAGGGGTGCAAAAGTATCTTTCTTCTTTGTAAATGGAACTACGCTTACAGCAATACCAAGCGCTCAGAACTTACCGGTTGGATTGGTTGATGTTACCGATGGTAGTGTAGGTACAGCCAGCGCCATTGTGCAGCTCAATATTGGTTCGTTAAACTCTCAGAGTTTCCAGATTGCAGTGAAAATTACGGGAGCTTATTTCAATAACCCATGGGATGCATTATCTGGAACAATTGTAACTGTTTCGAAACCTGTTACCGGTGGATTTATTACCGGTGGCAGCAGTATGACTAATCAGAATTCATCTGGTCTTATCAAGGGAGCAGCCGACTTAAATACCGACTTTCAGTTTGATATACAGTACACCAAATCTGGCACCAATCCGAAAGGAAAAGCAACAGTTTTGGTAAGAAGCTGGTACGACCGAAGTGGTATTCTCGATTCAAAATTGCATACCTATTTAATTAAAACCAATGCAATTGCATTGTTGGCTATTAGTAATCCATTAGCAACAGGAACTTTCAGCGCTAAAGCTAATATGGAAGAGCAGCTTGAGGATGGAACAGTTGTATCAGTAGAAAGTGGAGCTACTTTCCAAATGGTAGCATTCCAAAATGCATGTACCCAAAGAATAGCCATCACTTATTACCGTAAGGCAGGAGGTGTATGGTTCTCAAGTAACTGGGATGCATTAACTGCAAAATCAGTACTTCAGGCAGTAAATTCCGGAAGTCAGGTTTATGTGGCTGGTGGTGGAAATTGTTCAGTATCAGCACCAACTACCAAATCAGCCTCAATTGCCGACGTTGCTCCAATCATTTCAGTTGAACCAACCCTCAAAGCCTATCCAAATCCGTTTACCGAAAGGTTGAACATTGAGTTTAGTTCGGCAACTGATGCACAGGCGAAACTGGAAATTTACAGTATTACCGGCGCTAAACTGGAAACACTGTTTAATGGCCCGGTTTACGGTGGTGTGTTGTACAATTTTGAATATCTGCCACGTTTGGTTAGCAGCCAGATGGTACTCTATCACCTGACCATAGATGGGAAAACCCAGGTTGGTAAGGTAATTTACAACGAAAGAAGATAATCTCATGCATTATTAATTGGTGGAATGACAGTTTGGTGTAATGTACCGGACTGATTTTAAAGGCAGGCGTTCGAAAGGACGCCCGCCTTTTTTTTTGCTTGCAAGTCGTTAAAATATAAGCAGATAAAAATCATATTTAGAAAATTACAAAACAAAATTAGAAATATCGAATGTGTAAAATTCCATTTCACACTGTCAAAACAGGTATTTGGTATTCCAAAGTGGTAGTTTGATAACTGGCTATATTTCCGCAATAAAATGACAAAATATTTGATCTAAATTTATGTAACAGAATTTATCATCACTGGTAAGAATCCATTTAAAAATCGTGATTTAAATTTCTAAATATTAATTAACACTCTAAAATCAAAAACATGAAAAGACAAATTACTTTATCACTTTTTGCAGCGATTCTATTCGTTGGCGGAATGTTTTACTCGTGCTCAAAAGAGATAGCGAAAGAGGATGATGAAATGAACCTGAAAGCTGCTAAAATAAAAGTCATGGCTACAATTGCAGCTCCGACTCAAGCTGACTGCCAAACAGCTTGTCTTGGAACAGAAAGCGCTTCTTTTAGCAAATCATATACACTGGACTACACAGCTGGACCACAGGGGTCTGCGACTGTAACTGTTACACAATACGCGACTGAAATTGTGTACTCAATTACAAGTAGTACAGGTTCAGATCTGAGGAAGATTACCATTGATGGAGTAGATAAATATTCAAGCAATACTCCTGCTAAAGAACCTTTTAAAATTACAGTTCCTCTTGGATCGAACTGGGTTGGCTGTCAATCAAAGGCTGCAGTAATTGAAGTCAGACGCAATGGTGATGGAACAGGTGGTGGTTCTTATCTTAAATTTGAGACCTCTTATAATATGATTTCTTTATGCACAACTACTTCAATCAATGTTGATAATGAATTACCTGTTTGCATAGGTACTCCAGCTTCTGTAACAGGAACAGTTACAGCGGGCAGTAATGACATTAACGGAGGAACGCTTCAAATTCAGGAGTTGATTGGTACAAACTGGACAACTGTAGCGTCGGTGAATGTTGCCCCAGGTACAAATACAGTTACCTACAGCTACAACACAACAGTAGCCACACAAACATTCCATGCATATTTTGATGGAGTTAACAGCAACGGTAAACAAAGTGAATCTTTAGGAGCTACAGTTACAACCAAAGTTTGTACTCCTCCAACCTCCAGTTGCACCGAGAGCTTTAGCTATGTTACAACTGATAATAAAAAGACTGTAGTTTTCACCTATGTAAGTGCTATTGCCCTCGAAAATGCTTCAGTTAAATTTACCTGCCCGCATATTACCGGATGGAGTTCTTCAGCCACATTGGTTCCAAATAATGTAAATAATCCAACTAACCTCACCTGGACTGGTAATATTGAAGCCTGTATTCCAATTTCATGGACTATAACTTTTACTCCTGATTGCGACCAAAATAAGGGAAATAGTCAGAATACACCAAGTTTTGCTAATGTATGGACCGACTTCGAAGTTGATGGAGTTTCAATAAAAAATGAAAACACTCCAAATATTGTATACAATTGCCAATAGCAAATTTCTAAACATTATAAAAAAAGCTGTCCCGAAAAGGACAGCTTTTTTTATAATCAAATATTTTGATCCTTTTAATTCTTCTTTATTACCTGTGTCCTTACCAATCCCTGTTTGTTGATTTTCAGGATATATACACCGGTTTTTAGCTGGGAAAGGTCGAGTTTTATTTTTTGTTCGCCATTAAAAAGAGATTGGGTCTCCCACTTTTTCACTTCAGTTCCCAATATATTAAAGAGGCTCACTTGTATTGTTCCGGTTACTTCAGACTGAAGTTCGACGGTAACAAAATCTTTTACCGGGTTTGGATACACTTTAGAGATGGAAAAAGAGGAGGTTTCGGTGGCTGTAACTGACGGTTGCAACGCAGGTTTCTGCGTGTAACCCACCAATCCAAAAGCCATTATCAGTAGAAAAGTATAAATTGTCTTCATGGTATAGAGTATTTCAACCTGAAACTAAAGACAAAAATCAGACCAGATAAGTAATGTGAAATATAAAGTGTCTTGTTTCCAAAAAAAAATAGAACGCGGATTACAACGGATTAAGCGGATAAACGCAGATAAGAAATTTAATATGGCTTATAAACGGATTTCTATTCATGCAAGCATGAATGATAAGATCGTAAATATCTGAAAATCATTCCGACTTGTCGGAATTAAAATCCGCCCCGAGTACTCGGGGTCCGCCAGATCAGCGTTAATCCGCGTTCCATTCCAATTCTTTATACTAAAAAAATGATACAACATTATATAGTGCCCATTACTTTGTTGCAAAACTCAAGTAAAAAAATAAGCTGACCTTTAAAAGATCAGCTTATTTGTAGCTTTATTTCGACCGGGAATTACTCTGCAATCGAAATTGCATCAACCGGGCAAACTTCGGCACACGATCCACAATCAGTGCAAAGGTCTGCATCAATTTTATAGATATCTCCCTCAGAAATTGCTTCAACAGGACATTCATCGATGCATGTACCGCATGCAATACATTCTTCTGAAATTTTATAAGCCATAACTTGTTCTTTTTTAGTTTTTGATGTCGCAAATGTACAAAGTTTGGCAAAAAATAAAAAAATTAACAAAATTAATTTTCACTAAACCGTGAACATTTAATATTTAGACTGATCCGATGAAGGTTTATAAAAAAGCAACAGCATTAAAAATCATCCCAACTTTCGTTTTTCAATTCATCGGATCAGGTAGAAACTCGCAAACTGATCCGATGAAGGCTCATGAAAAATTAACAACATTGAGGTTAAATTCAACTTTCGATTTCCAATTCATCAGATCAGGAAGATTGCGCATCCTGAAAGTACTTGCAAACATCCGTCAATCCGCATTTTTCACATTTAGGTGATCGGGCAACGCAAACATATCGCCCGTGTAAAATCAGCCAGTGATGCGCCAGTGGAAGCAATTCTTTAGGAAAAAATTCTACCAGTTGCTTTTCAGTTTCCAAAGGTGTTTTCGAATTGGTACTCAATCCAACGCGGGCAGCAACTCTGAAAACGTGTGTATCAACTGCCATTGCCGGTTTGTTGTAAACCACCGAAGCGATTACATTGGCGGTTTTACGTCCGACTCCCGGCAATTTTTGCAATTCATCGATGTCATCAGGCACTGTTCCGCCAAAATCTTTCACCAGCATCCGGGCCATTCCAACCAAATGTTTGGCTTTGTTGTTGGGATACGAACACGACAGGATGTAATCAAAAACCTCCGCAGAATCAACTTCAGCAAGCATTTCAGGAGTTGGAAACCGCTTTATTAATTCAGGCATCATCAGATTTACACGCTTGTCGGTGCATTGGGCTGAAAGAATGACCGCCACCAGCAACTCATACGGATTGGAATACTCCAGTTCCGTTTCAGCAATGGGCATTTCCTTCTGAAAATAACTGATCACCCGTTCAAAAAGCTCTTTTTTGTTCATTTCATTTTTAGTGTTTTTCGATTTCAAACTTAAAAGAAAAAAGGGTTCACATGATTTTTTTGTGGGCAAGAGTTTTTCAAAATCAAAATTCAGAGATATATTTTTTCAGAAAACCTTACTTTTTTCAAAAAACCTTAGTAAATCAGGCCAGCCCCGAAATCTTAACCTTATTTACCTTATGAAAATAGTCCCGATAATTATCGGGATTGTTTTCATCACCTTAAAAAGGCAACCGCTAATTATAAGGTAAATAAGGTTGGGCTCTGGGGGTTATACCAGGTTCAGGTTACTAAGGTATCGATAAAAAAGTAAGGTTTTTTATCGATTTATCGTTGACTTGCTTTGTGTTCCCCACAAGAATGTCATGTGATCCCAAAAAAAAAAGATTCTAATTCAATTTGAAAAGGGAAACATTAGTCATCCGATGAAGATCGTAACTAACTGATTAGCTTATTATAAAAAGTTAAGCTCTTGGCAAGAGCATTCATCGGATGACTTTTCTGTTATTGGTTGCCTGAAATTGTTATTTTTGCAGAAAAAAGTATGACTCCGTTTTTGCAGGCTGAAAATTTATCGAAACGATTTGGCGAACAGTTATTATTCGAAAATATTTCCTTCACCATATTTGAACACCAGAAAATTGCCCTCATTGCCCGCAACGGCGCAGGGAAAACTACGCTCATGGAATTGCTTGCCGGAAACGACACTCCGGAATCGGGACTAATTACCAGAACCAGCGATATCCGGATTGCCTATCTCAAACAAATTCCTGAACTGGATGAAAATCTCACAGTTTTTGAAGCGGTATTTCAGTCGGGCAGCGAAATTGTGGAGACCATCCGAAACTTCGAACTGGCTTTGCGCCTGAATCACAAGGACGACATTACGAAATACACCGAACTGATGGAACACCATCATGCGTGGGACTACGAAGTGAAAGTAAAACAGATACTTACGCAGCTTAAAATTACCGATTACGACCAACTGATTTCAGAGCTTTCAGGAGGACAAAAGAAACGCGTGGCATTGGCAAATGTGCTGATTAATGAACCTGATGTGCTGATGCTGGACGAGCCAACCAACCACCTCGACCTTGAAATGATTGAATGGCTGGAAAATTATCTCGAAAAGACGAAAATCACTTTGTTCATGGTTACCCACGACCGGTATTTCCTCGACCGCGTCTGCAACGAAATACTTGAAATGGAGGGCAACACCATTTATCGTCACCGTGGCAATTATTCCTATTTTCTGGAAAAACGACAGGAACGCATGGAAGCAACGGCTGCCGGGGTGGATAAGGCCAGAAACCTGCTTCGCACCGAGTTGGAATGGTCGCGACGGATGCCTCAGGCACGCGGAACAAAATCGAAATACCGCATGGAACGTGTGGACGACCTGAAAATAAAGGCGTCGCAAAACCTGAATGAAAACAACATTGAACTGAGTATGAACTCGTCGCGGATCGGAAATAAAATCCTTGATCTGGAAAACGTCAGTAAATCGTACGATGATCTTTGCCTGATCAAAGATTTTTCATACAAATTTCAGCGGTTCGAAAAAGTGGGCATCGCGGGAAAAAACGGTACCGGAAAGTCAACTTTCCTCAACATTGTGACCGGAAACCTTCAGCCCGACAGCGGCAAAATCGAAATCGGACAAACCATCCGTTTCGGATATTATCAGCAAACCGGAATTGAGTTTAATCCGGGCGATAAAGTGATCGATTGTGTACAGAAAATAGCCGAGGTGATCAACTTCGAGGATGGACGAAAACTGACTGCATCGCAGTTGCTTACGACTTTTCTATTTCCTCCTGACACTCAATATTCGTTTGTTGAAAAGCTTTCGGGCGGTGAAAAGCGCCGGCTGTATTTGTGCACCATCCTGATGACGAACCCGAATTTCCTGATTCTGGATGAGCCAACCAACGATCTGGACATCATGACGCTGGCTGTTCTGGAAGAATACCTGCGCGTTTTTCAGGGTTGTGTGATCATCGTTTCGCACGACCGCTATTTCATGGACAAAATCGTTGACCACCTGTTTGTGTTTGATGGAGAAGGAACAATCAAAGATTTCCCCGGAAATTATTCAGAATGGAGGGAAAAGCAAATTCAGGAGGAACAAGAAGAAAAACGGAACAAAAAACCGGAGCAAAAAGAATTGCCAAAACCAGTAAAAGCGAAAGAAAGGAAGCTTACTTTTAACGAGAAAAAGGAACTGGAACAGATTGAAAATGACATTAAAGCGCTCGAAACTGAAAAGGCAATGATCAACGAAGAATTGAATTCAGGAACTCTGGAAAGCAATCAGTTGCAGGAAAAATCGACCCGATATGTTGCGATTGCCGAACTGCTGGAAGAAAAAGAGATGCGCTGGCTGGAACTGAGTGAACTGATGTAAAAAGTGGTCAGTCGCAGTGAGCAGTCGCAGTAGACAGGAATACAGGTCATTGGTGGTCATTGGCTTCGCGTCATTGATGGTCACTTTTAGTAAAAAAACTTCGATGGATCATTATCTGACAACTAAATGACTACCGAATGACAATTGAATGACTGCCAATGACAATTAAATGACCAACAAACAATACCCAATATCGAATAACCAAATCCAAACACTCATGAAAACATACGGACTTATCGGCTATCATCTGGGACATTCGTTTTCCAGAAATTTCTTTACTGAAAAGTTTGCAAGCGAAAAACTATTGGATCATGAATATGTGAACTTCGAACTGGATACCATCGGCGAATTTCCTGGTATTTTTGATAGGAACAGGAACATTTGCGGGTTGAACTGCACCATTCCGTACAAGCAGCAGATCATGCCCTTTATGGATAAAATTGACCCTGAGGCTGCGGAAATCGGAGCAGTGAACACAGTCAAAATTTCGTGTAAAAACGGCAAACGTATTTTGAAAGGATTCAACACCGATTTGTATGGATTTGAAAATTCACTCCAGCCAATGCTGGAAGAAAAGCACAAAAAAGCGCTGATTCTGGGAACTGGCGGTGCTTCGAAAGCCATCAAATATCTGTTCAGCAAAATGGGAATTGAATATCTTTCGGCAACCACCAAAGAAGATTTGGCCGAAAACGAAATCAGATACAATCAGTTAAACGATGCGCTGATGAAAGACTTTCTGATTGTCATCAACGCCACGCCACTGGGCACTTTTCCGAAGGTGGACAGTTGCCCTGAAATTCCTTATGAATTGATTACTGCCGATCATATTTTGTACGATCTGGTTTACAATCCTGCCGAAACCCTCTTCCTGAAAAAAGGGAAAGCACAGGGCGCAAAAACCAAAAACGGACTGGAAATGCTGCACCTTCAGGCATTGAAATCGTGGGAGATATGGAATAGCTGAGAGTAGTTCAAAGCAACCGGTTCAAAACTTCAGGTTGCTGAGTGTCATAAATAGTCATTGGTTGTCATACAATGGTCATATAACGCCTTTCAAACAGCGATTAGAAATCGCTGCACCCATTTGGATTCAGTTTAAATTAAATCAGACTTTTCAGGAGCAACCTTCTTCGAACCGCTGTACAATTCATATTTCCTGAAACTACATTCCAGCGAACCGTTCAGGATAGATATTTTTTGTGACGGGCGCAATCCAATTGATTTAAGGCATTGCGGAGTACTGATAATCCAGACAGTTGCATTGGTATAATGATGTTTCAGCCGTTCGCCAATCATCGAATAAAAATTGGTGTCATCAGGAGTCAAACGTTCGCCATACGGAGGATTGAACAACAGGAAAGGCGTTTCGGAGGCGGGTTCCAATACTCTGAAATCGGATATTTTAAAGTCAATAAGCTTCAAAACTCCGGCGGCTTCTGCATTTTTATAAGCAATATCGATGTTCCGGCGCGATATATCTGAGGCTGAAATTCTCACTGGCTGAATTCCATTTGGCTGAACTTCTTCTTCCATTTGGGCAAACATTTCAGGATTGAAATTGCGCCAGTTGCGGAAACAAAAGTCTTTACGGATACTTCCGGGGTATATGCCATTGGCCAACATTGCCGCTTCTATGGCGATTGTGCCCGAGCCACACATCGGATCAATCAGGTCGCTTTTGCGGTCCCAATCTGAAAGCCGGATTAAGCCGGCGGCAAGTACTTCGCTCATCGGCGCTTCGTTCTGATCGAGCCTGTAACCGCGTTTGTGCAGCGATTCGCCACTGCTGTCGAGCGAAATGGTACAGTACTCGTTGCTGATGTGGAGATTGATCAGGATATCCGGATTTTTTGAATTCACTGAAGGACGCTCTCCGAATTTATAGCGAAACCGATCGACAATGGCATCCTTCAACTTGAGCGAGGCATACATCGAATTGTTGAAAAGATCGGTAAAAACAGTACTCTGAATGGCAAAAGTCTGGTCGCAGCCGAACAAATCTTCCCATTTAAAGTTTTTTCCGCGCTGGTATAAATCGTCCGCCGAGTGAATTTTATAGTTATCGATAGGAAGTAAAATCCGCAAAGCGCTGCGCAGGCAATAGTTGGCTTTGTACAGCAACTTTAAATCTCCGCTGAAATACACCGAACGACGGCCTATTTGCACCTCATCAGCTCCAATTTCGATCAACTCCTGTGCAAGTACTTCTTCCAATCCGGCCAATGTTGTGGCAGTGTATTTTTGTTTTTTCAAGGCAATATGATTTTTTATATGAAGGACTTATGTTTGAAAATAACCAATATTCAATGTCCAATATTGAATATCGAATAAAAAAAATAAAAATCAAATCCCATCACTGATGATCAAGGCATACAACCTGGAACTTGAAACATGGAACCTGAAACTTCTAAATCCCTGCTCCGTCGCTGTAATCTGATTCTTTGGCTTTGAACTGAACAAGTTTTGAATTTGGCGGCAAACTATTGGTAACCCATACGTTTCCTCCGATTACTGAATTAGCGCCAATCCGAATGCGGCCCAAAATGGTGGCCTGAGCGTAAATGATCACATTGTCTTCCACGATCGGATGCCGCGGAATACCTTTAATCGGGTTGCCACTTTCATCCAAAGGAAAACTTTTTGCCCCGAGGGTAACTCCCTGATAAAGTTTTACATTCTTTCCGATAATTGTCGTTGAGCCGATCACAACACCGGTACCATGATCGATGGTAAACGATTCGCCGATCTGTGCTCCGGGATGAATGTCGATGCCGGTTTCGGAATGTCCCATTTCAGAAATTATCCTTGGAATAAGCGGAACTCCCAGATTTAACAACTGATGACCAACCCGGTGATTGCTGATTGCCCTGATGGCAGGGTAACAGTAAATTACTTCGCTTCGGTTGTTGGCAGCAGGATCACCAAGATAAGCCGCTTCAACATCGGTAATCAGCAGCCTCCGTATTTCAGGAAGAGATGCAATAAAGTCGGAAGCAAGCCCCTGTGCAAATTTGGAACGTTCCTGCATGTCAACCTCTTCGGGGTTTGCGCAGGTAAAACACAATCCTGCCAATATCTGTTCCGACAACAATTCGAACAGTTCGTCGATGTTTACACCTACGTAATGTTTGATTGTATTTGCCCGCAGACTGGTATTTCCGAAGTATCCGGGGAACAGAATTTCACGGATCAACCCAACGATTTTGCCAAGTTGTTCAATCGATGGTAAAGGTTCGCCCATGCGGTGTTCGTGACAAACCATGCTGTATGATTTCGGATCGGCCAGCTGCTCGACGGCACGGCTCATTTTATGTTCGAAATTCTTTTCTGAATACATTTGCTCGGGTTTTTAATTACTGACAAAAATCACACTTTTGAAAGTGATATCAAACTAAAAGACTGAAAGTTTCACTACATCTGGCAATTATTATTAATCGCATCAATTGCCGATTGCAGACGGACTTCCCCACTCCCGCCGATTTCAACGTATTTAAAACCATAAAGGTTCAGTTCGTTCCGGTATTGATCGTACAATTTCAGTCGGTTTTCTCCACCGTTTTCGCGAACAGCATCAGCCTCCCACGGTAAATCGGGCCGGCACAACAGGAACAAATCTATCGGACATTCGTGAATCTTCTCTTCCAACCACTCCGGAGTCCGACCGAAAACCCATTTGAACCAGACTTTGGTAATAATAAGCCATGTATCGAAAAAAAACATTTGTTCCGAACCTGATTTAGTTGACTGATACTGATCAATCTGAGTATGTGCAATTGCTTCAACATCATCGAATGTATAGTGATGGGGAAGTTTTTCCACATATTCACGGGCAAATTCAGGAATGTAACGGCCATTATATAATTCGGCCAGTTGTTTCGCCAATGTTGTTTTCCCCGTCGATTCGGGACCGGTAATGGCTATTCGTATCTGTTTACTGAGTGGGCTCATGTTTTATAATAATCTCTTTCTTCCATTCAATGTATCCGATGACTGCCATGATGGTGTAAACGGCAAACAGGATGACGGTAGGATAAAGCTCCTTGTACCAAAACAGCCCGATGGAAAATGCATCCACAAAAATCCATACGAGCCAGTGTTCCAGAATTTTTCGGGCAAGCATCCAGGTTGCAACAATGCTGAGCGAAGTCGCCAGCGAATCGGCAACCGGAACGTTCGAATCGGTATAATTATCCAGAATAAACCACATCAGGAAAAAAAGCATGAAACTGATTGCTGCAAGTAAAACGCCCAGACGAATGTTCAGGCGGCTAACCTTTAATGGTTCCGATTTGGAGGCAGAATTCCCCCATATCCATTCGTACCAGCCATAAATACTGATAACGACATAGTACATTTGCAATCCCATGTCGGCATAAAGTTTCGTTGAAAAAAATACCGATACATAAAGTGCGGAAGTGAGCAAACCAACCGGCCAGGTCAGGATGTTCTGGCGTATTGAGAAAAATATATAGGCAATACCTAAAATGGCTCCCAGAACTTCAATGTAATTTTCTGAAAGCCATTTGATTGTTAGTTCCATAA
>JAUYMU010000098.1 GCA_030698405.1 Bacteroidota bacterium
GAATTGCAAGATGTGAGTTTATTTAACTCTGTAAAACCTTTTTTAGGAAGCATCCAATGGGCAAATGGCCTTGACTTTTGTCCTGATACCCTTTATATGGAGAGTAAATAATACAAAACCCCCTTGCCATTGCTGGCAAAGAGGCGATCAAACTAAACTTCCATCATCTGAGGATTGGTTTATCCATTGTACAGCAACCTGGCAATTATCAACTTTGCCCACAACTCCAGCATATTGGCGAGCTACTCCTACTGATTTCAAACCCTTTTTCAGGTGTGAGGTTTCGTCGATTACAAGCCCTGTCGGCAAGCCACTCTTTATTTTCAGTTCTCGTAATGAGCTGTCCACCGATTTCATCGTGACCGAATTCACATCAGATGCACTCCATTTACTAACTGACAGAAAATGTATATATCGCTTATAATCGGAATCATTCACTTTTTCAACCATACGCTCCATATTCTCATGTCCCTTTTCGCACTGTAGCAGCCCCGACAAATACTCCTCTGCAACATGCGTACAGCTCTTCGTGTACACCCTAAACAAATCATTATATCTACTGTGAATCAGTGCACTAAGGCTGTTGCCAGAAGATTTATTGTACTGAGTTTTGGTAGAGAAATTTTTTTTATCTGCTCGTTTTGGCTTCATCGTCAAAACAATCAGAGTGCGTTAATAATTACTCTAAAATATTAATTATTAGCCAAATAACAAATAAAACTATCTCTTTTTTTTAATCTGGTAAAGTAGAAATAACTAAAAATCCATTCATTTCCATTCAATAACCATGGTTTCTTCAGGTGAAATAAGGATGTTACTGCCTTTAACTTTACCCGATTTATTGGCATATACAATACGTGCATCCGATATTTTACCTTTGAAATCGAGGTCCAGCGAAATTGGCTTTTCGCTCTTGCTGATGATAACGGTTACATAATTCGAGCCTGATTTCAAGGTTCGCATCAGCATATCTTTTTGTGGAACTTTAAACCTTACCGGTGCATTTTCGGCCAGTCTTTGCTTTAATTCGGCATTCAGCAGTTTAAACAATGCTGTATTATCATTAGAAATTCTGCATCCAAGCCCAATTAACGATGGAATCCAAAGCACTTCGCCTTTTCCCAGTTTATTCCGGAGCGCTATGGTTTCCCCCTCATGCGTGGCCGCACTTTTTCCTGACTTGCCGGAAATATAGCCCCGCCATAAATGCGCCGGAACAGCGTAGTTGTCCCATTGCACTTGAAAGATATTCCCAACCATTTTAAACTCACTGATATTTCCGCCAAAAAGATTTTCAAAGGCAAATCCGGTTTTCATGGTATTGTGAAGGTTTTCGTCGAAAAAGGCAGTAAGTCCGTCAACAATAAGCTTACCTCCCTTTTTCACAAAATCTTCCAGAATCAGCGCATAACTATCCGGAAGTGAAATCTGGTGAGCCAGTATGATTGTTGAACCCGAATAATCGCTTTTCCCGAAATCAAATTCTTCAAAAGCTTTAAAATTGGCATTAATCCCCATTTGGGTAATGGCTTCGAAATAACCCAAAGCCGATTTCATCACCGCGCCAGCTGATCTGGCTTCATAAGTTTTGCTCAATCCATCGGTCATTTTACTCTCGGCCCAAAGCGACTGGCGAACATACAGCACATTAATGCCAGACTCCACCACCTTCAGGTTTTCAATAAGTTCTTTGTTTTGATTGATCGTAAGGGCAACCTTACTTGCGGCTTTCATTCTGTCTGATGGTTTATTCTGAAAATCGAGCAGCGCCCATTCTCCTGCTTCAATTCCTGAACTTCTGGGATTAAGCGACCAAAAGATACTGCCTTTGCCCTCTGTTGCAGTAACAATCCAAAGCCATTGGGCAATCTCTTCCTGTGTCGGGCACATTGGAATTCCGCCGCTATACGTATTGTTTCCACCCTGCAATTCTGTCATAATCCAAGGAAGATTACCCGCTCCGGAACGAACGATCTCGCTGTTGGCCAACATTGCTACCGCGTATTGTTGTCGGGTGAAGTAACCAAAATGCCAGGCAGCATGGGCTGAGCCACCCAGGCTGGTCAGGAATTTACACCATTCGGGAAAGTTGTACTCCGCACAATTCTGAAATATCTGGTGGTTGTTAACATGCAATTCGTGATTCGGGTCGTATTTTTTAATTTCTGAAGAAATCCAGTTCAGAAACCATGTATTGTAATCAAGCAGAAATGCCTGATCAGTAAGTTCAACAAGGATTGGGTAACCTTTATCAGTAAACTCTTTTTGTTGATTTTTCAGTTTCCACTCAGTAAACTTGTTCTTCGTATAATCTGTCCATGGGATTTTACCCCCAACACCAGGTTCATTAATTAAAACCCAACCGTACAAACTCTCAAATTTACTGAAGTGAGTGGTTAATTCTTTAATAAATAACGCGATAGATTGTAAATGTGCTTCATCACGTGGAAACTTGAACCCACCGATATCGGTTTTTTCGGTGTAAGGGAAAATGGTTCCGAAAACTTTGATCCCATGTTTTTCTGCAGACTGGAAAGCATGATCGAACAAGTTAAAATCCCAGCTTCCATCGGCATTTTTCATATACGATTCGAACATTCGGATACGGCAAACCGTGAAATTATTCTCTTTCATTATCCGAAACCAGGAGTCAATCTCATCAGGAGTTTGACCGGGTTCAATAAAAACCTGTGCTCCGATGAAGGGGACTTTCATTTCGGATTGGGCTTGCGAGTAAAATCCACTGAAAAGAAAGATACAACACAGGGAAATACAAAATATGATTTTCAGTTTTTTCATTCTTAATAATTTGATCTGATTTTTTTAAGCGATAATAATCGTAATTTTTCCTGATTAAACGGTGATTGCCAATAAGTATGGATGGTTGTAAAGTCCGGGCTAATTTGCGCTAACAGCGCTAACAATTGGCTTTGGTTCTGTAAAGTGATATTAATGAATCATCTTTTTACTAAGAATTTTATTTTTTCATTGTTTGCACACAATACATATAATCCGACATTAAATATGGAAACATCTATTCTTCTATTTTCAGGAATATTCCCAATCCAAATTATATTTCCCATACCATTATATATTTTTGCTTCACCAGAATAGCCAGTTACTGAGATAAAACTATTTGAAGGATTTGGAAAAATTGAAAATTCGTTGTTCCCATTTTGGACATCTATTGATAATCCTGTTGCCAACCCACCGATATTAGAACCAATAAATTTCCAACTATCCTGACCGCCTTGATCAAGTAGGCATTGAAGAACATGATCGCAAGTGGTTTCTACATATTCAGAAGCGATGGTATATTTTGTCAGGCTGTCGAGGAAATTTCTATTATTATCAACAAGTTGGCCTACTACCTGTCTGATCACAATTTTACTTTTCAAATCGGCTGCATTTTTTTTTAAATGAAACCAAGGGGAGTATTTATTGAAATTATCCACATTACTATTAAACAATTTTGCCATAGTAGCCGCATGCCTGCTTTTGGCTCCTTCCCATGTTAATAAGGCACCATCGTAAATTACCGCGACTTTAAAATAATCGGGATATTTGGTAATAAACTTTGCTGTTCCAAAACCACCCATCGAAAACCCGGATATAATCCTTTTCTCCCTGGTATTAATCGTTCTGTAATTCTGATCAATGTATGGTATTATTTCCTGAATGATATTTGTTTCCGCCGGTATTTTCATATCATAACTATCGGCCCAAAAAGAATCGTTATAGCCATCCGGAAATACAATAATCATTGGACCTGCTATTCCAGAAGCTATCGCTTTTTCCAATGATGCAGGAACTGTTGTAATTTGATTCCCATTATGAGTCCCTCCTATTCCATGTAAATGATATAGAACCGGATACTTGTCAGTTGAATTATCGTAGCCTTCAGGCAAATAGACTGTAAATGTTATGGACTTATTTGTAACCGGTCCGGTTATGGTGACCGGAAATGTTCTCCCTTTTAACGCAAAAAGGTTATTTTGTGTAAACGAAAATAAAATAACCAAGATAAAAATTGCACTTTTTTTCATACTGATATCAAAATAATTATTACTGGTTTTCAGGTTTTTGCCAAGGAATACTGCCACCTTTTTGTATTTGATTTATTAGCAGTAATTGTAATTTTTTGTATTGTTCCGGCTCAAAGTCAATGAGGTTCCGTTGTTCTAACGGGTCTTCATATATATTGTAGAGTTCGTAAGGACTATAAGGGCTGTTTTGAAGAAGCTTCCAGTTGCCCGAAATTACCGCTTGTATGGTTTGACCTCCATATCGGGAATTACCCTCTCGGCGTGTAAAAAACAATGGACGTTCTGGCAATGCTTTTGATGTCTTATTTAGAATTGGTAATAAGCTTATCCCATCTATTTTATTTTTTATTTCGATTCCTGTTATTTCTCCAATTGTTGGATATATGTCCATAATAAGTGATTTCTGGCAAGTCACAGATCCGGGTTTTATCTGGCTTGGCCATACAAAAAATGCGGGGATCCTGATGCCACCCTCATAAACACTTTGTTTACCATCTCTTAAATTTCCATTATTTGCACCATCTTCTAAGTGACCTCCATTGTCGCTTAAAAAAATGATTAGTGTATTTTCATAGAGCCCATTTGCTTTTAATGTTTGAATAACTTTCCCTATACCATCATCCAGGTGTTCGATCAGGGCAACCAGTTTTGCTCTTCTTTCAGAAATACCCGGCTCTCGCATTTGAACTTTTGTTAACCACTCTTCTTTAGGTTGTACAGGAAAATGCGGGGCATTATAAGCCAGGTAAAGAAAAAAGGGATTTTTATTTCCTTTTTGTGAATGGACGTATTTGGTAGCCGACTCCGTAAAAATATCAGTTGCATGGCCTTGGGGATCAATTACCTTTTCGTTTTCACGCATAAAATTTTTTCCTTTCCGAAGATGAGTCCAATAACTATCCATCATATCATCAAGAAATCCATAAAAATAATCAAAGCCACGTTCGTTTGGTTTATTGGGTGATTCAAGTCCTAAATTCCATTTACCAATGATGGCTGTGCTATATTGCTTTTTCTTTAAAAGTTCAGGAAGAAGTACTGCATCTGGTTTCAGGTAACCAAAATTATCCTCGGGATTTGATCTTATTAACCCTGGAACACCTACCATTTCAGGGTAACGTCCACTCATAAGAGATGCACGGCTTGGCGAGCAAACAGGTGAATTTGCGTAAAAATTATCAAATCGCATTCCTGCATTACAAAGTGCGTCAATATTGGGAGTTTGTATATCCGAAGTACCATAATATGACACATCGTGATAACCCTGATCATCTGTGAGTATCAACAAAATATTTGGTAATGGGCCTGATGGTACTTGCCCCATTGCATTCATTGCCATTCCTGACAAAAGAACAGGCATTAACGATTTAGTAAGTTTTATCATGTTGTTTGTTTTTTAAAAAATTTCCCATGTTCCAGGTTGATTTTTCGATATACAATCCCTCTTTAACAAGTTTATTTTTCATTTGCGAGACTGTCATTTCCTTATACTTTTCCCAGACATCCAATAAAGCTTTCGCGTAAGCAGGATCATCACAATCCCTGCGCCAAAGTTGTAGGTAATATGGATTCCCCATTTGTTTGAAATTGTAAATCGTCATTTCTACTGTACCTTGCCTTTCTGGTTGTTCTTTGAAAGAGCCAACCATTTCATGGCAATTGGGCACTAAATCACTAAACTTTTTGCACAGTTCGCCAGAACCAGGTATGCGTCCGCCTTCCCGTCCATTTATCTGGTCGGTTTGTAAGACAGCCCTTTCAGCACATTTTTCAAGAAAATAAGCAGCAACTAATTCGGGTAGTTCGGGCGTGCCATCATACATTTGTGAAACGATCAAGTCAAGCTTCTTTTTCGGATACAATGAATCGTAAAGGTTAATCCAGTATTTCCAGTTAGCAACAACAACATCTTTGCTCCAACCAAATTCCATGAATAAATCTTTATTGGGCGCATGCATTTCTTCACCCCTGAACTGATGACCTAATACTTCTACCATGGTTACACGATCGTCGTTCGCATATAGTTTTGAGATTGCTTTCACATCGTCAGAAAAAAGTCTCATATATGTAGTGTCCCATGGTACGGGTGCAATCCCGTCTTTGGTTTGTATTTTGGCCGTTCCGCTGTCAATCACCCAGTTAGGTGTGCTATATCCGCTTATCAATGCAAAGGTCACCAATTTTCCCATTGATGAAGCCATGCTTATTAGCGTTTCTAGTTTTTGCCATTCTATTTTATCTTTTTCGGGATGAAAGTCCTTCCACTTAATTTTCAGGGTAAGCCCTGCTATATAGTGATTATTTTCAAGCAGTTTACCTGCACTGATAATTTGATCATCCAATCCCTTTACAGGCTCGGTATGAGTAAAAATTCCAAGAAAAGGAACTTTTTCTCCATGTTTAAACGGGGTAACCGCTTCCTGGGACATTCCCGTTAAAAAAGTTGTCAGGTTTATTAAAACCACAAGCACCAATGTTATTCCTTTTCGTTTCATCCGAATGTATGTTATATATTTTATTCTGATTGCTTAATAAGCGCGATAAAAGCCTGCTTTCAGGATTGCTGAATCATTAAAAATGATATATTCCGGGAGTATAGTCGTAAAAAATGCACTGTTATCAGTAATCAATTTTAAATTATGGAGTGCCCCCGACCAGACAACGATACTCCTTGATGCATTAAGAGGATTAGGTGAAATAAATACGGCTGATGTGCCTTGACCGTTGAAAGTTTCTCTGTTCATTTTCACCTTATCTTTATTAACCTGTATAGGAAATTTATTTTGGTATGACGCAATCAATGGATTACTCTCAGCAGTTCCGAAAAGAATCAGGTTATAGGTTTTTTTATCCTCCAGTGATAGTTCCTTGTAAGATTTAAAAGGGAAATCACCAACGGTAACGGTTCTTTTTCCCATAGGATTAATAATAGCATCAACAGTAGAATGAGCTAATTTAAAATCTGAAGTATCACCATAAACAATTAAAAATGGTGTTTCGATTACCTGACCAATTGAAGGCGCTGGCTGAATACTGGAGAGGACTTTCACAATTACCCATTTTTGGCTTTTATTTTCCAGAAATATTTCGGGTGTACTGGCCGAAACTTTAAGTTTTGAGCCATCAACAACGATATCCGTTATTTCTTCATTCGGAAAGAGTTGCAGTTTTAACGAAGATATATTAGAAGTAGTTATACTAATTTCATGATTATTTTTCTTTGCATCAACAGATATGGGTCGATCTCTTCGTTGCAAACCTTCAATAGTTAGCCAGTAGGCTTTGTTGTATTTAAGTGAGTAGGTTTTAAATTTTATTTGTGCAGGATTGCTGTTTCTTTTGTATTTCAGCATCTCTATAATAAATGTATGATAGGGAATGAATTTTGCAAAATGATGTGGCATACCCTTGTGCGTTTCAATGGAAACATTTATACACCCATTTTGCTTCATTATCTCGCTCAACCTGTATTGGGCTACTTTTAATGCCCCGTCGGCTGTATGAAAAAACATTGGGAGGTTATATGCATTCATTGCCACACTATCCGGGTTGAAAGCATTGGATTGAAAGGACAACCACTGTAATGTAGAATTTTCGTTTAGATCAGCAGCGCCCAATGCGGCATCAATGGCAGTACATGCCGCAAACATGTCTGGATGATGAAGTGCAAAGTTAAGTGTTCCTGCACCCCCCATGGAATGCCCGATAATATAAATTCTGTCCGGATCAATGGAATAATCAAGTTTTACCTCACTAAGTATTTGTAATAATTCACTTTCAGCGATCCCCCGGTAGCCGGAGTTTTGCCGGGCATACGCTTGCACATAGATAACACCCAGTGATGGATCAATCCAATCTTCATATTTCATTCCAGTCCATGAAGCACGGATCCCTCCGATAAACTTTGGCCCGATACCATGCAGTTGCAACACTAATGGGTATTTTTTTGAAGATACATAATCCTCTGGCACATACATCCCTACTGGCTGGATTGAACCATCCGTTTCAGCGCGGATGTAATTAATAAACCTTCCCTTTCTGTATTTCTTTTCTTGTGATTCTTTATATAGCGTTTCAAGTTTTCGCAAATCGGCAGATTGTTCGTAAGTGAAAATTTTACGCCCAAATAAACTATCAATTCCCGATGGAATGGTTACTGTTTTCCCAATTATAGATGCTCCATATTTTAATGCTTCTTCAAAAGCAGAATCATATTCAGCATTGCCTTTCGTGCCTTTCAATACATCTTCGGGGTAAACATTTAAATAACTACAGTTAATACGCTCTGCAGCTTTCATCACTTCCATCAAAGTGCCCGTATTGCCTACTCCACTTCGATCAACCATTTCAAAAAAGAATTTGGTATGTGGATCAAGTTGGGCAAAAGCCCTCCTTCTTGAATCATCTTTTAAATAACTGTTTTTACCTAACCCATTTTGCCCAACAAACATTCCTTTATTAGTGGCATACCATCCAATTTCATTGGAATTATCGTTTTTAGCCAAGCCTCCCGCATTCAGGGTAACCAAAGCCGGAATTTTCGTAAATATTCTTGCCGTTGAGTCAATGTAATCTTTAACGGTTGACATCCACAAGTCTTCTGTATATGCTTTACCATTGCTGGCTGCCGTTTTTAAATACTTTGGTTCAAAGCTTGGGTCTTGCCTGCGAATGGTGCCGAAACGAAAGGGGTTCGTTTCCGCTCCAGGGGTAACATCTATAAAAAGAATGCCAGGATTTGATTCAAATCTTGTGGCCACTTCTTTCATGAACCTCAATGCATAATTTTTATAGATAGGATCCCAGGGTAATGGGATCTCCGTTTTACTGACTTCATGGTAACTAAATTTTGCGCCTTTTTCCCAAACCCACTGTGGAGTCGGATGTTTATAAAATTCACGTGGCCAATAACCACTGGTTGACCACATAATGCGAAAGGCAACTTTTTTCCCGGCTGAAAGCCAGGGTCTCATCCAAGCTTCTACTTCGCTCCAATCATATTCACCATCCTTTTTTTCTACTTCGCTCCAAATAATTTGAAATAATGCGCCAACGATGTTAGGGTTCTTTATCACAGTTGTATCGGTAGCGAAATATGACTTAGCATAAAAAAGGAGTCCGGACTTTGGATTTCTTGCTTTTCGGAGGGCAGAATTATTAAATTGCCCCTCAACATTTACGGCGCTTGATTTTGGCTTCGCGTTTTTAAGATGTTGGTTGAACCATTTCTTTGTCCGTTGCAACATCATGGAATCATATCGTATTTGATTATGATTAAAATCGGGATAGATAAATAATTCATGTTTGGTCCCGTTTTCTCCTAAAATACTGTCAAGCTTCAGCGCCATTGGAAGTTTCACAACCGGATCGGCCTCGCCATGATGTATGATATATGGAATAGTAATTCCGGAGGCTGCTTCAGAGGAAGGGGCGGCTTTATCATCATCAACACCGCCAGCTGTATGTCCTGCGGCAATAAATTTTTGAGGATGACTTCCGGTTAATCCTATTGTAAGAAAAGCGCCCATACTATGACCAAACGCCATAATGGAGGATCTGTCCACATAGTTTAGATGTGTTAAGATGTCATAACATTTCATTGCCCTCTGAATATTAACGGCACTGGCGCCAAAATTAACCGGATCGGATGTGCCAGGTTGGCCAACCGGAACATCTTTAGAATGGGTATAGTTGGTGGCAATGCAAACGTAGCCCCATTTAACCATCTCCTTGGCGATTGTCTGACTATAGCCATAAGCATTTCCACCCTTTCCGTGACTAATTATAACTGCAGGGAATGGTCCGTCTCCTTTCGGCTTTAAAAGTATGCCCTCCAAATCGAAATTTACACCTGATTCAGTTGAAATATAGTTCCACTTTGCTCCTGTAGCTGATTCTGGATCACCATTTATTGAAAGTCCGCTTAATTGACCTGATGCTGAAAAAAAAAGATATATCAGCAATATCAAAAAAAATATATGTTTCATAATTAGAATTTTATAATGAGAGTCATAAAATATTTTGTGAATTTTGACTTTTGTCAATAATTTGTACTATAAATACAATTCCTGACATTATTTATTCATTCCTGTCCGTTCGCTTTTCAACAATGGGAAGTTTATATTTGGTTTATGCTCCTTTGACATAATAGCCAGCGCTTTTTTAACAACCTTGGGTTGAGAGTCAACAAGGTTTTTGCCCTCCCCCATGTCCTTTGAAAGATCAAAAACCTCAATCATATTGCTGCCTATATATCTGACAACCTTCCAGTTATTGAACACCACAGCCTGTTTATATTCCGGTCCTGAAATATTTTCTATTGCATGTTCGTTGTACTCCCAATAAAGATGGTCGTGTTTGGCTTGTTTCTTACCCAGAAGGGTTGGAGCAAACGATATTCCATCGGTCTGATCCGGGATTGGCGCACCTGCAAGATCACAAATCGTAGGCATAACGTCCCAAAAAGCAGACAGAAGATCAGTAGTTGAGCCAGCAGCAACAGTCCCTTTCCATCGAAGCAGCATAGGCGTACGTATCCCACCATCATACAGTTCGCGTTTGAAACCGCGAAAGTCTCCATTGGAGTTAAAAAACTCGTAACTGTGACCACCCTCATTGTGAGCTCCATTATCTGAGGTGAAAATGATAATAGTTTTCTCTCCAAGCCCTTGTTTATCTACCTGGGCAGTTATTTCACCTACATACTTATCCAGAGATCGCAACATCGAGGCAAAGGCTCTTTCTTTTTCAGGCCAGTTATTTTCTTCAATAGGAGTATCTTTATGGTATTCCATAGGGGAATGAACCAGAGAATAAGCAACATACAAAAAAAAGTTGTTCGCTTTGTTTCTATCAATAAAGCTTAAAGCTTTATCGGTCACTAAACGATCCATATTAATTGGACGCATAGCCACTTCCTCTTTTGTTAGATTATAGAGTTTCCCATTTTCGTACATTGGCTCTATGTTTCGGGCAGAATAATCCTTATATTGGATATGTTTGCCTGCTGTATACCAAAGAGAATCAATCATAACACCATGTTTATTCGGAAAGTCGGAACTAAGCTTACCAAAATGGAAGTCAAAACCCCGGTCAAAAGGCGTTTGTTTGGTCAACTCTCCTCCTAAATGCCACCTGCCACACATGCCCGTAATATAATTTGTGTTTTTTTTTATTGCCTCAGGCAAAGTAATATAGTCACTAATTAAGGGAGTAACACCAACACCGGGAAAACTCTTATTTCCTCTTATAACGGAGTGCCCAGTATGCATACCTGTCAAAAGGACACATCTTGAAGGTGCACAGACCGGAGCCCCTGAATAATGTTTGGAAAATGTTAGACCCTCCCGTGCTAAACGATCAATATTGGGCGTAGCAATGCGTTTTTGGCCAAAAACGGATAGGTCACCGTATCCCAAATCATCAGCCAATATGTAA
The DNA here is from genome assembly GCA_030698405.1 of Bacteroidota bacterium. GTDB lineage: Bacteria > Bacteroidota > Bacteroidia > Bacteroidales > Prolixibacteraceae > Aquipluma. The sequence continues at coordinate 11,484 of JAUYMU010000098.1, forward strand.
ATAATATTAGGTCTGATTACCTCTTTCTGGTTCTTTTCTTTTGAAAAACTTGGAAAAGCAGCAATAACTGCTCCTGCCAGCAACACTATGTTTCTATTGTAATTCATAAGTTGTTCATTAATGTGATTTATTATTGCAATTGTGTGGCTGTTAATGAAATGCCATTTTGTATTCCAATACTTTAACATTAGGTTTTCTAAGTTCAGTTTTAAAATTTAACCGATTTATTCAAATGGTTTGTAACGAAGCTTATTGATTGAATACCTTCAGCATCAACAAGGCAACCAAATGCATGAGGACAATCTGTGTCAGCTTTTTCTATCGGAAATGTTCCATTTTACTTGTTTTTTAATGCAACCTCGGCTCCAAATTTTAATGCGTCTTCGAATATTTTATCATATTCCGGATTCCCCTTTGTCCCTTTTCTGACATCTTCAGGATACACATTAAGATAACTTGTATTATTAAGTTGGGCAGCTTGCATAACTTCCATCAAAGTGCCAACGCTTCCACCGCTTTTCGCATACATTTCGTAAAATACTTTAGTGGTATGGCTCCAGATTTCAAAATTATTGACAGGGGTGGTGCCCCTTAGTCCATTTTGCCCCACGTACAGACCTTTGCCTGCACAATAGTCTCCATTGGCAACCATTTGACTTGTTCCGTTTGGCATATTCCCTGTGTTAAGAGTCACAAGTAAAGGAATCTCTTTAATAGAAACTTTCGAAGAATCGATAAATTCACGAATGGTAGCAAACCAGATTTGCTCACTGAAAACCTTGCCATCGCTGGAAGTAGTTTTAAGGTATTTATCCCTGAAGGCGGGATCCTTTTCGTCAATAGTCCCGAATCTGTATGGATTGGTTTCTGCTCCCGGCGTAATATCGAGGAAAAGTATTGTTTTATCTTTCCCAAATTTTCTGGATGCTTCGCGGAGAAACCGGAAAGCGTGTCTTTTATAAACCGGATCCCAAATCAGGGGTATTTCTGTATGGCTCAATTCGTGGTAAGCATACTTTGCTCCTTTCGCCCAGACCCATTGGGGGGTGGGATGCTTATAGTAATCGTATGGCCAGTAACCACTTGTGGACCACATAATTCTTAGCGCGACATTTTTTCCTGCCTTTTTCCATGGGGAAATCCAGCTATCAACGGCAGTCCAGTCATACTGTCCATCTGCTTTTTCAATTTCACTCCAGATAATCTGAAAAAAACCTCCGGTAATGGATGGATTCTTAACAGCAGAAGTATCAGTTGCATACTCTGCCTTTCCATAGAACAAAAGGCCGGCTCCAGGTCTTTTCGTCTCAGTAGGTTCTTCCTGCTTTGGTTTATCTTGCAAAGAATTAGGTTCTTTATTACAACCAAGTAGAGTAAGCAAAAATATACTGGTTACTAATATGATATTGATGCGTGGATATTTCATTTGATATATATTTAACTATTAATTTCATCTTGTATTTGACTAGTTCTATAAACCTCTGTTGGTTCGCTTGATTTTAAAAAATAAAAAAAACGACAATATATTCAAAGAAGTTTACTTGAGAAGAATCGGTAAGAAACATGTTAATCCAGTAAGATCATAACAGTAGTTAATCTAAACTACAATCAGATCTTACTGAATAATAAACAATTGTATTAACGCTCACTATCGAAACGTCAATAAATTACAATTACACATTGCTATTGCCAACCTGGGTTTTGCAGCAGAACTTTGCTAATTTTCAATTCGCTATTTGGAATAGGCCATAAAAGCTGGTAGGCCTGTACGTCAATTCCTTTCGCTTCTTTGATTTTTTGAATCATAGTACTCTCACCAAGACGTTTTAAGTCATACCATCTATGCCCCTCACCAATTAGTTCCATAGCTCTTTCCAGAAAAATGGTTTCCCTGAATTGGTTCTTACTTCCAACAGAACTTAAAGGAATAATAGCTTCTCCGGCCCTGGACCTGATGGCGTTTAATGCATTTAGGCCAGCATCATTTGGGCCATTAATCTCATTTTCGCATTCAGCTTTCATTAATAATACATCAGCATATCTGAATATTCTGAAATTGAATTCATAGTCATTAAACGTACTCTTTAAAATACCTGCTGGTCTGTAAACATCATATAATTTATACAAGAAGTACTGTGGATAGCCCGTTTTTATTACCTTCCCATCCAAACCAGTATAGCTACCCTTATCGGTAAAAAAGGCTTTGTACCGTACAGAATTTTTATCGTATTTAGCTATCATTTTTTCATTTACGAAAAGAGTCTGAAATCCGCTAAAAGGCGTTCCTGGAACAAAATAGGCAAAACAACTGGAGCCTGCTTTGATCGATAGGCCTGTAATGTATTGTGCCTCAAATATCGATTCAAGTCCATTTTCGTATGCAACTTGAAAAACAGTACGTATATCAGGTTGTAAAGCATATTCTTTACTTGAAATAATATCATCAATTTGTTTTAAGGCTAATGGCCATTTACCAAGTGTCATATATACTTTAGCCAGTAAAATTCGGGCAGCGCCTTTCGATGCCCTTGCTTTATGTACACCTTGATATTGGCTTTTTTCAGGCAAAGTTGAAATTGCATCAGTCAAATCGGCAACAATTTGGGACCAAACCTCTGAAGCCGGTTTACGGGGTAAGTCAATATTATCAAGAGATTTAACTTCCGAGGTTACCAAAGGGACATCACCAAATAATTGAACAAGGTAGTAGTACATTAAAGCCCGGCCAAACTTTGCTTCACCCGTAAGCTTTGACTTTGCATCTGCTGAAACCGGCACATTGCGCATTAGGTTATCAATTACAGAATTTGCCCTCTTTATACAATCATAAGTATCAGTCCAAGCGCTTTTAACATTGGTACTTTCTGAATTATATAAGAAGTCTGCCATTTCCCTTCCTGCAACAGAGGCTGCCGGATTTGCAATAAACAAGTCTGATGAGGATTCTGGAAAAACAGCTATAATTGATCTGAATAATCCTGCATTCATATAGATTGCATTGTAGATTGCCAATGTTGCAGCCTCGGCATCCTGATCGTTATTGTAAAACGTTTCAGGAGCGATGGTTGAATAGGGTTTTTCCTTGAGAAATTCATCTGCGCAGGAAGTAAGCATCACAATTATAGCTGCTAATAAAATAGTTTTTTTCATCTTTTTCATTTTTTTAAAATATGTTAAAACTGGCTTCCTTTAAAATTGAATGTTTAAACCAATCCGATAGGTTTTTGAACTGGGATAAACGCCAATATCAACTCCTGAACCTAAATTTCTGTTACCGAACGCACTCGCATCCGGATTATAACCAGGATAGTCTGTTAAGGTAAATAGGTTATCTGCGCTGAAATAAATATTCGCTTTTTGGATAATGCGATTTTTATTAGTTGGAATGTCATACGAAAATGTTATGTTCTTACATCTAAAATAACTGGCATCGTAGATAAAATAATTATTGTCTGGAAAAGTCCTCGGGTTATAACCTGATCTAGGAGTATGATTGTTCGGATTTTCTTCAGTCCAACGATTATCATAAAAATCTTTTGTGAAATTTCTACGCAAATTGGCATTTGTCAAATACATCTGTTGATAATTGTAAATGGATCCACCTATTGTCCATTGGAAATTAGCATTCAAATCAAATCGTTTATATGAGATGTGGTTGATTATCCCTCCAGTCAAATCAGGGTTGGCATCCCCGATAATTTGTTTGTCCAGAGGTGTAATTTTTCCATCTGGAACACCTTCAGGGCCGCTAATGTCCTTAAATCTCAACTCTCCCGGAGCAGCACCTGTTTGGCTCAATTTAGCTACCTCATCAGCATTCTGAAAGATTCCATCAAAAACATATCCATAAAATGTGCCGATTGGTTCACCAACTCTGATAATGGAAGGATTAGATTTTAAATCGGATGAAACGACTGAGTTCAGAGGGGAAATAATTTCCTCTAATCCATCTGAAAGTTTTAATACTTTGTTTCTGTTCAGAGACAGATTTAATGTAAAATCCCATTTTATTGCTTTATCCACAGGAACAACGTTAGCTAAAAACTCAATACCCTTATTTGCAATACTTCCAACATTCAATAATGTAGTTGCGTATCCTGATATTTTTGGTATTTCTATTTCGAACAATAAATCCTGTGTTTTCTTATAATAGGCATCAATTGTAAAGCTAAGACGGTTATCGAGAATACCAAAATCAATACCAATATTAGATTGATTTGTTCGTTCCCACCGCAAATCTGGATTAGCCATCCTGTTAGGTGTATAACCAGTCAGGACCGAACTGCCTAAAGGTACTTGTACACTCGAAAGTACTGCCAGTGACTGATAGGAAGGTATGCCCTGTTCTCCTGCCGAGCCAACACTGAACCTCATTTTTAAGTTGGAAATCCATTTATTTTCTGACAGAAAATTTTCTTCATTTATTCTCCATGCAAAAGCAGCGGATGGGAAAAAAGCGTATTTATTATTAGCGCCAAACCGACTACTCCCATCAATCCTTCCGGTAAAAGTAAATAAGTACTTATTCATAAGAGAATAATTGGCACGGCCTAAATAGGAGTGAAGAGACCAGTCATTGGCGCCAGAAAAAGTTTGCTGCAAAGTTCCTGAAGAAACATTGTTAAATAATAAAGCATCAGTAACAAAGTTCGATGCTTCTACCCTTGTGGTTTCTGTATAATTTTTCTCCCAGGTAACGCCACCCAGCAAAGTAAGCCGATGATCAATACTAAACTCTTTTGAATATGTTAATGTATTCGTATTGTTCCAATATATCGAATTACTTGTTCCAACTTTGGCCGAACCATTTTTCTCTTTGCCGATTGACACAGTTTTTGGAGCATAATAATTGGCTTTACTGTCTGTTATATCATAACCCAATATCGTTTTTAACTTTAACCCTTTGATTATTGAGATTTCACCATACACATTTCCAAGTACCCTGTTTCGGATATCATAGTTTGTAATTTCCTTGGCCCGGGCTATCGGGTTACTATCCAATCCATTTTCATCAATGTACAAAGTATATACTCCATCAACCATGTTTTGTGAGGTCGGTCTTGCGGCAAGCGTACTTCCAATGACATCGGTATTGTTCGTTGCGGCTGTTTCTGTTACATTTCCTGTTGTTCTTACAACTGATATTGAATTACCAACCTTAAACCATTTTGTAAGTTCACTGTCAATATTTGCTCTTAAAGTATACCTGTCGAAATATGAATTTTCAACTATACCTTCAATGTCCATATATCCAACAGAAACCAGGTATTGAGTGTTTTTGTTGCCTCCATTGAACGAAAGAGAGTGATTCTTTACACTACCTGTCCGATACAGTAGGTCTTGCCAATTGGTGCCAATTCCAAGTGCTGCCGGATCGGGATACAAAGGAGTTTGCTTAATATACTTAAAGTATTCGTTCATTAATTCACCATACTGGGTGGCATTGGTTAATTCAATCTTTTTCTCTATCTGTTGAATTCCATAGTAAGTATCGTATGTAATGGTAGCCTTATCATTCGAAGTACCTCTTTTAGTTGTTATTAGGACAACACCATTAGCGCCCCTTGATCCATAGATAGCGGTCGATGAAGCATCCTTTAAAATTTCGATAGATTGAATGTCGGAAGGGTTAATATGTGAAAGTCCTGAAATACCGGCATCTTCACCCACTGAAAGACCTCCTGCACCTCCTCCACCAGTTAAAGGAATACCATCTATAACATAAAGTGGTTCATTACTTGCCATAATAGAGTTGGCCCCCCTGATTCTAATTGTTGCCCCAGAGCCTGGAGCCCCAGAAATTTGAGTTACCTGCACTCCTGCAACTTTTCCAGATAGGGCTTTATCTATCGATTGATTCATTTCCGAAATCAAATCTTCTGACTTAACGGAAGAAACCGCTCCGGTAATATCACTTTTCTTGATGGTTCCATACCCAATGGCCACAACTTCTTCAATTCCAATAGCATCATCTGCAAGTATTACATTAATTGTTGATTTGCCCCCAATAGCAAATTCCTGTGTTTTCATCCCCACAAATGAGAACTGCAGTACGGCATTGTCAGTAACGTTGGGTAACGAGTAGTTTCCGTTCCCGTCGGTAATTGTCCCATTGGTAGTTCCTTTTACCACTACCGAAACACCGGGCAGCGGCGCACCGGAGGAGTCGGTGACTTTGCCGGAAACCGATTTGCCCTGTTGCACTTGTACATCAGTAGTATTAAAACTACCTCTGGTAACGACAATGTTCTTATCCAGGATGCGATAATCGTAATTGTCCATCAGAATTTTTTTAAGGACTTCTTCTATTGAAACGTTTTTCAGGTCAATGGAGACCCTTCTGGTTAGGTCGATTTCTTCGCTTTTGAAGAAAAACCCAAATTCGCTGGTGCGCTCAATCTCGCGAAAAACATCTACCAGAGAGGCATCCTGCATTTTCAGGTTGATACGGGCGCTCTGGCTGTAAGTTGAGCCAGCCGTCGCTGCAATTACAGCAAACAACAGTAATGTAATAGTTAGTTTCATAACGCGTGTAATTTTTTTCCACCTTCGTCGCGCAATGCACGACAAGTCACAACAATTTTTCATACGTTTGTTTTGAATTTAGTTAATACTGGAAACTGACTCCACTCAGTTTCATTTTATTGAAATTCGGATGCACCCCTCCACGGGTGCATTTTTTATTTCCTTATTTTGATAATGTCTTTCCCCTCCCTTTTATCGGTTATTTCATATTTTATCTGGTCGGTTACGGCCAGAATTTTTAACACCATTTGTACAGTGGTCGTACGTTTTACCACACTGGTGTAACGGGTATTGGCCAGTTTGGGGTCAATAATCTGTATTTCGATGTTGTACCAGTTTTCCAGCTCTTTGCAAATCTCAGAAAGAGGTTTGTCGATAAACACGAATTTACCTTCTGTCCAGGCTGTTACAATGGATGGATCTTGCTGATTGACGACTATTTTGTTATCTGATTTGTAGTAATTAACCAGTTCTCCTGGTTTTACGGTAAGGAATGATTCGCCCGAGTTTTGGATCAGGTCAATGCGGCCTTCAACCAAAGTGGTCGAAATGGTTTGTTCCGATTCGTACGCCCTAATATTAAATGTGGTACCAATATCCCTGACTTTAAACTGCCCCAGATCAACGATGAATTTCCGATTGGGATCGGGAACAAGGTCGAAATAGGCTTCACCATCAAGTCGGGCAACGGTTTCTCCCGAAAGGTTCTTGTTTAGTGTCAGCTTTGTTCCCGAACTCAGCCAGATTGCCGATCCGTCTTCCAGATGGATTTTGGAAACGCTTCCTTTTTCGGAACTGTATTCGATTCGCTGACTAAATTGAGGAGCAGGTTCGCTGTTCAGGAAATAATCGGCCATAAAACCCAATGATAAAGCAACGATGAAAATGGCCGCATAACGCATCCACTGATTGATCAGTCGTTGAGGTTTTTGAGCTTGTATGCGTTCCCAGAAGTGTAAAAAGTTTTTATTTTGCTGAACGTGGTATTTTGCCGGGTTCAGGTTGCTCAGTACATACAGGTTTTTATAGTGGTAAAACTCCGATTGTTTTTCCGGATTGTTTTCAAGTGAAGTAAAGAATTCACTTTTTTCAGCCTCGCTGGCTGTGTTGTTCAGTATTTTATGGAAGATATCTTCGGTCATGTGTAGCTTGATTTAATGACTAAACACATAAACCTGCAAATACCCTATCGAAAAAAGTAAAAAAAGTTATAATTCCACTGATAAAAGTTCGGTGCCCAATTTATGCAGGGCAGTTTCAATTTTTTTTCTTTGTGGTTCACGAGGTATTTTCAGCCCGGTAGCATAATGATACAAAAGCTTTTGATTTATACCAGTCAATCGCTCTAAGGCAGAATTTGAAAAGACGCCTTTGTAATAGCTTAACAAGGAGGCCGCATCAAATTGATAGATAATCTGATAATCTGATTTTAAAATGTCAGGAATATTTTCTTCACTATTATATGTTTTTAAAAGTCGAATAGCTTCTAAAACCGACTGTTTAACCTCGTCGACGGTGTCTCCTCCAGCATAAATGCCATTGACATTTTCTGCATGGGCAGTGAACATGTCTTTTGTTTTTTCAATTATTACTTTAATCGTTTCCATAGCATAAATATTTATGAAACATCCAACTTATTTAAGCTGCATTAAAATCAGATAGACCACCGGCAAATAGTCTTTCAGTTCAACCCGTAAAATGCGCAGGGCTTTTGAGATCCGGGCTTCCACTGTTTTGATGCTGATGCCTTGCTGTTCGGCAATTTCGCGGTACGACAATTCTTCAAACCGGCTCAGTTTAAAGGTTTCAATCACTTCTGCCGGAAGTTTCGAAATAGCCTCATCAATTTTATTCCGAAGTTCTTCAAACTGGAGGTAATTCCCTAATTTCTCGAGTGCTTCGTAATTGAATTGCATTTCCAGGTACTTCATGTTTTCCTGGTGTTTCAGCGAAATTTTCTGGTTACGCAAATGGTTGAGGCAATTGTTTTTGGTGATGGTGTAAAGGAAATTCCGGATGTTGATCTGATCATTCAGCGTTTCCCTAATCTCCCAAAGTTTCATAAATGTATCCTGAACCATCTCTTCAGCAACCTTTTCATCGTGCAAATAATTGAGACAAAGATGGTACAGCACCCCGAAAAATTCGTTGTACACCGCTTCGTATGCTTTTTTGTCGCCCTTCCGAAGTAATGGAATATTCAATTGAAAATTGATCATCTATTATAAAACAGTTTATTGTCGCATTTTGTATTTAACTCACCCCGAAGCCCGATAAATCAGGCTTTCCCCTCTCTTTTTGAAGCTACTCTTTATACACATCTTTTTGAGTGAGCCAGTATCCAAATAACATTGATCGCCTTTTCTTTAAACCTTATTTTAATTGGCAACCTCAGTAGAAAATCGATGTTGACAGTCCACAACCTTATTACCTTATTTTGGATTGATTGTCTTTTTCTTTAAAAATAAGGTTTTTTTAAGACATTGAATTAAGGGGAACCAGACTCAATGTTAATCTACTTTGTTTAATTTCTGTTTAATGAAACGCATTTTACACCATGGATTTTAGTAAATCAATACTTGTGTATAAAGAGTAGCTTTTTCAAGAGAGTGGGCAGAACACCAAAGGTGTGATGGGGGTGAGTTGAAAATTCAAAATAACATATAAAATTACATATCATTCCCATAACTCACCTTAGTTTTTCCCATCAATTTTTCTTTTAGCCAATTTGTCATTCTAATATAAAGATGCATGGATGTATCTCCGCCATTTATGCTGTGGTTGCGGTTGGTATAAAAAGCCATGTCGAACTGAACTCCGGCCTGAACCAACCGCTCTGAAAACTCCATCGCGTTCTGGAAATGCACATTGTCGTCAGCCGAACCGTGAATAAGAAGGAAGTCGCCTTTTATTTTTCCGGCATGTGAAAGTGGCGAGTTATCGTCGTAACCATCAGGATTTTCCTTTGGCGTGCGCATGTACCTTTCGGTATAAACTGTATCGTAAAAACGCCAGTTAGTAACTGCGGCAACCGAAATTCCGGCTTTGAAAACATCGGCGCCTTTTTCCATGCAAAGGGCAGCTACAAATCCGCCATAACTCCATCCCCAAATGCCAATGTTGTTTTTATCCACATAAGGAAGAGTTCCCAGATACCGTGCAGCTTCAATCTGATCGTCCGATTCGTATTTTCCAAGTTGCTGGTAGGTCATTTTCCTGAATTCCTCTCCTCGTGCTGCCGATCCGCGCGGATCGACACATGCCACCACAAAACCTTCCTGAGCCAGATATTCGTTCCAGTTTATTACCAGCGAATCGAGTACTTTCTGCCTGTTTGGTCCACTGTACTGGGTCATCAAAACCGGATATTTTTTCGCCGGATCGAAATTGGCAGGTTTGAGCATCCATCCATTTAATTCAACACCTTCCGAAGTTATAAAACTGAAAAATTCTTTTTTACTGACGGAATATTCTTTCATCAGGTTTTTCAAATCACTGTTGTCTTCCAGTGTGCGGATGAGTTTTCCGGCCTGATCGTGAAGCGTGACCAGATTCGGAGTTCCTGCATTGTTGAAATAATTGATGAAGTATTTTTGTCCGGCACTGAAAACTGCACGATTGATACCTGATTGTGTCGATAACTTGCCTGATTTTTTGCCATCAAGGCTTACAAAATAAACTTCGCGGCGCAGCGGTGATTCTTTGGCCGCCTGAAAATAAAATTCCTTTTTCACCGGATCGAAACCATAAAACCCGATCACATCAAATTTGCCATCTGTCAGTTGTTTTACCTGAAATCCCTGACGATCATAAAGGTAAAGATGCGAATAACCGTTTCGTTCGCTATTCACTACAATGTATTTGTTATCAGGAAGAAAAACAAAATTGTCGTAAAATTCCACTGAAATGTATCGCTTGTTCTTTTCAGAAAAAAAGGCGCGGGTATCACCGGTATATGGATTGGCAAGAACGATATCCACCTTGTTTTGCAGGCGGTTCACTTTCATAATGGCCAGATCCGAGGCGTCGGCAGTCCATTTTATACGCGGGATGTACTGCTCCCGATCGTTTCCAACTTCGACAGTCACGCTGCTTTTCGATTTTAAATCGTAAACATGAACGCTCACCACCGAGTTTTTTTCTCCTGCTTTTGGGTATTTGTAACTGTATGTTCCGGGATAAAGCCGATTTTCATTCAATTCCGGGTTTTGTCCCTGGTACATCGGGATATTGAACATCGGAACTTCTGTTTCATTGAACTTGACAAATGCCAGGAACTTACTATCGGGCGACCATTCGAAAGCCTTGTTATAACTGAATTCTTCTTCATAAACCCAGTCGGGAGCTCCGTTAATTATTTCATTTTTTTTGCCATCGCGGGTCACCTGGCTTTCAGTACCGAACTTCAGGCTTTTAACAAACAGGTTGTTTTCCCTGAAAAAAGCCACGCGTTCACCATCGGGCGAAAAAGTAGCCAATTGTTGTGCTCCGTTAACCGACAACGGTGTCATTTCTTTGGTTGTCAGGTTCCAGATATAATATTCGGTTGAAAAAGAATGACGGTAAATGTCCTGTTTTTGGGTTGTAAACAGAATTTTGGTTTCGTCGCTACTGAAATAATAATCGGTGAAGCTGGTAAATGGAGCGGCCTCTATTTTCGATAAATTGAATATTTCATCCAATTTATTTCCTGTTTTATAACTGTATCTAACTATTTTAGTTCCCTCTTCAAGGGTAGTATAATTGAGACCATCGTTCATCGAGCGCAAACCTGATACAGTTTTCTGAGAAAAAGTCTGATCAACGACAACATCCCTGAGTTCGATCCTTCTTTGCGAAAAGGCAGTAAATGAAATACTTACAAGAATTAGAATGATTATTTTATGAATTTTCATGATACTGATAATTAATACGTTTTAACGAATATCAAAACTTCTAATAATTTTTGATATAAAAAAGCCGTTCTCTCATTATCCGCGATCGTGATTGTACGATCCAGGAAAGTAATACCTTTGCACATTAAAGAATTGACCATCAAATTGAATCAACAAATAAAAACGACAGTTATGAGAAAAGTAATATTGATATTGTGTTTAGGTTTATTCAGTCTGATAACTTATTCGCAAACGGATGTTGTTGAATTTCTGAAAGGTGGAAAGGCTGATGCAAATAAAGTATTTCAGGCATACCTCGAACCCTACGCTTTTGCCCTTGGCGATGGGTTAAACAATGGCTGGTACAATTCAGCAAAAACCCACAAACTATTTGGTTTTGACCTGACCGTGAGCCTTAGCGCAATTCAGATTCCTGAAGAATCAAAAACATTTGATATCAGCAAATTGAATTTAACCAACATGTATGTGAAAAGCGGAGGAAATATTGCCCCGACAGTTGCCGGTGATGCAACTACAAGACCTCTGATTGGCATCAGGGATTTACCGGTAGAATTTACCAGCCCAAACGGAACAGGAGAAGATGTTGTTCCGGTTCCGGTAATCCAGGTAGGTTTTGGACTCCTTCCGCACACAGATGTAATTGGCCGTTACGTTCCAGAAATGAAATACGACAACAGTGGTGACGAAATGAAGCTGGGGTTTTGGGGTGTCGGCGTTAAACACAATTTCATGGAATGGATGCCCGTACTGAAGGAACTTCCATTTGACGCATCACTTTTCGGAAGCTACTCGGAAGTAAATGCCCAAAGCGCTTTGAGTTTTACTTCTGATGATTATGGTTCAGATCCGAATATTAATGTAACATTCACCAATGCCGACGATCAGTTTTTGAAATTGAAGACCAAAACCACTAAATTCGGGCTGATTGTATCGAAAAAATTAAGCATTCTTACCGTTTTCGGTGCCATCGGACAAAGCACCAGCAATTCAAATGTCGATCTGATCGGGAGATATCCGGTTGTTGTTGCAAATCAGAGTGGTGGCTGGGAAATTACCGATGAAGATGCCCTGGTTGACCCAATTGCCCTAAGTTTTGAAACCTCCAATATTAGCATGGAAGCCGGTTTAAGAATTAAAATTGCAGTATTCAGCGTGTTCGGATCGGTTAATAAATCAGAATATACATCCTACAATCTCGGCCTGAGTTTGGGAATGCGTTAATCTTTATTTCATTATCAGCTATTAATATTTATCTTTGCACCCTGTTTTTTCAATACAATAAAAACCAAATGATAAAAATTACTTTACCTGATAATAGTGTCAGGGAATTCGGGGGTGAAGTTACCGGAAACGATATTGCCCAATCAATCAGCAGCCGTCTGGCAAAAGAAGTACTTTCAATTTCTGTAGATGGCGAAGTTTGGGATCTTGGCCGAACAATAAAAAAAGATTCAACTATCAAATTACTTTTATGGGACGATCGCGAAGGGAAGGAAACTTTCTGGCATTCATCGGCACATTTGATGGCTGAAGCGATTGAATCTATTTATCCCGGAACCCAATTCGGGATTGGCCCAACTGTTGACAACGGGTTTTATTACGACATTGATTTACCTGAAGGACAGCAACTGACTGAAAAAGAACTGGAGAGAATCGAGAAGAAAATAATCGAACTGGCCAGGGAAAAACATGACATAATAAGGAAAGATATTTCGAAGGAAGATGCCCTGAAAATGTTTGCAGAAAAAGGCGATCTTTTAAAAGAAGAACTGATCAGCGAGCTGGAAGACGGAACCATTACCGTTTACAATCAGGGAGGATTTACCGATTTGTGCCGCGGACCACACCTGCCAAATACCGGTTTTATCAAAGCTGTTAAACTGACTTCTATTGCCGGCGCTTACTGGCGGGGCAACGAAAAAAATAAAATGCTCACCCGCGTTTATGGGATCACATTTCCGAAGCAAAAATTGCTGGAAGAATACCTTGTACTGATTGAAGAAGCAAAAAAACGCGATCACCGGAAACTTGGCAAGGAAATGGAATTGTTCACTTTTTCGCAGAATGTTGGCCAGGGTTTGCCAATGTGGTTGCCAAAAGGAGCCATTCTGCGCGAACAACTGGAATCATTCCTGAAACGTGTTCAGAAAAAATTCGGATACGAACAGGTAATCACCCCACACATCGGTGATATTAACCTGTACAAAACTTCAGGCCATTTCCAGAAATATGGCGCCGACTCCTTTCAGACCATCAAAACTCCGGCAGAAGGCGAAGAATACATGCTGAAACCCATGAACTGTCCGCATCACTGCGAGCTGTATAAATTCAAACCACGCTCGTACAAAGATTTGCCTATTCGCATGGCCGAATTCGGCACGGTTTACCGTTACGAACAAAGTGGCGAATTGCACGGATTGACCCGTGTTCGCGGATTTACCCAGGACGACGCGCATTTGTTCTGTCGCCCTGATCAGATTAAAGATGAGTTCAAGAAAGTGATCGATATTATTTTCATCATCTTCAAAGCGCTTGAATTCGACAACTATTCCGCACAAATTTCGTTGCGCGATCCGAATAAACCTGAAAAATACATCGGTTCTACCGAAAATTGGGACAAAGCTGAACGGGCGATCATTGAAGCTTCAGCAGAAAAAGGGCTGAAAACTGTAACCGTTTTGGGCGAAGCAGCTTTTTACGGACCGAAACTCGATTTCATGATCAAAGATGCACTCGGACGGAGCTGGCAGTTGGGAACCATTCAGGTTGATTACAACCTTCCGGAGCGTTTCGAATTGGAATACATTGGCGCCGATGATAAACGTCATCGCCCGGTAATGATTCACCGTGCACCATTCGGATCAATGGAAAGATTTGTGGCTGTATTAATTGAACACACTGCCGGAAAATTCCCGCTTTGGTTAAGTCCTGAGCAGGTGGTTGTGTTACCAATCAGCGAAAAGTACAATGAATATTCAAAAAGAGTTTCGGAATTTCTAAATAATTGCGATATTCGCACAATTATTGACGACCGGAATGAAAAAATTGGTCGTAAAATCAGGGATAACGAGTTAAAACGTATCCCTTATTTATTGATAGTTGGAGAACAAGAAGCTGAAAGTGAACAGGTTGCCGTTAGAAAACAAGGAGATGGTGACAAAGGAACGATGAAGCTTCAGGAGTTTGCTGATTTCATTAATACTGAAGTTAAGGAACAATTATCATCATTATACAATTAAAAAAAATTATAAACTAATAATAGGAGGATTCGGCCATAGCTGTAAAAAGACCATACAATGGTGGAAGAGCAGAACTTGCTCCTCAACACCGGATAAATGAAAAAATTCGTACCCATCAGGTTCGGGTAGTTGGCGACAATATTGAAAATCCGGGTGTTTTCTCGATTTCGGAAGCCTTAAAAATGGCTGATGCACTTGAACTTGACCTTGTAGAAATCTCACCCAACGCCGACCCGCCCGTTTGCAAGATTACCGATTACCAGAAATTTCTTTATCAGCAGAAAAAGAAACAAAAGGAAATTAAAGCAAAAACAGTTCAGGTAGTTGTGAAAGAAATCAGGTTTGGTCCAAATACCGACGACCATGATTTTCAGTTCAAACTTCGCCATGCCGAAAAATTCCTGAAAGAAGGCGCAAAAGTAAAAGCTTATGTGTTTTTTAAAGGCCGGTCGATCTTATTCAAAGAACAGGGCGAAATTTTGTTGCTTAAGTTTGCACAGGAATTGGAAGAAACCGGCAAAGTTGAACAGTTACCTCAACTTGAAGGAAAAAGAATGACCATGTTTATTTCACCAAAAAAGAAGAAATAAATTTCTTAAATACATTAATAGCAAGAAGATGCCAAAGATGAAAACCATCTCCGGGGCAAAAAAAAGGTTTAAATTAACCGGCACCGGAAAAATCAAAAGAAAACACGCGTTTAAAAGTCACATTTTGACCAAAAAAACCACTAAGCAGAAACGTAACCTGACTTACTGGACTACAGTTGCAAAATCTGACCTGTCGAATGTGAAAGCAATGTTGACTATCTAACAATGTTTTCTTTTCAGAGTAAAATTTAATATCAGTTATCAATCGAATGAATTAGCTTCAAGATCCCGTAACCGGGACGCTAACCATTCTAAAATCAGTTAAAATGCCAAGATCAGTAAATGCAGTAGCATCACGGGCTCACAGAAAAAAAATCCTGAAGCTTACCAAAGGTAACTTCGGTGCCCGCAAAAATGTATGGACAGTTGCAAAAAATACCTGGGAAAAGGGTTTGCAATATGCTTACAGAGACAGAAAAGTAAACAAGAGAAATTTCCGCGCCTTATGGATCCAGCGTATCAACGCAGCCGTTCGTACTGAAGGACTCTCTTATTCACAATTCATTGGTTTGCTAAAAAAAGCAAACATAGAGATCAATCGTAAAGTAATGGCTGATTTAGCAATGAATCATCCGGTCGCTTTTAAAGCAATTGTTGATAGGGTGAAGTAACAATTTCGGATTATAAGGTGAAATAAACATACGAAACCTCGCTGAAAAGCGGGGTTTTTTGTTTGAATCCAGATAAAATTATTTTTAGGAGGTGTGCTTTCGCAAGCTTGGTTTATTATCTTTACCAATCTATATATACTTCACAGTATGAAATTGAATTCAGGAAGAAGAATGAAGTTGGTTGGATCGATGCTATTGATGCTGGTTTTATCATGGCAAAATTATGTAAGTGCGACAGAGCCTGATAATTTTTATGTTTTCGACGAAAGCAAAATCAGGATTAACGGAAAACTAACTCCATTTGAAGCCACATATGATATTAAAGAATATGGCCTGAAAAGATTCATACTGAATATTTACCTGCATTCGACAAATGCAGCCGAACCCCCAACTTTTAATGTTTCGGTAAAATTCCCGAAAGATAAAATCAACCAAATCTGGAATTCAAAAACATGGTCGAATAAGTCTTATTTTTCTATGCCATCGTATGACCGGGCTGCTGCAGGCTTTTCCATTATTTCGGGACTAACAATCAATGACCATAATCAGATTACCTTAACCTGCAAAGATGCATATCAGGCCAAATTTGTTAGTTCAAACATCAGGGAAGAAAATGACTCCATAATTTTCAACCTTGGATTTTTTGAAGATAACCCGCCACTTTCCACCTTGCAGGATTATCAGGCAGAGGTAATGATCGATTTCCGCAATATTCATTTTTCGAAATCCATTTTTGATGCCTCTTCCTGGTTTTTGGAAGATGAATTCAAAGAAGCTGTTGCAAGTGTTGATACTACCAATGTGCCGGTATTTTCAACATGGTATCCGATGCACCGGAACATTCCGCTCGAAAACATCACCAAAGAACTCGATTCGCTTAAAACTTTCAATTTCAGATCGGTGCTGGTTGATGATGGGTGGCAGGCATTGGTAAATATGAAAATCGATACCTCCTATTCGTACGAGCAGAATAGCTATGAAACCATGAATTTGTTCAGGCAAAAATGTGTTGAGATGGGATTGCCCCTGTATTTATGGTATTCACTTCCGTTTATAGGTGGAAATCCGGTTGTGCTGAAAAAATTTGAAGGGAAATACATACGCTACCGCGCTCCAAGGCAAATGTATGTGCTCGATCCGCGATATCCTGAAGTAAGAAAACATTTGGTAAGCACCTATGCCAATTTCTTGTCGGAATGGCATTTTGATGGATACTGGTTCGATTTTCTGAAAGGATTTTACCCTCAGGAAGGCGCTTTGATTGAAGATGACAAAGGCCGTGATTTTGTTGCGATTGACCTGGCTGTTGATACGCTTTATGCCGACATGGAAGCCCGGTTAAAATCAATTAATCCGAATATATTTTTGGGACAGAAATTTTCGATCGTTGGCCCAAACCTGGCCAGTTACCAGAATTTCTTAACCGGTTTTGTGGGCGTTGAAAAGACCCAGGTGGTGCGCGAAAAAATGGTAAATAACCGTTTGCTATATGGGAAATATACTCCGTTTATGGAAGTGGTGGCCATAAATCCAAGAGAAAAACCAACAGAGGTTGCCCTGAAAATTCAATCTGTACTTTTTGGAAATCCTTACCTTTCCTTTTATGTAGCTACTTTACCACAGGATGTAAAACAAACAATCAGGTTTTGGCTTGATTACTGGAGAAAAAACTACAAGGTACTTTTTGAAGGCTCGTTTGAACCCATGCAGGTTTCGCGTTTTTATCCGGTTGTGAAGGTTGAAAACGATCAAAAAATCATTTATACGGTTTACGAGGATTATACAATTAATTTGCCTGTTGAACTGAATAAACCCATGGATATTATCAATTCAAAAGCCTCTTTAGAAATTAAACTGCTGTCAGGAAAATCCGGGCTGGAGTATAACTTTGAAACATTTAATTGCGTTGGAATCAGCACTGAAAAAGGAATTTTGAAAACCAAGGGAAAAAATTCCATCGGTTTATCAATCCCGGCAGGAGGTTTTATCCGGATTTCACAGCTTAAATAAATCCTATATTATTCCACAGGAGTGTAGTGCCGTTTGAGCCATTTAGCAAGTCCGTCGAGCCCCGGAAACAGCACACGTTCGGTAATATTGGCCTGATCAAGTTTGTCCCTTACTTCAAGTTTCAATTCTTTCGGAATTATAATACGCCGGTAGGTGTCAGGTCGCTGAATAAGCCATTCATCCAAAACAGAGGTAGGATTGTTCATTACCGAGAACAATGCAAATTGGTTCACAATCCGTTCATCGATGGATGGAGGTTCAAAAAAAAGGACCTGATCCTCAGTGAACAACCGGTCAAAATCACCCAGCGAAACAATCTTTTCGAGCATTTCAACTGTAAAGGCATTGCATTTTTCTTCCTCCAAACCGTTGCTTAAAGGAGTAGGCACAAGTTGGTTCACTTTTACAAAATCAACTTTCCAGATCACTCCATCGGTGTCATATTTTTCGGTATTGGCAGTTGCGAAGTGCATCGCGGTGAAAGGTGAATAAGTCCAGTCGATTAGCCTTGTTGGCAAACCATGATGCTGGGCAAGCACCAGCGCCCGCCAAAAAGTGCTGGTTAACTGCGGATCGGCGGTGATTGAATATTTGCGGAAATTGCGAAGAAGATGGTATTCCAGGTCCGGCTTGTCACCGCAATTCCGAAGAAAACTGTTCTTCAATTCATAATTCATGTCCGATAATCCCCTGAAAGCATAATCAGAGCGGTATCTACCCATTTCGGGCTTCCACGAATCGTGATAAACTTCTTCACAAAGCTGCGCCCAGCTTTTGACAACAATGTCGTTTTGCTGAATTATTTTTTTAGTCATAATTACCGGTAAATTTAAACGATTTCAGGATTAGAACCATCTGGTAAGTAACTTTTAGTTTATCTTCGTAAAAAATAAATTAGAATGATCCCAAAACTTAAATTCGAAAACTCAAATTTTCTGCTGTTGGCCGGACCTTGCGCCATTGAAGGCGAACAAATGGCCATGGAAATTGCCGAACGAATTGTTGAAATAACCAACAGACTGAAGATTCCATACATTTTCAAAGGTTCGTACCGCAAGGCAAACCGCTCGCGGCTTGATTCGTTTGCCGGAATTGGCGATGAAAAAGCATTGAAAATACTGCGAAAAGTATCTGAAACTTTTAATATACCCACCGTTACCGATATCCACACAGCACCCGAAGCAGCAATGGCAGCCGAATATGTTGACATGTTGCAGATTCCGGCTTTTCTTTGCAGGCAAACCGATATACTGGTGGCAGCGGCCGAAACCGGCAAAGCGGTGAACATTAAAAAAGGTCAGTTTTTATCGGCCGAAGCCATGAAATTTGCTGTGGCAAAAGTCCGCGAAAGCGGCAACAACAATATTTTTTTAACCGAACGCGGCTCAACTTTCGGATACCACGATCTGATTGTTGATTACCGTGGAATTCCTGAAATGCAGAAAAACAATTGCCCGGTAATTCTCGATATTACTCACTCGCTGCAACAGCCCAACCAATCGAGCGGCGTAACCGGCGGGCAGCCACAACTGATTGAAACCATTGCCCGTGCAGGCATTGCGGTTGGAGTTGATGGAATTTTCATTGAAACACACCCCGACCCCGCCAATGCAAAATCTGACGGGGCAAACATGTTACAAATTGATTTACTCGAAGGACTTTTAACCCGGCTTGTTCAACTCAGACAAGTTGTAAAAACTTTTTAAAAATGGAATCAAGAAGAAATTTTGTTACTAAAATTGCTGGCGGTATGGTCGCAGCAAGTTTTATCACAGTAACAGGCAATGCGTGCGCCAGCCAGGTACCAATGAAAAACATCTTTGTTCATCATGTATTTTTCTGGCTAAAAGAGCCGCAAAATGCCGAAGCAAGGAAAGATTTTGAAGCAGGGTTGCAGGGATTGATCACCGTTCCGCAAATTCAGTCGAGCCACATTGGTACTCCGGTAGAATCGCCCCGCGAAGTGGTTGACGACTCATTTACCTATTCGTACATGGCTTTTTTCAAGAACAAAGAAGATCAGGAAATTTACCAGACACATCCGATCCATCTCAAATTTATTGAAGATTGCCAGCATCTTTGGGAGAAGGTGATTGTGTATGATGCTATGGACTAAAGAGTTCCAAGTTCAAAGTTCAAAGTTTCAAGTTCTGCGCACAACTTTGAACGTTTAACTTTAGACTTTAAACTTGTTTCAATGAAAGAACAGGTAGGCCATTGATATCGCTGCAACGATCCCGACAAAATCTGCAATTAACCCGCATGTTAGCGCATAGCGGGTATTTTTTATTCCAACCGAACCGAAGTAAACCGCCAGAATATAGAAGGTTGTATCGGCTGATCCCTGAATGGTAGAGGCAACCCGCCCGGCAAACGAATCAGCTCCGTAATTGGACATCACATCCACCATCATTCCGCGTGCGCCACTTCCGCTCAGAGGTTTCATAAGGGCAGTTGGCAAGGCCGGAATAAAATCGGTATTGATGCCCAATTGCTGAAAACTCCAGCTAATTCCTGAAATTGTCCACTCCAATGCACCCG
Source organism: Bacteroidota bacterium (assembly GCA_030698405.1). Taxonomy (GTDB): domain Bacteria; phylum Bacteroidota; class Bacteroidia; order Bacteroidales; family Prolixibacteraceae; genus Aquipluma. The sequence continues at coordinate 31,955 of JAUYMU010000098.1, forward strand.
AAGTACGGAAAACGCCAATGGCAACGAGTATTGCAATCAGGTATGGAATAATCATTACCGCTGTTTGAAAACCATCTTTTGCACCTTCAATAAAAGCATCGTAAACATTTACTTTTTTACGAAGTGCCAGCAAAATAAAGATGATGATGATCGAAAAGATAATCAGGTTACTGGCCACACTTGAAATGACTTGAATCTGTTCTTTTTCTATACTTGAGAAGTACCAGATAATTCCGGCGATGAAAATAGCTAATCCTCCAAGATAAGCCAGAATTGTCTTATCCAGCAAATTGATTTTCTGGTGCCAGGCAACCGCCATTAACCCGGCAAGTGTAGAGAAAAAAGTTGCCAGCAAAATCGGGATAAAAACATCTGACGGATTTACAGCACCCAATTGTGCACGGTAAACCATGATGCTGATTGGAATAATCGTCAGGCCTGAAGCATTCAGCACCATAAACATGATCTGTGCATCCGAAGCTGTATCTTTTGATGGATTGGTCTCCTGCATTTCCTTCATGGCTTTTAAACCCATTGGAGTAGCGGCATTGTCGAGGTTCAGCATATTGGCAGCGATGTTCATTATGATGGAACCATATGCAGGATGATCTTTGCCAAGCGAGGGAAATAGCTTGTTAAAAAACGGACCGACCAATCTGGAGAAAATCCTCACAACACCACCCTTCTCCCCTATTTTCATGATTCCCATCCACAAAGTCAAGACTCCGGTTAGGCCCAGTGAAATTTCGAATCCGGTTTTCGCCATGCTGAATGTTGAATTCATCATTTCCGAAAAGATGTTCATATCCCCGAAGAAAATGAGCTTCACCAGTCCAATAACGAAAGCGATTACAAAGAATAAAATCCAGATATAATTGAGCGCCATTTATGTCATTTTTTCGGACTAAATATAAGCAAAAAAAAGCGGCTGCTCCAATTGAATGAAGCAGCCGCAATAAAAAATTGATTTAAAAAATTATGCTTTCTTTATTTGTATTCAGGGCGTTGTTCAAGAACACCTTTTTGAAGGTCAACCTGTACTTGTGGAATTGGCTGATATTTATCAGTAGCGGTAAAACTGGCTCCTGTCATAAATGCCCTGATCCTTAAATCCGCAGTAGCAAATTCATTCAGGATGGCAGTCATATCCTTACCTTTAATATCGGCAGGAAGGTTATCCCAACGTCTGAGGTCGAAGAAACGCATACCTTCAGTTGCAAATTCAAGACGCTGTTCCCATTGAACAGCCCTCATCGCATCTTTTTTATTGGCAAAAGCAGTATAGTTGCCAATTTTATAGTTGGCAGCAGGTTGTGTAAAGTCAACATCGCCTGCTGCACCCCATGGATAAACAGTTGTAGGAAGCTGAAAAATCTTCACTTTGCCCATCACTTTGTCATTGCCAGCCCGGGTCCTGATCATATTAACCAAATCTTTGGCTTTACCCAGATCACCTTCAAATGCGGCTACTTCGGCTCTCCACAAAATGATGTGGGTATAGCGCAGATAACGGTAATTGTTGGCATTGATACCTGTCTGCCAGCCTGTTGTTGTAGAAAGCGTGTTACGTTCAGCTTTTTTGAAGAATGGTTTGGCAACGGGCAGATAAGGTCCACCTTCAGTTTGTTTCCGAACCCAGCTTTGACCACGGTTGATACCCCAATCTTTGTATGGAATACCTCTGCGGCTTACCGTAAAGTCAAGACGCGGATCAACAGGAGTTACATCGTCAGGAACAAAAGTTTGTTCAGAAGAAATACCCTGGTCATTTTTAAAGTCGGTAGCATTAAAAGTATCGAACAATGGCAAGCCATTGGCATCTACTTTATAGGCATTTACCAGATTCTGTGAAGGCTGGTGAAAACCGCAGCACATACCAATATCACCTCCATGAGGCCAGTTCAAACCGATACCCATTTCAGCATTCAACGATTCGTTCACATCGTTTACGTTGGCCTGGATTTCAAAAATTGATTCTCTGTTGTTATTTGTTGCGATCTCGAAATTCTGGATAAATTTATCCATCAGAGAAAATTTGCCACTGTTGATAATATTATCAAGCAATGGTTTTGCTTCAGCATATTTCAGGTCCTGTAAATAAGCCCTTGCAGCCAAAGCCATTGCTGCATATTTGGTAGCACGGCCAACTTGCGCTTGTTTTTCCGGAAGGTTTTCCCAGGCAAATTTCAGGTCGTTGATTATGTGTGTTAAAACAGCACCTTCAGCATTAACGTTTTTAACCAGCGTTGGATCTACCGTCTCCTCTGTAAGAATAGGGATATAATCGCCAAATACCAGACGTGCTTCAAAATTAAACAAAGCTCTCAGGAACAAAACTTCAGCCTTGAACTTTTTAGCCTGATCAGCCGTAATGGTCTTGGCTTCTTCGGTTTTTTTAATCACATTCAGTGTTTTATTGGCACGGTCAATACCCATTCCGAAAACTAATCTCCATTTATCAGCTGAGTATCCGTTATTGGTTTGAACTGCCCATTTTTCAATATCATTTACCGGAACCTGGTCAGTGATTTCTGAACCTTTGTAGGCATCGTCTGATGCAGCAGATCCAAAAGTCCAGTTTTGAATGGATGCCCCCCAGGAAACTTCCCACAGAGAACTTCCTCTAACAATCGCGTAGGTGCCGGTAAGAAGCGCATCAATTCCTTTTTCAGAGTAAAAGACATTTTCTGATGTCGATCCTGGTGGCACTTTTGTAAAAAACTCGTCTGAACACGAATTAGATATGGCCAACAGCATTATTGTGGCCATAATAATTGATAGTTTTTTCATATTCTTCATTTGTTTGAATTTTTAATGAATTAATAATTACAGACCAAGATTTATACCGAACATGATCTGCCGGGGTGTTGGCCACGCTCCCATATCCATACCCAGATAAGTTCCTGAAGTACTAACTTCCGGATCAAGTCCTTCATATTTGGTAAGAGTGAACAAGTTGGTTACCTGAGCATAAATCTTTACGTTCTTAATCTGAACTTTGTCAAGTATGTTTTTCGGTAAAGTATAACCCAGTCTCAGTGATTTAAGCCTCAGGAACGATCCGTCCTGAAGGAAAGCGGTAGAAGGCTGCTGCGAAATATCACTTTGGTCAAGCATCGGAAGTTTGGCACCTGTGTTGGTTGGTGTCCATGAATTATAAAGCGCATCCTTGCTCAAGCCGCCATTAAACATACCGTAATCGATCCAACGGGTAACGTAATTGCTCAATTTATTGCCATAGCTTCCGTAGAAGAACATGTTTAGGTCGAAATTACTGTAAGCCAGATCAAAATTAAGTCCACCGGTTAAATCGGGATGTGGACTGCCGATAAAGGTTCGGTCAGCAGAAGTAATTTTTCCATCAGGCTTGCCGTCCGGTCCGCTGATATCCCTGTATTTAAAGTGACCCGGTTTATTGTAATCAGTGTCGCCATATTTTGGGTGGGCAGCAGCTTCAGCAGCTGTCTGAAAAATACCATCAACAATATACCCGTAAAATTCGGGATATGCACTACCTGTCGCGAAACGTGAATAAACCAGCTGACGTTCGTTGGCGCCATCAACGATCCTTTTGGGATCAGCAGATGAAAGTTTTACGATTTCGTTTTTGTAATGAGAAAGGGTAGCAGTAACAGCATATTTCAATTTGCCATCGAGTACAGTATTGTTATAGCCCAGTTCAAAGTCGAAACCTGTATTTTTCATTTCGCCAATATTGACGTTTGGTGCAGTTATAGCGCCTATCACATTAGGAATCGGTTCCTGAAATAACATGTCGGAGGTATTTCTTTGCCATACATCAAATGAAAAATTCAGGCTTCTGCCGAAGAAAGTTCCATCCACACCTAAATTAAGTGTTTGTGTAGTTTCCCAGGTTACATCCATATTTCCAAGTGCAGCTGGCCTGAAACCTGTAACTGCGGAAGTATTGGAACCATCAAGTGCATAGGAAGCTCTGTATTTATCGCTGGCATAAGTGGTGTATGAGTTATAGTTACCAATCTGATCGTTACCAGCCACACCCCAGCCTAGTCTTATTTTCAATAAATCTAACCAGTTTTTAGTGCCTGCGAAAAAGTTTTCCTGCGAAATAGCCCATGCTGCCGATGCGGCAGGGAATACTCCATATCGGTTTGCTTCGCTGAACCGTGAAGAACCGTCACGTCTTACCGTGCCTTCAAGAAAATACTTTCCGCTTAAGTCATAGTTCGCGCGTGCAAATTGAGAAAATAGTGACCATTCGTCCGCATTTCCGCTATTGTTTGGGTTAATTTCACCAGAACTAAGTTGCATATAGTTCGGATCTTCCGAAAAATACTGGCTCCTGCTGGCATTCAACGACTGATATTTATTTTCAATGGCTTCAGTACCAACAATTACATTTAATTTATGAACCTCGGCAAAAGTGGCAGAATAATTTAATGTATTGGTCCAGTTCCATTGCAGTGAATAGTTTGAGTCAGCGTTCATCCCATTCACCTTATTTGGTTCGGAATGTTCGAAGTTTGGAATGGTATATCCTTTGTAATTCCATTGTCCGAAATTATAACCCAACAACGATTTAGCTGTAAGCCCTTTCATCAGGGTTACTTCGCCATAAATATTTCCAAGTACCCTCACCCATTTGCCATTGTTATTTCTTGCGCGATAGAGCTGAGCAACCGGATTTTCGGCATTACCCATTTCAGGCGCCCTTGAACCGGCAAAATTTCCTTGAATATCATACACCGGAATAATTGGCTGTGCACGGTATGCATTTGAAATAGGAGTACCTTCGCCGTTATTTCCCAAATTACCATGTTCATCAATGTATATTGCCTGTAATGATTCACCGGCCTTAAACCAATCGTTGAATTTGGCTTCCGAGTTCATCCTGAAATTATATCTTTTGAAATTTGTATTTTTCAAAAGTCCATCTTCATCAAGATAGCTGCCTGAAAAAGCATAAGTACCATTTTTACCGCCACCTGCAACAGAAAGGTCATATTCCTGTACAATACCAGCCTGATAAATTTCGTCATACCAGTCGGTACCTACTTTATTCGCTTTAAAAATCTGATAATCAGGATATTTGTAAAGTGCAGGATTCACAGATGCAGCGCCTTCCTTTGCGCCACCTGGTAAAATATAATCTGGAATTACCGGAGATGTGCCAGATCCGTATTGAGCATGGGTAGGAGCAAGTCCTCTGTTTTTGAAAGACAACCAAACAGCATCAGCATATTCTTTTGTATTCAACATGTCATACTTGTTTACTGCCTGGGAAACACCAGTTCTTACAGAAAAATTAATAGTTGGCTGTTGATTGTCACGACCTTTTTTTGTAGTAATGATAACAACACCATTTGCACCCCTTGTACCATAAATGGCAGCAGAAGAAGCGTCTTTCAGGATGGAAATTGATTCAACATCATTTGGGCTGATATTGTTTCCCGGACCGGCAGGTACACCATCAATAATATACAATGGGCCATTGTTATTGATAGTACCCAAACCACGAATACGAATATTGGCATCCCCACCGGGCCGGTTGGCTTGTGTAATTGTTACACCGGAAACCTGTCCCTGTATGCGGCTAACCACACTCGGCGCAGTTGAAATTTTCATTTGTTCGCTTGAAACTGTGGAAACAGCGCCAGTCAGTTCTTCTTTCAACCGTGTACCGTAACCTACAACTACAACTTCTTCAACCCCGATTACATCTGCAGCCAAGGTTAATCTAAAATTGGTTTGGTTACCAATTTCAATTTCCAGGGTTTTCATACCAATGTATGAAGCAACGAGCGTTTTGGCATCAGCAGGAGCTGAAAACGAGAATTTACCGTCCATATCGGTGATGGTTCCTACAGTAGTGCCTTTAACAATTACTGTTACTCCGGGGATCGATGCCCCGTCTTCACCGATTACAGTACCTGTAAGCGTTTTTTGTTGCGCGAAAGTGGTAATCGCTAAAAAGCAGGAAAAAAACAGCAGTGCTGCCATTCGCCAGAGCCCTTTTGATTTACTTTTTTTCATAAATTTTAATGTTTAATTTGTGGTAATTACTTGTTTTAAAACAACTTGATTAAAGAATGTCAAATGCATGACTTCTGAATCCATTCATTTAAGAGAGTTACATAGGCATTTCGTTTAGGTGAATAATCTAGTTTTGCGTGATTAAACAAACGAAAGTAAAGTAAATCAAAAATGTAAAGATTTGTTAAAATTAATATGTGTTAAAGAATACATTTTTCAGACTAGTAGATTTTCGAAGGCGCTTTCAAGCCAAACAAAACCAATTTAATTAACTATTTTACAGACAATTACATCATATACAAATAGCAATATATGTGCGATTACAGAAGTATTGGGAAAGAAAAATAAATGAGAATCAAAAAAAAGACCTTGAAAATCGAACAGGCTATAAAATAAAAAAAAGGGTTGAAAATCAGGAATTAATATCCTGATTTTCAACCCTTAACTGAGCCAGCTCCGAAAATCCTGAAGGGATAAAATTTGAATAACCACCGGTGAAACCGGTTGGAAATATGAAATTAAAATCACAACCCTGCAAGGGTTGAATTTTTAGTGCGCTAATTTTCAGCCCCTTCAGGGCTGTCGATTTATCTTTCATTCTTCCGTCCCAATAGTAAATCGGGACGGTTATTCAAATTCAATCCTTTCAGGACTCTTTCTTGACTTTCGGACTTCCCGGAGTCGAATCAACATTAAAAAAAAACACTTTCCTCTTATGTAACTACTTTTAAGACCAATGCGGTCGCGTCCGAAAGGCGGATTTTGCCCTGAAAAAGGCTTTTGCGCGGACGGTTTTCATTGTCGCCTTAATCTCCGTTGCCTAAAGGCAAACGGCAAAGGATATCGACATGGATAATCTGTTTCGCTGATTAGAGCATTATCCTTTGCCGTCACATTCATGTGACGGACAGAAATATCAACCACCAAGTCCTGAGTGCCGTAGGCACGAAACATTTCGATTTTAAAATTCACCATCGCCTTCAACTTTCTCCCTGTATTCTCCAGTTATTCGTTTATGGGCTGCATTTTTTTTTGCTGAGGGACTATTTTATAAAAATCGGATTGCTTAAAAATTCAGCTTCCGAAGAAATATAGGCTTTAAAATTATCAATATTTTTCCATTGATCGTTTTCGAGACCCCAGACTGCAAGGAAATAATGTCGGGCAGGTGCATCGGCATTTATTTTTTGAGCTACATAATAAGTCTGAGAAATAACATTACTGAAATTCTTCTCCACCACCGTTTTATAGCCGAGTTTAAAGAAATCAATGTCGGTTGTCCGGGCAACTTTGGTCACTTCGTTGCTTTTCAGTAAAACTGCCATTCCAAGTTCGTCTTTGTTTAGCGACTGAACGTCGAGTGTGGCAATTGAACGGTACTCAGCATTAGCCGCAAAATCAACCGGTTCATTTTTCAGCAAACTGGTTACGATACCGGTTACAATCTGCTTTTCTCCTGAAAATCCTGAAACAGTCACATCCGACTGGAACCAATATTTTCCCGGATAAATCGAAATCCGCTCAACAGCAGAAAGATTTTGACCAGCCACATTCCATCCGGTATAAATCAAATCGAATACTGACCGGACTGGTCCTTCTGCTACTTTTTTATATTCATAAGTATCAGTCGAGCCCAACCTGTATAGTGAATCACCTTCCAGCATGGCCAAACCTCCTGAACCGGTTGAACTTCCGCAGTGAAGAACATCCATTCCCCAATCAGACAGAACGTGATAATCAGGTATTTCAAGAGTATGAATTTTATCGAGTATTAAGCCCGGTTTCAGCTTGCCGTACAAATCTTTTACGTTCCGGCAATCGAAATAATTACGGAAACCCATTTTGTCGTTTTCCCAGCTAACACTTTCGCCTTGAGCAATGATTTTAAAACTGTCTTTGCACGGCGGCGCCATGTACTGGTCAACTTCCAGATAGGTATCATCGGCCTGATGAATTCCCAAACGAACATTGGTACGCTTTTCAAATTCAGGATATTCGGCAACAAGAACATTTACAACTTTAATATTAATTGTTTCTGAGGCATACAAATCAACCGTAAAAACCAGTTCATCCCATTTGCCATCACCGTTCATATCATCGGCTTGCGAAGGAACATTTTGTCCGTTTACTTCCAGGATGGGTGCAAAGCCTTCAGGAACAGTTCCAAATCTGGCTTCTATTTCAGCACGGCTCATGATGATCGTTTCATCAGTACGGTCAACTGCCAGCGGATTGGTCAGCACCAGCGTATTCTTTTTTGTGCAGGCTGTGATTCCAATCAAAAGCACTGCACTGTATATTAGTATGCGTTTCATTCCGGTAAATCGTTTTCGCCTTTTACATAACCAAAATTGGCCAAAATACCACCGTCAACGTAAAGAATATGCCCGTTCACAAAATCGGCGGCTTTGGAAGCAAGAAACATGGCTGCGTTGCCAACATCTTCGGGTTCTCCCCAGCGGCCCGCAGGTGTACGCGTCATCACCAGGTCATTAAACGGATGTCCGTTCAGGCGGATATCGGCAGTTTGCGAGGTTGCAATATAACCCGGTCCAATGCCATTGATCTGAAGATTGTATTTTGCCCATTCGCAACACATGTTGGCAGTCAATAATTTCAATCCACCTTTGGCTGCTGCATAAGCCGAAACCGAGTTACGACCATAAACGCTCATCATCGAGCACATGTTGATGATTTTTCCACTGCGTTTGGCAATCATTGCAGGGGCAACGCGTTTGGCAACAATCAGCGGAGCCACCAAATCAACATCAATTACCTGTTTAAAATCGGCAATCGGCATGTCCAGAATCGGGATGCGTTTGATGATTCCGGCATTGTTTACCAAAATATCCACCGATCCAACTTCTTTTTCGATCAGCGAAATTCCTTTGTCAACTTCGGCTTCGTCGGTAACATTAAAAACCAAAGTAAAAACATCAATTCCGGCAGCTTTGTATTCCAGCTTGCAAGCAGCAAGTCTTTCTTCGCTAAGGTCGTTTACACAAATTTTAGCGCCCGCTTTTCCGAGTACTTTTCCAATGGCCATTCCAATGCCATGCGTTCCCCCGGTAATCAGGGCAACTTTTCCAGAAAGATCAAATAATTCGTTCATATTCTAATTATTAAATGTTTTATCGTAATTCGTTTGGCTGAACCACGTCCATATCGGTGTAGTCCATGTTTTCGCCAGCCATTCCCCAAATGAAAATATAGTTGCTGGTACCGGCGGCAGAATGAATTGACCAGTTGGGCGAAATAACTGCCTGCTCGTTGCTCATCCAAATATGGCGGGTTTCCTGTGGCTGACCCATGAAATGACAAACTGCCTGTCCTTCAGGAACATTGAAATAGAAATAAACTTCCATACGGCGGCTGTGTGTGTGTGCCGGCATGGTATTCCAAACACTTCCGGGGCGCAATTCGGTCATTCCCATCTGAAGCTGGCAAGTTTCAATTACTTTGCTTACGAGCAACTGATTAATTTGACGCTCATTGGAGGTATTTTGCGCTCCCATTTGCAGCACATTGGCATCTTTCAGGGTTATATGGCGCGTTGGCAATTCTTTGTGAGCTGGAGTCGAATTCAGGTAAAAACGGGCCGATGCGGTTGCACTATCAGACTTGAAAGTAATCTGTTTTACGCCTTTTCCGATGTAAAGCGCTTCTTTAAAATCAAGCGAATATTCGGTACCGTCAACAACTACCGAACCTTTAGCGCCAACATTGATAATACCCAGCTCACGGCGATCGCAGAAATAGGCAGCTTTCATCGGGTCAATGGGTGTAAGTTCAAGTGGACCGCTGGCAGGCACAGCACCACCGGCGATGTAACGGTCGTAATGTGAATAAACCAGGTGGATTTTATCGGCTTCCATCACTTTTTCGATCAGGAAATTTTCGCGCAATTGAGCGGTATCATACTTCTTTGCGTCCCTTGGATGCGAAGCGTATCGTTCTTCAAAAATGATTGACATATCTTTTATTTTTAATTGTTGAATTTGTATTTTAATGCTTCCAGATAATAATAATCGGCATAATTTAGCGGTGTATCCACTTCCGAGTTTTTAGGCATATTGCCCACGCAATGTTTGATTAAAAAACCACCATTATCTCCTGTTTCTGCCAGGTATTTTGGGGAACTTAAACTGGCCAGTATTTTATTGGCCAATTCTGCATATTCAGTCTTTCCTTCGTCGGTAATTGAGCTCAATATATAAAGTGCCGAAGCGGTAACAGCAGCTGCCGATGCATCACGGTAGGCTTCAGGAATGGTTGGATCATTGTAGTCCCAGTAAGGAACCAAATCTTCAGGATCATTTTCTTTAATAAAGGCTGCAATTTTTTTTGCGGCATCAAGATATCTAACGTCACCCGTTTCGCGGAAACAAATCGCAAAACCGTACAAGCCCCATGCCTGCCCTCTTGCCCATGAAGAATCATCGTTCAGCCCCTGATGGGTTTGTTTGAGAACTGGCTGCCCGGTAATTGTATCGTAATCAACCACATGAACGGAACTCATGTTTTCGCGGAAATGATTGGCAAGTGTGGTATTTGCATGTGTAATGGCGATGTCGCGATATTTCGGGTCGCCTGTTTCTTTCGATGCCCAGAACAACATTTCGAGGTTCATCATATTGTCGATGATAACCGGGAACTGCCATTGTTTGCCCCAATCCCATGATTTTATACTTCCGATTGTAGAATCAAATCTGGTAATCAGTGATTCGGATGCTTCGATTACAGCTTTTTTATAATCTTCGTTTTTTGTAATACGGTAAGCGTTTCCATAACTGCAAAATACCATAAATCCGAGATCGTGTGTATTGGTTCGGTACTGCACGCCATCAAGTTTTACCGTATTTTCAGTGGCAATCTGTTCCCATTTCTTATCTCCCGTCAGTTCGTACATGTACCAGTAACTTCCGGCAGGGAAACCGCAGCACCAGTCCTTTTTGGTTATCATTCCGTATTTTCCGTCTTCAAAGGTACGGGGAACCATACTGTCGTTTGCCGAATTTACAACCAGATAATCGAGTTGTTGGGAGAGTTGGTTAACGAGTTTGTCTTTTTGCTCAAAGAGACTTTTTGAGGAACAAGCTCCCAAAATCAGTAAAGAGAAAATAAAAATGCTTAAATTTTTCATTCGTTATCGTATTTAAGGGTTAAATTTCCAGCCAGAAAATTATTCGTAAAATTTCAACAAAGATAAGAGTAATTTGCAAAATGCGCAATCGATTGCATTTTTATTTTATAATTGATGGACAAAAAAAGAAATTATTAGCATATTTGCATAACATTTTAGACAGTCATGATCAAAAATTCAGAACCTACCATTCACGATATTGCCAGAGAGCTGAACATTTCGGCTTCAACTGTTTCCAGAGCTTTAAACGACAATCCCCGAATCAGCCTGAAAACAAAGGAAAAAATAAAAGCTGTTGCTGACGCTATGGGCTACCGTCCAAATACACTGGCGTCGAATCTTCGGAATAAAAAATCAAATACTATCGGAATTGTAGTGCCACTGATCAACCGGCACTTCTTTTCATCGGTAATAAGCGGCGCTGAAGATGTGGCTTTTAAGGCCGGGTACAATGTGGTAATCTCGCAATCGAACGACCTTGCCGACAAAGAAATCAACATTGTGCAATCCATGTTTTCGAACCGTGTGGATGGGTTGATCATTTCTATCGCCATGCAAACAAAGACGTTTGATCACCTTAAAATTTTCAGAAAAAAGAATATTCCGCTGGTGTTTTTTGATCGTGCTGTTCCTGAAATTGAAACCGATAAAATTGTGGTGGATGATTTTGCCGGTGGTTTCCGTGTGACACAGCATCTGATTGATCAGGGCTATAAGCGAATTGCGCATTTGGCTGGCACTCAAAACCTAATGGCTTATTTCGACCGAAAAAAAGGATACCTCGACGCTCTCCGTAAAAATAACATTCAGTTTGATGAATCACTGGTAATTATCAACACATTGACAAGCGATGAAGGTGTTTCAGCTGTTCAGCAATTAATGGCACTGAAAAACCCGCCCGACGCAATCTTCTGCGGAAATGATACCACTGCCCTCAGCGCAATGATTTTTTTGCGTGACAAAGGCATCCGGATACCTCAGGATATTGGAATTGTGGGATTCAGTAATGAGCCTTTTTCAAAAGTTGTTTCCCCGTCAATTTCAACAATCGCACAACCCGGATTTCAAATGGGACAAAAAGCTGCCGAATTGATTATCCGACAAATTGAAACCAAAGAGAGAACCTACCAAACAATTGTATTACCAACCGAATTGATTGTCAGGGAATCGTCGAGCCGCAGGAGTTTTCAGTGATCAGTGGTCAATCGCAATAGTAGTTTCCGGTTCCTCAACTGGTATTCTTCGTATTTTGAAATTGAGCCAGGCAACCAGAATACTCATAAACGGGCTGATAATATTGAAGAAACAATAAGGCAGATAAGTCCAGGTATCAACACCCAAAACCCTTGATTGTGTTGCACCACAAGTATTCCACGGAATCAGCACAGAAGTAACAGTTCCTGAATCTTCCAAAGTCCGGCTCAGCAATTCGGGGGCATAACCTTTGTCCTTGTATGATTTTCGGAACATGCGCCCAGGTACAACAATTGAGATATACTGATCGGATGCCGTTGTATTGAAAAATATGCATGTTACAACTGTAGAAGTGACCAGCGAACCGGTCGATTTTGCCCGGTTAATAATCGGTTGGATAATCCTCATTAAAAGTCCGCCAGCTTCCATAACACCTCCAAAAACCATGGCTGAAATAATTAACCAGATCGTATCCAGCATTCCGCGCATCCCGCCGGTATGAAGCAGTTCGTTTACATTTTCGTCAGGAGTAACCAATCTCACTTCACCCAACATTGCCTGCATAAAACCAATGTACGACGCTTTTGTGGATGATAAACCTTTCCCTGCAACTTCATTAATAATTTCAGGCTGGAAAATAATTGCAAATAGTCCGCCCAGTAAAGTACCTACCATCAACGAAGGAATCGGCGGAACCTTTATGATAATGATCACAAACAAAATGACCGGAACCAGGAATAAGATTGGAGAAGTATTGAAGGAACCTTCTATGGCTGATTTTACACCAACGACATCAACAACTGCCCCGCTAAAATCGTACTGAAAACCGATGATCAGGAATATCGTCATTGTAATAAGGTAAGTCGGAGTGGTAGTTATCAACATGTACCTGATGTGTGTAAACAAATCAGTTCCGGCCATTGCAGGCGCCAGATTGGTTGTATCGCTCAGCGGCGAAAGTTTATCGCCAAAATAGGCGCCGCTAATAATCGCTCCAGCCACCACTGCCTCGTTCATTCCCAATGCTTTACCAATTCCGAGCAAAGCCACACCAATGGTTGCAACTGTACTCCATGAACTTCCGGTTACCACAGAAACCAGTGAACTGACAACCAGCGCTGTGAATAAAAACATGGTTGGATTAATAATGTCCAGTCCGTAATAAATCATTGCAGGTACAATGCCGCTGATCAGCCATGTACCTGCCAGCGAACCGATCAGGAGTAAAATTAACATCGACGGCATGGCCGAACCAATGGTGGTCACAATTTTATCGCTGATTTCATCCCATTTCATACCCTTTCGGATCACGATTACAGCACCGATTGTGGCCGCCAGTAACAATGCAATCTGGTTTGATCCGGCAAGTGTATCGTCGAACAAAAACACATTTGCGGTTAGCATCGCAATTAAAAAGAGAATTGGAAGCAAAGCTTCAAAATAAGAGGGATCCTTTCTCATTAAATCGGGTTTTCTGAACTATAATTGAGAAAATATACTCATTAGAATACATTTCAGGCTAAAGAAAAGAAATAAAAAACATTTATTTTTAGTTTTAAGGGTTACCTTTGCATCGTTTTCAGAATAAACAGATGTATTGTAATAAATTATTCTCTCTGACCATTACCTATTTATGCATCAAATGAAGAAAAAAGTATTCCGGATTATCAAACTACTCATCATTTCAGTTGTATTTATTCAGCTTTCCGTTTCTGCTCAAACTCCCAAATATTTTATTATTTCAGGAAAAATACTTTCTGATTCAGAAATGTTTCAAAGTATTACTGTTGAGATTAAAAAAAACAATCAACCGGCAATTGTATCACAAATACCAACTACCCGAAGGTTTCGGCTCGAACTGGCATACAATTCTGAATATCGGTTAACATTCAATCAAAAAGGATACCTTACAAAAACCATCATTGTTAATACCGAAATTCCATCGGAAGTGATGCAGCGGGAAAATAAGTTTCCCAATTTTTTAATGGCCGTAAAGCTTGAAAAAGAAATTTGTGTGGAAGAAAACACAATCGCCCCAAATTCGGTTCAGCACATCTGTTATTCGCCTGAGAAAGACATTTTTTCCAAATTACCAACCATCTTTGATATTGAATATGTTGAGCAAAATTCTTTGTCAATCAGGCAAAACAGTAAAACAAGCGAGAATAGATCTAAATCTCAGAGCTATCAAATCTTCTGAATTTCTATCGAAAATAAATTTTAATTTCCATCATTCATACTTTTAGTTAATTTTACAGAGTTGTACTTTTTAAAGAGGCAATGTTTTCTCTGTATAGAAACGAAACACGTATGCAAAAGATTGGTCGGTTCGGAGTGTTGTTTTTTCTGATCTTCATGTTTTTGTTCCAGTTTACTTCTACCGGACAAAACAAGAAATACTTTATCATTACCGGTAAAATTGTTCCTGAAGTTGCAACAACGCAGAGTGGCATAATCGAAATGTCGAAAAGCGGAGCTCCAATCACCAAAATCACCATTCCAAAAAATGGCCGTTTCAGATTAGAACTCGAATATTTTCAGGAATACACCCTGACCTTTGTTCTATCAGAACATTTCAGCAAAACAATCATCGTTTCAACCGAAATTCCGCAGGAAGTATGGGAACGCGACAGCGACTTTCCTCCATTCCCAATGGTTGTGCAGCTTTTCAAGGAAATTGAGGGGATTGATAAAAGTTTTACCTTAAAGGCATCCGGTAAAATATTCTACGGAAAACAGACCGACAATTTCGAAAAAGAAAGCTATTTCTCTGATGTTCAAATGGCTGAACAAATCGAGACAGCTAAAGCACAAACTTCGCAAGTAGCGAAAGAAGCGCAAGGTATTACAAAACAGGAAGCACAGGATTTAGTTGTTAAACAGAAAAATTTCGACCAGTTGATCAAGGATGCCGATGTACTCTATCAGCGGGGCGAATACCAGATGGCGCTTATTAAATATCTGGAAGCAAAACAGCTTTTTCCTGAAAGGGCTTATGCCAACGACCGGATAGCTGAACTTCAGGATTTGGTGAAAGCGCTCGAAATTACAGAAAGACAACGTGCCGAACTGGAACAAAAATACAAGGCTGCCATTGCCCGTGCCAATGGTTTCTTCGAGCAGAAAACTTATGTGTCGGCCCGTCCGGTTTACGAAGAAGCACTGCAATACAAGCCCGGCGATGTTTTTGCAAATGGCCGGATACAGGAAATCGACCAATTGCTGGCGCTGCTCGAAAAACAAAAACAATTCAACGATCTGATTGCCCAGGCCGACAACAGCTACAAATCAAAAAATTTCGATCAGGCAGTAACTTTGTACAATCAGGCCAAACAGCTTGTTCCTGAAAAAGAATATCCGCAAACTCAAATCGACCTAATCAATCAGGAAAAGTTACAATTGGCTAAAATTGAACAACTCGACCAAGAATTCAAGGAAGCCATACAGATGGCAGATCAGTCTCTGGCAGCAAACGACCTTCAGCAAGCTAAATTACATTATCAGAATGCGCTGAAACTTAAAGCAACAGAAGGTTATCCGAAAGAAAAACTGAATGAAATTACTGAAAAAGAAACCAAAGAATCAAGTTTTATTGAACTTCTGGCCAGTGCCGATAAAGAAGTTTTAAGCTTAAATTACGACGAATCTATTCGTTTACTGAATGATGCACTAAAAATAAAACCAAGGGATGCATCGGTACAAAAACGCATCGATGATATTATGGGCTTGAAAAAGCAACAATCAGTAAGGGAGAATTTTGAAGTGGCGATTCAGAGCGGCGATCAGCAAAAAGGACAGCAGAATTACGAACGTGCGATCAGCTTTTACCGCGATGCACTTAAATTATTGCCCAACAATGAAATTGCATTGGCTAAAATTTCAGAAACAGAACAATTACTGGCAAAAGAAAAACAAGAAAAACTGGTTGAAGGTAATTATCTGGCAACCATTTCAAAAGCTGACAAATCTTTCAATTCTGAAGATTATGCCGATGCCAGGAAATTTTATTCAGAAGCGTTGACAATCAAACCAAACGAAGCATTTCCGAAAGAACGAATCAGCCAAATTGATGGAATTATAGCTGAGAAAACCAGGTTGCAGCAAATCGAAAAGCAAAAAGAGGAAGAACGTTTGATAGCTCTGGCTTCAGCTAACAACCAGGCGTTTAACGATGCAATGGCAAATGCAGACAAAGCTTTCAGCGAAAACGATTTCAACACGGCCAAATCGGGTTACGAAAAAGCGCTTGCTATAAAAGTAGCCGATCCGGTTGCAAAGCAAAAATTAGGTCAAACCGAAGCACAACTGGCACAACTGGCCAAAATGACCCAGGCATACAACACCGCCATTACTGCTGCCAATAAGTTTGTTGGCGACAAACGCTACCAGGATGCAAAGGAAAAATACCAGGAAGCATTGCAATATCTTCCGGATTCGGAATATCCGAAACAACAGATCATAAAACTCGATGAGTTACTTGCACAAGCCGATGCTGAACGCCGAAATGAAGAATTGTACGCTGCAAGCATTAAAGAGGGCGAAACCTTTTTCCGAAATAAGGAATATACTGGTGCACGGGTTTCGTTCGTAAAAGCAAACGAACTTAAACCTTCGGAAAAATTGCCAATCGACCGGATTCAGGAAATTGACAAGTTACTGGGAGAACTTGCACGCATTGAAGCCAAAAACAAAGCAACCGAAACAGGTTACCTGGAAACTATTGCAAAAGCTGACAAGGCGTTGGCAGGAAAAGAATATTCATCGGCACGTTTATTTTACGGCGAGGCGCTTGCGATAAAAGCGAACGAAAAATACCCGAAAGATAAAATCGCTGAAATTGATCAGATCATGGCAGACCTGAAAATTTTGCAGTACAATCAGGCCATTGCGGCTGGAGATTTAGCCTTTAAAGCTGACCAACTTGAAGTAGCAACCACTCAATACGAAAATGCACTAGCCGTAAAAACAAACGATCAGTATGCGAAGAACCAACTCGGTGAAATTGCAAGGAGAAGAACTGCACTTCAGGAGGAACAAAACAGGTTGAAAAAACTTAATGAGCAATATGCTTCGGTAATGGCGGCAGCAATAGCCGATTTCAGAAATAAAGAATATCAAAGTGCCAGGGGAAAATATCAGGATGCCTTAAAGTTAAAACCTGAAGAAACATTGCCAAAAGAGCAGATTGCTAAGATTGATGCTTTGCTGCAGGAATTACTAACGGCTGAAGAAACCAACCGTTTGTACATTGTACGGGTAAATGCCGGTCAGGAAGCTTTCCGACAGAATAAGCTAAAAGAATCACGCGACGCATTCATGAAAGCACGTGAATTGAAGCCATCGGAACCGCTGCCTCCTATCCGGATTGCTGAAATCAATACCATGATTGCACAGTTGGAAGAAACAGCCCGGCTTGCCGCATTGGAAGAAGCACAGCGACTGGCAAGAGAAAAAGCCAACAAGGAACAGTACGACAAAGAACTCGCTATTGCGGATAAGGCATTTGCTGAACGAGAGTATAAAGCAGCAAGAACTTATTATTCGAATGCGCTGAGTGTTTTGCCAAACGAAAAATACCCAAAAGACCAGATCAGTAAAATCGACGAACTGATTGCCAAACAATTGGAAATTAGCATGCTTGGGCAGCAAAAGGCGATGAGGGATTCTTTGATAAAAGTAAGGGATGAAGCCTTCAACAGAGCCATCGCTTCTGGAAAAGAAATGGAACAGTCGAAACAATATCAGTTGGCCATTCAAAGATACAATGAGGCAATCAGTATCAAACCTGATGAAAGAGCCAATGTTCAGAGGATGATTACTGCCCTTGAAGACCAACTCAGGGCAATGGACAGTCGGAACAAGCAATACCAGGTTTCAATTGAAAAAGCGGATCAATTGTTTGGCGCATCAAAACTGGAAGAGGCAATTGCCGAATACCGGAATGCATCGGGCATAAAACCGATGGAAGAGTATCCGAAGAAACAAATTATTGATATACAAAATATTATTAAACAGCGGAATACAGCCTATGACCTTGCCATCAAAAATGGAGACAATGCCTTCAATAAATCTGACTGGCAAAATTCGAAAGCTGCTTACACCGAAGCTTTGCTGGTAAAACCCAACGAAGCTTATCCTGAAAAACGTTTAAGGGAAATCGATCAGAAAATTATTGAAGAAAAGCTAGCCGGAATAAACAGTTCTGTTGGAAATGCAGCTTACAACGAAGCTGTTGCAAAAGCCGAAAAAGCATTGGCTGACAATGAACTGACAACAGCCAAAATGCATTTCAATGTTGCTCATTCGCTAAAACCTGATGAAACCATGCCTCCACAGCGCATTAAAGAAATTGATGTGTTGATTGAGCAACGAAACAGGGAACGTTTGGCCCAGGCTCAACGCGACATCGACGAAAAATACCGTCAGTCAATTTCGGTGGCCGACAATGCTTTCAGGGAAAAAACTTATACCATTGCACGTTTACGGTATCAGGAAGCACAGTTGATAAAGCCTGATGAAACCTATCCAAAAAATCAGATTGCATTGATTGACAAGTTGCTGAACGAAGCCAAACCGGTTGAAACTTACGCTTTCGATTTACCGGAAATGCAAACAACACCGCCGGTTTCAGCAAATATACCCAAACCGGTGGAATCGGCACAGGCGACCGAAGCACGGGCACAATCATTCAGAACGGTTGAGAATTACGACGAAGCCATTCGCAAAGCTGATGATTCATTTGGCATCAAAGATTATACAGTTGCACGTTTCTACTATTACAAAGCCATTGAAATAAAGCCCAAAGAAGAATATCCGGTTAATCAGATCGAACTGATCCGCAAATTGGTTGATTCGGAATTGTCGTCAATCGATCGTTCAGGATACGACAAGGCAATTGCACAGGCTGATGAAGCATTCAGCAAGCAGAATTACACAATCGCCAAGTTCTATTATTACAAAGCGCTGGAAATTAAATCGTGGGAAAAATACCCGAAGGATCGGATTGCGGAAATTTTGGCGCTGACCAATTCGCTGCTTTCTGAAAGAGAAGAAAAAGAATACCGCGATATGATTGCCAAAGCCGATGAAGCCTATTTCAATAAAGACATTGCCATCGCTCGTTTTTGTTACAACAAAGCCATCGCAATGAAAAGGGATGAAAACTATCCGCGCATCAAACTCAAAGACATCCAGAAACTGATTGATCAGGATGCCCGCGACCAGAAAAATATTGAATACAATAACGTGATTGAACTGGCAGATCAGGCACTTCAGGCTGAAAATTTCAGTATTGCACGTTTTAACTACAACCGTGCATTAAGCATGAAACCTGACGAAAAATATCCGAAGGATCAGTTGAAACGTATCAAGGAAGCATTGGAAAAACAAAATAATTAATCCTGAAATAGTGAGCAGGTGACTTTAAGTCACCTGCTCACTACTTTAGAAGTCACCTGCTCACTAAAATAAACGACAACTTGGAACTAAAAATAAAAGATCAGCTGATCAGATTGTACGAATCGCATTTCAGCGAAGAAGTGAGTTTTTTCGAACAGTTACCGGTTTCGGGTTCGTACCGCGAATATGCCCGGATGAAAAGTGCCAGCCATCAGGTTATCGGTGCACACAATCAGGATGTAAAAGAAAACATAGCGTTTCTTGAATTTTCCGCACATTTCCGAAACAAGGAAATTCCGGTTCCGAATATTTATGCTGTCAGCCCCGATCAACTGAGCTATCTTCAGGAAGATTTGGGAAATACGACCTTGTTCGATTTCCTGACCAAAACCCGCGAAGCAGAAGGCTTTTCAGGAAAAATAGTTGCAGAATATAAAAAAGTGCTCCGCCAGCTTCCACGCATCCAGCTGGTTGCCGGAAAAGACATGGATTACAGCGTTTGTTACCCGCGCGAAGCTTTCGACAAACAATCGATGATGTGGGATTTAAACTATTTCAAGTATTATTTCCTGAAGCTGGCAAAAATACCTTTCGAAGAACAGGCCCTTGAAGATGATTTTCAGGCGTTCAGCGATTACCTGTTGGAAGTTGACAACAATGCTTTTCTCTACCGCGATTTCCAATCCAGAAATATAATGCTGAAGGACGGCCAGGTTTATTTCATCGACTACCAGGGTGGGCGGAAAGGCGCAATGCAATACGACCTGGCTTCGCTGTTGTACGATGCAAAAGCCAATATTCCTGAAGCTGAACGCGAAGAATTGCTGGAATTTTACCTCGATGAACTGAGCAGGTACAAGCACATCGACCGCGAAAAATTCAAGTCACTGTATGGCGGTTACGTTTTGATCCGGATCATGCAGGCCATGGGAGCATACGGGTTCCGCGGATTTTATGAGAAAAAAGAGCATTTCCTGAAAAGTATTCCGTTTGCCCTGAAAAATCTGGAAACATTACTTGCAAAAAACACGATACAAGTTCCGTTGCCCGAATTGTTAAAAGTATTGAAAGCGGTTACCGAGTCTTCTTTCCTGAAATCCATCAGTCCTGAAAATGAGCGGTTAACTGTCAGAATAAGCAGTTTTTCCTACAAAAAGAAAATCCCGAAAGACCCTTCCGGAAATGGTGGCGGTTTTGTGTTCGATTGCCGTGCCATTCACAATCCGGGTCGTTACCTCGAATACAAACACCTGACCGGAAAAGATCCGCAGGTTCAGGAATTCCTGGAAACAAAATCAACCATGGCCGATTTCCTTGCTCCTGTTTTCAGTCTGGTATCCAGTTCTGTTGAAGTATATCTTTCACGAAAATTCTCGAATCTGAGTGTAAGTTTTGGCTGTACCGGCGGACAGCACCGGTCGGTGTATGCTGCTGAAAAATTGGCGGAGTACCTGAAAAACAATTACCCTGTTACGGTTGTTCTTCAACACATCGAACAGGATAAGATATAAAAATGGGTAAGACACAGTGTAAAAACGACGATTACAAAGAAAAAGACGACGCCAAATACGTATGCAAACGTTGCGACCGAAAATCAAAAAAGGAAGACAAAGTTTGCAAACCGAAGAAAATAAAAGGTTGAAATGTGATAAAAGGGAAATTGTTAAAATCCATATTTTACCGCGTATGCGGTTGCAGTATTATAGTATTTGTTTAAAGTTTTAATAACAAAGCGCATGTGTCAATGATGATTGAAAAGAAATTTGCCATGCGCCGCATTGAAAACATAAAAACAAAGTTTAACCGCTACGCGGTAATCATCCTGCATACTTTATCACTACAATACTTTAATCGCTACGCGATAGTCTGGTAAATATCAAAATCTACACATAAACTTTCCTCGTTAATTCAGAATGAAATCTACCGTAAGCAAAATAACCACCGTATTATTACTCTTGATTTCTGTGTCATTGCAGGCACAATACCGCGTTGAAGGAAAAGTTTTGGATACAAAAACTGTTTTGCCGGTGGAGTCATTCGATCAAGCTGTTGACACGATGATCAATATTCAGGAAGTAGTTGTAAAAGCATTTGGTTCCGAAAAACGGTTGTTCGATACACCCGGCTCAATCGGAGTTCTGACCAACCGGCAACTCGTTCGCGAACCATCGTTTACTTTGGCGCCTTCGGTCAACAAACTGGCCGGTGTCTGGATGCAAAGCGGCTCCATCAATACCAACCGGCTCACCATTCGAGGAATCGGAACCCGTTCGCCATACGGAACCAACAAAATCAGGGCATATTACGGCGATATTCCCCTTACCAACGGAGTAGGCGAAACAACCCTCGAAGACCTCGATCTTGACCAGATGGCCGACATCGAAATCATCAAAGGGTCTGCATCGGGTTTTTATGGTTCAGGATTGGGCGGCGTACTGCTGTTTAATCCGTCGAAACCAACAAGAACGCATTTTGCCCAAAGTGTTTCTGTCGGTTCGTTTGCAACAATTAAATACTCCGGAAAACTGGCCGTTGCAGCAAAAAACAGCAGTCATTCATTGGTTTACAGCCGTTTTAGTTCCGATGGTTACCGCGAAAACAATGAAACCAGCCGACACAATTTAACCTGGTCGTCAACATTTACCCGAAAACAAACCGCCGTCAGTTTGTTGGGAGCATTCATCCAAACCGAAGCTTTTATTCCCAGTTCCATCGACCTGAAAACATTTCAGGCAACTCCTGAAAAGGCTGCAGCAAACTGGGCCAATACGCGGGGATACGAAGACTATAAAAAAGCTTTCGGCGGAATGACCGTCCGGCAAAATTTCGACCGTAACTGGCTGGCCAAAGTCAGTATTTTCGGGCAATTCAACAAGAACAATGAACTCCGGCCATTCAACATCCTTCAGGAAAAAAACCATTATCTGGGAGAACGTTCGGTTCTGGAGAAAAAAATCATTTCAGGAAAAACAACCAGCCGCATTATGCTTGGCAACGAGTTTTTCACCGAAAATTACCAGTGGCAAACACTTCAGAATAAAGACCGGGCAATTGGCAACCTTTTGTCGGACAACCAGGAATTTCGCTGGTACAACAATGTTTTTTTCCTGACAGACCTGACCATTGAGGAGCAATTGATCGTTTCGGCCAGCCTGAACTGGAACCAGACCAGTTACCGTTACGAAGATCATTTTTTGTCGAATGGAGATCAGAGCGGGGAACAAAAGTTTCCGCAAATTGTATCGCCTCGCGTGGCGGTTACATGGCTTGCAGGTGAAAAACTTCGGATCTTTTCGGTGGTTAGTCACGGCTTCTCCCCTCCCACCCTCGAAGAAACTTTGATGCCCGGCGGACTGAGAAACACCTCAATCAAACCTGAAACCGGATGGAATTTCGAACTGGGGACAAAAGGTTCGGTTGGCAAATCCTTGTTTTTCGAGCTTTCGGCTTACTATATGAAAGTGAAAAATTTACTGGTAGCGCAACGTGCCGGCGAAGACGAATACATTGGAATCAACGCCGGGGGAACCAACCATCCCGGATTGGAAATTAAACTCGATTACCGTTTGATCAACCGGCCCGACTGGACAACTTTTTTCAGGATGAACAGCAGTTTTACACGTTACCGGTTTGCCGATTTTACCGATCGCGGAAATGATTATTCAGGAAATAAACTAACAGGAACACCTGAAATACTGACCAACTGGATGATTGAAACCAGCCATGTCAAAGGATTTTTCCTGAACCTGCACTACCTTACAGTTGGGCGGATGCCTTTGCGCGACGATAATTCCATTTTTACGGATGCCTATTCGCTTGCAAACTTAATGGCCGGATATGAAAAAACGTTTAAACACCTTTCAATCGGCATTTCAACGGGAGTTCAAAACCTTTTCGATGCCCGTTATGCTTCTATGGTTTTGATCAATGCAACTGCCGTCGGCACCCAATCTCCCCGCTATTATTACCCTGGATTGCCAAGGAATTTTAAATCATCCTTAAGCTTGAAGTATTCGTTCTGAAAATCACAGAACGATTTTTCAGAAAAAAAAAGAAAAATCTTTGATATTTTGATATTCAACTCCTTCAGAGTTGCTTCCCATTTGCTTCATTTTCCATGGGTTACCACCCATGGTTATTCAAATTAAATCCTTTCAGGATTTTAAGTCTGAAAGACTTGAATATGAATAACCTCCGGCGAAACCGGAGGCATTGGGGTAAACGCAGGCACGAACCCCCGAGTGGGTTCAACCTTGTTTTAAACAAAACAATGATTTAACTTCAGGGAAACAACCGCAGTTGTCCCGATTTATCCTGACGACGCGTTGGAGGCAACAATTCACCAAAATTCGAAAGCGTAATCCCCAGCAGGCGCACGCTGTTTCCTTCAGGCCCGGTGGAAGCCAGCAGTTGTTTGGCCGTATCACGAATGATGTACAAATCGTCCACCGGATGTGCAAACGAATGATTTCGGGTAATCTGCCTGAAATCGCTGTATTTTATTTTCAAGGTGATGGATCGCCCCTGCAGATCGTGCCTGGTTAAACGATTGTGTACTATTTGGGCGATTTTATCAAGCTCGAAGTTCATGTCGTCCACGCTTGTAAGGTCGTAGGCAAAAGTATCTTCGGCTCCCACGGATTTGGTTTCGCGGTGTGGTTCGACCTCCCGGTTATCAATACCCCGCACAATGTTGTAATAGAAACGGCCGGCTTTCCCGAAATGCCGGGTCAGTTCCTGTTCGCTCAGTTTCTTTAAATCCGCTCCGGTATGCAAACCCATGCTTTTCATTTTCTCTGCCGTCACTTTTCCAACGCCATGAAATTTTTCGACAGGGAGTTTTTCCATAAAAGCTTGAATTTTCGAAGGCCCGATAAAGGTCAATCCATCGGGTTTCCGAATGTCCGAAGCGATTTTGGCGATGAATTTGTTGACCGAAACTCCTGCCGAAGCAGTTAGATTTAACTCATTTTTAATGGCCTGCCTGATTTGTTTGGCTATTTCGATGGCCGAACCGATATTCTGCTTGTCGTTGGTTACATCCAGGTAAGCTTCATCCAGCGAAAGCGGTTCAATCAGGTCGGTATAGCGGGCAAATATCTCGCGCATTTTTCTTGAAACCTCCTTGTACACCTCGAACCGGGGCCGCAAAAAAACAGCTTTCGGGCACAACTGAAAAGCCCTTTTTGAAGACATTGCAGAGTGTATCCCAAACTTGCGGGCTTCGTAACTTGCAGTAGCCACCACTCCTCTCCGGCCATCGGGCAATCCGCCAACCACCACAGGCTGGCCTCTGTACTCCGGATGATCGCGCTGTTCGATGGACGCGTAAAAGGCATCCATATCAATATGAATGATTTTACGCTTTTCACCGCTGAATTGATTTTCCATTAAAACCGCTAAAGGATTATCCTGCAAATATAGGGACAATGATAGTACATGGATTCATTTTATAAATCCCTTGTTGTGACTGAAAATCCGGAACAATTCACTTTGTTGATTATTTCTATCATCCTGAAATACAATTGCTATATATCTTCATTCTCATTGACTTATATCATTCAGATTTAAAATTTGTTGAGATTTTAATTAGATATATTTGATACTTCTAATGGTGTTCCCAAACAAGCTACAAATGGAAAAGTCTGACCCTCTCAAGTTAAAAGCTATCCGCAAAGAAATTCAGGAGATAAAGGACCGGATAAACCTGTTGGAAGCGACACTTGATATTAATAGCTGGAAAGAAACCCGATCCCAGCCATCAGATTCTGAACAAACCAATGGTGAGCCCGATCTGAAACTTACCTTGGAATCAGACGGTCTGATATAATTTCTTCATCTCCCGATGATAATAATTAGTGATCGAATTATAACTTTAAGGTTTTATTCAATGTAACAATACAACTTCAGAATAATTAGCTGAAGTATAAATTACAAACTTGCATAAATCAATAAAACCATGACGAAATTCTTATCATTCGCACTGTTGTTATTTATTGGATTTTCAGTCAGTTGCCAGGCAAATAAAACCAGCCACGACCAGATAATTGCCAAAGATGCAAAGGTTACCAAGGTTGGCAGCGGTTATGCCTTTACCGAAGGACCATCGGTTGCCCCTGATGGCCGGGTATTTTTTACCGATCAGCCCAACGACAAAATTGATGTGTGGAGCGAGGATGGTACCATTACCACTTTTATGCAGCCATGTGACCGTTCCAACGGAACTTATTTCAATAAAAACGGCGAATTGGTTGCCTGTGCTGATTTGCACAACCGGCTGGTGGTAATTTCTACTGACAAACAAATGAAAACCATTGCTGAAAATTACAACGGACAGCCATTAAACGCGCCCAACGACTTATGGATTGCGCCCAACGGTGGCATCTATTTTACCGATCCGTATTATCACCGCAATTACTGGGTAAGCGGTCGCACGGAACTTCAGGATAAACGGGGCGTGTATTATCTCACTCCTGAAGGAAAAGTTATTCGTGTAATCGATGACTACAAACAACCCAACGGACTGATTGGTACTCCTGACGGCAAAACACTTTATGTGAGCGACATCAACGATGGCAAAATCTGGAAATACACCATCAATGCCGATGGAACACTTGGCAACAAAACCTTTTTTGCTCCTGAAGGATCAGATGGAATGAGCATTGACAACAAAGGCAATGTTTACCTTACCAACAAAGTCGTCTCAGTATTTAATCCGAAAGGTGAAAATATTGCCCGGATTGAAGTGCCGGAATCGCCATCAAATGTATGCTTTGGCGGCAAAAAACGTGATATCCTTTTCATCACTGCCCGCACTTCGGTTTATACCTTGAAAATGAAAGTCAAAGGAGTTAATTAGCAAAAGAATGAGAGATTTTATACTGGCATTCGATCAGGGAACCACCAGTTCCCGCGCAATAGTTTTCGACCGGCAAGGCCATCAGGTGGCAACAGCTCAAAAAGAATTTACACAATACTACCCCGAACCGGGTTGGGTAGAACATGACCCGGAAGAAATATGGTCAACACAAGCAGGCGTTGCAGTTGAATCCATCACCAAAGCCGGGCTTGAAATGACCAACATTGCCGCTGTCGGAATCACCAATCAGCGTGAAACTACGGTAGTGTGGAACCGCAAAACCGGCAAACCTGTTTATAACGCAATCGTATGGCAGGACCGGCGCACTGCCGATTTCTGCGATGAGTTAAAAAATGGCGGGTTGAGTCAGCAAATACTAGAAAAAACCGGATTAATCATCGATGCTTATTTTTCGGCAACAAAAATACGATGGATCCTGAACAATGTAAAAGGAGCGCGAAAACAGGCTGAAGCCGGACAACTGGCCTTTGGAACCATCGATTCGTGGCTGGTTTGGAACCTTACCCGCGGAAAATTACACATTACGGATGTGACGAATGCTTCGCGAACCATGCTGTTCAATATTCACACGCTCAAATGGGACGACGATTTACTCCGTATTTTTGATATTCCGCAAAATATGCTTCCTGAAGTAAAATCTTCCAGCGAAATCTACGGAACCACTGCCGGACATCTTGCTCCCGGAATCACCATTTCAGGTATTGCGGGAGATCAGCAGGCTGCATTGTTTGGCCAGATGTGCATTGAGCCGGGAATGGTGAAGAACACCTATGGAACTGGTTGTTTTATGGTGATGAACATCGGCAATAAACCAATCGTTTCAAAAAGCAATTTGCTTACAACCATCGCCTGGAAGATTGGGGACGAAACTACATATGCACTCGAAGGAAGTATTTTCATTGCAGGAGCAGTTGTTCAGTGGTTGCGCGATGGTCTTGGCATCATCAAAAAATCGGTGGATGTTGAGCGGCTTGCAGCTAAAGTTGACGACAGCGGTGGTGTTTATTTCGTTCCAGCTTTTGCCGGAATGGGCGCTCCTCACTGGAACCAACATGCCCGCGGACTAATCGTCGGATTGACCAGAGGTTCAACATCCGCACACATTGCCCGTGCAGCGCTCGACAGTATTGCCTATCAAACCTACGAAGTATTGCTTGCCATGCAAAAAGATTCAGGAATAAAAATAAGTGAATTACGGGTTGACGGAGGTGCAACCGTAAACAACCAACTGATGCAATTTCAGTCGGATTTATTACAGACAAAAGTAATAAGGCCAGCTTATACTGAAACAACAGCTTTGGGAGCCGCCTATTTAGCGGGTCTGGCAGTAAATTTCTGGAGCGATTTGAATGAGGTTAAACAACAATGGCAAATAGGCCGGATCTTTTCGCCTGCGATAAATCCTGAAGAAACCGTTTCACTGATAAAAGGCTGGAATCGCGCCATTAAAGCGTCACATGCCTGGGCTGATGATAAGGAATGAGTTTCATTTTCAGTGCACTTTATTGAACCCACGTCGGGGTTCTTTTTGTAGGTTATTGTTTTACCCCGCACTTCGTACGGGGTTATTCAAATTGAACCACATTCGTGGTTTCGAAGAGAAAATCCGAAAAGGATTTAATCTGAATAACCACGGGTGTAAACCCGTGGTAAATAGAACGATGTGATTTGGAACCCCAAAGTGGGTTCAATTAGAAACCGTATCTCAATCCTTAATTCGAATAAATCATCACTCCTATGTCCCGAATACAATTTGACGAAATGAAAGCCACCATCAAACAGGCTTTTCTGAATGCCGGAATGCCGGAAGACAAAGCGGAAGTTTGTGCCCGAATCCATACCGAATCAAGCCGGGACGGTGTTTATTCGCACGGACTGAACCGGGTTGAGCGGTTTGTTGAGTATATTGGAAAAGACTGGGTTGATGTAAACGCGGTTCCAACCCTTGAAATAAACCTCGGTGCAATGGAAGTTTACAACGGAAACCTTGGACCTGGGATTACAAATGCCATTTTTGCCATGAACCGTGCTACCGAGATTGCAGCACAAAACGGACTGGGACTGGTTAGTCTGAACAATACGACACACTGGATGCGCGGTGGAGCCTACGGTTGGCAGGCGGCTGAGAAAGGCTTTATAGGTATCTGCTGGACGAACACAGAATCGTGTATGCCAGCCTGGGGCGCTAAATCCGGTGGCATTGGCAACAACCCGTTTATCATGGCAGTTCCCCGAAAAGAAGGTCACATTGTTCTGGACATGGCCATGTCGCAATATTCCTACGGAAAGCTTCAGGTTACCCGCCTGAAAAACGAAAAACTTCCGTTTGCAGGAGGTTTTGATCAGGATGGAAATCTCACGGATGAACCTGGCACAATTGAAGAAACCCGCAGAATTTTACCAATGGGATACTGGAAAGGTTCAGGGTTTGCTGTTCTTCTGGATGTTATCTCCGCTTTATTATCTGGAGGTCTCACCACTGCCGGAATTGACAATTCAGGAAAAGGTAGCTGCGGAAGCTGTTGCCAGGTGTTTATTGCGATTGACCCGTTAAAAATAAATACACAGGAATTTATCGATCAGGCATTCTGCGAAACCATTGAACAACTCAAATCGTCTGTTCCGGCGAAAGAAAACGGCGAAATATTTTATCCCGGCGAACAATCGCTCAAAACCCGGCATGAAAACATGGAATTGGGTATTCCGGTTGATGACGGGGTATGGGCAAAGGTGAAAGAATTGGCAAATCTAAAACATTAAAATACCTGAAAAAGTACAAGGGCATAAACCCAAAACCTTACAAACCGGAAAAGAGCCCAGCCTAAATAATTTTTTATATCGTATTTAATTAAACCGCAGGCAAAACTCACCACCGAATGAGGCACCGGAAGCATTGCGCCAACAAAAACAAAAATACCTCCCCATTTACGCAAATGAACAAGGTGTGCCGCAATTTTCATCTCAATATACCTCTTAACAATTGGAATCCGGTAAAATTGTGTGCCAATAAAATAAGCGAAAATACCACCGATATATGACAGGGCTGCAATAATAAACAAGAACAACCAGGGAGTGATTGATTTCGCACTCCAGGCAATAAATATTTCAGGAGGAAGCAAGCCAAAAAAAGTTTCGGAAATCAAAAAAGTCACGAAAATAGAAGTTGTTGAAAAAGTTTCAACAACTGTATTCAGCAATGAATTAAAATCAAGGAAAAAATACTCCAACACAACGAATACGGCAACAAACAGTAGAATTGCCAGTCCTCCTTTGATAGCGGTACTTTTTAAAAAATCATAAAATTTCGTTATCCTGTAATAACGGTTCAACAAAGCTAATTTCTCATATCTACTCATAATCCTTACTCCTCATATCAATCTATTCTTGATTATACATATTTTCATTCTGAAAATCAACAGAGATAATTGAACAGGAACAACCTGCACAATAAACTCCAATCTCAATACTACAATAGTAGCTGTCATCGAAGTATTATCCGGGTAATTTAGTTAAGCTGAAAATTGTCAGGATTATTTAGGCGGCTGCCAAAAAGCGTAGTTGAATGATTTATTAAAATGGCATTTCTTTTCAACAATTCTTTGTTCTATAATTGAAAAACAAGTGCATGGTATATAGGTAATTATTGAACTCTGATCTTCAGGTTCGTCAAATTCAAAAGAAAATATTTCACCCTCGGGAGCTTGTTCATTTTCATGATTCTCAATCACAAACAATTTCTGTTCGAACTGGAAAGTTGAATTCCCCATTGCCTGAGCAAGTGTGAAAAAGAAAACAATAAAAAAAACTATCTTTTTTAATAAATCCATACAACTGCAATAGTAATTAAAAAATGAGAACATCATCATGTTTCGATTGAGCAATAACAAATATTCTAATGAAAAGTTGTTATTGCGCGCTTCAATATTAAAATCGGATAGGAGAAACGGGATTAGTTCCCATTTATAGGCTTGATTTAAATTGGACGGTGATAAAATTTGCTCCAACATTCCATTACTCGGTCGATCGGCATTAGTGATGTTGTTTTCAGTTATCCTGATGTAGGTCTGCCCTCCTGCATACCCTTCGAGTTCCGCTCTATTTCTTTGCAGCCAGGTATCTTCCGCTAATATGGCCTCGGACTTCGGCGTGAGCTCAGTCGAACGCTGACTTCAGATTCAGACTTCCTGACCCCATCCTGATAACTACATGAAAATAAATTAGATCGTAAATGGGTTGTCGTAAATCAAACTGTCGTAAATTTGGTAAAAAGATATCCATATGCAAATGCAACTGCCCATATTCCCAGAAAGTACA
>JAUYMU010000101.1 GCA_030698405.1 Bacteroidota bacterium
ATCAAAGGAGGTCAAATGTAAAAACAACATGGCAGGTTAAGTTGGTGGGCAAAAAAATATTGTCCGCAGCTACTGCTTTGCCCGTTTTTGATCCCTATTAGGAATCTAAGTTACAAATATTTTATGCCCTGAATCGCTGGAAAAACCTCTGCAATTTGGTTTTCTTCTCCGGATTTACTTCCAAACCGCTGGATCATTTCCTCAAAGCTGTTGTAATAGGCATTAAAATTGACCCCATCGACACACAGTGTTTTTCCGTCGGGGCACACAATAACCCGGAATATGCTGTTCAAGCCTGATTCATCGGTTCTTCCTGAATACAAAACTGCCTGCATCGGAATGTTGTGTCGTCGTGTCAGCGAATACGATTCTTTAATCATTTTTGCTGAACCAAAAGCAAAAACCTGATTGATCGCACTGTCAGTCTGTATTTTACGCAATGCATGGCAAATTGATCCCTTTTCGCCCAAACTACCATCTTCAGTTAAAATAAGCGCTTCATCGGAAGCTGCACGTATTTCAGTTTCAAGTAGGATGCCTTCTTGTGAATTGGCCGATAAAACTGCAATTACCTTGTTTCCTGAAGCCCTCAGTGAATTCAAAACCGGAAGCATTGATACTATTCCCAATCCGCGCCCAATGCACAAAACGGTTCCGAAATTTTCAGTTTTTACCGGAATGCCGAACGGTCCATCAATTCCGAACAAACTGTTGCCATCATTCATTGTGGCAAGTTGCTGCGAACCATTATCAGTCACATGAACTAAAACAGTGATGGTTTCTCTTTCGTTATTTACTTTTAGAATTGAAAGCGGAATTCTTGGCCCGTTTTCATCTATTCTGAAAATAACATATTGCGCTGGTTTTATCGCTCGTATTGCGCCCGAAGCCTTGATTTCAAATTTCACCAAATTTTCGGAGACGTTTCTTTTTGCTACTATTTTGTTCATGAATTGCAGGTTTAATAAAGGTTTTGAAGATAGATCTTATCACCCTCAGAATAAAAACCTGCTCCCGAATTACGTGAAACCATTACGTGAAAAACGGAAAACAATGTGTCTGAACTTTTTCGCATGAGCCCGCGTTGCATTGAACTTGTCGAAATGTCGAAGCCAAAAAAAGGGACTTCCCTGCGGAAGCCCCTTTCTGATAAAAATTCAAATTTTCTTATTTGAAAATATACTTTATACCAATCTGCATTTGCCAGCGTGAACTTGGGCTAACAAAGTCTCTGAAAGTTTGACTCAGAACTGTTTGAGTCGAGCCTCCTCCGGCTGTTCCGGCAGGAACAAAAGGCATTGTAAATGTTGGAGCAGTGGTTGCCGTAGGTTTTCCAATCATATTCAGGAATTGGTATTGCTGAAAACCCAAAATAGTGGTTTTTTCAACTCCCCAGTTTTTATTAATGAAGTTGCCAAAATTGACAATATCAAAAGAAAGCCGAAGTGTATTACGTCTGCTATTTCCAGTTTTAACAAAGAAATCCTGAGTAAAATTAAGATCCATCTTGTTTATATAAGGAGCAATTCCACCATTTCTTTCTGCATATTCACCTCTGTGCTGGCTCAAATAAGGATCTTGTTTGATAAAATTATCAAGTTGGGCCCATATTTCATCGGTTGTTCTTGGGTCAGTAGCATTTGCTTTAACAAGTGTAATCTGATCTTTTGTATCAGGGATAAAGATAAGGTCATTCAGGTTAATACCATCGCCATTTAAATCACCATTATAAGTATATGAGTAACGGAAAGGAGAATATCTCTGGAACACAACACCTACTGAAGAAGTTGTCATGTCAAAGAAAGACTTGCTATAAGTTGCGGATAAAAGTAAACGACTGGGGAAACTACCTGCGGAATAACCCAATTCTTCAGAATTTGGATTAATTGCCGGACGAAACTGCCATGCTGATCTGGCAACAGAAGATGATCCGTCAGTTACGCTCTTAGATTGTCCAAAAGTATATGAACCATTTACATTCAACCCCTTCAAAGCTCCATCGAAGTCTTTCTGAAGTTGCAGTGTTGTGTAGATCGAATATCCTTCTGAGGTATTTTTCATCATTACAGCTGAATTCGCAACAGCGCTAGTTGTAGTTTTTGTGTAAATTGTACGATTATCAACACCTGTCATTTTAAATACATCAGCACTGCTGTCGTCAGGAAGAGCAACATTTGAGTGGTAGATATTATTTATGTCTTTATTGTACAATACCTCTGCAGTTGCAATCCAGCCATTGCCAAACCTTGCATCAACGGCGATATTTGTCTTAAATAGTTGTGGATATTTGAAATCAGGATCAACAAAAGCAATGTCTGCTCTTGGCGCTGTTCCGGCAGCAGGGGCATAATTTGCATCACCGTCAAAACCCTGATCTTTCAATCCGGTGCTTGGTCGTGTTAATTGAGCAAACAGCAAGCCGTTGTTGCCAGCCTGGTTCGATAACCATACATAAGGAGGAGTTCCGGAGAAAACACCAGTTCCACCGCGAAGCTGAAGTGAACGATCACCAAACACATCCCAGTTAAAGCCCAAACGAGGAGACCAAAGCGGAGCCGCTTTGGGATATTTCGAAACATCTATTTTTACGCCACCCTGAAAAGTCTCAGCGGCTAACTTGTCGTTAGGAAGAAGATCTGTAAGGAAAATTGGCATATCCATACGAAGTCCCATTGTTAGGTTAAGGTTTGGAAAAATGTTCCATTTATCCTGAGCATAAAATCCAAGTGAAAGAACATCCACTTTTGCATAGGGGAATTCCGGTTGTAGCGTATATGCTTTGGTGTATTTTGTAGTTAAACTTTCAAATGTACCCGGTGTTTTCGGTCCGGCCATCCAGGTTTTGTAATCGTTAACCTCTTTATAAAATGTTTCAAAGCTGTTAAACTCCCAAACACCTGCATAAGAGCGGGCGTATCCATTCAAAAATTGACGGTAATCACTCTGTGTTCCAATAGTTACACGGTGTTTTCCGGCATTGATGGTGAAATTGTCCTGAATCTGCCAGATATCGCTGTTGAGTTTATTGTTATATGAGTTTTCTTCAGTACCAAAGGTGGTGGCGATCAATGAACCTTTTGTATAGTCGGCACTTGCAACTGGATTTGCTGTACCAACCTTTTGATAACTCCAACCTGTACCGTTCAGAATGTCAACCTGAGGGAAGAAACCACCATCCATATCGCGATAATCACGAAGGGCAGAATAACCGATTTTCAGAGTATTTGACATTTTCTCGTTGATCGTTGTATTCAGGTCGGCCATAATAATATTGAAATTATTATTGGTGCGGTAATAGGATGAAGAGAATGGAATACGGTCAGCACTTGGGCTTCGCGATCCGCCGGTAGCACCTGAGCCACTTGGCATATTTGTATTAAAGGATTTTAAATAGAAATATTTAACACTCAATGAGTTTTTGGAGTTAATGTTCCAGTCCAGACGGGCAGTCAAACGGTCGGCTTCAGTTGGTACGCTTGAAGTACTGTAACTACCTGGATTATACTCAAATTTATTAATCAGGAAATCTGAAAGGGTCTGAAGTGTAGCCACATCAACAATTGACTGACCATCGCCTTGTTGTCCTTTAGCCGGACTTGGTTGCCAATTTATAGGAGATTCTTTGCGATCCATTTCACCGTTAAGAAAAATGAATAATTTGTCCTTAATAATCGGACCTCCTATAGAGAAACCTTTCTGGTTGTAGGTGAAATCATTTTTATCAACTTTCACTGTTTTTTGTTCCCGACCTTCCAGATCCGGGCTTTTAAAATAATAGTACGCAGAACCAGTCCATTCGTTGGTTCCACTTTTAGTAACCGAATTGATTCCCGCTCCGGTAAATGCTCCATTACGAACGTCGTAAGGTGCAATCATTACCTGAATCTGATCGATGGCTTCTAAACTGATTGGTTCAGTTCCAGATGCTCCAAGTGAGGAACTAAGTCCAAATGAATTGTTAAATGATGCACCGTCAACGGTAACATTGTTGTAACGATAAGAAGTACCGCCGAAGTTTCCCCCACTATTCATTGGAGTGAGTTTGGTGAAATCAGAAAGTGACCGGTTAATTGTCGGAAGTTTTGCCATAGCCTCACTTGTAAAAATCTCCTGTGCTCCAGTCCTGTT
The DNA here is from genome assembly GCA_030698405.1 of Bacteroidota bacterium. GTDB lineage: Bacteria > Bacteroidota > Bacteroidia > Bacteroidales > Prolixibacteraceae > Aquipluma. The sequence continues at coordinate 4,129 of JAUYMU010000101.1, forward strand.
TGAACTGAATTTTTGATTTCTGGAACCCAGTGCAATAACTTCTCCAATCTCAAGTGTATTTTCTGTAAGGGCAAAATTAAGGGTTGCTTCTTCACCAAGGGTCAGAAATAAATTACTTGACTTACTTGTACCGTATCCAATAAACGAGACTTCAATTTCATAAGGTCCACCTACCCTCATGCCATTAATGTTGTAGCGTCCATTGCTCATAACTATAGTCCCGTATGTTGTTCCCGTGGGAGTGTGTTTGGCAACAACTGTTGCGCCAGGAAGTGATTCATTTTTTCCATCTGATACTTTTCCACTTATACTCGAGGTTGTCACCTGCGAATAACCCGAAAAAATTACCATGAAGAAAGCGATCAATAATAAAAAAACTTTAAGCATACTTTTCATAGACAATTTGTTTTAAATTTCTGGACAAAGAACGTTATTTGATGTTTGATTAAATTAACTTGTTTATTACTATAATGTTATCAATTTGTGACAAAACGATTAAGATTAAAGCAAGTTACTTTTTGTTAAAAAAGTATAAATAATTGGTGCTTTTTACATGCGAAAATTACTACTAAATCTGAATTTGTATAAGGCGAGTTATCAACAGAAAGGCTATTGATAAAATGTTAATAAATATTAAAATATCAATTCGTTAATCATTTGATTTCACAGTTAAAATGATATTGATTTTTCTTTCTCAATCGTCCTTCCCGAAATAGCCACGACAAACAATTCATACGCCGAGGTGTTTTTCTTTTATATTTTAATATTTTTGCAATCTAAATTTGAGCAGGAACTATATTTTGCGTGAGATGGAAGAAATAGAAATCAGGCAAATGCTTGATGAAAAAGGATTTATTGATGAGCCGGTTAGCCCTGAATTGAAACTGGTTGAAGAAATTAACCGGCTGAAAAAGGAGAAAAATGCGGTTATTCTCAGTCATTACTATGTTGAGAGCGAGCTTCAGGATATTGCTGACTACGTGGGCGATAGCTTGGGACTTGCGCAGGAAGCGGCAAAAACTACTGCCGATCTGATTGTTTTTGTGGGCGTTCACTTTATGGCCGAAACTGCAAAAATCATCAACCCAACCAAAAAAGTGATTTTGCCCGACCTGAAAGCCGGTTGCTCGCTGGCCGACTCAGCGCCTGCCGAGAAATTTGCTGAATTTAAAGCCCAATACCCCGACCACAAGGTGATTTCTTATATCAATTGCACGGCAGATTTAAAAACAATGACCGACGTTGTTTGTACTTCAGCCAATGCATTGAAAATTGTAAACAGTTTTCCGCCTGAACAGAAACTGATTTTTGCTCCCGATAAAAACCTCGGCAATTACATCAACAGCCTCACAGGTCGCGACATGGTTTTATGGGATGGAGCCTGCATGGTTCACGAAAAATATTCAGTTGAAAAAATCATTGATCTGATGGATCAGCATCCGGATGCTGAATTTATTGCCCATCCAGAGTGTGAAAAACCGGTATTGCTGGTGGCCAAATTCATCGGATCGACCACTGCTTTGCTGAACTATGCGGCTAAAAGCGACTCTAAAAAATTCATCGTGGCTACCGAAAGCGGCATCCTGCACCAGATGAAAAAAGCCTGCCCGGATAAAATTTTCATCCCGGCGCCTTCCATCGATTCCACCTGTGGCTGCAACGACTGCTCGTACATGAAACTGAACAGTCTTCAAAAATTATACATCTGCCTGAAACATGAACTTCCGGAGGTAACTCTTTCAGAAGAGGTAATCCAAAAAGCTCAATTGCCGATTTTCAGAATGCTGGAGATTTCGAAATAAATGTCCAATGTCGTTTAGTTAATAATTTATAACGTGGGCTTTTTTTATATTTGTAAAAAAGAAACATGGAAACATTAAAGATTAATATCATTAATCAGGATGCATTGGCAATTTTAAAAGGAATGGAGCAAGCAGGTTTAATTATTCTGCCTAAAAAGGAGATTAAGAATAAAAATCTTGCGAAACAATTGAGAGGCGCCATCTCCGGTTCGCGTGCCAAAGAAATGATTGAAGCCATTGAAAAAGAAAGAGCAGAATGGGACCAAAGATATTAATAGATACCAATATTGCTATTGGATACATTGGAAGCCGTTTGAGCATTATCGCGATGGACAAATTAGATAAAATTTTTGATGGCGAATACCACATTTCCGTAATCAATAAAATTGAATTGTTAGGCTATCCTAATTTGAATCAAAATGAAGAAGAGAAATTCAATTTGCTCATCGATCACTCAATAGTACATCAAATTGACAATAAAATTATTGAGAAAACGATTGCCATTAGAAAGAACTATAAAATTAAACTTCCGGATGCAATAATTGCTGCAACCTGCCTGGTAAATGGACTAGATATCCTAACCTTAAATACGAAAGATTTTGAAACTATAGCAGGACTAAAGGTAATTTGGCCGGAGTTAATTTGATGTTCAAACCTACCTATATGTTCTGGTTTTAAAGTGCCACCTATCCTTTTTACGAGGGCTTTCCCATAATAACCAAACGACATTGAAATAACGATAAAATCTTTCCGCGAAATTATTATTTTTACATCGTGCTACGTTTTTGTAGATTCATGCTATTAATGACTGGAACAATGGAAAATATTTCATATCAACTCACAGATAAACTTCACTCACTTGAGGAATGGTTTGGCAAACGAAAAGGGTCGATCGTCGCCTTCTCCGGTGGAATCGATTCAACTTTGGTGCTTTATCTTGCCCGGAAATTTCAGGGAAAAGAAAATGCCATTGGGGTGATTTCCAATTCCGAAAGCCTGAAAAACCGCGACTTTCTGGAGGCCAAAGATTTTTGTAAACAGTTCGATATCCATCTGGAAGTAATTGTTACCAATGAACTTGAAGATGAACGGTACAACCAGAACCCGATCAACCGCTGCTATTTTTGCAAGGAACATTTGTTTCATGATTTAACCGAAATCTGCGAAAAATATCCCGGATTCGAAGTGCTGAGCGGAACCAATGCCGACGATTTGGGCGATTACCGTCCGGGCATCGATGCGGCCAAAAAATTCGAGGTACAATCTCCAATGGTCGATTGCAAAATTTCGAAAGAAGAAATACGTCAGATTGCCAAACACTTTCAATTGCCAAACTGGGACAAGCCTGCCAGCCCTTGCCTGAGCTCACGGATACCATACAACCAATCGGTTACGCTTCAAAAACTAAGACAAATTGAAGACGCTGAAGAAATTCTGAACAGCTACGGTTTTGCCGATGTGCGGGTGCGGCATTACGGAACGTACGGCAAAATTGAAGTTCACAAAGAAGATTTGATGAAACTTCGTATGGTTCAGAATGAAGTCGTTCAGAAAATCACCGCACTCGGATTTGAACATTGCGAAATTGATCAGGAAGGATTGGTTTCAGGAAAAATGAACCGGGTACTAACGAACCTAAAAAGCTAATTATGAAGATATTGTATTACGATTGTTTCGCCGGAATCAGTGGCGACATGAACCTTGGAGCGATGATCGACCTTGGTGTTGATGCTCATTATCTGGAAAACGAACTTCGGAAACTGAACATCGAAGGGTTTCACCTTGAAATTACCAAAGACCTTCGAAGGGGCATTTCTGGCACAAAAGCAGAAGTAATCGTGGAAAATCCCGACAACGAAAAGCACCGCCACCTGCGCCATGTAGAAGAAATCATAAACAACAGCACGCTTTCTGAAGCAGTGAAAGCGAATTCGCTGAAGATATTTAAACTCATCGCTTTTGCCGAAGCAAAGGTCCATTCGATTGCAGTGGAACGTGTTCATTTTCATGAAGTGGGCGCACTCGATTCGATTGCCGATATTGTTGGCGCTGCTATTTGTCTCGATTTCCTGAGAGTCGATAAGGTTCTTTCATCCCCCATTCAATTGGGCGGAGGAACAGTAAAATGCGCCCACGGAATTATGCCGGTTCCGGCTCCTGCAACCGCATTGATTGTAGAAAATGTTCCGGTGAAATTGGGTTTGGTTCAGCACGAAGCAACCACGCCAACCGGTGCCGCTATTTTAGTGGCAACTGTTGATGAGTTTACCGAACAAATCAACTTTCCGATTACAAAAACGGCTTATGGAATTGGTCACCGCGACGTTTCTGAGGTACCGAATGTTTTGCGTGTGTTCCTTTCTGAAACAGAAACTGCCGCTGGCGATGTTAAGGAAGAAATTGCAACGGTGTTGGAATGCAACATCGACGATATGAACCCCGAGCGATACGATTTTATTCTTGAACAACTGTTTAATGCCGGAGCCAGCGATGCCTGGCTGGTTCCGATCATCATGAAAAAATCGCGGCCTGCCATCCAGTTAAGCGTTTTGTGTGCTCCTGAAAAAGTACAGAAAATGAAGCACATCATTTTTACCCACAGCACTACCATCGGACTGCGGGAATATTCTGTAAAAAAAAGCGTGCTGTCGAGGATTGAAATTCTGGTGAACACCAAATTCGGCAACGTCAGGGTAAAACAGAGCGTTTTTGAAGGAAAAGTGGTTCGTTCGAAACCCGAATTTGATGATTGCAGGACAATTGCCCTTCAGGAAAAAATTAGCCTTGAAGAGGTGGAACGTGAAGTTACCAGAAATATTAATGACTAATTGCTTGATTATCCGAGTTATCCTTTGCCGTCAGCTTTAGCTGACGGATAGATTGTAGAACGCAACCAATGGCTTTAGCCACAAACTATTGGGCTAAAGCCCGGATGTTTCATCTTTACTTTACCCGTTGACTAAAGTCAACGGCAAATGATAACCACTGAATAATTATTTGCATAGGTATGCAAACGAATACTCAAACATTTAAAATATGACACTTACCGACATATTCGAAAAATACAAACAAGGCGAGCTGGATTTGCCCGAAGCCTTGCAAATGGTATCGAACCATGGAATTGAAGAAATGGGTTTTGCCACCATTGACACTGATCGCCTAAACCGCACCGGATTGCCGGAAATGATATACGCTGCCGGAAAAACCACTGAACAGGTAAAGCGAATTGCTGAAAGGATGTACCAAAAAGGGATTGATGTACTGGCAACACGGGTAACCCCCGAAATGTATGCTGCAGTAAAAGAGGTAATCCCAAATGCAGAATTCAACGAACTGGCGCGGACGATCAGTTTTAAGCATCAGATAGTTCAAAATACCAAAGGATATATTGCAGTGGTTGCGGCTGGAACATCGGACATGCCTGTGGCCGAAGAGGCTGCTGAAACTGCACGTTTTCTTGGAAACGAAGTGAAAACCATTTATGACGTGGGCGTTGCCGGAATTCACAGGCTTTTCCATAAGCTGGATATTATCCGTGGTGCGCGTGTAATTATTGTGGTGGCCGGAATGGAAGGCGCCTTGGGCAGTGTGGTTGGCGGACTGGTTGACAAACCTGTAATCGGTGTTCCTACAAGCATTGGCTACGGGGCAAATTTTCAGGGTTTATCGGCGTTGCTATCGATGCTGAACAGCTGTGCCAGCGGAATTTCAGTGGTTAATATCGACAACGGATTCGGAGCGGCTTGTCAGGCCTCCCTCATCAATAAGCTATAATACCATGAACGAATTACAATTACTCCTGATCACGGCGATATCGCTGGGTTTCATTCATACCCTGCTTGGTCCCGACCACTATTTGCCGTTTATTGTTTTAAGCCGGGCACGCAGATGGTCGCTCTCCAAAACATTGTGGATAACGGCTTTCTCCGGAGTTGGCCACATTGTCGGATCTGTAGTTCTTGGTATTACCGGAGTCGCGCTTGGAATCAGCCTGAGCAAACTTGAATTGATTGAAGCAACCCGTGGCAATCTTGTGGCATGGATGCTCATTGTTTTCGGATTTTTTTACACCGTTTACGGGATATTTCAGTACCTGAAAAATGGACATCACATGCATTTGCCGAAATTCCTGCTTCCAAAATCGATTCGGGAATACCGCCATTTACCAACCACCGAAGCTGAAGAAGTGAAGGAGGATACCACCAAACTTACTCCATGGATCTTGTTCCTGATTTTTGTTTTCGGGCCGTGCGAAGTGCTGATTCCTTTGTTGATTTTCCCTGCATCGGAACACAATTGGTTTGGGGTATTTGCAGTTTCGGCTCTTTTTGGTATTGCAACTGTTGCCACCATGTTGCTGACTGTTTTTGTTGGTTATACGGGTACATCGCTCATCCGTTTTAAGCAGGTCGAAAAATACATGCACATGATTGCCGGATCTGTAATTTTTATTTCAGGAATTGGTATTCGCTTTATGGGTTGGTAATTGCCTGAAACATACTCACCGGTTTTCTGTTTAGTTTGTATATTTTCGCAGACTTTTTATCAGATACCGGATATGGATTTCAAAACTTTTTCGATTTACAAGCCCAAAATGGAGTACCGCCGTTTTGGCAAAACCAATAAAATGGTGAGTGTGATTACCCTTGGCGGTATGCGTTTCAAACATACCGGACAAGAGCCCCGCGAACTAATCCCACAAGATACGCTCGATCAATGCCGCGACACCGTTAAAAAAGCCTTCGCGCAAGGCATTAACCTGATCGAAACCGCCTACGGATATGGAAAAAGCGAACATGCGTACGGAAGGGTTTTAAACGATGAGCTGAAAATCAAGCGCGATTCTTACTTTTTAATGACCAAAGGGAATCCGAAAACCGCCGAAGAAACCCGAAAACTGGTTACCCTCCAACTAAAAGCACTGAAAACCGACTATCTTGATTTTTATGCGTGGCACGGAATCAATACTTTGGAAATATTGGAACTGGCTTGTGTCAAAGATGGTCCGGTTGAAGAGTTGCTGAAAATGAAAGAAGAAGGAATTATCGGGCACATTGGTTTCAGCACACATGCTCCGCTCGAAGTGATTCTTAAAGCCATCGAAACCGACATGTTCGACTTTGTTAACCTGCACTATTACTATTTTTTTCAGCGAAATAAAGCAGCGATTGATCTGGCCGAAACGAAAGACATGGGAGTATTTATTATCTCTCCCAACGACAAAGGCGGGCAGTTATTCAACCCACCACAAAAACTGAAGGAGTTAACCGCACCACTGCATCCGATTCATTTTAATGCCCGATTTTGCCTGAACCATCCGGCCATTCACACGTTGACATTTGGGCTTCCAGTAACTGCTCATTTTGATTACATTAACGGTATTTTTCCAGCCCCGGCTCCATTTTCTCCTGAAGATGCCAAAATCAAACAACTAATGGACGACCAAAAACTACTCGATCCGTATGCCAGTTTTGATCCGTATTGCATGGAAAATGATCCTTCAGGATTGAATATTCCTGAAATATTACGTTTTAGAACTCTCTGGAAATGCTACGATATGAAGGACTTTGGACTGTACCGTTACAACATGTTTCAGGAAAAAGACCACTGGTTTCCGGGCAATTTTCCAACAGAAGAGAATCTGAAAAAAGTTGATTTAACCCGATGTCCGGCAGACATTCCGCTGATTGATTTGATAAAAGAAACACATGAGGGATTGTACCGGGCAAAGGAGAAATGTTGAAGAAAAAACTGTTGTAAAAAGGTCATGATATTTAATCCATCCGCTTTAAATGTTGCTGAGGGTTTCAAACTAAAAATAATTTTGGCCTCAAGAGATTCTCTGGAATTTTAATATCTTTGGATAAATTCATCACTATATAATGGATTGCAAGACAATACACTTCAGCGGACATGCCATTGCTCAGATGTTCAAAAGAAACATTTCTGTCGAAGAAATTGAATTTGTTATTAGGAATGGAAAGATCATAAAAGAATATCCTGAAGATAAACCTTATGTCAGTCAATTGCTCATAGGAATTTTTAATTCAAGAGTTCTTCATGTTGTTGCATCTGGTGATAAAATCGGAAATTGTTATGTAATTACAGCTTATCATCCAGATATCAATTTATGGAATAGCGATTTTACATCTAAAAAATGAAGTCATGGAATGTGTAATTTGTAAAAATGGAACAACGGAACCAGGAAAAGTTACTGTAACGTTAGAAAAAGAAGGATCAATTATTGCCATTAAGGAGGTTCCGGCGAATGTTTGTGTTAATTGCGGAGAATACTATTTGAGTCCGGAAATGACAAAAGCGGTTCTAAAAAAAGCTGAAGATGCATTCAGAAAAGGTGTTGAAATAGAGGTAATAAAAATGAACAGCGTAGCCTGAAATCTAAAGCTTCACATATCTAAAGCTTCACATATAGAAAACGGCGGAAAAGTCACCCTTTCCGCCGTTTTCTATTTGATTAAACTCGTATCAATTACTTCTTCAACGCTTTTATACGTTTCAGATTTTTACGCCTTTGTAATTTCAGTTTGACTGTATAATCCAGCTCATACAAAGCAGGAACAAACATCAGGGTAAGGAAAGTGGCAAAACTCAAACCGAAAATAATCGACCAGGCCAACGGACCCCAGAACGCAACGTTGTCGCCACCAAAATAGATGTGTGGGTTCAGTTCGGTGAAAATGGTTACGAAATTGATATTCATACCCACTGCCAACGGAACCAGTCCCAGCATGGTTGAGGTTGCTGTAAGGATAACCGGTGTGATACGCGTTCTGCCTCCTTCTATAATTGCACGTCGCGTAGGCATTCCTTCCTTTTTCTTCGCGTCAATAAACTCGACAATCAATATCCCGTTTCGGGCTACAATTCCGCCCAGGGCTACGATTCCGAGGCCGGTCATCAGGATAACAATGTCCATTCCGAAGAGCATTACACCAAGCAATACACCAACGATACTGAAAAGAACCTCGCTAAGAATAATAAGCGATTTACTTATTGATCCGAATTGTGTAATCAGGATAAAGAAAATAGCTCCTAACGCAATTATCATTGCTTTCATAAAGAAAGCAGTTGTTTCAGCCTGATCTTCCTGCTCGCCTGTCATCTTGATAATTGTTCCTTCATGAAGCGGGAACGAAGCTGCCTCCCTTTTGATTATTGGCACAATATCGTTGGCCGAATAGCCTGAAAGCAAATTGGAATAGACGGTGATGATACGTTTCTGATCCAGACGTTTGATTCCTGCATAAGAAGAAGTATAGTCAATTTTTGCAACCGAAGAAAGTGGAATACTGCGCAAACGTCCGGTGTTCATGTCGCGATAGGTAATGATAAGGTTGACCAGCGCATTAATATTGTCGCGCGTTACTGCTGCATAGCGGAGCATGATCGGATATTCATCTTCTTCCTGTTTCAGTTTCGAAATTTCCTTACCGTACAATGCAGTGCGGATTTCCATCCCAATCTGACCGGTTGACAGTCCCAGACGCTGTGCACGGTCGCGATCAATCTCGATGTTGATTTCAGGAGTATTCATTTCGAAATCGTTTTTCAACTCTTCAACTCCAGGAATATTGAGCGAATCGAGGTGTTTACTGAAAGCAAATGCATCGGCAACCAGATTTTCCAGGTTTTCGCTGGTAATTTCTATGTTAATAGGTTTTCCGGTTGGTGGCCCGTTACTGTTTTTGTCAACAGTAATCTCGGCTCCGGGAATGTCTGAAACTTCTTTCCTGATCATTTCCATGTATTCAGTGGTGGAAATTCCTGTTTTACGGTATTGGTGCTCCACAAAATTGACAGATACTTTTCCCTTGTTGTAAGGACTTCCGGAGGAAGCAAAACCCTCTTCTTCAGCGCCAATGGTAACGTTTGAAATGACGGATTCGACATCAGGATTATTTTTGCCGATTGTTTTATAAACCCGTTCTTCAGCCAGTTTTGTAACATTGTCGGTCACATCCTGATGGGTTCCAACAGGCATTTTCACATATACATAGATGTTGTTTGGATCGTTGTTCGGGAAAAACAAAACCGTTGGTTTCACAATTCCTGTAATGAATATTGTTGCAATAAAAAGAACAGCCATTCCTACCAGAACCCATACCGGACGAGCGCCTTTTAAAACATACCGAAGTTGTTTTTCATAAATACGCATAAAGTAAGGCCATATTTTATCCTGAAAAGCAGTGATCATTCTCTTGATGACAAAATGGAAAAGCAGGATCAGCAAAATTACAATTGTCAGTAAGTTGGCAATCGCAAATGAATTGGCTGCCTGCCCAAAGAAATGTGACAGATAAAAGATAACTGCTAGAACTGCCATAATGTAAAGTGCAATTTTGATCTTTCTCCAGCCGGTACCTTTCTGAAATTCCTGATCGTACTCGTGTTTCATAAACGCAACCGCAAAAACAGGGTTGAACACATAAGCTACAAAGAGGGATGCAAAGAGTGTAATTATAAGCGTAACCGGTAAATAGTGCATAAACTGCCCAACAATTCCGGGCCAGAAAACCAGTGGAAAGAATGGAGCAAGAGTGGTTAATGTTCCTGATAAAATGGGAAGGAAAACCTCGCCTGCTGCCTTTTTTGCTGCTATTTTTATATCGGGATTAAATTTGTGCAACCGGTGTGTATTTTCAATTACCACAATGGCATCGTCAACTACAATTCCGAGTGCAAAAATAAACGCGAACATCACAATCATGTTCATGGTATATCCCAAACCGGGGATAATCAGGTAGGCAACAAATATGGAAAGTGGAACCGAAAGTGCAACAAAGAAAGCATTGGTGAAACCCATAAAAAACATCAATACAAGGGTCACCAGAATGAATCCGATGATGATGGTATTGTTCAGTTCTTCCAGCGTATTGCGCGTGAACCGGCTTTGGTCTCCGGTAATGGTCACCTCCATATCCTTTGGATATTCGCGGCCTTTTAGTTCCTCAACGATCTCAACAATCTGATCGGAAGCATCCAAAAGGTTGGCTCCGCTCTTTTTTATCACGTTCAGGGTAATTACATTTTTCCCGTCGAGGCGGGCGTAACTTTCCTGTTCCTCAAAACTGTCGTTTACTTCAGCAATGTCGGTAAGTTTTACAAAAGCGCCGCTTGATGAATGAACCACAATGTTTTTCAACGTTTCAACATCTTTGAACTGCCCTTTTATACGCACTGTGTTCCGTGTTCCATTGGTGGTTAGGGTACCTGCCGAAATGGTCAGGTTTTCGCCCGAAACAGCTCTTTCAATGTCGCTGAAGGTAACTTTGGCCGACTGCATTTTGAATATGTCGGCGTTGATTTGTATTTCACGATCCAGCGCTCCAACAATATCAACACGGGTAACTTCTTTCACAGCTTCAATTCTGTCCTGGGCAATTTCAGCATACCGCTTCAATCTATCGAGTGTATAATTTCCGGAGATATTGAGGTACATTACCGGAAATTCTGCAAGGTCGATGTCCATAATCTGAGGATCGGAGGGCAAGTCTGTTGGCAGTTCACTTTTCGATTTATCAACGGCATCGCGAACGCGCTGTTTGGCGGTTTCGATTGCCAGATCGGGATCAAATTCGACGATGATGGACGAAAAATCCTGCACCGAATTGCTGGTCATTCGCTTCACATCCGAAATCGATTTCAATTGTTTCTCAATCGGTCGGGTAACGAGGTTCTCAATATCTTCAGGAGAAGTTCCCGGATACGGCGTACTTACAACGATGTATGGAATTACAACCTGAGGAAACTGTTCCTTTGGGATAAAATAGTAATTCATCAAACCGAGTATGGTTATCAGGAGAGCAAGAACATAAACGCTGCTCTTGTTATCAATCGCCCAACTCGTTGCAAAAAATTCTTTATACTTATTTTCTTTCGACATAACTGGTCATTTTTGCTAAATTAGAAAATTACTTTTTCGCCCCCGTTCAGGTTCTGAAATCCTGAAGTAATAATGTTTTCGCCTGCTGTAATTCCTTCCAGAACTTCAATTGTTCCATCGTAATCCATCCCGGTTTTAATCATCCTGCGCTCAGCCATCCATTCGTTTCCGTTTTGTTTGGCAACGTAAATAAATTTGCCTTCCTGATTGGTTTGCACATAATTTACCGGCAGGCAGATCGCTTTTTCATTGGTGTAATCCTTGATTTTAATATAGGCAATCATATTGGCGCGGAGTTCAACATCTTTGGAAGAAACTTTACATTCAACCTTGAATGTGCGGTTGGTTGGATCGATAAACCGGCTTGTAAAATTCAGTTTCGATTCGATTTCTTTGCCCAGATCGGGAAAACTAACCAGTACTGTATTTCCGCTTTTGATGCGGGTTGCATACGACTCAGACACTTCCGCGGTGATTTTTGCAACGCTCATGTTAATAACCCGAATGGTAGAAGTTGGCATTCCGGGAGAAGCCATTTCACCAACCCGAAGCGGAACACTCTCTACAGTACCTGAAATAGGCGAAATGATTTTAGCCAGTTTAAGCTGTTCCTTAATGGTACTGGCACGCTGTTCCATCGATTCCTTATTCGCTTTGGCCTGTAAATACTGCAATTCGCTTCCAATTTTCTTTTCCCAGAGAGCGCTCTGCTTTTCGAAAATACTGTTCACCAAAACAAGTTGGGTATTCACTTCTTCGAGCGATTGTTTTACAACCTGCGCATCGAGTTCGGCGAGTACCTGTCCTTTTTTTACCTGTGTTCCTTCTTTCACATAAACGGCAGTAACGATACCTGCCATTTGCGGGCTGACAGCAATGTTCTGATCCCCGTCAACTGTTCCCTGAACTTTAATGTAGTGGCTAAATACACATTCTTCCATTGGTGCAACCAATACCGAAACTGATTTGGTTTCTGCAATCGTGCCTATAGGATTGATCTCGGCTTCAAGTTGTGCGATTTGAGTAGCCAACTCATTGTATTGAACTTTCAGTTTTTCGAGCTCCGCTTTTTTATCGATGCCCTGACTGCACGATACAAAGAAGGCTATCAGAGCGAAATAGATGATACTTTTTTTCATTGGTAATAATATTATAAGTTTTTAATTTTCTAAATTCTGGTTGATGTTGTATAATTTTTTGAGCTTCGATTTTGCGCCCTGTAAATCATAGATACTTTGATAATAATCGGTCAGATTGGTCAGGTACTGATTCTGGCTGGTCATTAGATCCATGCTCGAAGCCATTCCCTGTTTGTATTTTTCGAGTGTCCGCTGGTAAATATCATCCGACAATTCAGCGCTCTTTTTCTGATTCAGGTATTTTTCGAGTTTCAGCTTAATATCGTTTTGGTATTGACTGGCCTGCATCATAAGACTGCGTGAAACAAATTTTTGGGTGTTCTGTGCTTTTTCAACAGCCATCCTTTTTTGTGCAACGATGGATGAACGTTGTCCGCTGCTGAAAATGGGAACATTCAGGTTTACGCCAATTAAATCTTTTGGCTGAAAATCTAAAAGTGGAGCTTTCAGTTTTTCGGTATGATTGTAAAATCCACTTAATGTGGGCAGATAGCTTGATTTTGCCAGTTTCAGATCCAGTTGGGCAGCTTTTTCTGAGGTTTTTATCAGTTGGTAGTCAATATTACTGTCAATATTAAATTGTTCTGCAATCAATAATGTGCTCGATGTTGTAAGCGTTTCTCCCGATTCCATTTGATCAGTTAATTCAATTTTTGCAATTTCTTCTATTCCCAATTGAATTTTCAACAAGCGGTAACCCATGTCGAGGTTGCTGTCAATCTGATTCATTGCATTTCGGATGGTATTGGCCGTTACTTCCAACTGGTCAACATCTGTCTTTTCAAGAAAACCCTGTTTATTCATTTCAGTAATTTCGTACAGTGTTTTATTAATATTGTCCAGATTTTGATTCAGAATTTTACGGCTTTCCTCGGCCAGCTGAAGCATGTGATAAGTGTTGACCACTGTTTCGGTCACATCGAGTTTAGTTTTTTCATGGTTTTGTTGTGTCAATCCGTAATACACTTTGGTAGCCTGCAACCCCACAATGTATGAGCCGCTAAAAATCAGCTGCGATACCGTTATGTCGGCTACAACATTTTGTTTAGGCATCAGGGCAATGGTAGCATTTTCATCGGCATTCGGATCAAAGAAAGAAGCAGGCAAGCTTGGTACCTTCGGATAAAAGGAGTACGCTGCTTTGGCATCAATTTGGGGCATTCCGCTGGACATGGTTTCCCATACCTTTTTTTGCGCCATTTTCAGGTCGAGTTCCGAATTCAGAATGTTGGTGTTGTTCTGTAACGCCATTTTCAAGGCATCCTGAAGTGAGAGTTTCATTGTTTCCTGCGCACCGGCAACCAATGTTCCCAAAAGGAACATCCATGTCAGCAGGAGAATCTGTTTGTGTTTTCTGAACATTTTTGTGCTGTTTATTAGTTATTTGTTTTCAATTGAGTGATTTCCAATTTGCGTTTTTCAAAATAGGCAATGCCTTCAGGCGTTGAAATGGCCCGGATGTGGCTTTCGAACAATACTTTAAAAACCTCATCAAAGGTGATATTTTCCGCAAAGCAGGAGTCGTTGTTGTGCATCATTACCAGATTACGGACATACAAACCTGCAATGAGCTCAATGTTTACATCGCTGCGATATAGTCCTTCAGCAATTCCCTTTTCAATATTTTTGCTTATTTGACTGAAAATATGATTCTGTTTTCGAATCATGAATTGTTGAAAAATGGGCTCGTAATATTTTTTAAGCTCAAACTTAATTTTCGGATTAAAGCGACCCATCTCTTCAAACACCCTAAGGCTTACCTGAAGCAGTATTTCAATGGCATTTATTTCATCGATTTTCAATTTCGACATTTCTGTATCCCACCTCATTTCATCATAATAGAAAAGCTTTTCAATCAGGTCTTCCTTGCTTTTCACATATTGGTAAAGGGTTTTTTTTGAAATGCCGAGGCTTCGGCTAATATCATCCATGTTTAAGTTCCTGATCCCAAATTCATAGAATAAACCGACAATTTTTTCCAGGATCTCCCTAAGTTTGGGGTCGTTCAAATTCATTTCATTGTACATTTATATCCTCATTTTTTATTTCCCGACAAAGTAAGGAAACATTTTCGACGGGAAACGTTTCTGATATGTGAATTATTTGTTAAGTATTTCGTGCCAAATTTCCAGATTTATTCTGTACGAATTATTATCCGTGTAGATCGTGTGGCAGTTTTGATAGGTAAATGACAGATTTTTGGTGGTAAAAGCCCCTCTCCAACCTCTCCCCGAAAAGGAGAGGCTATGTCACAAAAATTCTGAAAGCTTAAGGTCTTAACGAAGATTTTTAGTTTTGTGCAATCAAAAAGTCCCCCTTTGGGGGATTTAGGGGGCCACCACCAGCCCACTCAGCCAGGCCCAAACCACATACCGTAGCAGTTTACCTGCGAGCATCGCGATGGCCGTGACCCAGATATTGGCACGTAAAATCCCAAGTCCGACGGCAAAAATATCGCCGACAGCCGGAACCCAGCTCAGAAATGCGAAAATGGCTCCGCGGTTATACATTCGGTTGTGCCACTTTTCAATGGTTTCACGCTTGATACGAAGGTACTTTTCAATCCATTCCCATTTGCCCAGATAGCCGATAGCAAAACTGCTCATTCCGCCCAGCCAGTTTCCGGCTGATGCCACCAACACTGCCGTAGTCACATCGGTGCCGCTGGCTATCAGATAAGTGAGCAAAGCTTCGGAACTGAAAGGTACGACCGTAGCAGCCAGAAAACTGGCTAAAAAAAGTCCCCACAGGCCATAATCGAAAAGTCCTTCCATACAGTAAAATAAAAAGCTTTATTGGCTTTTGAAGGTACAAAAGTAAAAAAACACTGATCAAAGCTTCAATATTATACATAGACAAGATGGTATCCAACTGCATGGCTTGTGATTGCACGTCAATATCATTACCTTTGAAATAAAAAAACATGGAAAGTTTAATGGAAAGGATTACCACAGATCCGGAAATCTGCAATGGAAAGCCGATAATTAGAGGTATGCGTATTACAGTTAGTACAATACTTGATTTCCTTGCTTCAGGAGAAAGTTTTGAAAATATCTTAGATGCATATCCTGTACTGGAAAATAAAGATATTTTAGCATGTCTTGAGTTTGCAAGTAAAATCACGGATAAAAGCATTTTCACCTATGGACTCAAAGCCAGCTGATCAATTCCAATTTTTGGTTGATGTAAACTTGCCAAAGAAGTTTCAGTTCTTTCATTCAAATCGGTTTATCCACGTAGTTGACATCGATCCTTCTATGAAAGATAAGGAGATTTGGGAATACGCGCTTTCAAACGAGTTGGTTATACTTACAAAAGACACCGATTTTTATAACCTGTATATTATGAATACTCAATATCCCAAAGTTGTATATTTCAAATTGGGAAACATGAAGATAAGCGAGTTGCACCAATATTTTCAGGAATTTTGGCCTTTTATTACCAACAAATTAGAAACTTCATCCTTCATTATTGCCGACCGGGAAAAGCTAACTGTCATCCGTTAATAGTATTCAGGGAATTACAAAAAATCGCTTATTAAAAGCATCTTTGATTCCTGACAGATTTTATGCTCCTATTTAACTACCTTTGGGCGCTAAATGATCAAAAACATATACCATGGAAACTACACGTCAAAATAAAATATCGCGCCTGATCCAAAAGGACATGGCCGACATACTTCAGAAGGAAGGTAAAAACCTGTTTCACAATGTAATGATTAGTGTTACAAGGGTTAGAATTACTCCCGATCTTTCAATTGCACGGGTTTATCTTAGCATTTTTCCATCTGAAAAAGGTGAAGCAGTTTTACTCGAAATCAAGAAACTGCATTCAAAATTACGCGGACTTCTTGGACTGAAAGTTGGCAAACAACTCCGGATCGTACCTCAACTTGATTTTTTTCTCGACGATAGCCTCGATTACATTGACAATATTGACAGACTGTTAAAAGAATAGTCTCAGTGTTCAGTCTCAGTATTCAAAAATGCAAGGCTCTGCGACTGATTACTGCGACTGATCACTTTTTACCTTTTTTCAATTACCTTTTTACTGATTTTATGCAATACGATCCGATTAAACGTTCGCTGGGAAATGTATTTAACCAGCATCCGGTTTTACGCAAGTTATTTTATCATCTGCTCGATTTGTTGCTGCTTCGCGCCTGGCACATCCGCAAAGAACTTCGCAAACGTACCCAGACTTCTCCGGAAGTGAGAACCATTTTAGACGCCGGATCGGGTTTTGGCCAATATACCTACCGCATGGCACGCTGGTTTCCAAAAGCGAAGATCAAAGCAGTCGATATCAAACCTGAACAAATTGAAGATTGCAACCGGTTTATGAAAAAGGTGGGTTTGTCGGATCGTGTAAAGTTTGAACTGGCTGATCTGACTACATTTCAGGAGAACGGCAAATACGATTTGGTGCTTTCGGTTGATGTGATGGAACACATTGAAGAAGATGTACTGGTTTTCCGGAATTTTTACGTCTCGATGAAAAAAGGTGGAATGTTACTGATTTCAACTCCATCAGATCAGGGCGGATCCGACTCGCACGACCACGACCACGAAGAAGGCGTTCACGGTTTTATCGACGAGCATGTGCGCGACGGTTACAATATCGGCGACATCGAAATCAAACTGAAATCGGTCGGGTTCTCGAAAGTTAAAGCCCGCTACTCGTACGGAAATCCGGGGAAAATATCGTGGAAACTGTCAATGAAATATCCCATTTTAATGCTGGGAGTCAGCAAATTATTTTTCGTAATTCTACCGTTTTATTACCTGATCGTTTATCCTTTTGCCATCATCCTGAATTTTTTCGATCTGGGAATGAAACACAAAAGCGGAACTGGATTAATAGTTAAAGCCTGGAAATAAATTGGGAAAGGGTCATTTGTCATCGGGAAAGGTAAAATGGTAAATTGTAAATAGATAATTGGTAAATATTGAAAACAGCCTTCTATATCGCCCGTCGCTACCTGATTTCAAAAAAATCGGTGAATGTGATCAACATCATTTCCGGAGTTTCGGTTGCGGGCGTTACTGTGGGCACTTTTGCGCTGGTTGTAATTCTTTCGGTTTTCAATGGGCTCGATACCACCATCAAATCACTGTTTTCTTCGTTCGATCCTGACATAAAAATCAGCGCTTCGATCGGTAAATCGTTTGACCTGAATGATGGCAACTTTGACACCATCAGACAATTGCCCGAAGTTGCATCGGTAACTCCGGTGATTGAAGAAGATGCATTGCTGAGGTATGGCGAACGGCAGTATTTCGCTACGGTAAAAGGTGTTCCGGTGGAGTATTCTCAGACTTCAGGATTGGACAGCAGTTTTATTACCGTCGGAAAATTTATTTTGGAAGCCGATCAGATACCGTTTGCAGTAGTAGGGCAGGGGGTTGCTTATTTTTTATCGGTAGGATTGAATTTTTCTGATCCGATACATATTTACACCCTGAAAAAAGGCACACGCGGACGACCGTCTCTTCAGACTGCCTTTATACACAGCTCAATTTATGCCTCCGGAATATTCTCCAACCAACAGGAAATTGATTCGAAATATATACTGGTTCCCTTCGAATTTGCCGGTGAACTGTTCCAAATGAATGGAAGGGTGACTGCCGTTGAAATCGCGTTGAAAGAAGGTATTTCCGACAAAGATGCAAAGGCTGAAATTGAGAAGGTTTTGGGCAAAGACTTTACCGTGAAAACACAGTTCGAGCAACACGAACTTTTTTACCGCGTCATGGAAACCGAAAAATGGGCCATTTTCCTGATTCTTGGATTCGTGCTGGTGATCGCATCGTTCAACATTCTCGGATCGCTTTCAATGCTCATTATCGACAAAAAGGCAGACATCGCCATTCTGCAAAGTATGGGCGCCAACCAGAAACTCATCCGCACCATTTTTCTGTTCGAAGGCTGGATGATTTCACTTGCCGGAGCCATTTTCGGATTGATATTCGGTGTTCTGATTTGCTGGATTCAGATTGAATTCGGGATTCTGAAAATTCCCGGCAACGAAGGCGCCTTCATTTTTTCAAGCTATCCGGTCGAAATCCGCGTCACCGATCTGTTAGCAGTTTTTCTGCTTGTTTCCGGAATCGGTTTTCTGGCCGCCTGGTATCCCATCAGGTTTATTTCAGGCAAGTTTCTGAATGGGTCGGTGAAATAATTTTTGTCTAAGTCGGAAATAAAAAAACATGGATAGCTTTGTATTATAAACATAGCCTGTTACTTTTAACCCTTCTAAATATAAAAACAAATCCTCATCATGGGTAATACTACCACAGCAAAATAAAAGTGAAATGGATAATAATCAGAGAAAGCAAATTATCGATAATGCGAAAACGTTTTTCCGAAATGAAATTGTTCAAAATCACATAAACGGCGCTTGTAAAAGAGCAAGTAAACTTTCGGAATACAACATAAATCCATTTTTATTTAAATATCTGGCCAATTTTCTAACAGGGAATGATGATTCTGAAAGCATTGCAAGAGCTCTTGTTTTACCAAGAATTTTGGGTTCTTCAATCAATACTTCTTTTGGAATGAAAATCCAAAGTTTAATAAGGGGATTTAAAATATTTATTTCCGATTCTTAAATAAATTGCATAATTGTAAATCATCCCAATATAGAACCAAAACTGGAATTATTAATTTTAAATCCCCTAAGTTCATTATTTCAAGGATTAGGCTCTACAACTCAAGGAATCGACATTGAATTTATTGATGCAGTGGACGGACGAAAAAAGTATTGTCAGCTGAAGGCGGGTCCAAACACAATTAATCACGATGACGTCACCACTATCATTAACCATTTTAATGGTGTTCGCACTCTTGCCAGAACTAATAATTTAAATGTGGGAATAGATGACATGATTGTTGGAGTCGTTTATGGTGAAGAACTTGAACTTAGTTCCCATTACAAAAGAATTGGAAATAATTACCCTGTTATAGTTGGGAAAAATTTCTGGCATAGACTTACAGGAAAAGACGACTTCTATTTTGAATTAATTGATGCGATTGGAGAAGTCGCATTAGAAGTTGACGCAAGTAAGGTCGTTGAGCAAACCATTCAAGCATTAGCAAAAGAAATTGAAGCAAAATATAATTAATTACTTTGAATCTCCATTTTGTGAGCATAATATGTATTTAAAAAATTCACTATAGAATAACCAACTTCCGTTCCCAAATTGACAGGAACTGCATTCCCGATTTGCTTGTATTGTTGTGCCATCGAACCCTCAAATTTCCAATCGTCAGGAAAGGTCTGAATACGAGCATATTCACGAACTGTAAACGGACGTGTTTCTTCGGGATGGCATCTTTCTGTTTGTTTTTGTGCAGGACTGCAAGTTAAAGTTAGACAAGGTTCATCCCAACCAATTCTACGAGCCATTCCAGTTTTTCCACCACCGAGATAAAAACTTCCGCCCATAAATTGCTTCTGAATTTCTATTGGTAAATCACGCCAGTACCCTTTGGGCGGCACTAAATCCAATACTTCTACTTTGCTCTTTGGATATTTTGCTCCATCGGACTTTGGAACATTGGTTTCAAATAAATCTCCCTTTTTTAGGGCATCTTTTAGAGTGTATATTTTCTTATGTGGTTTTGGATATTCGTATTTTAAGCTTATATCCTTTCTTATTCCTACTAAAATTAAACGTTCTCTTTTTTGTGGAACTCTATAATTTATGGCTTTTAAGACTTGGAAAGGAACAACATTATATCCAATTTCATCTAAAATTGAAATCATGCCCTGTAATGTTTTTCCATTTTCATGGCTCAACAATCCCCGAACATTTTCACCAATACAAATAGGTGGATTTACTTCTTTGACAACTCTTGCAAATTCATAAAATAGTGTTCCTCTTGCATCGGCTAAGCCCAATTTTTTCCCCGCATAACTAAACGCTTGACAAGGAAAGCCACCAGCGACAACATCAACGCTATTATGGTATTCCGAAAAGTCAAAATCCTTAATATCTCCTTCCAAAACTTTCCAGTTAGGTCTATTTCTGCGCAATGTTTGACATGCCCATTTGTCAATATCATTTAAGGCAACACAATTTAAGCCAGCTTTCTCCATGCCAACAGCCAAACCACCTGCTCCAGCAAATAATTCTAACACCTTGTAATCATTTTCGGGTTCCACGTAATTTGAAGTCGTATCTTTGAAATCTTGAACCAGAAAATCAGCAAATAATGTCTGAACTTCTGCTTTATCATAAATACGATAATTACTCATTGGCTCACGAACAGCAAACAATTTGCCTTCCCGATCCCAACGTCTTAATGTTTCTTTACTTTTCCCAATAAGTTCAGAAGCTTCTGAAAGTGTCAGATATTCACTCATAACCACATAGTTTAACCTTATACAATGGTTACAAATTTATAATTTAAAACGACACGACCAACAGAGACATAAAAAAAGAACGAACCGACAAATAAAAGCTAGCTTTCATCATTCAACAGATCGACTAGGCCTTCAGCAAAAAACTAAAATCCTCGTCAGAACTCAATTCAAAAAAGTCTGCTCCTTTTCTAAAAATACGGGCAGTACGGTTGCCAATCAGTCTCATTTTCTGATCTTCGACGCGCAACATGGTTCCTTCGCGCAAACCAACCACGTATAATTCAGGATTCACTTCCAAAAATTCTTCGATGCGTTGCTGACGTGTTTCGCCGCCGTGTCCTTCAGGATTGGCATCGAGATAGTGCGGATTGATCTGAAAAGGAACAAGGCCGATGGTATCAAAACCCAGAGGGTCGATAATCGGCATGTCGTTGGTAGTGCGCAATGTCGGGCAAGCCACATTTGAGCCGGCACTCCAGCCAACGAAAGGAACTCCGTTCACAACTTTCTCCTGAATCACCTCCATCAGTTTATTCTCGTGCATCATTCGCACCAGTTGCCAGGTATTCCCGCCACCAACCACAATCACTTCGGCATCTTTAACTGCCTGCACCGGATCGCTGAAATGATGGATACTTTTAACCTGATAACCCAATTCAGAAAACCGTTCGGCAACCTTTTGCTCGTACAAACCGAACGAAAAAGTAACTGCCGCATAAGGAATAAACAAAGCTGTAAGCGGTTTATCGCCCAGGAATTTTCTGATTTCGTGTTTCGGATAATCAAGATATGCCTCTCCGGGCATGGTTGAATTGCTGATTAGTAGTAGTCTCATGGTTATATTTTAAAATGAAATTAATCTTAACCCAAAAGAAAAAGGATAAAGTCGTGGGCCACGGTGATCTTCGAACATTGGTGTGAAATCGTAGTTGGCAAACAGATTTACCCAGCGGTAACCGACCCTGACTGTTCCGCCAAATGTGAAATCGCGAAGGGAATAATCGCCGGGAGTTTTAAGTTTTTGCTTTTTGTCATCGCTGCGGTATTTCACTTTTGTATGCGACGATAACCGCCTCCCGACATTTATTCCGGCAGAAAAATACAGGCGATCGGCAACATGTTTCACCGGAACCTGAAATTCTGCCATCAGCGGAACTTCAATGTAAACCATTGAAAATTTAGATTTTTGATTGGAATCGAAGAACATCGTTTTGGGTTGAACTTTTCCGAATGCATCTTTTTCAATGGTGGTTTTGTTGTCGAGGCGGTAACTTTGAAGGCTTAAACCAATACCGGTAACCAGCCCAACCGTATTACGTGTTGACTGCAATCCCTTCGAATACTGCAGAATATTCAGGTTGAGCACATTCGACATCAACAGATTGTTGGAAAGAAAATCTTTATCGTCAGCGTCATACATGCTGTAATCAGGCCTTGAAAATCCATTTACACCCACTTCAATACCTGCCCAATTTCCGGTAAATTCGTCCTGGTAGTAATTGAATCCTTCGTTTACCAAATCCTGAATGTCAATCAATCCTGAAAGCCGGCCTGAAGGACTTTGAACAACAATTATTGAATCGTTTTCCTGAGCGATTGCCACGGAAGCCGTAATAGTTGCCAAAAAAAGGAGAAATATATATTTCATTGCATGAAGTGCCTATGGTTGAATTATTTACTATTTATCCATTTACAATTTACGCTGCAGAATGGAGCATTTCAATGGTAGAACGTCAAATTGTCATTTCGTTTAGCAAAGTTAGTCAATCAAAATGAAAAAAAAGGAGCTTATCGGTTTGATAAACTCCCTTTACTGTTTGTGAACTATTTGCTGTTTAATCTAAAAAACTGATTCCTATTGTGAAAGGTGTAAGTTCCGGACCTTTACCAGCCTGAAATAAAGGGGTCAGGCTGTAAGTTGCAAACAAACTGACATCCTTGTATCCAACCCTGGCCGTTGCGGCATATTTAAACTGATTAATATTGAACCCGCTTCGGTCTTTGTCTTTGATATCTCCGTGTTTTACTTTGGTATGCGAACCGAGTTTTACACCGCCAACCAGTCCGGCATTGATGAATAAACGGCCTTCATTTTGGTTCACAGGAATCTGAAATTCAAGCAGCAGCGGAACATTCAGGTACGAAACTGCCAGTTTTGTTTTCGAAAGATTGTCGTACTCCAAAAGCAGGGCTTCTGTCATTTGCGGATCTTTAACAAGCGTGTATGGATTCTCGAACCGGTAGCTGTTAAAGCTTAAACCCATTCCTGAAACCAGTCCGACGTAGGATTTTGCAAGGCCAATGTTCAACTCGTAAAAGTTAAGATTGAATTCCATCGACTTGCCCTGATTTAACTCCATGAACTCGTTGCCGTTGTAAAGGCTGTAATCCGGCTTGTCAAACCCGTTAAATCCCAATTCAACACCTTCCCAGTGGCCGTTGAATTTACCTGTTTTGTCTTTTTTGTGCTTGTTTTTCCCCCAACGTACTTCAGTTCCGTCTTCATTGTCAATAACTTTCACGTCCTTTTTTCCAATACGGACAATGGTAGTATCCTGATCTGCCGATAGCTTTAAGGTATCAGGCGAAAATGCAAATTCAGCTGAAATATCTGATGTTCTTACATCGGCGACAATTTCCTGTGCCTTCAAATTCAGGATAAATGCAGTGGTTAAAATTAAAGAGATAAAAATTGTTTTCATGGCTGTAATGTTTAAAATTTGCCTGTATGACGGCGAGGTATTTTGAAAAGTTACAGCCATTTTATTTTTTTTCCAAAGGAATTGAAAAAGCCATTAACCGGGTTTCAAATTCGAGGCTCGAAACTTTACCATCTTTTACATTGTATCCAATGCGGTCGCCTGAAAGTTCAGAAGCAACATTCAGCCCGGTACGAAAAATGCGCTGTACCGAATTTAAACCTTCATTGCCTATTTTTTTTGCACGGCTTGCCAGAAATTCTTCAACGGTTAAAATCCGAAGATCATTGATTTTCTCTAAATTAATTTCACGCGAAACAGCCAATTGTGTTTCAAACGTTTCTGATTCGAGCATGGCCAGAATGGGCAAAATTTCATTCATTTCGGTTAAATCACGTTCCTGAAAAATCATTTCTACTTCGGAATTTTGTACCGGTTTGTTATTGGTTTGTTGCTGAACAATGGCTGGCTTTTGGCTGACTTTCGACTTGTTTTGCGCAATCTCGGGTTTCTGAATTATTTTCTCAGGCGCTATTTCGGCAGGTTTCGTTTCAGGTTTCACCGAAGCAATTTCAGGAATAACGCTTGGCCCGACTTTTTGACTGCCGGTTTGAAACAAGGAATTAATTCCCCAGATGAGAACAACCACAGCAGCAGCGCGGGCGACCCAATTCAATGCGATAATTGTGCCCGACTTCCGGTACAATTTATGTTTCTGCGGAAATTTGATTTCAGTATCTGCAATCAAACGGGTTTTGCCGACCAAATTATATTCCTTCTGCAATTCAGGATGAGCTGCAATATACGTTTCAAACGATTGACGCTCATCATCTTTCAGATCTCCTTCCATGTAAGCAATCGTTTTCATTTCGAATGCCGGCTTTTCATCGTGTTCCGATTTATACAAATGCTGTTTGCCCGAAAAAGCAACTTGTTCTTCAGGTAAATGAATATTATCGAATAGCTGTAATTCTTCCTTTAGATCGGGATTCTGTTCCAGAAAATCCAGAAACTGATCGATCATGGTTTCTTTCAGGTTACCTTCGAGGTAATCCAGAAAAAACGGTTCGTAATTATCTCTGGTTATCATCATACTACCATCTCCATTTTACCAATGTAATTTTTCAGGAAAACCCGGGCGCGGTATATATAGACCTTTACCTGGGCTTCGCTTAGCGAGGTAACATCCCCAATTTCCTTGTACGAGTATCCTTCGTAGTCGCGCAATAAAATAACTGTCCGTTGAATTTCGGGCAAGCGTTTTACCGCTTCGTTCAGAACTTCTTTCAGATCAGAATATTGTTCATCGTGAGTTTCTTCCGGAATCTGGTAATCTTCCATATATGTCTGCCTTTTTTCTTTCCGCAGAACATCAATCATGGTGTGATAAGCCGTAGTAAATAAATACGACTTCACTTTTTCCGGATTCACATTTTCAGCGTTTCTCCATAGTTTTTCATAACTATCCTGAACGATGTCGCGCGCACGCTCCTCGTCCCTGATGTTTTTCAGGATAAAACGGAAAACATTGTCCGAATACAAATCAACCGCCTGGTTGTATTCTTTTACATTCATTCTGATCTACTTACCTGTTTTTAAAGAGTAAGACGAACAGCTTTTCATTTTGTTACAGTTACCGAAGATTTTTCCTGAATGGGGGTTTTGGATTTTTCGATTGCCTCAAGAAGCACATTGTCAATATTTTTAATGATTGGAAAGAAACCTTCATCGCCAAGTATGTTACGGGCAATATAGGCTTTTACCTGCGTATCTATTATTTTGGCAGAAGTTTTCAAATCGCCATTGCTGGCTTTTATCCCTTTTTGAGCAGCAAAAGTCACAAATTGACTCAGCATGTCCTTGTTCTTGAAATACGTTTCAAAATCCCCGGAATTGGTCAGTTTTGAAAGAATTTTCCGGTTCGAATCGGCAAAATCCAGCGCAAACTGATACACCAGTCCTTTTTGTGTGATCTTTGAATAAAAGTCTGAAAAACCAAGCGTATCGGCTGGAATGAAGAAGTCGGGCATGATACCACCGCCGCCATAAACAGTTCTTCCGGCCAAAGTGGTGTATTTCAGCGAATCAGAAAACTGAATGCTGTCGGCCTGCTGAAATTCACCATGAATTGCACGATCCATAATGTCTTTGTAATATTCATCGTTTCCCTTGTCGTAAGGTTTCTGTATCGAACGGCCACTTGGGGTATAATAACGGGCAACGGTCAGGCGGAGGGCGCTTCCATCCTTAAAAGGTATCTGTTCCTGAACCAATCCTTTTCCAAACGACCTGCGTCCTATTACCCAGCCCCGGTCGTTGTCCTGAATGGCGCCAGCAAATATTTCACTTGCTGAAGCCGAAAAATCATCGATCAGCACCACAACACCTTTGTCGCGGAAGGTTCCATTGCTGTCGGCATTAAAAGTTTTGCGGGGTTGAGAATGACCCTGAGTGTAAACAATCAGTTCGCCTTTGACCAGAAATTCATTTACCATTTTGATGACAGCATTTAAATATCCACCAGGATTTCCGCGCATATCAACAATTACGGTTTTCATTCCAAGCTGAGTGAGTTTTTTCATTCCTTCCATAAATTCCTGATAGGTTTTCTCACCGAATCGGCTTACTTTAATGTATCCGGTGGTCTCATCAATCATGTAACTTACATCAACACTGTAAATTGGAATTTCTCCGCGGGTAATATTAAATTCAAACAGATCCTTAAAACCTTTACGTTTAATGCCGACATTGACCTTTGTACCCTTTTCACCGCGAAGTTTGGAGAGAACTTTTTCGTTTTTTAATCCGGCGCCTGCAAGCAAGGTATCGTTTACGGTAACAATCCGGTCGCCCGGCAGAATTCCTAATTTTGACGATGGTCCTCCTGAAATGACATCGACAACCATAACCGTGTCGTTCTGAATCGAGAACTGAACACCAATTCCTCCAAAATTGCCGCGCATTTCTTCTTCTACACCAACCATCTCTTTAGGGGGAATATAAGAAGTATGCGGATCGAGATTCTTCAATAAAAGTGGAATTGCTTTTTCGATCAGTGAATCGGTTGAAACTGAGTCGACATAAGAATTTTTAATCAATTCAATCACCGCATCCATCTTGTTAAAACCCGACATAGAAAAAGATGGCTGATTGGCTCCTGAATTACGGGTCAACCTGTTTCCGATTAAAATGCCTGTAACAACTGCAATTGCCAGTAGCAAAGGAATATAAACTGAGAATTTTGTGTTTTTCATTTTTTCATTTTTAAACCACATAGGCACATAGAGAACATAGTTATTAATTTTTCTATCCCGAGAAATCGGGACAAGTTGTGAACTGTGTGTCTATGTGGTTATTTTTCATGTGATTATAATTTGTTTTTAATTGTCAGATAGCCTGTCCCGATATGAGGGTTGGCTGGGTTCATGTATTTTTAAATTAGTCGTTCAAGTCAACCTGGATTACTTCAATATTTGCTTTCTTCAGCAAATCAATTCCATCGGCGAGATGATAATTATCGTAAAAAACAACCCTTGTTATTCCGGCCTGGATAATCAGTTTCGAGCATTCCATGCAGGGTGAGGACGTGACATACAAAGTCGCCCCTTCGCTGCTGTTGTTTGATTTCGCAACTTTGGTGATGGCATTTGCTTCTGCGTGTAAAACGTAAGGAAAGGTGCGGTTGTTTTCGTCTTCACAATTATTCACGAATCCCGAAGGGGTGCCATTGTACCCGTCAGAGATGATCATTTTGTCTTTCACAAGCAAAGCCCCGACCTGCCTGCGCTTACAATACGAATTCTGAGCCCAAATCAGAGCCATTTTCAGGTAGCGCTGATCGAGTAAAAATTGCTTGTTTTCCTTTTGCGTTGATTCCATGCCTTTAATTTTCAATTCAGATTCAATTTGGCTCAAAAGTAATCATTGATGTGTATATGTTGAGGCAAACACATTACAAAAAACGTCCATCTAAATTCAGATGAACGTTTTTGTTATGATTTTATTCTTTGATCAATGTTTTAGGAATTTTTCGGCAATGTACAGTAGATCCTTTGATTTGATGGGTTTTGCCAGATAATCATCGCATCCGGCTTTCAGCGCTTTTTCGCGGTCGTCAGACATTGCAAATGCCGTTTGAGCAACCACAGGAAGATTTGGATATTTTTTCTTGAGTATTTTAGTTGCTTCGTAACCATTCATATCCGGCATCTGAAGATCCATAAAAACAAGGTCCATTGTTTCAACTTTATCGCAAATTTCAACGGCTTCGATGCCATTTTTTGCCCAGAAAACGTTCGCATTCAGCTTGGTTAAAACAGCTTTCAAGTATAGAAAATTCGACTCAACATCCTCTGCTATCAGTACGTTCGGGTTCTTCTTTTCGCTCATCTCTGAAAATCTTTGACAGGTACATTTTAACATACCAAATGTATTGAAACATTCTTTGAATAACTATTGTTTGAAAAAGATTTGTTTGATATGAAAAATCCTTGGTTTTCAGTACTAATAGTTTGGGGAAAAAACTGAATTTTCGTAAAACAAAAAGAGCCGCATGAAATTCAGACAGCTCTTTTGTTTTCGTACCCGAAGCCGGAATCGAACCGGCACGATATTGCTATCACTGGATTTTGAGTCCAGCGCGTCTACCAATTCCGCCATTCGGGCTTGTTTGTAAACCGGCTGCAAAAATAATGGAAAATTCCTTTGAACAAAGCTTTTCAAACAATATTTTATCTTTTTCATTTTTGCACAGGTTTCAAACATAAGTTTTGCTGAAATATAAGCAGATTTCAATTTTTTTATACCTTTAGCCGAATTCTCAAAATCGCCGCGTATTGCGCAGAACTTATGGAATTGACCGACGAGAAAGAACTTTATCAAAGGCTGAAAGAGGGAGACGAGCGTGCTTTTAACGACTTGTTTCGCAAATATTATTCTTCTATGTGCCACTTTGCCCGTCAGTTTCTGAACGACAGCGAAATGGCCGAAGAAACCGTTCAGGATATGTTTGTGCGTATTTGGGAAAAGCGTGAATCTTTAAACATTGAAACATCTGTTAAACATTATCTATTCAGGTCAGTACGCAATCATTGCCTGAACCAGATACAGCATCAAAAAATCAGACAGCAATATGCCAGCATGGTGAAAGAAACTGCTCATCAGGATATCAATCCCGATCAGTATTATGTTGAGGTTGATCTGTTGAAACGAATTGAAAAAAGTATTGATTCGTTGCCGGCAAAACGTCAGGAGATATTCAGGTTAAGCCGCGAACAGGGACTGAAGTATAAAGAAATTGCCGAAGAGTTAAATATATCAATAAAAACAGTAGAAGCACAAATGGGTTTGGCATTGAAACACTTACGCGAAGATTTAAAAGAATTCAGTCACCATTTGGTGTCTCTTTTTCTGCTTTTTAAAAAATCGGACACGTGCAATAAGGGTTAAACCTGTACTTTAATGTCATTAAGGCAATATGAAACCAAATCACAACATAGAAGACGAAAAATGGGCATTACTGGCCATGTCGATTTACGACGATGACCTGAAACTGACTGCCGAAGAAAAAAATAAGATTGCAGAAGAATTGCTTTCCGATCAAAAAGAGAAAGTTGAACTTCTCGGGATGGTCGAAAAGGTTGATTTATACTTTGATCTGAAAAAATACCCCGCTGAAAAAGCGTTGGAGAAAGTTCAGAATAAGATTCAGAAAAGATCACAAAGCAGTTTTAAAAGGGTAGTGAAATTAATTTCGAATCCGCTGATGCGCTATGCTGCTGCCGTTTTGGTGGCTGTTTTGCTGTCGGTAGCCGGATATGAAATGCTCACAAATAAAGCCGAATCACCAAAAATACTCGAAATTTCATCAGCCGATCAGGTTGTTAAATCGTTTGAATTACCCGATGGTACGCTGGTTAGCCTGAACAGCGATACACAATTGAAATACCCAAAAAGATTCGGAAAAGAAACCCGCGAAGTTACCATTGAAGGAGAAGCATTTTTTGAAGTAAAACCCAATAAAAACAAACCTTTTATCATTCATGCCGGAAATGCACAGATTAAAGTTCTTGGTACCAGGTTTAATGTAAGTGCTTATCCCCGTGCAAGATTGGTAGAAGTTATCGTTGAAACCGGCAAAGTTCAGGTTTCGAATAAATTAACCGTAACTGAACAAACCAATGAACTGATCCTTGATCCGGGCGATAAGGGAACACTGGTGTATTCTAGCAATGCATTGCTGAAAACAACCAATCAGGACCCCAATTTTATGGCCTGGAAAACCCACAACCTGATTTTCAGGGCGACTTCGCTTGACGAAGTAGTTCGCAATCTCGAGAAAGTTTACAAAGTAAACATCCGTTTAGCCGATCCTAAATTAAACGGACTTCTGCTCACTGCCCAATTCAATGATTATCCGCTTGATTTTATCCTGAAGGTAATCGAAACCACTTTCCAAATGGAAACACAAAAAATTGACGGGCAGTATATTTTAAAGGCAAAATCCTAAATTTCTGTAATTTGAAATGCCATGAAAACAAAGCAATTAGTAACTCACATTGTGTTGTATGCATTATGTTTATTTGTGTTGTTGGCACCGGTTTCTACCAATGGCCAAAAACCTGAAAGGAAACCAAATGTACGACAGAATACAAAACAAGAACAAAAAGACGATCAGACTCCCAATATACTGAACCAGAATATCAGCATATACGCTGAAAACGAATCTCTTTCGACTGTAATCGAACGTATCTGCAATTATCTCAACCTCGATTATTCTTACAATTCGAAACTGATTGAAGGGAAAAATATCAATCTTAACGTATCGAACAAACCAATTAAATATGTACTTGACCAATTGATGAAGGATTTTTACCTTCTGTTTGAAATTGAGGACAATATATTGGTTATCAGAGATTATGTGCCAATGGACAAGAGTCTTGATTACGATAAGAGAGCCCGAAATTACAGCGATCAAACCGGATTCGTTTTCGATAATCCGAAGAAAAAGTCAATCACAATTAATTTCAAATCATCCAGCAATCTGATTATTATCCCGGTGGCCATTAACAATTCGGATACGCTTAATTTTATTCTGGATACAGGCGTACGCTATCCGATAATTACAGAACTTCCGTTTGTAAACAAGTTGAACCTTAATTTTCTTCAGCCAATCAATGTAAAGGGACTGGGCGATGGCGAGCAACTTACAGCTTACCGTTCGGGCAACAACGTCATAAATATTAGTGGATTGGTAGCTTACGATCAGGAAATACAAATGATAATCAGCGAGAATTTCCAGATTTCGCATATTCTCGGAATTCCGGTACATGGCCTGATTGGCTTTAACCTTTTCAAAGATTACGTGGTGAAAATTGATTATACAAACAATAAAATCACCCTGATCAAACCCGAATATTTCACCTACAAAGAAAAGGATAAAGACATCGTTCTGCCATTGACTTTTGAACAGAACAAACCATTTGTGCGGACCAGCATTGTAACTGACAAAAACGAAGATGTTCCGGTTAAACTGCTGGTTGATACCGGTGCAAGTGATGCCCTTTGGTTATCGACTAATTCTGATAACCGGATTTCGCTTCCTGAAAACCACATCGAAACATTCCTCGGACGTGGCCTTAGCGGTGATTTGTTTGGCAAAAAAGGCCGGATCGGAGCCATTTGGGTTGGGCCGCTGGTACTTTATGAACCAATAGTTGCTTTTCCTGATAATGAACTGGTTGATCAGTTAATTGGCAAAAACGACCGCAACGGAACACTTGGCGCCGAAATTCTCCGCCGCTTTTATGTTACCATGGATTATCCGAACCACCGGCTCATCCTGAGACCAAACAGTGATATAAAAGATCAGTTTAATTACAATATGAGCGGTTTGGAAGTAACCAATCCGATGCCTGGAGCGCCAATATTCCTGATAAGTAATATCCGGACAAATTCTCCTGCCTATTATGCTGGGCTTCAGGAAAACGACCAGATTATTGCAATTAATAACAGCAATCACAAAACTTTAAATTTAAATGACATAAATTTGTTGTTTCAAAGTCAGGAAGAAAGAAAAATAAAAATGACCGTCCTCAGAAATGGGGAGCAGGTAAAAACAGAGTTCTTCCTGAAAAAAATGTTTTAAAATGAAGTTATCCTGCGGACTTGTCCTGATTGTTTTCCTTTTGTCGTTGAAGGTTACCTTCGGACAAAGGGAAAACAATTCCGCACTGGATAAAAGAGTTACAATTGAAGTTAAAAATGAAACCATTGCTTCGGTTTTTGGAAAAATATCGTTAAAAACACAAATCTATTTTTCGTACGACGCCTCGTTGATTGATGATACGAAAAAAATTGATGCTTCACTTTCGGATAAAACCATTAAAGAAATTCTCGACCTGCTTTTAGAATCAAAGTTTATTTACCGTGTGCTCGACGATCAGGTTATTATAGCCAAACCTGAGGATGAAAAAGTAAAAAAAAAAGAGGAGGAGATATTCGTTGAAAAACCAATAATCATCACATTCCGTGGAAAAATAATTGATCGCGAAGAGAAGGACGTTTTGCCCTATACAAGTATTTCGGTTGTGGGAAAAA
This sequence comes from Bacteroidota bacterium, assembly GCA_030698405.1. Lineage (GTDB taxonomy): Bacteria > Bacteroidota > Bacteroidia > Bacteroidales > Prolixibacteraceae > Aquipluma. Next base: position 36,639 of record JAUYMU010000101.1, read on the forward strand.
ACATTGGGACCTTATCGAATATTGATGGTGAATTTGAGTTAAAAATACCCGGGACAATGATAAACGATACCATTGTAATTTCTTGTTTGGGGTACAAACAGTACCACATCCCGGTTACTCAAATTACGGATGAAGCTGCAACCATTTTTCTCCGGCCAACTTCATTTCCAATAAAAGAGATAAAAGTTACTGTCATCAATCCGCAAGATATCCTTGGCCGGATATTGTCGAAAATTTCACTCAATTATCCGCGCAATCCGGAGATTATGACTGCATTTTACCGCGAAGTGCTGAAGCAGGACAGCGAATACATTGATGTTGCCGAAGCTATTCTGGAAATAAGAAAGTCGTCGTACGAGAATGCTTTTGCCGAGGACAAAGTGAAATATTTAAAAGGCCGGAAAAGCCTGAATGTAAAGCCTTTTAAATTTGTCGATTTCAAAATTCAGGGCGGACCATATTACATTACCAAGTTGGATGTGGTAAAAACGCTCGATTCGTTTCTCGATCCTGAATTCCGTGAATTTTACAAATATTCGCTCGATCAAATCGTTGAACTCAACGACCGCGACACGTATGTCATTCGGTTCAAGCCCAAAGAAAAGGTTGATTACCCATGTTATCAGGGTAAATTGTATGTTGATATGTCGTCGTTTGCGCTGGTACATGCCGAATTTGAGCTCAGCCGATCGGGATTGAAATTCGCCCACGAATCGCTGATCAGAAAAAAACCCAAAGATTTTTATGTGAGACCTGTTCAGGTTAAATACCAGGTAAGTTACCGTCGTGCCGATGGTAAATGGCATTTGAGCAATGCGCAGGCTTCCATCAATTTTCGTGTAAAAAGCAAAAAAGACAAAATCAACTCAATATTTCACAGTACTTCCGAATTGCTCATCACCGATTTTAAATCAGACGATGGAACACTCTTCAAACGGAATGAACTGTTTAGTTCGAAAGACATTTTTACTGAAATTATTACCGACTATGATGAAACTTTCTGGGGCGATTACAATACCATAAAACCTTCGGAAGCCTTGCGCAAAGCGCTTAAGAAGTATTACCAGGAAAGCGATTCGATATTTCAACCCACAGAAAAGGGAAACAGCATACTAATCGAAAAATAGTTCTATTGATATGAAAACATTAACCATTCTGGCATTTTTAACCATCAACTGTTTTTGGGTATTTGCACAAAACGATGGCCCGACCAAGAAAATCAGTCAACAGGTAACCGATTATTTCAATGTTTTTCCGAATGAGAAAGTTTTTCTCACAACCGACAAGCAAAGCTACAAGCCTGGGGAAACAATCTGGTTCAAAGCAATGGCGACCGATATAAAAACACAATTACCGTCAACAAAAAGCCAGGATTTTATTGTGAAATTATACAATAAAAATGGCGAACAGTTAGCTTTTCAATTGCTGCAACTAACTAATGGCTCAACATCGGGCGATCTGGAAATCCCGGAAGAACTTTCCCGCGGGCAATATTTTCTGGTGGCTTATATTTTGTCGCAAATTAATCCCGACGAAGTTCTTTGCGCCACAATAAATATCGATCCAATATACAGCGACCAATGGGTTGTTTCAGCCATCGCCCGCGACAGTATTTCAATTTCAGGCCAGAAAAACGAACTTTCTATACTGATCCGCACACTTGCAGGCGCTTCCGTGAAAAATACTTCGTTGCGCTATCAATTGATGAATGGCGCCGAAATTATCGGAAAGGGAAAACTTAAAACAGATGATTCCGGAAAAACAGTCGTACCATTTACATTGCCTTCAAAATCGAATGGAGAGCCATTTATTTGCGAATTGACCGACAATAAAAATGAATGGAAAAAAGAAATATTCATCCCTTCAAACCTCGATCCGCTTAAAATCAGTTTTTATCCTGAAGGTGGAAGGATTTTAACAGGTGTACCGGTTAAAATTGGGTTTACCGCTTTTAATAATTGGGGAATGCCTGTGGATTTGGAAGGATCGGTAGTGAATCAGGAGGGAAAACCGGTTGCCATTGTAAAAACATTTACCAAAGGTCTGGGCTTGTTTGCGGTTGAAAATGACGACACCCAGAAATTGAAACTGGTAATTTCAGGAAAAACAGGCCAAAACCAAACTTTTGATTTGCCAGCTCCGAACACCTCCGGACTTGCATTTTCTGTTGTCAAAACTGATGCTGATTTTATCTCGGCCAATCTGATTTTCGCGGATAAACAAAAACATGCCGTTACAATTACTTCTACCAACGGCGGGGGTTTGAATTGGGCTGCCGATATGGATATTGACGGGTTGGGCCGGATAAAAATCCCAACTGAATTTCTTCCGCAAGGTATTAATTTATTGTCGGTTTTTGCAGACGATACAAAATTGCCTGCCACACGATTGGTATATGTAGATAAAAAGCAACACCTGAAAATAGAGGTTCAACCTGAGAAAAGTAGCCTGAAACAAGGTGAAAGCATGAAAATTAAAATCCGGTTAACGGATGAAAACAACCAGCCAGCAAGTGGAAATGTGAGCGTTTCGATTGCCGATAGATTTCGAAAAAACCAACCCAAACTGAAAATTGCAGAATACCTTTTCGCAGAATCCGAACTGGAAACCCCGTTCAGCCTTATTTCGGCAGCTTTTCAGGAGCAAATTACAAATACTGCAATGATGGATGTTTTTCTGATAGCCAACCGTCAAAGGAATTTTAACTGGCAAAAGATAATGCAATTTAAACCCGGAAGTACCTCCGATAATAGTCAGGAAAACAAGGGCATTTCGGGTATTGTAACCGATAAAAACGGAAACAAAATTAGCAAGGCAAAGGTTAGCATGGTGAACAACAAAAACATGCAATTGCATACCACTACCACCAATCAGGATGGTATGTTTTCATACCCAAACCTCGATCCGGCCAATATGGAAGACTTTTCTGCAAAAGCAACCGACGCTGAAGGAAAACGGGAACTGAACATCGATTTCAGGAAGAATTTTGAAGAAGGGATTTCAGAATATATTGCCGGATTAGGAAGGAAAACTTCACTTTTATACAATGACATGGGTGCAGATGCAAACTATTTCAGGAACAATCCTGATTTGTTTAACAAGGCTCCAAGAATTGTTAAGCCAAACAATGTAGCCAACGATAACCAAAAAAGGTTGTTGAGTACTTCAACCAACATTATGGACGTGATTAAAACCATAAAACCCTACAAGTTAATGAACAATCAGATTGTATTTTATGGCAGCGAGAACTCTTTTAATTATCAGGGGGGCGCATTAATTGTAATCGACGGACAGCAAATTGGAACCGACATTTCATCAATCACCAGCATTTCTCCAGTGGAAGTTGAGCGCATCAATGTTTCTACCAATCCGATGGATATACAGCGCTATACAGGGCTCAACTCTGTTGGTATTGTTGAAATATTTTTGAAGAGAGGTCCGCAAATTCCTGATTCTGAAAAAGGAAAAACTACTGGCCGGGTCAAGGACGATAACCTGGGTTCAAATGTATTTCAGTCTGAACCATCCAATGTGCGACGTGATTTCAGAACTACATTGCAATGGATTCCTGAACTTATAGTTGACGAATCAGGCGTTGCTGAAATATCTGTCACTGCCGGAAAAGTAATCTCTGATTTCGTCATTGAAGTTCAGGGTATTTCCGAAAATGGAAGAATTGGCAGCGGAAGTGAAAGATTTCAGGTGGTGAAACAATAGCTTTCTGGTAATTTAGTCTTAACTTTAATCGTCATTTCGTGCTAAATCCAAATATTAATTACACCTCAAAATTTAATATTATGGCAAAAATAACGAAAGAAGATGCCCTCCGTTATCATGCTGAAGGACGTCCCGGAAAACTTGAAGTAGTAACTACAAAACCACACACCACCCAACGCGATCTATCGCTGGCCTACTCGCCCGGAGTGGCGCATCCTTGTCTTGAAATTGAAAAAAATTTTGAAGATATTTACAAATACACTTCAAAAGGAAACCTTGTTGCAGTAATATCCAATGGAACTGCGGTGCTTGGATTGGGTGACATTGGCGCAGGAGCCGGCAAGCCCGTTATGGAAGGCAAAGGTTTTCTGTGTAAAATATTTGCCGACATTGACGTTTTCGATATCGAAGTTGAAACCAAAGATATTGATCAATTTATTGAAACCGTTAAGAATATTGCTGTTACGTTCGGTGGAATCAATCTGGAAGATATTAAAGCGCCGGAATGTTTTGAAATCGAAGAAAGACTGAAGCGTGAAATTCATATTCCGCTGATGCACGACGATCAGCATGGAACAGCCATTATTTGTTCAGCAGGAATAATAAATGCGCTTGAATTGGCCGGCAAAAAACTTGATGAAGCAAAAATCGTGATGAACGGCGCCGGGGCAGCTGCCATTGCTTGCGCAAAACTGATTGTTTCGCTTGGCGCAAAGAAAGAAAACATGGTGATGCTGGACTCGAAAGGAGTACTTCGAAAAGATAGAACCGACCTGAATAAATACAAAGCTGAATTTGCCACCGATCGGGATGTAAATACTTTACAAGATGCGATGAATGACGCTGATATCTTTTTGGGTTTATCGCAAGCCAACCTGGTTTCGAAAGAAATGGTGAAATCCATGGCAAAAAACCCAATCATATTTGCAATGGCCAATCCCGATCCTGAAATCCCCTACGATGAAGCGATGTCGGTTCGGGATGATTTGATCATGGCAACCGGGCGTTCCGATTTTCCGAATCAGGTAAACAATGTGCTCGGATTTCCCTTTATTTTCCGCGGTGCGCTTGATGTGCGGGCAACGTGTATTAATGAGGAAATGAAACTGGCTGCTGTTTATGCCCTTGCCAGCCTTGCCAAAGAAGTTGTTCCCGAAACAGTTAGCAAAGCGTACAATGTTGCAAACTTAATTTTCGGAAAAGAATACATTATCCCCAAACCACTCGATCCGAGGCTAATTACTACGGTTGCCCCTGCTGTTGCCAAAGCGGCAATGGAAAGCGGAGTTGCCCGAAAACCAATTGAGGACTGGGATCAGTATAAACTGGAACTTAGCCAGCGACTTGGGTTAGACAACCAGTTATTTCATGGCATTGTGATCAAAGCAAAACAAAATCCTAAAAAAGTAGTATTTGCAGAAGGGAACAACCTTAAAATTTTGAGAGCAGCAAACGAAGTACTCCACGAAGGTATTGCACTCCCTGTTTTATTGGGAAATGCGGAGGAAATAAAACAAATCATAGCCGATAACCATCTCGACTTAAACAATGTTCCGATTATCGATCCTCATTCAACTGAAACCGAAGAAATCCGGAAGTCGTTTGCAGAATTAATCTGGAAGAAACGTCAGCGCAAGGGAATTACGATGGAGGAGGCATATGAGCTGACTTTCAACCGTAATTATTATGGAATTATGATGGTTGATACCGGATTGGCCGATGCAATGATTTCAGGAATAACAAGTCACTACGGCGATGTCATGAGCCCTGCGCTAAAATTAATCGGTCCAAAGCAAAATATTAATCATATTTCAAGCATGTATGTGGTTATGACAAAGAGAGGACCTCTTTTCTTCGCCGATACCACTGTTAACCTCGATCCTGATGTTCAGACACTCATCGAGATTACCTTGCTGACGGCTGAAGAAGTCAGAAAATTCAACATTGAGCCTGTAATTGCAATGGTTTCGTACTCGAATTTTGGTTCGGTTAAATCGTCGGAACATACCAGAACGCTGGATCGGGTGCGACAAACGATCGCATTTCTGCACCAAAACCATCCTGAATTAATTGTGGATGGTGAGATTCAGATGAATTTCGCACTCAATAAGGAGATGCGCAGTCAAAAATTCCCGTTTACCCAATTGGAAAACCGGGATGTAAATACGATCATATTCCCGAACCTGACTTCAGGAAATATTGCTTATAAATTGATGCAGGAAATTGGCGGAGCAGAAGTCGTTGGCCCGATTTTGATGGGCATGAAAAAGCCAATTCATGTTGTTCCAATCGAATGTTCGGTACGTGAAATCGTTAATATGACCACTATTGCAGTGGTAGATGCACAATAACAGAACATAAAGCATTTTTTAGGAAAACCTAACATTCAAACAAAAAGAAACAAAATAGTTCTAAAACGAATGCTGTGGATATTATAGCGCTGTCCGGAGTTGACTCTTTTGTCATCAGTACGGGAATTTTCATTTTTTTAAACCTTATTTGTCATGTTGGGGAAAATACATCCGTCAATGGAATTGTATAATCCCTGAAATATTTTCAGATAGAAATTCAAATCCGGGATTATTATGATTATCCAAAAAAATGATTTTAAACCGAAACCGGCAGTAATATGGCTGACTGGCCTTTGTGGAGCAGGCAAGACCACATTTGCCGATTGTTTGATAGAAAAGTTCAAAGAACTATCGGTAGTGTCAGTATTGTTGGATGGGGACGAAATCAGGAAAACACTTAGGGTCAACAGTTTTGATGAAGATTCGAGAAAGAAGCACAATCTGTATGTTGGCTATTTCGCATCGCTGCTCGAGAAACAAGGCAATGTAGTGATCGTGGCATTGATCTCCCCTTATAAAGAAATCAGGAATGAAGTGAGGGCGATGTGTAAAAATTTCATTGAGGTTTATGTCTCAACAAAAATTGAAATTTGTATTGAAAGAGATGCCAAAGGCCACTATCAGAAAGCCTTATCCGGTGAAATAAAGGAATTTACGGGAATATCTCCTCCCTATTTTCCTCCCGACAACCCCGAAATAACCATCGACAATGGTAGCGTGACTTTTCAGCATGCACAGATGTAATTTTTGATTTTTATAAAAAGAATAAATGAAGCAGTAATCTTTAAAAATGGTGAAGCAGCCCCATTTCCGGAAAAACGCTATCATTCTTCAAGCATCCAGATAATTAACTCCTTCATAAATTGATAATTGTCCTTGCCTTTCCATACAATGGAAGTGCCATCCGGCATTTCGAATTTAACCCCACCGATAAACAAGCCAACCATAGTTTCGCCAAAGGCTACTATTTTGCCGCCATTATTAAGTTTTACATACGCGCCATGCACATGTCCCCCCTCGGCATTCATAACACTAACCGGAATCCCTCCTGTTAATTCACGGCTCCCGCTGTAAGGCAATTCATACCTGCCTTTAATAAACTCACCAACGAAACTGATGGCTCCCACATTCCGCCCCATAGGCAGGTCGTTGCCAAACGCCATCCCAAAAGGTTTAACAATTTCGTTGGCGCCAAAAGCTTCTATATTAATTCGCTTGTCTTCATCGGCAAATATGATCAGTTTGCCTCCATTTCTTGCAAAATGCACAATTGATTCTATTTCATCTTTTGTCCGGGTTTTTTTTACCGGGGTACCCGATAATGTTGATAATATTATCAATACATCGGTGTTTTCCAATAAGCTACTTTCAACCAGCTTATCTTCATTAATTATTAGGGTAGCACCAAGCTGGTTCTCAACAATATCGCGGTAATCGTTAAAAATATTGGGACTAACTTTTAAATATTCGTCCATTTTTTCGCAGGAAATGTCGAGAACTACAACTTTTTTTTGAGCATCGGCTTCGCTCATAATCAATCCAAATAACATAAGAAGTAACACGAGATCTTTCATTTTTTTTGTCCTCCATTTTTTATTTATTCTGAAGTAAAGGTAAAGCGTATAAAAACATTGTGCAATCAGGTTTGTAACGCACCTATAAGGTTAGAATTATTGATTGTCAATGATTTGATAATGAAATTATTTTTGATTTAAATGCATTTTTTTTCGGAAGTAATAATTTTCATAGAGCGTTACTCTCTTTAGGAGATTAATTCTATTTTTGAGGTAAATAATTAAAAAATAAACTGATGAGAGAACTGGATTTGCGTTACCCAACCTGCCCGATCAGAAACGTACTGAGCCGGTTTAGTGACAAATGGTCACTTTTGATATTGGTAAATTTGCAGGGAAAAGAAAAGATGCGGTACAAGGAATTGATGGCTGCTATTCCCGACATTTCGCAGAAAATGCTTTCGAGTACCTTAAAGCAGTTGGAAGCAGATCATTTTTTAATTCGGAAAGCTTATGCTGAAATACCCCCACGGGTAGAATATTCGCTAACTGAAATGGCTAAAAGCTTGATGCCGGTATTAAATACGATGATTGATTGGTCGTTGGTTCATTTTGAAGCGGTTACAAAATAAATTTTGGAGCCAATCTGATTTCAGAATTAAGGATTTATAATCAAATCCTTAGTTCTGAAACCTGAATTCATTCGGGGTGCATCCTACTTTCTGTTTAAACAATCGCGTAAAATGTTGGGGGTATTTGAAACCCAGTTCGTAGGCAATTTCATTCACAGTTTTATCAGAATCGAATGTCTTGGTTTTGGCCACGTCAATAGTTTTGTCCTGAATATATTCTTTTGCTGATTTTCCTGTTTCCTTCTTAATCAAATCGCCAAAGTAGTTGGCCGACAAATGAAGTTCTTCCGCAAAATAAGCAACAGAAGGCAACCCGATTTCCTGAGGTTTGTCAGATGAAAAATAGCTATTCAAAAGTTCTTCAAATTTTTCTAAAATTCCCCTGTTTACATTGTCTCTTGTAATGAATTGGCGGTCATAAAACCGTTCGCTGTAATTCAGGAACAATTCGATATTGGAGGCAATGAGTTTCTTACTGTGCTTATCGATGTTTTGCTGTAATTCGAATTCAATTTTTGAAAAGCAATCCAGAACAATCTGCCTCTCACGTTCCGAAAGGTGCAAAGCTTCGTTTGCGTTGTAGCTGAAGAAGTTATACTCTTGAATGATCCCCCCCAAAGACGTCCCGCGAATCAAGTCGGGATGAAAAACGAGTGCATATCCCATCGGCTGATACACTTTCCCGTCGGTTTCAATTTCCATCACCTGTCCCGGTGCAACAAAAACCAAGGTGCCTTCCTGATAGTCATAGTAATTACGGCCATATTTTAAATCACCACATTTCACGTCTTTCAGAAAAATGCAATACATGCCAAAATTTATCCGAACGGTCCCTTTCTCTCCCCAGGTTCTTGGATTCGCCTTTGAAAAATCAATAATACTCACCAACGGGTGAAGTGTTTCGTGATTATTCAGGGCATTGTAATCAGTTACCGTATCAAATCTGAAAATCCGTTCCATAGTTGTTTTATTTTTTCCGAAACAAATTTAAGTATTCTATCATCGCGATAACCATTCGATTAGCCCAATCAGTAAAAATGGTAGAAGATACCGTATTTTATATACAAATGCTTAAATTGTAAGTCCTTACATTTGTTGAATAAAAAAATGCAGTGAAATGAGAAATGAAATCAAAAATTGGAAATTAGTTCGGTTCAACCGTTCTTCCGTAGCATTTATAAAGCGTTCAAATCTGATGAATGCCCTTATTTTGTTGCTGGCCTTCGTAAGCCTGTCATCTTTTGCCGCAACCAAAGAGAAGCCGTTGAAGATTCGCGAACAAGGCAGTTTTGCTGTTGGTGGAACAGTGCTTATCAATCCCGGTACTTTCAATCCGTATAATCAAACTCCTGAAGGACAAACCTTTCATGGCGATCACGCATACGTTTTTTATCAGGTTCCGGCAAAAGCCCGCAAATATCCGATGGTGATGTGGCATGGTATCGGACAGTTTTCGAAAACATGGGAAACCACACCCGATGGTCGCGAAGGATTTCAGAACATTTTTTTGCGCAGGCGCTTTTCTGTTTATGTTATTGACCAGCCACGACGCGGAAACGCTGGCCGCAGCATGGCGGCAGGCACGATAACTCCAACACCCGATGAACAGGGATGGTTTGGTACTTTTCGTGTTGGTATTTGGCCTGACTATTTTGATGGCGTGCAATTCTCAAAAGATGCAGAGGCGCTCAATCAATATTTCCGTCAGATGGTACCCAATGTTGGACCCATTGACATCAATGTCAATGCCGATGCAGTTTCGGCGCTGTTCGATAAAATTGGTACCGGAATCCTTGTTTCGCATTCACATTCAGGTGGTATGGGCTGGGCAACCGCAATCAAAAATCAAAATATAAAAGCGATCGTTTCGTATGAGCCGGGGAGCGGTTTCATTTTTCCTGAAGGAGAAGTGCCCGCTCCAATTCCAATGGCCGGAGGAACACTCTCCGCAGTTGGAGTGCCGATGTCAGATTTTATGAAGCTTACCAAAATCCCGATCATTATTTACTACGGTGATTTTATTCCTGAAAAACCAATGAATAACCCAGGCCAGGACGGATGGCGCGCACGCCTTGAAATGGCAAGACTGTGGCGGGATGCCGTAAATCGTCATGGTGGCGATGTGACAGTGATTCATCTTCCTGAAATTGGAATTAAAGGCAATACACATTTCCCGTTTTCAGATTTAAACAATGTGGAAATAGCCGACCTGATGTCGAAATGGCTAAAGAAGAATGGATTGGATTAGGTGATTTTTGAAGGCATTGGGTGAATTATAATAAAATATCTCCTAACTGCAGCACTCTGGACTTGGTGGTGGAGATTCGTGACCGTCACATGAATGTGACGGCAAAGGATAACGCTCCATTCAGCTAAATTGCTAATTATTAGAGCTATTCTTTGCCGTTTGCCTTTAGGCAACGGATAGAATGGCGATTAAGAAAACCGTCCGTGTGAAATCGTTTTACAAGGCAAAAACCTCTTTTCGGACGGAAATAGAATTTGCGATCAAAAAAGCAGTAACATAAAAGAAGAAAAGGGAATTAAAAATGAAAATTAAACTAAGAAACTATTTTTTGATAATCATGGTTACGTCAATAAACTTCATAACGTCGGCTCAAACCAAGCCGGTCAATGTTTTTGGTCTGGTTTACCGGGATGCCATTACAGAAAATGTTCCGGGCAAAGTGAATATTCATCCTGTCACCTATAAACTGAATGGCATTGAAATCGCTGCCAATATTTACACACCTGCCAACTACGACAAGTCAAAAAGTTATCCGGCGGTGGTGGTTGCCCATCCCAACGGTGGGATTAAAGAGCAGGTTGCAGGATTGTACGCGCAGCGTTTGGCAGAATCGGGTTACATCGCCATTGCAGCCGATGCGTCGTACCAGGGAGCCAGCGGTGGACTGCCCCGCAATGTGGATAAACCGGCTTTTCGAATTGAGGACATTAGGGGAATGGCAGATTTTATTACCCAATATAAAGGTGTTGATGCCAGCCATTTGGGATTATTGGGTATTTGCGGTGGCGGCGGCTATACATTAAAGGCAGCTCAAACTGATAAGCGCTTTAAAGCTGTGGCTACCCTGAGCATGTTTAATTCCGGCGTGGTCAGGCGCAACGGATTCATGAATTCGGGGCTTTCCACCATTCAGCAACGATTAAAACAGGCTTCAGAAGCCCGTGCGCTGGAAGCGGCCGGTGGGGAAGTGCGTTATTCTTCCAATACAAAAATGACCGATGAAGAAATAGCTAAGCTGCCGTTTGATCTGTATCGCGAAGGCTACGAATATTATGGCAAAACGCATGCGCACCCCAATTCCACCTTCAGGTACACCATGAGCAGTCTGCTAGACCTGATGGCATTCGACGCTGCCACGAATATGGATTTAATCAATCAGCCCCTGTTGATGATGGCGGGAAGCAAAGCTGACTCCTTTTACATGACCGACAGTGCATTCAATCTTGCAACAGGCACAAAGGAAAAAGAATTATTCCTGATTCCGGGAGCTACCCATATTCAAACCTATTATGTTCCTGAATATGTGTCTCTGGCAATGAACAAGCTCAACGAGTTCTTTGGTAAATATTTATAAAAAAAGCAAAATGAAAAAAACAATAGCAGGTTTAGCCATTCTGATCAGTTTCAGTTTACAGGCTCAACAAACGGGTGTCAATACAACAACGGAAGCGGCACCAAAAGTTAAAACAGCTTCAGGTGTCGTACGCGGCGTAGCGGAAGGAGATGTCGAAAGTTTCAAAGGAATTCCTTATGCTGCTGCACCGGTCGGTGAGTTTCGCTGGCGTCCTCCTCAACCAGTTGCTGCATGGCAGGGAGAGCTTGATGCGGGCAAGTTTGGTGCGAGTTGCGCAGCAGCCGGATGGGGAGGCCCTCCGGGATCTATTCAGGCGGGCTCGTCCGAAGATTGCTTGTTCCTTAATATCTGGAGACCAGCCGGGGCTAAAAAGAAAGCAAAGCTGCCAGTTATGGTTTGGATCCATGGTGGCGCTTTTGTAGGTGGTAGCGGCTCCGGTACTGGCGTTGAAGGTCAGTTTGCAAAAAAAGGAGTTATCCTGATTACAATCAATTACCGGTTGGGACGCCTCGGACATTTTGCATTCCCTGCGTTGAGCAAGGAACATCCGGAAGAACCCAAGGGCAGCTACGCCTTCATGGATCAGATTGCCGCACTAAAATGGGTGAAGCAGAACATCGCAGCCTTTGGCGGCAATCCGAAGAATGTGACTATTTTTGGTTTCTCTGCCGGTGGTGTTTCGGTACATTCGCTTTTGACGATTCCGGCTGCAAAAGGCCTTTTCCAAAAGGCAATCAGTCATTCTGGTGGTGGCCGCGATGGCGTTCTGACCGGCAGACCAATCAACAAAGAAAATGCAAATCAATATTATCCTGTTTCAGCAGAAACAATTGGGATCAATTTCGCAAAAAAACATGGCATTGAAGGTACAGATGCGGCCGCACTGGCCAAACTACGTGCCCTGAAAGTTGAAGAGATTGTGGACGGCGGACAGGAAAATGATGGACAAGGAGGTTCGCGAATTTATTCAGGTCCGATTCTCGACGGGAAACTTGTTGTTGAGACTTCAGAGAGTGCATACAAGGCAGGAAGGCAGGCACATGTTCCGCTCATGATCGGGAATAATAGTGCGGAAATAGGCGGAGGCTTTGTGAATGCCAGCAGTTCGAAGGAAGAACTGTTTTTAATGTTCGGGGAACTTAAAGATGAGGCAAAAGCTGCATACGATCCTGATGGGACCAAAGAATTCGCCGAGGTACAAACAAGGTTTAACACAGATAAAGTATGGGGAGAGCCAGCACGGTTTACAGCAAGATCGTTTGCCGCCGTTGACGATCCGGCCTACATTTTTCTTTTCTCTTACGTCCCTGCTGCTATGAAGGAGCGAATGAAGTATGGTCCCGGACACGGAACCGATATTTCTTTCGTATTCGACAACCTGGGGATAGGAGGTTTCGGACCGCCTCAGCCACCTCCAACACCTGAGGACAAAGAGGTCGCCAGAATCATGAATGCCTATTGGGTAAACTTCGCCAGAACCGGTGATCCGAATGTTAAGGGTCTGCCGAAATGGCCTAAATATGATCCAAAAAAGAATGAGATCCTCGATATTCAATCCGATGGGAAACCAGTCAGTAAACCTGATCCAACGAAAGCGAGACTGGACGTGATTGAAAAGGCAGTGAACATGGGAGATAAACTACAACCCAATGGCATTTAACCGGTAACATGAAGCAATGAAGAATCGCGTATAGCGGGAATAATCATTCAAAAGTAAAGTAAGATTCAATGCTTAATATGAACGATATTTATAATTTTAGAAAAAGGTTTTATTAACTATGTTTAAAAAATTTGAAATGTTAAAAAAATGGTTTTTCAAAGCACTCCTATTTATAATTTGTATAAGTCCGGCATTGTTGGTTAGGGCTCAAGATGCTGACAAACAGGCTAAAGTGCAATTTTTCACCGGAGCCGCAACGGTTACCACCAAAGGTCTATCAACGTTCCCAAACCTCTCTCTGGGGAAACCTGCCGCCATTCTCGATCTGTCGATGGGCGGCAAAAAATTCAGGTTCGAACCTATTTTCAGATTTGCACTCGAAGGAAAACCGTGGTCCTTCATTTTATGGTGCCGTTACGAATTACTCAACAATGAAAAATTTCAGTTTAAAATTGGTGCGCATCCGGCTTACTCATTTAAAATGATAACCGTTACACAAAACGGAACGGCCAAGGAAATTTTGCGGGCACAACAATTCTTTGCCGGTGAATTGGCTCCCGTTTTTAAAGTCGGTAAAAACTTCAGTCTGGGTCCCTATTATATTTATGCAAGAGGCCTTGAAAAAGACATTGTCCGGAACAGTAACTTCATTTCATTCAGGGCAAATTTTTCAAATATTGGCGTGACTGATAAATACTTTATGCGACTAATGACACAGGCTTATTACCTGAAAATGGATACCAGCGATGGCTTCTATGTAAACTCAACGCTGTCGCTGAACCGGCGTAACTCCCCGTTTTCTGTCTCCTCAACAATGAATAAAACTATTCAATCTGATATTCCGGGAGATGATTTTCTCTGGAACATCAATCTCACTTATTCGTTTAGAGGTATTTAAACTGTAATTAACCATTATCAACTTAAAAGAACAATCACCATGAAACTAATCAGAATTCAAATCTTCTTTTTCTTTTTTATTGTTGCAACTTGTGGTTTTTCTCAAATCAATCCTGTGATCGATGCTTTCCCAAAAGGCACCATTTTGCACGGTAACATTCGTTACAACAACGACACCATCCCAAAACATTTACTGGATATCTATTTGCCTGCTAATGTAAAGGGAAAAATGCCGTTAGTGATTTTCATTCATGGTGGTGGCTGGCTAAGCAATGACAAATATGCTGATATGGGTTACATGAAAAAAACTGTAGCCGAAATTGTCAGCGGCGGTTTTGCCTTAGCTTCTATCGACTATCGGTTCAGCACACAAGCTGTTTTCCCTGCACAAATGCTTGACTGCAACCGTGCTGTATCATTTCTCTACGATAATGCTGATAAGTATGGCTTTGACAGAAATCGCTTTGCCGTGATGGGTTTCTCCGCAGGTGGGCATCTGGCTTCCATGGTGGGTTTATCTAAAAATAATGATGTAGCGGCTTTTTTTATGCCGGAAACAAGTAAATCATTTAGTTTTAAAGCGGTTGTAGACTTTTATGGCCCTGCTGAATTGATCCTATTTCCCGGAAGCGATGATGCGAAATCACCTGAAGGCCTGTTAATAGGTGCTGCTCCGCTTTCACGTCCTGATTTAGCCAAAGCTGCCAGCCCTGTGACTTATGTTGATAAAAATGACCCGCCATTTTTGATTATTCACGGTGAAAAAGACCAACTTGTATCTACAAAACATTCAGAACTGTTGAGTTCATGGCTAAGAGTTTCAGGTGTAGAGAATGAACTTATTATTATTAAAGACGCACCGCATTTTGGAGAGATGTTTGATTCTGATGAAGTAAGGAATAAAGTGATGACTTTTCTTCGCAAGCAATTGAATTGAAATTTATTAACTAACAAATTTTGCAGACGATGGGAAAAATAAAATTCAAAATACTCATAGTTTTAATCTTGGCAATAAGTTGTTTTTCCTTTACCCTGAATGCACAAAACAAACCGAATGAAAATATGACATTAAGTCCCAGTGAACAAAGCATTGTTGCCATTGCTGCATTAACGGCAAAGGGCGATTTGTCAAATTTAAAGACAGCGCTGAATGCTGGTCTCGAAGCGGGACTTTCCATCAACCAAATTAAAGAAGTGCTCGTTCACCTGTATGCCTATTGCGGGTTTCCGAGAAGTATCCGCGGCTTGCAAACTTTTATGGAAGTTTTGGACGAACGGAAAGCCAAAGGCATCAGCGATATTACTGGTACAGAGGCATCCCTCATTCAGGAGAAAGGAAGCAAATACGACCGGGGGAAAAAAGTGTTGGGTGAACTGACCCAAATGCCGCAACCCGCAACGCTTTCAGGCTATTCGGCATTTGCACCAATAATTGACCCTTTCCTGAAAGAGCATTTGTTTGCCGATATTTTTGAACGCGATGTTTTAACCTATGTCGAACGGGAATTGGTGACAATTTCGGTGATAAGCGCCATTGGTGGTGCGGAACCGATGCTTCGCTCACATTTAAATATTTGCCTGAATTTGGGTTTAACACCCACACAATTGAATGAATTCACTGGCATTATCAAATCAACTTTAGGCGAAAAGGAGGAAAAAGAGGCACAGAAGGTTTTGAATGAAGTACTGAAAACAGTACCTATTTTTCCCAAAGGCGAAAAAATAACCAGTAAAAATTTCTCCGGAACGGTGTACCTAAAAATGATGGGAGCAAGTGATACGGCGCTTCATACCAGTTTTGGCAACGTAACTTTCGAACCCAAAGCAAGAACAAACTGGCACTCGCATCCGGGTGGTCAAATACTTCTTATAACCGAAGGCAAAGGATATTACCAGGCAAAAGGTGAGCCTGCCCAGTTATTGTGCCAAGGCGACTTTGTTGAAATTCCACGAAACGTGGTGCACTGGCATGGTGCAGCGCCCGACAGTGAATTTGCACATATTGCGGTTAGTCTGAATACTGATGATGGCGGCGCAGTATGGTCTGGGCCAGTAACTGATGAAGAATACTCCCAGTCAACAAAATAATCTCAATTACAGAAAGCTAAAAATCTGCATTCAATTGCAGAATAAACCTGATTGAATAACTAAAAAACCAATATCAACTTAAAAGCAAAACCCAGATGAGAAACAAGATTATTATCGCATCGGCATTTTTACTGATGATTTTCGCAGACAGTATTTATGCACAAGATTGGCCGCAATTCCTTGGCCCAACCCGAAACAGCATTTCAGACCAAAAAGATATTTTACGCACATGGCCAGCCACCGGACCGGAAGTAATGTGGACTGCAAATGTTGGTATTGGTTATGGCGGACCTGCTGTAAAAGACGGTAAAGTTTATCTGCTCGACAGGGATGACAAAGTAGGCGATAACCTGCGGTGTTTTGACCTTTCCAGCGGAAAAGAACTTTGGAATTTTGCCTACGATGCGCCCGGTGCCGTTATGTTTCCCGGTTCGCGAAGTGTTCCGACTATTGACGGTAATCACATTTATTCGTGTGGTCCTTATGGCGACTTGTATTGCATCGACATTAATACGCACAAGCCCGTCTGGAATAAAAACGTCTGGACGGATTTTGGTGGCGAAAAAATTCCTATTTGGGCAATTTCACAGTGTCCGCTGGTTTTTGGTAATTTGCTGGTAATTGCATCGCAGGCCCCTGAAGCCGGCGTGGTTGCCTATAACAAAACCACGGGCGAAATTGTGTGGAAAACGCCGAATCTGGGTAACGAAACGTATGTCAGTCCATCGATTGTAAAAATCGAAGGGGTCAATCATATTGTGATGGTTACTTCATCTACAAATTCATTCGGGCATGCCGAATTACCAAAAACTCCGGGCAATATCACGGGTATAGAACCCCTCACAGGAAAAATCCTCTGGAATTTTTCCGGCTGGGATTGTCACATCTCGGTGGCGCCCGCAGTGGACGCCGGTAACAATAAAATATTGGTTGTGGGTGGATATGAGCATGGCGCTTTGATGATTCAGGTTGATAAAACGGCTGATGGCAGCTTCGATACAAAAGAACTTTTCAGAACGGTGGAATTTGGTGACCAGACCAAACCGCCCGTTCTGCACAAGGGATATTTTTATGCCCAGTACGGAACCAACAACCGTCGCGATGGATTGGTTTGCATGAACATGAACGGTGAAATTATGTGGAAAACCAAACGTGATCCCGATTTCAACAAGGGCAGCATGATTCTGGCAGATGGATTGATTTTGGCTACAGACGGAGCAAAATCGCTGTATTTAATTGAACCCAACCCGACAGCATTCAAACCCCTTGCAAAGTCTGAACTGCTGGCTGAGGTTAAAAGTGACAACCCGGGCGCAGCCAGATTTGGAACTCAAAACTGGGCGCCCATCGCGCTTTCCGATGGCAAACTGCTCATCAGGGACCAAAGCCGGCTGATTTGTGTGAAAGTGGCTGAATGAAAGTTCAATTACACATTTTAGCTGTAGTATGGGAAAAGATTATTTGAATTTCGTAAGCTTTTGTTTGACTTGTATTATTCCGGCATAATCGCCTTAACTATTTTTGTTCCTTAAAATTCAATACGTTAACATTTTAGCATGATAGAATGAAAAGATTAGTTTTTTTTATCATTTTGTTTCTAATTTATACATTTTCCTTTAGCCAGGAAACCAACAGTTCGATTACTGTAAAATATATAACTGATCCAATTCGTTTGGATGGTGTATTGGATGAGGACATTTGGCAAATCGCCGACAAAGGCAGTAATTTTTGGCAATTTTTTCCCACTGACTCAGCTAAATCAGTAAATCCAACGGAATTCAGGCTATTGTACGACGATCACTTTATATATGTGGGAATTCGTGCCGTTGTAAAAACAGATAATTATGTGGTTGCCTCCCTCCGTCGCGATTTTGTTGGAACCAGCAGCGATAATGTTTCTTTAATGTTTGATACATTCAGAGACGGAACAACAGCCTTTCTTTTTGGTATGACTCCATACGGAGTTCAGCGTGACGCATTCATTTCGGAAGGAGGTGCAGGTGCAGCCGGTTTTAATACTACCTGGGACCAGAAATGGCTGGTGGAAAGCAAAATGCACGACGATCACTACATTCTGGAAGTTGCCATACCTTTCAGCTCTCTGAAATTCAATGGTGGAGATTCTTCGTGGCGACTGAAATGCTACCGGTGGGACATGCAAACCAACGAACAAAGCACCTGGGTTCGCGTTCCCCAAAACCAGTTATTATCGAACCTTGCATTTATGGGGGAAATGATTTTTGAAAAGCCACTGCCTAAATCACATACGGCAATGGCAATTATTCCTTATGTTAATGCACTTTCACAAAAGGATTTTGTAACCAATAAACCAGACAACAATATTAAATTTGGTGGTGATGCAAAATTGGCTATCGGGAACAGTATGAATCTGGACATTACCGTAAATCCCGACTTTTCGAATGTGGAAGTGGACGATATTTTTACCAATCTCACGCGGTTTGAAGTTTTTCTTCCCGAAAAGCGGCAGTTTTTTATTGACAACAACGATTTGTTTGGAAACTATGGCGATATGTATAATGCGGCAAAACCTTTTTTCTCACGCCGGATCGGACTGGCAAGAAACGCAGCGGGAAACCTAATTGAAAACCGGATTATCGGCGGTGTCAGGCTGAGTGGAAAATTAAGTGAGGACTGGCGGCTTGGTTTCCTGAATATCCAGACCGAAGAAGATGTTGCCAACGAGATAGCATCGAACAACAACATGATGTTGTCGGTGCAGAAAAAAGTGTTTTCCCGCTCAAATATCGGACTTTTTGCCATCAATCGTCAGGCTTTTAAAGATTACGACTTTCTGGATAGTAATGAAGAATATAACCGGGTAATCGGTGCCGAATACAATCTGGCATCGGCTGATAATAGCTGGACCGGGAAATTTTATCTGCATAAATCGTTTCAGCCCGATGATAAAAAAGGGAACCTTTCGTCGCAGGCTACGGTAACCTACAATAACCGCAAATTCACCTGGATTGGAGATATGATGTACGTGGATGAAGATTTCCGCGCCGATTTGGGTTTTGTGCCAAGAACCGGAATATTAAAAAATGGCAATGGCCTCGTTTATAAATTCTATCCTTCCGGGAGTTCGGTAAGTCAACATGGCCCGGGTGTAATGGCATTGTATTATTGGCGACCCAACATGGATTTCAAAAAAACCGACCATACTTACAGTTTATACTACAATGTGAATTTCACCAATCAGTCAACACTTCGACTTGACCTTCAAAATCAATTTGTTTTTCTGACACAGGGTTTCGATCCGACCCGATCGGGTGGTGTCCCATTAACAGGCAATCATGATTATTCATTTTATCAATACAACCTGACTTATCAGTCAAATCAGGCAAAAGTAATTTCGTTTAATGCCTTGTCGTCGGGAGGTCAGTTCTTTAATGGTAATAATTTTACAGCAGGCGGAGTACTCACCTTCAGATTTCAACCCTGGGTATCGCTTAGCCTGAATACCCGTTACGATGCAATTCGTTTGCCCTCGCCCCATTCCAATGCCGACTACTGGCTGGTTATGCCGAAAGTCGATGTTACATTCACCAAATCACTCTTTTGGTCAACCCTGGTTCAATACAGCAACCAGCGCGATAATCTGGGAATTAATTCAAGGTTGCAATGGCGTTATGCGCCTTTATCAGATTTGTATCTGGTGTACAACGACAATTATTTTACTGAAGATTTTGGACCCAAATTCAGGTCTATTAACCTGAAACTGACGTATTGGTTAAATCTGTAAAAGAATTTATTTTCGTAAGACTTAAAACGACGACTTTTTAAAAGTAATATATCATGCAAAAACGAAAATTAGGAAACAGTGGTCTGGAAGTTTCGGCTATCGGACTTGGCTGTATGGGAATGAGTTTTGGCTACGGAACTATTTCCGATGAAAAAGAAATGATCGCTCTGATTCGGTTGGCCGTTGAAAGCGGAGTTACCCTTTTTGACACGGCTGAAGTTTATGGCCCGTACATCAACGAAGAACTGTTGGGGAAAGCCCTCGAGCCATTCAAAGGCCAGGTGGCCATTGCCACTAAATTCGGATTTAATTTTCAGGATGGAGTAAGTACCGGACTTAATAGCCGTCCGGAGAATATTAGGAAAGTAGCGGAGGAATCATTGAAGCGGCTTCGGATTGAGGCCATCGACCTTTTCTATCAGCACCGCGTTGACCCGAATGTGCCGATCGAAGACGTTGCCGGTGCAGTGAAAGACCTTATTCAGGAAGGAAAAGTGAAACATTTCGGACTTTCGGAAGCCGGAGTAAAGGTGATTCGTCGCGCACATGCGGTGCAACCGGTAACTGCTTTGCAAAGCGAATACTCGCTGTGGTGGCGAGAACCGGAAGACGAAATCATTCCAACACTCGAAGAACTGGGAATTGGCTTTGTTCCATTCAGTCCGCTGGGGAAGGGGTTCCTTACAGGGAAAATGGATCAGAACACAACGTTTGATAGCAAAGACTTCCGCAGCACAGTTCCACGTTTATCGCCCGAAAACATAAAATCCAACATGGCCTTTGTCGATTTGGTTGCCGCATTTGCAAAACGTAAAAACGCCACATCGGCACAAATTGCTCTGGCATGGGTTCTTGCACAGAAGCCTTGGTTTGTACCTATTCCGGGCACTACCAAATTGCACCGTTTACACGAAAATCTGGGCGCGGCAGCAATTGAATTTACGGCAGACGAACTTCAGGAAATTGAAACTGCATCATCGAAAATTGTGGTACATGGCGATAGATATTCAGAAGGCAGTGCAAAAATGATCAACCGGTAATTGATTTCAAAATATTCGTTGACTGAAATGGCGAAAAGCTTGATGCTGGTATTAAATACGATGATTGATTGGTCGTTGGTTCATTTTGAAGAGGTGACCAAATAAAACAGAAGATTAAACGTAATAACTGCCGGTTTTTAGTTGAGTTTGTCATTTTCAGGGCACGCTACTTTTCACATACGGAATCCCAAATTGAGGAATGAATAAACTGTCGTTCAGAATGTGATAGTCAAGCCGGTTGGCATCTTCCATCCCCTCGGGTCGAAAAAGAATGATATTATTTTGGGTGTAGAATTGAAAAGGGAAAAGGTTGAAGACTTCGGAAAAACGAAAGGTGGTTCGCGTACCCAAATTATCCTGAGTGAATCGGATCGTATCGCTATAAATGGTGATCCCATTATTGGAGTCACGACCTGAGTAGGTTCTACTCCAAGCCCCGACCAGATTGATATCTATGCTTTTGCCCGAATAATCTTCAGGAGTTATATCATCAGACATCCAATACCTATGCTTGATTATCAACGCCTAACAGGATAATTGCCGTAAAGTAATAATCCTTATCTTAGCGGTCATGGGACAACTATTACTACCAATATTTCCAAGCGATACCCGAATGATCACTCTGACAC
>JAUYMU010000105.1 GCA_030698405.1 Bacteroidota bacterium
TCCACTAAAAAAAGAAAGATCATTATAAACAATTGTATTACAGATATATATGTCAATCTTAGAGGTAGGTAATCGAATTTTGTCACTCTATAAACCCATGTGGATCAAGAAATTTTTCCTCCGAAATGTTAGTTATTTACAATGGAGTTTTTGAAAATGGATTTGAAAATCCACGGTTTGCAAGTGTTTTGGGGCAAATTGGTCTGGCATATATGTTTGCGGCCCTGATTGTGATTTACTCCAAATCCTTTAAAAATACACTTTATTGGTTGGCAGGAATACTGGCCGGAATCGGAATTCTTCAATTGCTGGTGCCAGTTCCTGGAATCGGCGCAGGTGTGCTAACTCCTGAAGGCTGTATCAATGGTTACTTCGACAGGATGATTTTGCCGGGAAGGCTACACGGAAAAGTATTTGATCCTGAAGGACTGCTATGCATTGTTTCAGCCATAACAGTAACACTGATGGGTTCGGTTGCCGGGCATTTCCTGCGCGACAAAAAAACAAACGACCAACAGAAGATCAAAACATTGTCGTTGATCGGTGTTTCGGCAATCGCACTGGCATTGCTCCTGAGTATTTTTTATCCGATTATTAAAGCTTGCTGGACAGTACCTTTTAATTTGCTGACCGGTGGAATCGGGTTTATGCTCATCATGACATTTTATTGGATTATCGATGTAAAAGGCTGGAAAAAATGGTCGTTTTTCTTTCGTGTAATCGGCATGAACTCGATATTCATTTACCTCTTTCACCGATTTGTAGATATTGACAGAATCACCAAATTTTTCCTGGGATGGACTGTGCTTTGGGCAGATTTTGGAGTATTGTTCTATACGCTCGGCGAAATAATGTTGGTATGGATGCTGCTGTATTATATGTATAAAAAGAGTATTTTCCTGAGGGTATAGGGAATGACGAGTTATAAATGAGGATTGAAGATTTTATTAAAATAACGAATCCGGTTCATTTGAGCCGGATTCGCTGTTTAAGGAACGTTTAGAAGATGGCGTAGCGAAGGCCGAGATTATAGTTGGTACTGTTTCTATGAAATGAATTGTTTTTGGAGAACCAATAATTCCCACTTAAATTCCCGGTAATTTGAAGTTGAGGAGAGATGTAATAATTTGCTTCAAAATTTAGGCTGAAGTTATTCATCCAAGATTTCGAAGCGATTTCTCCATTATAATTTAAACTTTCATACCCCGAATAGTTTCCGGATAGCTTTAAACGAGTTCTCGAATCAGGAAAAAATCCATAACCAAACATGGCATTGGTTCTGAAAAAATTATTTGGATAACTGTCCCGGACATCATCATTCTTTGCCAACAATGTAGTGTTGGCAAATTCGAGATGAACATTTCTCTCCCAAAATAAATTCAATTGTTTGGAGCAGTCGAATTGTAATTTTGATACCAGATTCGTTTTAGTTGGAGAATCAGATGCTGAGTTACTCGATTTGGAATATTCCCTTACAAACTCAGGTAAAAGTTGGAATTTCAATTCTCTTCCAGATTTTCTGTCAAAATAAATTGGGAAACTCCAGTAATCGTTGAGCGTTGTGAAATAAGAAATATCACCATTCCTGATTAAATTTTGCTGATTTAGCAAGGAGTCCAAAGATTGAAGCTCAGCGATTTTTTGGAGTCTGGCATCAAAAAAGCGTTTGTTTTTTAATTTGGAAACAAAACTTGCAAACTCAAAAATGTCTTTTTCCTGCAATTCGCGGACAAGCGAATTCTGTTGTTTCAATTTTTCAAGAATATAGTAGCCTTGCCATAAATCGTTAACTCTCTCAGGTCGGCCAATGCCAATTCCCATTCCAGCAGATACCGCCAAGTAACCGTTTTTGAAAAAGTATGTATTTCCGTTATTTGTTGTCTTATCTTCAGAATAATAGAATTGAAGATCAGTTATCCCTTCATAAAAATCTTGTCCTCAGTCAAATAGGTTCTCCTCAATCCATTAAGATTCCAACTGAATCTTGGTTGAACCTGTTTTGTTTTATCCTCAAAATGAGAAGAATTTGAGTAATCATATTGACCAGTTATATTTGAAAAAAGGTGGTTCATTCTTTTTCTGGTCAAATTTTCATACCTGTACCCTAAATTGAAATAGGAATTAGAATTAAATTCTGATCTATCGTATTTTGTTATCTCGTTGTTATACTGATTGGGGATTTCAGCAGAATAGCTGTGGCCACTTCCACTCGAGTTAAAATTCAATTCCAATTCGTGTCGTTTGTAATCCGGAAACTTGTACTTCGAAAGATCAAAACTTTTATCCTGACTGAATCCTGGAAGTGAGGCTACAAGGATGCAAAACATTGTTAGCGTTGTTCTCATGTTTTTGGTTTTTTAAAGTTTGGATATTTTTGCTGTGAAGCATAAATTAGGTTAACAAAAATCGAACCATCATCTAATATAATTATATATATAACTGTTTTTCATCGCTTTTTAACACTCTCAAATCATTCGCACTCAATTGTCCGAAAGAAAGCCGAATATCCAATGTTTAAATTCTTACTTTTGCAGCAAAATCAAATACGAAAACTATGTCAGTCTATAAAGAAATAAAACGGGTTACTACCCATGTTCTTTCGGAAATGAAACTGAAAGGCGAAAAAATAGCCATGCTCACATCCTACGATTTCAGCATGGCCAAGCTGGTTGATCAGGCCGGAATCGACATCATCCTTGTTGGCGACTCTGCCTCCAACGTGATGGCTGGCAACGAAACAACCTTGCCCATTACCCTCGATCAAATGATTTACCATGGGAAATCGGTGGTGAGAGCAGTGAACCGCGCACTGGTGGTGGTCGATATGCCATTCGGATCGTATCAGGGCAATTCACTGGAAGCTTTGAATTCGGCCATTAAGATCATGAAGGTTACACATGCCGATGCTGTAAAAGTGGAAGGTGGAAAAGAAATCATCGAATCGGTTGAACGTATTCTTTCAGCCGGTATTCCGGTGATGGGACATCTTGGACTGATGCCGCAATCGATCAATAAATACGGAACATACACGGTTCGCGCCAAAGAAGAGGTTGAAGCGCAAAAGCTGATCGAAGATGCCAAATTGCTCGAAGAAGTCGGTTGTTTTGCCATTGTGCTCGAAAAAATTCCTGCCGCATTGGGAACCAAAGTCGCTCAGCAATTGAAAATTCCGGTTATTGGAATCGGTGCCGGCGGTGGAGTTGATGGACAGGTTTTGGTTATTCATGATATGCTGGGAATTTCGCAATCGTTCTCACCACGTTTCCTGAGAAGATACCTGAACCTTGCAGAAGAAATTCAGGGTGCTGTGAATCACTATATTCAGGATGTGAAGTCGAAAGATTTCCCCAACGAACGGGAGCAATATTAAGAAGTTCAAAGTTTCAGGTTTCAGGTTCCAAGTTGTGTGCCAAGGTTTTGGATATTGGATATTCAGTATTGGATATTGAATATTTTAAGTTTTTCCAGCGCTGAAAAAATTTGAATTTTATTGCATCCAAAAGGATCTCAGCCCTAAAAGGGCTAAATGTCAATAGCCCCGGGTAAGGAGGAACGACACAACCCGGGGAAAGATGAAGAATTCTGAAACAAGGCGCAACGAAAAATGATTTTTGAAAGTAAAAAGCTTTATGCGCCGCATTCTGAAAGCTTATAAATTTTAATTAAAAGAACCCAAAAACATACAAAAAATGGTGACCCCCATAGAGAATAAGAGCAAAAGCAAAATGGAAGTAATTTACGAAGACAATCATATCATTGCCATTAACAAAGCTTGTGGCGATATCGTTCAAGGTGACAAAACCGGCGATGAAACTTTGATCGACAAGGTGAAGGAATACATCAAGGTAAAATACAAAAAACCGGGTGATGTTTATCTTGGCTCACCTCACCGTCTGGATCGCCCTTCAAGTGGCGTGATTCTGTTTGCCCGAACCAGCAAAGCGCTTACCCGCCTGAATGAAATGTTTCAGGATAAAGAGGCCATGAAAAAGACTTACTGGGCCGTTGTAGATGCACTTCCGGAGGAAGAAGAAGGAACTTTGCACCACTGGCTGCTAAAAGATGCGGAGAAAAATAAATCACATGCCCACAACAAGGAACGCAAAGGTTCTAAAGAGGCAATATTGAACTATCGCCATGTTGCGACACTTAATCATTTTCATCTGCTCGAAATTGATTTAAAAACCGGACGTCACCACCAGATTCGTGCTCAGCTCAACCGCATTGGACTGCACATTAAAGGTGACCTGAAATACGGCGCTGCACGCAGCAACGAAAATGCGGGCATACATTTACATGCCCGTAAAATCGAATTTATTCATCCGGTAACCAAAGTCCCGGTAAAAATAGTTGCAGCTCCGCCACAAAGGGATGCGATATGGAACGATTTAGTTCAGATTGATTACCTGAAAGATTAGCTTAGTATTTATACTTCTGTAGGAAGTGACCCATTCGGTCGCGTTTGGTCTTAAGGTAAAACTGATTGTATTGGTTGGGTTCAATTTCGATATTTACAGTCTCCACTATTTCGAGGTTGTATGCTTCGAGCCCAACGCGTTTAATCGGGTTATTGGTGATCAAACGCATTTTTGTAATTCCAAGGCTGCGTAAAATCTGTGCCCCAACTCCATAGTCACGTTCGTCGGCATCAAAACCAAGATGAATATTTGCATCGTAGGTATCCAAACCTTCATCCTGAAGTTTATACGCGGCTATTTTATTCATCAGGCCAATTCCGCGGCCTTCCTGCTGCATGTAAACCAATACTCCTTTGCTCTCTTTGTCAATCAGAGCCATGGATTGTTCGAGTTGGTCGCCACAATCGCAACGTTTTGATCCGAATATATCGCCGGTCATGCACGATGAATGTACCCTTACCAAAATGGGTTCATTAACAGCCCATTCGCCTTTGATCAAAGCAATGTGCTCCACTCCATTCGACAATTGTTTGAAAGGAATTACCCTAAAATTACCATATTTGGTTGGCAAAAATACTTCGTCGCCGCGTTCTATCAGGCTTTCATTCTTCAAACGAAAGGTGATCAGGTCTTTGATAGAGACAATTTTCAGGTTGTATTTTTCAGCAAGCACCATCAACTCGGGCAAACGAGCCATGCTACCGTCTTCGTTCATAATTTCGATCAGTACTCCGGCGGGGCTTAGGCCGGCCAGACGAGCCAAATCAACAGCCGCTTCGGTATGTCCTGCGCGGCGAAGTACACCTCTGCTGCGTGCCCTAAGAGGGAAAATATGACCCGGGCGCCCAAGTTCTTCAGGTTTTGTATTTGGATTGGCAAGTGCATTCAATGTTTTAGCCCTATCGGTTGCTGAAATACCTGTGGTGCATCCGTATCCAAGTAAATCAACCGAAACGGTAAAAGGTGTTTCGTGCGAAGATGTATTGTTTCCGACCATCATTTCAAGTTCCAGTTCGGTACATCTTTCTTCTGTTAACGGTGCGCAAACCAGACCCCGTCCGATGGTGGTCATAAAGTTGACCATTTCAGGTGTTACCAACTCGGCTGCTGCAATAAAATCACCCTCATTCTCGCGATCTTCGTCGTCAACAACGATGACCATTTCTCCCCGTTTTACAGCTTCAACAGCTTCAGGAATTGTATTCAAAATAAATTCTGTCATTGTTTCTAATTTTCAATGGGCATTCCATTAAGGACGGCGAAATTACTAAATTTATTTGTGCTTTTTTCCAGAGCGGGCAGCCTTTTCCCACAGCACATTTTGTTTTCCTTTCAGAAATCTTATAAAACCTTTGATCATAGCATAGTTCATCGCCACAAAATAAAAAGGCGCGTATATATATTTAATGCGTAGCGGTTGGTTCTGTGTTAAAAAACCAACAACAGCCAGCAAGTAAAACGTAACCTGCACGAAAAAGAGTAACGAATAAACTGAAAATGCATCGAATTGGCCTGCACCGGTCAGTAGAAAAAGGTTTGTAACAAATATGATGATCAGAGCCAATGGAGCCAAAGTCCAACGCAACACCTTGTGCGAAACGTATTGAAAAAAAAGCTTGAAGTTAAAAAACGGGTTGAGCAGTTTTTTCAGGCGGAAAAATGATTGGTAACAACCGGCCGCAATGCGCACTTTGCGTTTCATCTCTTCTTTAACGTTCGATGATCCATGTTCGGATGCCACTGCCATTGGCTCATATGCTACCCGGAAACCTTGCTGCGTAATGCGCATCGAGATCATAAAATCGTCGAGTAAGGTATCAGGCTCGACACGCTGATACAATTCGCGCCTTACAGCAAACAATTCGCCAGTGGCTCCAATGGTACTGTAGAACTGATAATCGAGTTGTTTCAGCCATGATTCTATTTTCCAGTAAAAACCTTCGCCAACTGACGCAACCGGTTGATCTTTTTCTTTGTAAAATTGTTTTTCGCCTGCCACACATCCAACGGTTTTATCCTGAAAATGTCTGACGACCGCCTTCAGTGAGTTGTTTGAAAGCACTGTATTTGCATCACTAAACATCAAAATAGGGGCTGTTGAGAATTCAACACCACGGTTCATAGCCTCAATTTTTCCGCTCCTTTTTGGGTTGTGCAATAAAGTGACTTCCGTATATTTTGCAGCAAGTTCATCTGAGCCGTCATCTGAGCCGTCGTTAATCCAAATAACCTTGAGCTTTTCGGAAGGATAATCGAGCGACAATGAATTTTTAATTTTCATATCCACATAATCGCGTTCATTGTAGGCTGCAATGATCAGGCAAACCTCCGGGAGATTTTCATTGGCCATTTCTCCGGAAACGTTTTTAGTGGAAACGAAAATGCTTCTGATCTTCAGTAAAATGAACAAAACTATTCCGTAGCCACCAAAGGCATAAAATACGATAAAGCCTGAAATCCAAAAGATTATTTCCAAATAATTACCCACGGGAAAGTTTGTGTTTTATTTTATTTGTGTTTTGTAAAAATCTATCAACGCACTGGCTTGTGCCAGATTGTCGAATTTTTCCTGAATAAATCCGATGGCATTTCTGCTGATCTCATCAAACAAAGCGCGGTTGTTGATCAAACGTGAAATTGATTCAACAAACTGATCTGCATCATTTGCTATCATTATATTATGGCCGTCTTCAGTAGGAATTCCCTCTGTTCCAATAGCTGTTGTAACAATGGGTTTCCCCAATGCCATCCCTTCAATAATTTTGATCCGCATTCCACTTCCGGAGAAAAGCGGAACCACCATTATTGCCTTTGAATTGATAAAATCGTACGCATCGTTTATTTCGCCATGGTACACAACTCCGGTAAGTTTAATCCTGCGTTCGAGCCATTCGGGTGCATTTCTTCCGGCGAGATAAAACTTCAGATCTGGGTTTTCTGCGTGAATGCGTGGCCAGCAATGATCAAAGAACCAGACCAATCCTTCCTGATTGGGTGCCCAGTCAAGCGCTCCGATGTGGAACAATGACGGGAATTCAAGTTTTTTGGCTGTTGGAACCAGTGAGGCAAAATCAATACCGGTCTGGGAAGTGTGGCGTGGCTTCGAGTTGCCGAGCGAATCAAGAATAATCCCATCGCGATCGGTAATTGGCACCAGTAAATCGTAGGTATTCAGGTAACTTATTTCGAAGCGTTTAATTCGTTTGGAAAGATTGTGCAGGTATTTGGAGCGCCAGCCTTTGGATAGTTTTGCCGTCCTGTTCCATATTTCATACTCAATATTGTGAGCCCGATAAACGATCAGGGCATTAGAATATTTACGGATATAAGGAATGTACGGGCATAGATACAATCCTTCGAGCTGTATCACATCGAATGTTCTCACTGTTAAAAGCTGAACCAGCTGCTGGCTGTATTCGTCGGAGATAAATCGTTGTGCGTTGTATGGTAAATCAGAAAAAATGAGGTTCAGCGTTGCTTCAACCCAATTGGTGGAAGCGGGAACTTCAACCAGAAAAAAGTCAGCCTGTTTGCGGATAGCGGCAGGCAATTCATCAATAGTAACGTGATGTTTGGAAGTATTCATGCTCAACACAGTCACTTCATGGCCCAGCATCGAAAATCCCTTCATCATGTTCAGACAGGCAATTGCACCTCCGTCTTTTGGGGGCCATGGCACTTTGTTCATTAATTGTAGTATTCGCATCAGCTTAAATTTCAGGTTTTTGACGCTTTGAAAATTTCATTTTCAGCAGGTTCTTGAAGAACAATTGATAGCTTTCAATATTCATTATACTCGAATCGGTAGCAGCTTTGTAAGTCAGCCAGATTCCAAGAGGCAGAAAAACCAGCGAGGCGAACCACATTCCCGACATCATTGACCATGCATCTTCACGTGCAAATTTTTCTCCCGTTATCATTAATATGTAATAGGCAATAAATAGTAAAATTGAAACTACAACCGGCATGCCCAGCCCACCTTTCCGGATAATTGCTCCGAGCGGCGCACCGATAAAGAAGAAAATCAGACAAGCTATCGAAAGTGTAAATTTGCGATGCCACTCCATTGGATAGTTGTTAACCATTTTTTTTCGGGTGTACATTTCATCCATCTGTTGGGTAATTAAATGTGAGTTACTACGCACATTTCCTATGGCTCGCTGGTACAGTTCTTCTTTTTCAAAAGTGCTTAAAGCAGGCAGTATTTTGTCGATGTCAACGATGGTATCAGGCTTGATCATTGGGTTTACCCGCATTGAATCGAAAGGCATAGCCAGCCATGAGATCTGGCGGCTGATATCGGACTGATAATTTAATGAAGTAATAAACCGCCAAAGACGGATTTTATAATCCATAAATAATGAATCTCCCTGGTTTTGTAATTGATTGGTATTCATCATTCTGGCGCCATTACTAAACAGCTTTTCATCTCTCCGGTTAAACTCAAAATCGCGCAAACTGATGTTGATTACTTCCTTTTTAAATGATTCGCGTCTGAAAGGGTACCGCTTTTCATTAATTGATCTGCTCTCTTTTTGGTCAGCATAACTTTGCCCGTCGAACAAGGTAACCGACATGAATTTTTTATCCTCGGTAATTTCCATCTTTCCTGAATCGGCTACCGTTACATTCAAATTTCCATCGTTGGTGGTATGATTGTAGATCATTACATCGTACAACATATTGTTGTTGCGTCCTTTGCGTTCCACTTTGATACTGTAGCCCTCCATGTCATTCGAAAAGACACCTTCCTTAATTACCATTTCCGGTTTCTGTTGCTTCACACTATAAAGCAGGGCGTAAAATTCCAGATTTGTCTTTGGAAGGATATTGTTGGAAAAATAGAAGGCAATCGAAGTTAGAACCATGGCAACCACTAAAAGAGGTTTCATAATCCGGAACAGTGAAATTCCTGATGCTTTCATGGCTACCAGTTCGTAATTTTCGCCCAGGTTACCAAAAGTCATAATAGATGCAAGAAGCATGGCAAGCGGAAATGCAAGCGGTACAAGTCCGAAAGAAGCATACGTCAATAATTCCAGAACGATCCTCCATTCCAGACCTTTCCCAACCATGTCATCTATGTATTTCCACAGAAATTGCATCAGCAGTATAAACACACAAATAAAAAAGGTCATAAAGAAAGGACCCAAAAAGCTTTTAATGACAAACCGGTGTAATCGCTTCATTCTTTAACTTGCCTAATTAACGAATACAAAACTAAGGTATTTTGAAGAATTAAAAAGAAAAACAGGCTGTTGGGCCTGATTTAATTAATCTGAATTCTGAATTCAACGGATAACTCTCAAGAAAGTATGAATATAATATAATGAAGGGTTTTGTTCTGCTATGTGAGTAATCACGGAAATAATTTGCATCAGGAACCAAGCAATTGTTTTAGTTTGGTAATTTGTGTGTTCCACAGATCAGTCGTTTGGTCAATTTCGTCTTCATCTGCAAAATCAGTAATTATAAGCGAAACATCGTTGGTGAGTTCGTCTTGCGAAACTACAAACTCAAAATAGTTTTCATCTTTTTCCAAATCATCATCCAGCCATTCATAACGAACCATTTTATTTTCCTTGTGCATTTTTTTTTCTGCACTCTGTTCGGTGTCGCCCCAAATAAATGTAAACAAATTTCCTTTTACACGAACATCATCGGCAAACCATTCAGTAAGACCTGCCGCAGTACTCAGCCTGTTAAAGAATACTTTGGGCGAACAATTGATAATATATTCCAGTTGTATTTTCGATTTTCCAGCCATAAATAATTTGATTTTCTGCAATGTATGGAATTAAAACCTAAGATACAAAGTTTATAAATTCCATACCCATAAAAATAAGCTGTTTTTTTTCTTCCCGGATGGTGGGCGAAAAAATAAAGTACTATATTTGCAACCGCAAAAAAGGAGTGATTTGTTCATCTTTGATTGCAAAGTTCAAATAAAATTGATGGCGAGGTAGCTTCCCGATATATCGGGATTAGAGCGTCCCGATAAAAATCGGGAAGGTCGGCAACTGAAATGCTTTGTAAAGTTCAAATAAAATTAATGGCGAGGTAGCTCAGCTGGTTAGAGCGCGCGATTCATAATCGCGAGGTCGGCGGATCATGCCCGCCTCTCGCTACATTAAAATAAAGGCAGTTACAGAAATGTGGCTGCCTTTTGCTATTTTTAATCCTTACAAATACAAATTCCATGGAACATTTCATTTACATCCTTTATAGCGAAACCCGTGATCGTTATTACATTGGCAGTTGTGCTGATGTCAACGAACGATTGATCCGCCATAATGCGGGAGCAACGCTATCAACCAAATCAGGAAGGCCATGGAAAGTGGTTTATTCTGAAACCTTTTCATCAAAAACTGAAGCACTTAAACGAGAGATATACCTCAAAAGACTAAAAAGTAGAGTTTATCTTGAAGATTTAATCCGGAAATCGCTGCAAGGTAGCTCAGCTGGTTAGAGCGTCCCGATGAAAATCGGGAAGGTCGTCCCGACAGGTCGGGGCTCTCGCAACTTTCCAAAAATTTCTTCGGTTTAGATTTTCAGTTCGATTATTCTTAGTTTTGTGGGCAACTAACGAAATCGACTTGAAAGATCTCATCATCATAGAAGGACTTGAACGAAATGATAAAGTAGTTTTTGATTACGTTTTCAACTATTACTATTCATCTCTTTGTGCCTTTTCAATGCAATATATCGACAACCGCAATTCTGTTGAAGATCTGGTACAGGATTTTTTTGTTTATTTATGGGTGGAAGCTCCGCGCCTAAAAATTAAATCCTCGTTGAGATCGTATCTTTTTACGTCAATTAAAAATCGCTGTCTCGACTATCAAAAACATCATAAGATCATAGAAAAGTACCGGATTTATCTGCTATTTTCCTCGGATAAAGAAGACGATTCAACGGAACAATTCTTTGCTGAATCCGAACTTCGTCAGGCTATTCAAACGAGTTTGGCGAAATTACCTCCGCGATGTCGCGAAATTTTTGAATTAAGCCGTCTGAACGGTTTGTCAAATCAGGAAATTGCTGAAAAATTGGATCTTTCCAAACGCACGGTTGAGCTCCAGATATCAAACTCACTTAAAATTCTCAGAAAAGAACTTGCAGAATTTCTCCCATTTTTGCTGCTCGCTTTGTTGATCGGGTAAAAAAGAAATTTTCTTATATGTGTCAAATCGATTTTAGTCGTCTTACTACTGAAGCGGAAAATTAATCGAATTGTTCACATCAAAGGAATAGGAAAATGGAGCGAGGATTTAGTGAAATTGAAGAGTTGTTGCCAGGATATTTATCAAACGATCTTCAGGAGAAAGACCGGGCTGTGATTGATGAATGGAGATCGGAATCACCGGAAAACGAAATTATCTTTCAGGAGAGTCTGAAAGCATGGGAAGCAATGCCGCTCCTGCACGAAATGGAACAGTTTAACTCTTTCGAAGCCTTAAAAAAAATCAGCACAAGAATTATAAATCAGAAATCTACCAACTGGTGGATACTAATGCAGAGGGTCGCTGCAATTTTACTGCTTCCTTTGCTGATCTATTCAGGATATATTTCCTTACGAAACATTTCATTAAAAAATCAACAGGAAGCACGAGTGGTGATGCAAACCATCTCTTCAAGACAGGGAATGGTAACACAGTTTGAACTTGCCGACGGTACAAAAGTCTGGCTGAATTCAGGTTCATCACTGCAATTTCCATGTCTCTTTACCGGCGGCTTGCGGGAGGTAAAATTGAGCGGCGAAGCATTTTTCGAGGTAACAAAAAATGAAAATCAACCTTTTCTTGTTAAGGCCAAAGATCTCAATATAGAAGTTTTAGGCACATCGTTCAACGTGGTGAGCTATGATGACGAAAAACAGGCAGAGGTAGTACTTGTAGAAGGGAAGGTCAGTTTATCTTCTGAAATTGATAAGGTAAACAGAGTGTTTGGCACCCTGAACCCCGGGCAGAGAGCCGTTTACCAGGATGCAAATCAACAGGTGCTGGCAGAAGAGGTTGAAGTTGACAAATATATCGCATGGCGCGATGGTAACCTTATTTTTCGCGATGATAAAATGGAAGATGTTGTCAGGCGGTTAAGTCGTTGGTTTAATGTTGAGATCGTAATTAACGATCCTGAAATTAAGAACTATGCATACAAGGCAACTTTCAGGAATGAAAACCTTACGCAGGTATTGAATTTGTTAAAAATTTCGGCGCCGATCGATTATCAGGTTATTGACAACAAGTTATTACCAAACGGGGAATACTCCAAACAAAAAGTTTACCTGATGAAGAAAAAGAAAGTATAAAAAAATACCGGGGAAGATGTTTGCAGCACCAACCCCGGTAAAAAATGCGGTTATCCTTTTAGTAGAAGGGTAACCGTGATAAATAGTAATTAACTAAAATCATTTCAAAGTTATGGAAAAAATGTTCCGTTTAATGCGGAGGTGCACAAAAAATGCCCATCTCCGAAAAATCTGGATGACTATGAAGTTAACGATGGTCCTGTTCTTTATTGCCATTAGCCAGTTAATGGCTACGCAGTCTTATTCTCAGAGTACCCGAATATCCCTTCATCTCAAGGATGCGGCGGTAAAAGAGGTGCTCAACAAGATTGAAGAAAACAGTGAATTCTTCTTTCTTTACAACAGTAAGTTGGTAAATGTCGATCGTACGGTATCAGCTAACTTTAAAAATCAAATGATCGAAGATATACTCAACAAACTGTTCAAGGAAACAGATGTTGTTTATACAATTGTTGATCGTCAGATTGTATTGACAAACAAAGTTGATCAAAACAGTTTTTTGTCGATTAATGAGCAACAACAGACAAGAACAATTACCGGAGTAGTAACCGATGCTTCGGGAGCTTCGCTGCCTGGCGTGTCTGTTGTGGTAAAAGGTACAACCAACGGAACGATTACCGATGCCAATGGTAATTATTCAATTTTCAATCTTCCGGCAAATGCGACTTTGCAGTTTTCCTTTGTCGGGATGAAACTTCAGGAAATCCTGGTTGGAAATCAAACTTCAATAAAAGTAGTTTTAGAAGAAGATAGGATTGGAATTGAGGAAGTTGTGGCCGTTGGATACGGTGTTCAGCGCAAATCAGATGTTGCAGGTTCTGTTGGAGTGGCTACCGCTGATCAGATTTTAAGGTCTTCTTCTTTCAATGCACTTCAAGGCTTAAAGGGAAAGGTTGCCGGCGTAAACATTTTTACCAATTCGGGAAATCCTTCAGGAAATACACGCGTTATAATTCGCGGAATAAACTCAATAAATACTTCATCCGATCCATTGTATGTTGTTGACGGAGTTCAAATGTCCGATTTTCAGTTCATGAATCCGAATGACATTGAACGTATTGAAGTACTGAAAGATGCTTCAGCAGCGGCTATATATGGTGCGCGTGGAGCAAACGGTGTAATCCTTGTCACTACAAAAAGAGGCGCCGGTGAAGGTGAAGGAACCACTGTTTCATACAGTGGCTGGGTTAGTCTTGGAACAATGGCAAAGAAAGTTGACCTTATGAATGCTGAGGAATTCATGAGAATGGAAGATATTGGATTCGCCAATTTTTCTAAATATGCTCAAAGTGTGAAATATGTTGGGACAGTTGTTAACCGGTCAGATCCGCGTCTCTTCGATGCTCAGGGAAAACCATTGTACGATACCGATTGGCAGGATGAAGCTACAAGAGATGTAATTTCGCAGAATCATCAATTCAGCATTCAGCAACAGTCTAAAGAGTCTTCGGTAGGTGCATTTATTAACTATACAGATCAGCAGGGAATAATGCTGAATAGTTTCATGAAACGTTTAAATGCAAAATTAACCTATGATGCTAAACCAAAGCCATGGTTATCAACCGGTGTGAATTTGATGGTGAACCATATATGGGCCAACGATTTGGATGAAACCGGTGGAGGCCAGGTTGCACGACGTACAATGTGGGAAATGCCTCCTATTTTTCCTGTTAAGTTTCCTGACGGAAGTTGGGCAAACTCACAGTTTACTGGAAACAAACTTAATTTAGGTGTTGAAGCAATGACCAATCCGGTTCATGAATTGACGACCAGAAAAATGAACCGTTTTAAGACCAAAATTTTCGGTAATGCGTCGTTAACATTCCATATTGCTGAAGGTTTGGACCTTAAAACGCAAATTGGACTGGATGCAAATCAGAATAAAGACAAAAACTTCGCCCCGAACGACCTGATCAATATTTCTTCTCCAAACGGAAGGGCAAATATCTCAACATACGACAGCTATTACTGGCAGGAAGAAACTTTCTTAACCTACAACAAAGCAATCAATAAGCACAGGATTAATGCTTTGGCAGGTTTGTCATGGTCGCAATTAACAGGAGCAACATCAAATACCGGTGATGTTAGTGGTTTTGCCACCAATTTCTTCGGATACGATAACCTTGGTGCAGGTACAACTCCATCAGCTCCTGGTTCTGACTGGAGCCGTTGGGCAATGAACTCCTACTTCTTACGCGGAAGTTATACCTACAACGATAAATACCTTGCAACAGTAACAGCACGTGTTGATGGTTCTTCACGTTTCGGTATGAATAATCACTACGGTTTTTTCCCGTCGGCTGCTCTTGGCTGGATTATTTCAAATGAGGATTTCCTGAAAGATACAAAATGGCTTAACAGCCTTAAATTGCATACCAGTTACGGCCGAACAGGTAGTTCTGAAATTGGTATTTACAGTACACTGGCAACTATTTCATCGGGAACCGTGTTGCTGAATAATGGCCGTGGAGCAAGTACAAATGTGGCTCGTTTGGCAAATCCTGATCTTCAGTGGGAAAAAACCGATCAATTTGATATTGGATTAAATCTTTCAGTATTGAACAACCGGGTTTCTCTTGACCTTGATTATTATTACAAGCTTACTTCTGATTTACTTTTGGCCCGCCCGATTCCTTATACTACCGGTTTTAGTTCTGTAACCGACAATATTGGCGAAGTCTCAAATCAGGGATTGGATATTTTACTGACGACTGAAAATGTTAAAAAACGGGATTTCACCTGGCAAACTACCTTCAATGTAAATTTTAATACCAACCGAATTGAGAAATTGGGAGCCAATAATGAAGATATTCTTACCAGTCCTGGTTTTGTGGGCGGTAATGTTATCCTTCGTGTAGGAGAGTCATTAAGTTCATTCTACGGCTATAAAAGGTTAGGTGTATGGGGTACAAGCGAGGCAGCCGAAGCTGCTAAGGTTGGAGCTGTTCCCGGACAGGCAAAACGTTCAACTACACGCGAAATACTGGGTAAAGGATTACCAGATTGGACAGGAAGTTTTATAAATTCTTTCACATACAAAAATTGGGATTTTACTGCCGATCTTCAATTCGTTTTGGGTGTTGACACATGGCAACTATATTTCCACTCGATGGAAGACAGAAGCGGTATTGCAAATGGATTCTCAACAATTCTCTACAATGGATGGACTGAGTCAAACCAAAACACAATGGTTCAGCAGATCAGACAGCAAAATTACAGCGGTCAGGATAGTCAGTCAGACTCACATTGGGTATGCGACGGATCCTATATTCGTGGAAATTTATTGCAGTTAGGTTACACTTTTGATAGCAAGATGCTGGGAAGAACCGGATTTAAAAAATTAAGAGGATATGCCAGTGTTAACAATGCATTCCTTATTAATTCAAAAGATTTTCTTGGATACGATCCTGAAGCTGTTTCAAATACCAACCAGTTTGGACAGAATATTTTCTTTTATCAATATCCAAAACCAAGAACTTTCACTTTTGGTGTAAACCTCAGCTTCTAATAATAACTTAAAAAGAAAATAAAATGAAAAAAATATTATTCTACAGCCTCTTGTCTATTTCATTGCTTGGATTGAACTCCTGCAATGATTTTCTGAAAGAAGAGCCCCGGTCGCAAATCAGTGTTAATCAATTTTATTTAACACCGGCTGATGCAATTAGCGCGGTAAACAACTTATACAGAACTGGATTCCCTTCATTTTATAATGCAGGGTCAGCATACATGGGCCCAACGGTTATGTATGGCGGCTATATTTCCGGTTTGTTTGATAATCAATACAAGGGTCAGGAGAAATTTGTACAGGATAGTCAGAATCTTGCTATTGATCCGGTGGTAAACAATGGTAATATTCTCTCCGTTTGGCAGAATTGTTACATTGCAATTGGACGTGCCAACAATGCAATTAAATACATACCAACAACACCTGGATTGACTGCTGCTGACGTAAGCAGATTGACTGCTGAAGCCAGGTTCTTCCGTGCTTTAAACTACTTTCATTTGGTTAAAATGTTCGGTGGAGTGCCACTTATCAAGGACCCATATGAATCACTCGAAAATCTGTATGTCGAAAAAAGTACAGAGGAAGCGATTTATAATTTCATTGTTGAAGACTTAAAATTTGCTGTCGAACAAGGAGGTATGGCTGATACCCAAATGGCAAAAAACAATTTTCGGGTTACCAAAGGTAGTGCATCGGCGTTACTGGCTGATGTATATCTCAATATGAGCGGATTTCCGTTAAATGCCAATAAATATGCAGATGCAGCTACCGTTGCTAAATCATTGATAAACAATGCAAATTATGCATTAATTCAGAATGGCGCAACTCCCGAACTAAGTGCATACAATGTGCTCCGTACATCCGACACTCAAAACGAGTACCTTTATGTAATTGAGTATGATGCAACTATTTCAAATGGTGGCTGGCGGCCAACATACTGTTTCCCGAACGAAGCGGCAACCTGGGGCGAATTTACTTACAGTATAGCCTGTAATGCATATCGTCCGGTGACCCAAATCCTGGCTGCATACAACTTTACCAATGACCTTCGTGCCCAGGAAAAACAATATTTCCATACGAAATATACCTTTACCAAGGGAGCCAGAAAGGGAGAAACCGTCAATTTTGTTGATGTAACCCCTTATTTCTGGTTCGAACCTGATGCACTTTATAACACCAACAGATCGCAAAAAGACCAGGTTCATTATCGTTTGGCCGAGATGTACCTGATTGCGGCAGAAGCAATCGCCCAGACAAGTGGCGTAAATGCCGAAGCAGTTGATTTCCTGGCAACAATTAAAGCCCGTGCTTCTATGAATAAAACCAAAGCTCAAATTGTAACTGAACTTTCAGGTTTGTCAAAAGATCAGTTTATAAAGGAAGTTTGGACTGAAAAGCTTCGGGAGTTGATTTTCGAAAATAAAATCTGGAATGATATTACCCGGACAAGGATGTATCCAACAGCAGTGAATAACGTGTTTACCTTTGTTCCATTTGTTGGAGCTCAAAATCCATGGGGTAAAACTTTCGCTACAAAGAACCTTCTTCTTCCGTTTCCAAATGACGAAATACAAAGAAACCCGAAACTCGTTCAAAATACGGGATATTAACCTAAATTAAACAACCTCTGGAAGGCTGTATTAGAAGCATTAAATTAAACCAAAATGTTTTTAATATGGCCTTCCTTTTTTATTTTGCAATCATTTCATCTGTGGAATTAATATGAAACCTTTTATTGCATTTTTCTTACTGGCAGGATTCATTTCACTGCAATCGTGCAAATCCAAAAACAAAATTATTTGGCAAATCGGCAATGCAGATAATAGTTCTGCTGAATTTTCGCTTGCTCCAAATGAGTACAAACGTTTTCTGGAAAAAGATTTTGGCTGGGAAGACCGTTTCTTCCTTGTCGGTCAGTCTGAAATTAAAAGCGATTTTCCTTACGTTTTGCCCGGGCCATCGGATGAGTGGGGAGGAACATGGTCAACCGCAGGCTGGCGCTCGCACAGCATCAATATTCTTTTCGGGATTGAAAAATTGCCCAAAAACGGTGAATGGAAACTAATTGTCGATCTGTTGGATAATAACTCCGAAAAGCTTCCAGTTTTCAAAATTATCATAAACGGGAAATCATGGAAATATGAATTTCCGGAAGGTTCAGGGAATAATTCCATTGAAGACAGTACTTCTTCAGGAAAAGAGTTCCTGATTGAAATTCCGATTGACAACAAACTTATTAAAGCAGGCGGCAATGAGATTACTTTGGCAACCATCCAGGGTTCGTGGGTGATGTTCGATCAGGTACGACTGGAAGGTCCCGGAAATGCCAGGTTGATGGATAATACGGAAGTTTTTCTGAGAAATGTGCAGGCTGCCAATTATGAAATTGAAACACCATCAGGAAAAGCACAACCACTTTTAATTGACATTGAACACCTTTCGGGCAAACCGAAATTAAACATACTGCTGGACGGAAATGAAATATTCGCGGAAACGATTGAAACTGGGCGGTACATTTTTGAAGCTCCAATGCCTGCAGTCGCAACCTCTACAAAAAGCAAATACGAAATCAGGATTGACGGGAAGAAATTACAATCGGGGAAAATAGTCCCTCATTATACGGGGAAATATGGCCCCAAAAAGAATAACTTGATGAAAATGCACTAAATTTAAGCGTTGCCCCATGCAGTGTAAACCGTTATATCTATGATACATTGATATCAAAAAATAGTCTGGTTCT
>JAUYMU010000106.1 GCA_030698405.1 Bacteroidota bacterium
TCTCAACTCCCAGGGCAAATCAGGCAGTGAAAGAATTATGTTCCTTTTTAAACCAGACCGAAACCCGGTTTCCACTCACAAATTTAAGGCTGGTTTACGAAACAGTCGCGCTTTAATCTGCGATAGTATTGGATGTCTGAAGGTAGTCACAGGGTTTAATTACTTAAAAATTATAAGGAGGTATTTGAAGACTGAGAAATATAATTAAAAAAGGCCGACTCGATTTAGCCGACCTTTTTTGATAATAATAAAACTTAATGTTCTAATAACCTGGATTTTGCAATAATTGAGGCGCTTTGTTCATTTCATCGCGCGACAATGGTACCCAGTAGAATTTTTTATCTGTAAATGACCTTGCATCAGCATTGTCAGCTTTGTTGTATTTCCAACTTTTGCTGCCATCATTGTAATGTTCAATCCGCATACCGTAAACATTTTCGACAACCTGCTCCATAATCATCCAGCGACGGATATCGTAGAAACGGTGGCCTTCACCAAAGAATTCGATATTTCTTTCATCCCGGACAAATTCTCTTGCTTTTGCCTGGTCAGTTGTAATCCTGTCGGGTAAACCGGCGCGATTCCTTACCATGTTCATGGCATCAATGCCTTTCTGAAGGTCGGCGCCACCAATTTCAATACAGGCTTCAGCATAATTCATCAAAATCTCAGCATATCTGAATTCTACCCAGGTATGAGTACATCTGAAATACTGGCCCGCTGTTGCCGGATCCATTAACTTTTTGAAATAGTATCCGGTTTTAGTAGCGTTCCACGATTCGATCAAACCCTGACGGGTATCGAGACCGCTTTTAAAAGGATTTGTATCACCGGCATTTGCCAAATAATAGCCTGTCTGAACTTTGTTTTCGGGTTCCAATCCTGCAGCATCCGAAGGTCTTTGTTGCCAGGGCGCGCCATCATACAAAACACAGGCGTAAAAACGCGGTTCACGACCATTGTATGGATTGCGTTGCGGATCGGCAGCCAATTCAGCAGCAGTTGCAGTTCGTATATCCATATTCCCTGGATTGTATTTATCCCATTTGAATTTAGAACCGTCAGCCATTTCAAACCTCCTTACAGCCGGTTCAGTCGGATTGTTGTTCCCCCAGTTATGATATCCGTTTGGACCGTACCAAATATTTGCATTATTGACATTACCTCCGGTAAGCGGGAACTGAATTCCCCAGATGGTTTCGCTGTTCCATGCAGCTTTTTGGAGGAAATTGCTACCATAGATTTCTGCATATTTCTGTACATCGGCTGCTGTTAGGGTTGCCGGCGGGTCGGTTACTGTTCCCACCAGAGAGAAATTACCGTATGTGCCATCCATAATAGCCTTTGCAGCGTCCCGAGCTTGTGTTAGAAGAGTTGTCTGGCTACCAGCCGGAAATGAAATCAAAGCATTTGAAGCCTGTTCTGTCCAGCCACCGTTTGTCAATTTACTGGCGCAGAAAAGAAGAACCCTGGATTTTAAGGCAGCAGCAGCAGCACGATTGGCTCGTCCCTGTTCAACCGATGCCGGTAAATTATCAATCGTACTTTGAATATCTTTAAGAATAAAATCAAGCGTTTCTTTAATTGTTGACCTTTTTGCAACGGAGAAATCATCATCAAGTTTATATGGAGCATCCTTAAGGATTGCACCACCATACACCATAAGAATGGTTGCATAATCAAAAGCTCTGATAAAACAGGCTTCCCCTTTCATCTGTTTTTTTAGTGCTTCCTGTGCTGCTGTAATTGGCACAGCATTAATACTGGCAAGAATCCTGTTTACATCCTGGATATTCTGGTACAGATTATTCCAGCGTAACCAACCACCTAAACCATTATTTACAAAGTATCCAAGCTGGTCAGGAC
This sequence comes from Bacteroidota bacterium, assembly GCA_030698405.1. GTDB lineage: Bacteria > Bacteroidota > Bacteroidia > Bacteroidales > Prolixibacteraceae > Aquipluma. The sequence goes on from JAUYMU010000106.1 coordinate 1,867, forward strand.
TCATTGTACCTTTGAGCATGACATAGTTTGCCGGACGGTGGATGCAAAGAGTCTGGTCGGTTCCAGAACTTAAAAGGTCTTCACGTGCTCCCAAAATACCGTTATCGGTATTTCCACCCATCCTGTCGTAGCATTTTCCCAGATATGCATTTACAACATTGATATCTGAAAATACAAGTTCTTCATTGAATGTATCAACGGCCTTCTTGTCAAGGATATCTTCCTGGCAGGATATCACAATTGTCAGAAGAATTGCGATTACTGATATATTAAAAAGTATTTTTTTCATATTCTAAACTGTTTATAAGTTATAAAATTTATTAGAAAGTAATATTAGCGCCAACGGCAAATGTTTTCATGGTAGGATATACACCCGGGTTGTTGGTTTCCGGATCCCACTTCTTGGTGGCGGTATAGAGCAATGCCAGATTGTTACCTGTAAAATATACACTTGCTCTCGCGATACCAATTTTTGAGTAGTATTTGGCTGGAATTGCATAGTTCAGAATTACATTTTTCAAGCGGCAATAGGCTGTATTCTCGAGCCAGTAATCGCTCATACGAACATCGGGAGACCAATACAGGTCATCGCGGTTATAGGCCCTTGCAATGTTGGTTACCGAGTTGGTAGGTGTCCAGCGGTTCTCAAATTGCCATTTGTAGTAGTTACCAGCTTCACCGCGACGGTTGTCGTATTGGCTGTGTTTCAGGAATTCGCCCTGTCCTTGAATCTGTACAGATAAAGTGAATGATTTATATCCCACGGTTATATTGCCACCATAAAAAGTTTCGGGAGCATCAACCTTGTCGAACAAAATCTGGTCATCGCCTGTAATCTGGCCATCGCCCGATACATCCCTGAAAATTACATCGCCTGGTTTCGTTCCGGCAAGTTTTGCAGGGGTAGCATCAACCTGTGCCTGGTCTTTGAAAATTCCAATGGCATCGTACATTAACCATGCACCATAAGAATGTCCGGTAAGCTGTTGCCATGGTTGTGCCTTTTTAGCTTCGTCCATTTTAACAATTTCATTATGGTTATAACTGAAATTTGCAGTTACATCAATCCGTAAATCCTTATTTATGGCTTTATGTACACCTCCGTCGAGTTCAAATCCCCGGTTATCAACAATACCAAGGTTTTCCTGTGGCAGCGACAAACCTGTAAAGTTCGGAACCGAAGCATCTTTGGTTACAAGGATATCTTCCCTTTTGTTATAGAAAAATTCAGTATTCAGATGGAAAAGGTCATTCATGAATTTTGAATCGAACCCAACGTTATAGGTTGTCTGAGTTTCCCATGTAATATTAGGATTGGCTATGGTAGGCGGGCCAACCACTGTTTGTATGGCGCCACTGGTGCCAAACACCATACCAGTTCCAATTCCGTATTTGTCCATAAACTGGAAAGGATTTCCCGGATCCATACCCATCATACCAAAGGATGTCCTAAGTTTAAAGTAGTTGATAAAAGACAAGTTGTCTTTCCAGAAATTTTCTTCAGAAGCACGCCATCCAAGCAATAATCCGGGGAAATAGCCCCAACGTTTGGTTGTAGGGAATTTCAGTGAACCATCAGCACGGAATACTACTTCGGCAAGATATTTTCCTTTATAGTCGTAGGTAGCACGTCCAATCCAGGATTTACGGGCATAAACAGATGCAGATCCGGTAATATTTTGGTCTTTGGCGTTACCTGCATCCATGGTTTGGATTACCGATGAAATATAGTATTTACGATAACCGTAAAATTCATTCCAGTCGCTCTGGTACTGCTCAAAACCACCAAATAACGAAATGTTGTGGTCTCCAATTGTTTTATAATAATTGGCATTAATCATTGCTGTTTGGTTGATGGTACGATTATACCTTTCATTGTTCTCTGCAGATGAAAGCCCTCTCAAAGTAGGAGTTAAAGGCATACTTGTAATATATCCGTCAGCACCCCTGGTTGCCTGGCTCCAGTTTGGATAGTATAATGTCCACGGCTGATAGAATGCCTTGTTATAATAATTCGTGAGATCGTAATTGTAACTTCCGGTAAATGAAAGCCCTTTGATAAATGGAACTGTAATTGTTGCATTAAAAGTGCTTAACAACCTGTATGTTTTCTGGTCATTTTTCCCTGCACTGAAAGTGGCTGTTTCAACTGGGTTATCACCATACTCGATGTCAGGTCCTGGCTCGCCGGATGGCCAGAAAGACCAGTTGGTAGGAACCAGACGGGTTGACTGCCCGACAATTGCGTCAGCGCTTTTGTATGGATAAATCCTGTTGTTTAAGAAACCTGCCAACTCAATTCCGGTTTTTAACCAATCGTTAATTGGCATTTCCATTTTAGTCCTGACATTGTATTGCTTGTATTTGGTCGATGATGCTTTATAAAATGCATCGTCAGTTTTATACCCGAAAGAAACATAGTATTTCATCCCTTTTGCACCACCGTCAAGGGTAACGTTGTGCCTGGTAGTGGTTGTCCATTTCTTAATCAGGTCACCATACCAATCAGTATTGGGGTGTTCCCATGGGTCTTTCCCGTTGCCGAAAAGTTCGATATCCTTATCCGTATATCTACGGGCTTTACCTTGTGCAACCTGGTATTCTGATAGCATAGTCGCATACTCGGATGCATTGGTAACTTCAGGAAGCAATGTTGGAGTCATTACGCCTTCATAAAATTGATAATTCAAACGGGGTTTTCCTTCCCTTCCTGATTTTGTCTGAATAAGGATTACCCCATTTGCAGCCTGTGCCCCGTAAATTGCAGCCGAAGCATCTTTCAAAACGGAAAGACTTTCAATATCATTGGGATCAATTTCATCCATCGAACGGCCGGGTACTCCATCAATTACAACAAGTGGCGCGGTTTCAGCCCTGTTGGACATCCGGCTGTTGTCTGAGTTAACCGTGGTCCTTCCACGAACCATAATGCGGGGGCTCATCTGTCCCGGTTCACCGGTTTGCTGAATAACTGTCATCCCCGGTATAAGGCCAGAAATTGCATTGGAAACGTTCATTGCAGGAATTGCCAGAAGTTTTTCACCACTTACAGATGCAACCGCACCAACAACATTGGCACGTTTCTGAACACCGTAACCCACCACAACCACTTCGTCTATGTCGGTCATTGATGATACAAGACCAACATTTATTACGGTTTTTTCGTTGACAACAATTTCCTGAGATTTGTATCCAATGAATGAAAAAACCAAAGTGGTATTTCGATCCGAAACATCGATAGAGTAATTTCCATTAACGTCTGTAACGGTGCCAGTAGTAGTGCCTTTCACAACTACGTTTACACCAGGAATGCCTTCGTTGTTTGAAGAGTCGGTGATTTTTCCTGTAACTTTGGCTTGTTGTTGTGCCAAAATACTTTCCATCACAACTTCCGTAGGCTGAATGATGATCTGACGGTCGATTACAGTGTAACCAACATTGTACCCTGCGAATAAATTGTTTAGGATTTTATCGACTTGCTGATTGGAAACATTGATGTCAACTTTCCTGTCAACATCAACCAGTTTACTGTTGAAAAGGAAATAAAATTCACTCTTTTCCTCAATAACGCTTAACACTTCCTTAACCTTGGCATCGTTCATTTTAAAGCTCAGCCGCGTGGTTTGCGAGTAGGAGTTTCCGGCAAAAGCCTGGAAAATAGTTAGTAACACGAGATAAGATGTAAGTCTCATAACCCTTAAAACTTTTGAGTTAAAGGCAAAATAGCCTCGTACTCTGTTTAATAACAGATTTTTTTTCATACTTTTGATTTGATTACAGTTAATAAATTGGCAATATTTATTAATCAATTGGAGAAGAGATGGTTGCAACATTTCTTCTCTTTTTTTATTTCATATTTGTTCAGTTTTTATAATGATTAAATTTTCGATTTCTTATATAGCTTAACTGTTTGTTTTTCAAAGGTCTGATCACCCAGCTTGCTCCTAACGGATACAGAATAACGGATTGGCGCTGAAAGCGATAACATTTTCAGTACCTGATCCAGACTTTCATCGATAAAAGTTGCTGTATATACATAATCAGCAATTTCCTTGTCCTTTATTTCAAATTCAACATTGTACCAACGTTCAAGTTTTTCAACAACCAAGTTCATTTTATCTTCCCTGAACATGAGCTTGCCATTTTTCCATGCAATGTATTTTTCAGTATTTATTTTTATTTTGTTCACTTGCTGGCTACTTTTACTAAAAATCGCAAGCTCGCTGGGAAATAACTCTTTAGTTATTGTCGCACTCTCGTTCCCCACTGTAACCTGACCTTCTACCAATACTGTTTCAATCAGGTCATTTTCAGGATAGGCGTTGCAATTAAAAGTAGTACCACTAACAAGCACATGCATGTTTCCGGCCTGAACCAGAAAAGGCCATTTCTTGTCTTTTACCACTTCGAAATAAGCTTCACCTTCCAGTTTTACTGCGCGAAATTTATCGGAAAAAAGGATGGGGTAACTTAGTTTACTGCCGGCATTGAGCCATACTTTGGTACCATCAGGCAAAATCAGGCTGGAGCGCATTCCAAGCGGGGTTTCGGCAGTATTGTAAACCATCGCATGTTGTTTCCGGCTGGTTTTTTCTGAAAAGATATAATATGCTGAGACAATGATCACGGGAAGCAATAAAATAGCTGCAATCCTCTGAATATAAGTGAATAAATTATTTTTTTTGTGCCTGAATAATTGAGCCGATATTTTCTGGTAGGCTTTACGTTCATCTATTTTCTGCATCTTCTGATGCATTTCAAAAAGATTCCATAACTTTTTTTGTTCTGAATAGTATCGTTGATTTTCAATCTTCTCTGCAATCCAATCATCAAGCAACTGGTCATCGTCCCGGGTAATTGTTCCCAGTAAACGACTTCCAATCAGTTGATCAATATCGAATATTTCCTTCTGCATTTTTTGAATTTGTATTTATTAGACGAACAAGAAACACAATACACGTATCATGGTTACGAAAAAAAGATGAGTGCCAAAAGAGAAAGATAATCAATGAGTTTAACGCGAAGTATTTTAAGCGCTTTACTGATCTGTGTTTCAACGGTTCGTTTCGAAATCTTTAACTGATCAGCAATTTCTGCAATTTTAAGATTTTCGTAGCGGCTCATCCTGAAAATTTCGCGACAACGTGGAGGAAGGCTTTCAACCGACTGCTCAATCAGTTCGGAAAGTTCTGTTTTTGTCCAAAGATCCTCGTCCATCACAAGAAAATCTGATTCAGGAGCGCGGTTATCAAACTTATTTTTAACTTGCTGACTGCGAAGATGATCAATACAGCGATTTTTCACACATTGAATGAAGTAAGAACGGAAGGATCGAATATCGATGGTTTCACGGTTTTCCCACAATTTCATAAAAACAGACTGCACAATATCTTCCGAAATGGTGGTATTCTTAATAATCTGGTCGGCATACACAACCAAACCCGAATAGTAAAAATTAAATACCAATTCGAAAACTCCCTCATTAGAGTTTTTGATACTCTCAACAAGGCTCTGATCAGTAATAGGTTTGATCTCGTTAACCCTCATTTGGGGAAAGGATTAGTATTGTGTGTTAGTTAGAAAACAATACATTTTTTTCAACGTCGAATATAACATTTTTATGGCTCGACATTATAAAATGTATTCGTAACACTTAAAATTTCAGTATCTAATTTTTCTTCATGGGTTTTATCGAAACCACCACAATTTCGTATCGGCACTCCTGGCAAATGTAGGCCTCGCAGCCTGTGCAGGCAAAACAATTGCTGCACGAGCGTTCAAGCTGCTTTTTATCCCATGATTTTCCGCAGTGGGTGCAGGTAATTTGGGTTATTTCTTCATCCATAGTTGGCAGGTTTATTCGACTAAAAATCAAAATGCTTTGATCAGTTTAACCAAGCCAAAAATTACCACCTGGGTAAAAATAATGGTGGCTCCTGAAGGAATGTCGGCAAAATACGAAACAAGCAATCCGATAAAGGAGGACAGAAAAGCAAAACCTACGGAATAAAACATCATGCGGCCAAAATCGCGGGTGAAAAGGTTGGCCGTGGCTTGTGGAATGGTTAACAGCGACAAAATCAGAATAATACCAACTACCCGGATATTCAGAACAATGGTGAGTGAGATCAGGATCATCAGCAGGTAATTAAACAGGCCAACCGGCAAATCAGAAGTTTTGGCAAAATCTTCGTCGAATGCGATGTACAGTATGGTACGGTAAAAAAGGGTAAAGAATAAAATGATGACAATTGCCAGCGCCAGCATCAGCCAGATTTCGCCAGTTGAAACAGTGAGGATGCTTCCGAAAAGATAACTCATCAGGTTGGGTGCGTAACCCGGTGTGAGATACACAAATATAATCCCGATGGCCATTCCGAGCGACCACCAGATAGCGATAGATGAGTCTTCACGCACTTTTCCTTTGCTGCTGAAAAGTTGAATGCCCATTCCGGATAAAATGGAAAAAATACCGGCTCCTACCAGCGGATTAATGCCAAGGTAATAGCCCATTCCGATACCGCCAAACGAAGCATGAGTTATTCCGCCGCTGATAAATACAATGCGGCGCGAAACAATATAAGTACCCACAATTCCACACGAAATGGCCGCCAGCAGCGAAGCCAGAAATGCATTTACAAAAAAATCGTATGAAAACAATTCAATGATGATGTCCATGATGTTCGTGTTCGTCGTGTAATTTCAGTACAGTGTGCGGAATATCTCCGTGGGTGATAATTTGCAGCGGGCAGTTGTACGATGCCAGCTGTTCTTCGCTGATAATGTTGCTCGGGTGATGGTGAAGGTTGCGATTTACACAGGCGATGGTTTTCACAAAAAATGAAATAGTGCCCACATCGTGCGAAATCAGCAAAATGGCCATCCGGTCGCTCAACTCTTTTAATTTCAGGTACAATTCGCCTTCAAAATTATTGTCAACATAGGTGCTTGGTTCGTCCAATACCAGCAATTCCGGCTCGTTCATCAGTGCACGGCATAAAAATACGCGTTGCATTTGTCCTCCTGAAAGTTCACCAATCGACTTATTCCGGAGATTAGAAATACCCATTTCCTGAAGCAACGTTTCTGCCTTTTCCTTTTCCTGCCTGTTTTTGTGAAATGATGAAAACAAGGCCGTATCAGCTTTCCCCGATCTCACAACATCAAATACAGTAATCGGGAAGCGCTTGTCAATCTGGTTTACCTGTGGCAAATACCCAATATTTTTTTTGTTGATGAGCAGGTTTAACTCTCCTGAAATTGGTTTAATCAAACCAAGAATAGTTTTTATGAGGGTAGTTTTTCCGCCACCGTTTGGCCCAATCACCCCTATAAAATCGTTAGAAAAAATATCAAGCGAGACATTTTCAAGCACCACCTGATTTTCGTAACCAGCCGAAAGATTTTTTATTTCGAGCAGTTTCTTCATTTTTGAGCGGCTATTTTATCGGTAATATCCTGAAGTTGCTTTTCCCAGTCATAATCAAGCGGATCAATGATAACTACTTCTCCATTCAATTCTCTTGCAAGTTGCTGCGCATTCTCCACATCAAATTCCTTCTGGATAAAGATTACACGAATATTTCGTTCGCGCGCCAAATCAACGATGCCTTTCATGTGTTTTGGCGAAGGTTCTTTTCCATCGAGTTCGAGCGCGGTTTGTTGCAGCCCAAACTGACGGGCATAATATCCAAGCGTTGGATGAAAAATAAGTATATTCCGGTTGGTAAGCGAAGCAAGTTTTTGCTCTATCAGCGTAGAAACAGAATCAATTTTTGCAATAAATTGCCCATAATTGGCTTCAAAAACAGCAACATGTTGAGGAAAGCCTGCTTTTAAGGCATTAAAAGTATTCAGTGCAATGATTTTTGATTCTGCAGGAGCCAGCCAAATATGCGGGTCGTAAGCTTCGTGATGGGCGTGTTCGTGATCGTTACCTTCTTCTTCACATTCACTTCCGGCAATCGGATCAATTCCTGCAGAGCAATTCACAATGCTCAGTGCTTTATTGATATCCGCCAATTTATCCTTCAAGGCATCTTCAAAGGTGAGCAGCCCAATCTGCAACCAAACTTTCGATTTGGCCATGTCTTTCATTTGCGAAGGCAGTATAGAATAATTGTGCGGACTCGAACCGGGCGGAACCAACACGTTCACCTGCAAAAGATCGCCTGCAATCTGATTGACAAAATATTTTTGCGGAAGAATACTTACCGTAACAAGTTCTTGATCAGCTCTTTGCTTCGGCTGACAAGCGATTAATACGACGAATAAAAAATAAAAGTAGTTTTTCATTGACTAAATAAAGTAATAATATGAAACGCTTAAACATTCAAAACCAAAGATAGTTTGATTTCCGGGAAAGAAGTACAATTGATGTGTCATAATTATAGATTGACTATTTTCCTTCCTTACCTTTTTTGTATACCACCAGCAGTTTCTACCCAAAGGGTGGGTACAATTTGTCCCCACCCTTTGGAGAGTTCTTTATCACGTTGTCGCATACGTTTGACGTATTGCTTTGGGTCGTTGCTATCGGTTAAAACTGAAACAACATCTTCTACAACAGCTGCGACTGACCACTTTTTCACTTTCATTCGGGAAACTGGCAACTGCGACTGAACACTGACCACTGCTCACTTCTTCGGCGGAACCGGATCGTAGCCGTGCGTTCCCCATGGGTGGCATTTCGAAATTCGTCGGGCACCCAACCAGATACCTTTAAATGGGCCGTGTATTTTGATAGCATCAATGGCGTATTGTGAGCAGGTTGGTTCGTGCCTGCACGACGCCGGAGTAAATGGCGAAATAGCAAACTTGTAAAAATATACAGGAAGCATCAGCAACCAGCCAAGCATTTTTAGTATGAATTTCCCAATTTGCTGCATAATAACTTATGTACCTTAACAGTTCCGAAAAGTCCGGGTGCGACTTTAAGTCGCGCTCGGACTAACAATATTGTTCTGATTTAAAGATGCGGTTCCATTTATAATCTTTTCAGCCATCGACTGAATGGTCACTTTTTGAACCATTTCAGTATAATTATCGCGGATAATCATAAATTCATCGTGCATCGGACAAGGATTTGCGCAGTTGCAGTTTTCGAAACCAAAGGCGCAACTGCTAAAAAACTTATTGCCGTCGATCACCTTTATGATTTCAAATACAGGTAGTTCTTCCTCCGGATTTTCAAAATAGAAACCTCCGCCACGTCCTTTACCCGCGCGTATCAGCTTGAATCGCGTCATGGTTTGCAGTACTTTTGCAGTAAAATGCTCCGGAGAGCCTACTTCAATAGCAATGGTACGGTAACCCGGACGCGTTCCCTTCTGATTCATCATCCATATATAAACCATGGATCGTATTGCATATTCAGCTGCTTTAGAGAGCATAGAAGATTTTCAGGTTTTTGCCAAAATTACACATTAATGAGTTCGCTTTTAAGTTTGATAGCTTTAATAATCAACATTTAAAAATTATTTTATATTTTAGTGGATATTTTAGTCCACTAATATATGCTTTTTATATTTGAATTTTTACATTTGCAAAAGAATTAAAGACTTTTTTATCCACTAAACACAAATTCTATGAGTACAAAAAAATTATGGATTGGATTTACGGTCGTGATGGTCGTTTCATTTGCCGTGCTGGGATATTTCGGACGTGAGATTTATCGAAAGGCTCCCCCCATTCCTGAAAGAGTGGTGACCACTTCAGGAAAGGTACTATTCACCAGGGAGGACATCCAGGATGGTCAGAATGTTTGGCAATCAATTGGTGGCCAGCAATTGGGAACCATTTGGGGACATGGCGCCTATCAGGCCCCCGATTGGTCGGCCGATTGGCTACACAAAGAAGCGGTGGCCATGTTAAACCACTTTGCCAATCTGGACTTCGGCACCGACTATGAGAAGCTGGATTTGGAGAAACAGGCCTCTTTAAAGGCCCGCTTGCAAGGCGAAATCCGCAAAAACACTTACAATGTTGCTAATGGTGATTTGGTTGTGTCTGACCACAGAGCCGAGGCAATTGCGCTGGTTCAGCAGTTTTACACCGATCTTTTTCGTGATGCCCCTGATAAACATGATCTTAGGGAGGCTTATGGGATGCCTGCCAATACGGTAAAGGATGCAGAAAGAATGACCAAAATGACCACATTTTTCTTTTGGGCATCCTGGGCAACCGTAACAAATCGTGTTGATTCAGACATTACTTATACCAATAACTGGCCAGCTGAAGAGTTGGTGGGAAACCGGCCAACAAGCGCGCTGATCCTTTGGACAGGTTTCAGCGTAATTATTTTACTGGCTGGAATTGGTCTGCTGACATGGTATTACGTAACGAACCATCATGAGGAATTATCCGATAGCATCCCGGCTACGAATCCTGTGATCGGGTTAAAAATACTTCCTTCGATGCATGCAACGCTCAAATATTTTTATGTGGTAATGCTCTTGTTCATCGTTCAAGTCGGATTGGGAGTCATTACCGTGCATTACGGCGTTGAGGGAACAGCCTTTTATGGCTTTAATCTGGCTGATTACCTGCCCTATTCGCTGTCCCGGACATGGCACGTTCAAATGGGGATTTTCTGGATTGCAACCTCGTGGCTGGCCACTGGATTATTTTTTGCTCCTGCTATCGGCGGAAAAGATCCTAAATTCCAGGTTTGGGGTGTCAACTTCCTGTTTGTTTCCCTTCTCATTATTGTGGGTGGATCGATGGCCGGTCAGTTTTTTGCCATCATGCAAAAACTGGGTTATACTACCAACTTCTGGTTTGGACATCAGGGCTACGAATATGTTGACCTGGGCCGCTTCTGGCAAATTTTCCTCCTGATTGGTTTATTTTTGTGGTTGTTCCTGATGACCCGTGCCATCCTTCCAGCTTTGAGAGGCCGCTCTGACAGCAAGGATTTGCTGGTATTGTTCCTGATCTCCTGTATTGCCATCGCCGGTTTTTACGGCGCCGGAATGATGTGGGGTCAGCATACCAACCTGGCCATTGCCGAATACTGGCGCTGGTGGGTGGTGCATCTTTGGGTGGAAGGCTTCTTTGAAGTTTTTGCCACTGTGATCATCGCCTATCTGTTTGTACGTATGGAACTTATAAAAGTGAAATTCGCCACCACCACCGTGCTGTTTACCACCATCGTATTCCTGTTTGGCGGCATCCTTGGAACGTTCCATCACTTGTATTTCTCCGGAACGCCAACCTCGATTCTGGCACTTGGGTCCAGCTTTAGTGCCTTGGAAGTAGTTCCGCTGATCCTGATCGGGTTCGAAGCATACAGCAATTTACAGATTAGCCGTGCCGCCCACTGGGTCAGGGCTTATAAATGGCCGATTAATTTCTTTTTAGCGGTCGCTTTCTGGAATTTCCTGGGAGCCGGAATCTTCGGTTTCGTGATTAACCCACCTATTGCTCTTTATTACATGCAGGGACTCAATACCACCCCGGTACACGCTCATACTGCACTGTTTGGCGTTTACGGAATGTTGGGAATCGGATTAACCTTGTTTGTGCTGCGCGAAATGAACCACAAAAATGAGTGGAATGATAGAGTCATTAAAATATCGTTCTGGTCAATAAATATTGGACTTTTGCTTATGGTGCTCATAAGTGTTTTACCCATTGGTCTGGCTCAAACATGGGCAAGTGTGAAACATGGTTTGTGGTACGCCCGTTCGGCTGATTTTCTGCAACTGCCGTGGATGGCCACACTTCGCTGGATGCGCATAGTGGGCGATACTATATTTGCTGCCGGCGTAGTGGCACTCATCTATTTTGTGATTGGTTTAAAAACCGGCTGGTCGCATAAAAAGGATTAACCCGGATTGTATTTACTCCGTCGGCTAAAGCCAGACGGCAAAGGATATTTGCGAAATCAATGATAAATGCTTTATCCTTTGCCGTCTCATTTATGAGACGGTGTAAATACATTTTTTTATTGAATAGCTGCAATTACAACTTTTTGCTTTTGTGGAGGATTAACGCTCACTTTTTTAGCTACAATGGTTTGAAGGAATGGCAAAGGTTCTTCCCAAAATTGTTTTCTTTCAAGCGAGAATTGTTTGAACCAGGCATATATCTCGTCATTATTGAATTGTTTGCTGATATCGTGCCCCTGATTGACAAGCCGTGAATATTTAAGGTTGGCATTTTTCTTTTCAAGCGCTTTCACCATTTCTTCTGACTTGCTGATAGGAATTTGGTTGTCGGCGGTTCCATGAAAAACCCAGGTTGGTATTTTGCTGAGATTGTCGGCCCATTTAACATCTCCAGCCCCGCACATGGGAGCAATTGCTGCAAAGCGATCAGACATCCGGTTTGCAAGCGACCAGGTACCATAACCACCCATGCTCATTCCCATCAGGTAAATACGCGCATCGTCAACACGTAATTTGGTAGCCACTTCGTCGTAAACCGGATTAAACCAATCTTCCGACGACCAATTCTTTCCCCACGGACATTGTGGAGAAACAACAATGAAGTCCATCTTTTTGCCTATCATGAGGTAATACGGCAGTCCGTAGCGTTCCAGACTTTTAAGATTTGTACCGCTTGCATGGCGCCCGTGGAGATAAAAAATGACCGGCCATTTCTTGCCAGGTTCTTTGTCGTAATCTTCAGGAACGGATATGAGATAGTTGTATTTTACTTTTTTCAGTGCAGCAGAAGCATTTGCTTTTTGAGCAAAAATACTCACTGAAATGAGTAGAATAATGCAGAAATAGATGTATGTTTTTATGTTCTTCAAGCTTCGTTTTTTATTGTTTTGCTGGTGAAGCTATAAAATTTGAACCATACAACCTGAACTATTAACAATTATTAATAAAAACAAGGAAAGGGAAGACGACAAAAAATGGTCATTCTTCCCTTTCAAATTTATTTCAAAACTGATTGTTATCCGCTGACAATCAATTCATTCTACTTTTTAAGTTCCTGATAAACCAAGGCGCTCGCGCCCACAATTGCTGCGTCGCCAGGTTTTAGCTGTGAAGGCAGGATTTGGATCTTATTTTTAAAAGAAGTCAGCAAATGTTGCTCCATGCTTTCTTTGGCTGGTTTGAAAATATAGTCGCCGGCTGCAGTTGGCCCCCCGAATAAAAAGATGGCCTCTGGGCTAAGATGATGAGCGGTGTCAGCAAAACCCTGACCGAGCCATTTACCAGTCTGCTCGAATACTTCATTGGCCACTTTATCGCCTCTTTCAGCGGCATCGAAAATCATTTTTGAATCGAGTTCATTAAAGGATTTGTCAGCCAGTAAACTATCGGTGGCATTGTATTTTACCATCAGTTCAAAAGCAGTGCGTTTCATACCGGGAGCCGAACAATAGGCTTCAAAATGACCCAGCGCGCCGCAACCGCATAATCTTCCACCCGGAATCAGTGTGGTGTGGCCACATTCACCGGCAAATCCATCGCTACCGTAAACCAGGTCACCATTTACAACAATACCGCTTCCAACGCCGGTTCCAAGGGTGTACATCACAAAGTTTTTCATTCCTTTGGCACCACCATAAATCATTTCGCCGATAGCGGCAGCGTTGGCATCGTTGGTCAATGCTATTGCCTGAAGTTCGGGAAATTTTATTTTCAGCAATTTTACAAGCGGAACAATTCCTTTGAAAGCCAGATTGGCCGCATATTCAATCGTTCCGGCGTAATAGTTCCCGTTTGGAGCGCCAATCCCGATTCCAAGAATTTCAATTTCAGGATTAACAAGCTTAACCGATTTTATTAATTCATTAATTGCCAGCGATAAATCTTCAATATAAAGATCAACATTGCCGTGCGAAGGGGTTGCAATGTTATCTTTCACCATTACATTTCCCAGATCGTCAACCATTCCAATGGCGGTATTTGTTCCGCCAATATCGACACCAATTGCTACTCGTTTCATTCTGATTATTTATTAGGTTTTTTTGGTTATAGACTACAATTCCATCTTATTTTTTGGAAACCGAACAAAATTAAAAATTTAATCCAACTATTTCGGAGTGGCACTAAATTTCAATATAAAAAAGAACGGAACGACTTGCATTGGTTTTGCACGACGTTCCGCTGTATTTTTTATGCTGAAAGTTGTTTATTTCCGCGTCACTTTAACTTTTATGGTAGGATCCATATTTGCATTCCGGGTATCCACTTCATGAATCACATTGGCTGCAATTTCTTTAAAAACCTGTCCGATAATGGTGTTTTCATCGTAAGCCACAGGATTTCCTGAATCGCCACCTTCGCGGATTCCCTGAACAATAGGAACCTGACCAAGCAAAGGCAATTCAAGTTTTTCAGCCAGTTTTACGCCGCCATCCTTTCCAAAAATGTAGTATTTGTTATCCGGAAGTTCTTCAGGAGTGAACCACGACATGTTTTCAACGAGACCGAGCACCGGAACGTCAACTCCTTTTCCTTTGAACATGTTGACTCCCCTGATGACATCGGCCAGAGCCACATCCTGAGGCGTAGTTACAATAATGGCTCCGGTTACCGGAACTGTTTGAACCAATGTCAGATGAATATCGCTTGTTCCGGGAGGAAGATCGAAAAGCAAATAATCCAAAGAGCCCCAGTTTCCATCGGTAATCAGCTGTTTCAGCGCGTTCGATGCCATCGGACCGCGCCATACAACAGCATCTTCAGTAGCCACAAAAAAGCCAATGGAAAGAAAACTCACCCCAAATTTGGAAATTGGCTGAATTCGTTCTTTCCCGTCAACACTAATCCCTGCAGGACGTTGTGATTCGGCACCAAACATTTTAGGAAGCGATGGCCCGAAAATATCAGCATCAATTAGCCCGACTTTGGCACCGGTTTTAGCCAGCGCGATTGCCAGATTTACTGCCACCGTCGATTTACCCACTCCCCCTTTTCCTGAAGCAACGGCTATCAGGTTTTTTACACCCGGCAGTATCGGGCGCTCCATTTGATGGATTGCTTTGGCTGTAATGTTGCCTTTTATTTCCACTTCAGGACCAATGTAGGTTAAAATTGCTTCTTCGCATGCAGCAATCACTGCGGCCATGTTTGGGTCGTCCGATCGTTGGAAAACGAGCGACAAAGTAACTTTTTTGCCCGCAACCCTAATTTCCTGCGCCATATCAAGCGTAACAACATCCTTGCTACTTCCGGGAAAAATCACATTGCGCAGCGCATCGGTAATATTCTTGGGAACGATTAATTTACGTGGTATTTCTGTCATTATTTTCTGTTTAAACAATTGTTTTCAATAACAAATTAGTCCATTGCAAGTTCAGTCAGCGGATTCCAGAAGTGCTTTTCAAAGTCGGTGATCTGATCGTCAACTACGCGAATTCCTTCGGCTTCCAGATATTCCTGCATGGCTGTTGTGGTTCCGAAATGATGTTTGCCGGTGAGCAATCCGTTTCGGTTCACAACGCGGTGTGCAGGTACATATTTCTCCTGAACGTGCGCATTGTTCATGGCCCAGCCTACCATCCTCGACGATTGTGCCGTTCCCAGAAAAGCAGCAATGGCGCCATAACTGGTCACTTTCCCGGGAGGAATCAGCCTAACGACCTCATATACTTTGTCGTAAAAAGAGGCCTCCCCCAACCCCTCCGAAGGAGGGGAGAAAAAACTGGGTTGCTGAAATTTATTCATTTGCATTGACGAAATCGCATTTAAATGTCAGGATATTCAGAAATTTAGATCGCTTCAAAGTCTCCCCTTCGGGGAGATTTAGAGGGGCTTCTCTTTTATTCTTTCGCGTTTCGCCCGAAACTCCGGTACGGATCTTTTTCAATTTCAACATCCGGCTCGCGAAGTGGTTCATGATGATTGAGCCTGAATGAAAGGTATTTGATGCTCAGTCCGCGGTCGAGCCACTGTTTTTCGTAGAAAGTCTGAATCGATAAAACTTCATCCAGAATTTCAGAATTGTACAGGTCGTCGGTTTGACAGACTACTTCGAACTTATTTTCGGCAACCATTGCTTCTGTATATCGGTACATAAAATTACTGTCCGATTTCAGGTGGATAATTCCGCTCGGAACCATGACCTGTCGGTAACTTTCAACGAAATTGGTCGCTGTAAGCCGTTTGCGCGTTTTTTTCATTTGCGGATCGGGAAAAGTAAGCCAGATTTCGGCCACTTCTGCTTCTTCAAAAAAAAGTTGAATGTTTTCGATGTTCGTTCGCAGAAAACCCACATTTTTCAACCCCAATTCTTTGGCCTGAGTAGCGCCCTTCCACATTCTGGCGCCTTTAATGTCGATACCAATGAAATTAAATTCAGGATAATGGCTGGCCAGTTTTACGGTGTATTCACCTTTTCCACAGCCGAGTTCAAGAATAACCGGATTTTTATTCCAAAAAAAAGACTCACTCCATTTTCCTTTATACTGAAACCCTTCCGTTTGTAATTCTTTGAAAGATACCTGAACCACATTTTCATAAGTTGCCAGATCGGCAAACTTTTTCAATTTGTTCTTTCCCACTTTTTGATATTTAATTAATTGACGCCTGCCTACTCTTGGGGTGATTAACGTGATCCAGTGAGTCTCAAAGCGGTTGATAAATGTTTTTCAATTAGAATATTAAATACTCCTAACTTGATACAAGGATGGATTTAATCGATATACTTCCAGCAATGAACTCTATTTCGCAAAATTTTAGTTTATTAAAGAAAGCAAAGCTTGCCAATGGCTTCACTTTATCATTCAGGCAGCGGTTCTGTTTTCGGCAACTCCGAATAAATAGATATTTTATCTATATCGTTTACAGGAATTATTCTTAATCCGCCCAGAATTCTGGAACGAAGTCCATATAGAGTGTCATTTTGAAATAAAACTGTATCAAAATAAGCTTTTACTTTCTTCCCTGTTGATTTCTTTATAAAAATGAATTCGGTATTCTTGTCTGGGTACAGCCAAATATTATTTCCTTTTTTGTCTTGACAATCTATTTTAACCAGGTTGTTTGATGGATATTCAAATCCGGAAAATTTTTGAAAGTTTTCATTTATCTCAATAATCTGGAATGTCTTAAGTTGATCAACAAGACTTTTAGGTTGAATACTATAAGTTGCACAGCCTGCTGTCAAGAAAGTCATTAATATCAATGTAAGAATGAAATGTTGTTTTTTCATCAGCGTGACAATTGGTTGATGTTTAATATAATAATTGTCTGTTTCTATTACTAATACGTTTTTTCAATACGGATGCCAATGTCGCGGATTCCTTCCAGCACATTGTCGCGCATTCCCTGTTTTATCCGGAAGGTATATTCTCCCTTGTGCGGAAAGTAAACGCTGCTTTTGTAAAGAATCTGATTGTCATGCAGATCGCCCAATCCACTTCCCTTCCAGCGGCCGGAAGCTTCAGCCAGCGAAAATTCGACAGTGTCGGTTCGTGTAATTCCATCGGGCGAGCCGACTGAAAGAAAAAGCCAGAGATTGCTGTACTGATAGGTTCCCTTGTTCCGGATATTTACATACCAATTGTGATTCCGAATCGTATCAGTGAGTTCAACTTTGAAAACGACCACCGAATCTTTGTTCCATCCGTTTTCGCCCAAAGTCTGGTAGGATTCAAATACCCGTTTCCGGTCGCATGAAATAATTCCTGAAATCAGTAAAATACTAAATATTGTAATAAATGTTTGTTTCATGCTTTTGGTTTGAAATTTCTACGATGCCCACCACCATTGTGTTTTTTTACCTTTGCCCGCTTCGGATCGTCAAAGCGGGTGATTGTATCTTTCGAAGAACCCGCTTCAAAGCCAATTTTCTCAATGATTGGTTTTGATTCAAAATCGTCGGCCAGCCGTGGAACTTTGGTGCCTTGCTTATTTATGCGAATAATTTCTTTGACGCGGTCAACCGGAACAGGAAAAAACATTCCACCCTGTTCGCCCACTTTTGTGTACCAGAAAACGCGTTTTAAAATATCTGATTTCTGAAACCGGAATGTTCCGTTTTCAGTTTCAAGCTGAATATTGGTTGATGGAAAGTCCTTCTGTGCATCAAGGTAAGTATCCACCTCGTAATTGAGGCAACATTTGAGTTTTCCGCACAAACCGGCCAGTTTTTGAGGGTTCAGCGAAATATCCTGATAGCGTGCTGAATTGGTGGTTACCGATACAAAATTACTGATCCATGAGGCGCAGCAGGTTTCTCGCCCGCAGGGGCCAATTCCCCCAATACGCCCGGCTTCCTGACGTGCCCCGATCTGTTTCATCTCGACCCGTATTTTAAACGTGTCGGCCAGTACTTTGATGAGTTGACGAAAATCGACCCGATCGTCGGCCAGGTAATAAAAAATTGCTTTCGTCCGGTCGCCCTGGTATTCCACATCGCCAATCTTCATGTCGAGCCTCAGTTCGTTTGCAATCTGGCGCGACCGCAACATTGTTTGATGTTCAAGAGCAATGGCTTCCTTCCATTTATCGATGTCGGCCGGTTTGGCTTTCCGGTAAATTTTGCGCAAATCACCGTTGATGGTAGTGACCTTGTGCTTTTTCATTTGCTCCAGAACCAAATCACCGGTAAGGGTTACAATGCCAATATCGTGTCCCGGACTGGCTTCAACGGCAATAATATCGCCCTGCGCCAGTTGCAGGTTATTTACATTCCTGAAATAATCTTTTCGTGTATTCTTGAACCTGACTTCGACCAAATCAGTCATGTTGGAATTATTGATGACATCGTTAAGCCAATCATAGACATTGAGCTTTGAGCAAGTGCCTCCATGGCCATTGCAACAACCGCGATCAACTAAATAAAGATCATCCATAATCGTAAATATTGCTATTCAAAATATTAATTCCTGATGCAAAAATAGTTATAAAAGCCGACAAAAACGGCCGCTATTTTTCTACTGAATGTGCTTCGCAATCTGAATTCTGCGACTGACCACTGACCACTATTTCCTGATCAGTTTGGTAATTTTAAATGCCACATCGGTGAAAATAATCCTGGGACTTCCGTTCATCCCAATATGGTTAAAAGCCGTTTCGAAAACTTCCGTCAGTTCAATAATATTTCGCTCGTTGATGAAAGGTGAAAACCGCTTCGAGAATTCTTCTTCCTGCTCATTCATGAAAGTAAGGTCTTTGTTCTTCAGGTTGTAAATAAAATTCTCGCGCAGAATCATCAGGAAATAGTTCAGGAGGTTTTTTTGTTTTTCGCGGCCAATACCTGCCACCTGTTCAACCCATTTAAACAGGTCTGTGAATTTCCTTCCGTAAGAAGTCCTCATCAGTTCCTTAAACCGTTCGAGGTTAAAAAGCGTTTGCTCATCGGGCTGAAGCAATTCCAAAGCTTTGCCGTAATTGCCCCGGGCAAGATGGACAATGGTCTTTACATCAAAACCTTCGGCTTCCGGCAATGCCGAAACCGCCTTTGCAAGTGAAACCGGATCAATTGGAGGAATGGTAATCAACTGGCATCTCGACCGGATCGTGCTGATGATGTCTTCCTCGTTTTCCGTAATCAGGATGAATAAAGTTTTTACCGGCGGTTCCTCTATCATTTTCAGCAACTTATTGGCACAGGCTACATGCATTCTTTCGGGTAGCCAAATAATCATCACTTTGTATTCCGATTCGTACGATTTCAGGTTAAGTTTCCTGATAATTTCTTCGCTTTGGTGCGCATAAATCAAACCCTGCGCATTTTCAACCCCAATCTGGTCGAACCATTGGTCAATATTGAAATACGGATTCTTACCGATCATCATTTTCCAGTCTTCCAGAAAATTGTCTGAAACAGGCTTGTCGAATTTTTTGGTTTTTATCACCGGAAACACAAAATGAATATCGGGATGAATCAATTTCCGGTATTTTTTGCACGAAGGACATTCGCCGCAGGAGTCGTTTGCCTGACGGTTGGTACATGCAACATATTGTGCGTACGCAATGGCAAGTGCCAGTTTACCAGTCCCTTCAGGTCCGGCAAAAAGCTGGGCATGGCTTACTCTTTCTCCCTGAACCGACTGAATCAGCCGTTCTTTTGTGGCGGTTTGTCCGATAACTTCTTTAAAAAACATACTGAATAAATTGTGGAGTTCCAAAAATAGCAATTCCTGCCGCGAAAACCAGTTTAGAATGACATTTTACCCAAACATTAAATTCAGGAAACCAAAAGGAAGCTAAACCCAAACTCACTGATATATTCTTTATATTTGAACTGAATTTTTGTAACGCTAAAAAAAACAAATATGCAAACTATTGAAACCTATGATTTCGCTGGCAAAAAAGCACTTATCCGTGTTGATTTCAACGTGCCACTCGACGAAAATTTTGTAATTACTGACGATACCCGTATCCGGGCGGCTCTGCTCACCATCAACAAAGTAATTGCAGAAGGTGGTTCTCCTATTATTATGTCGCACTTTGGCCGTCCAAAAGCCGGACCTGAAGCCAAATATTCAATGTGTCATTTGGTTGGACATTTAAGTGAACTACTTGGAAAAGAAGTAAAAATGGCTCCTGACTGTATTGGTGAAGAAGTTTTGGCAATGTCAAAAGCTTTAAAACCGGGTGAAATTTTGTTGCTCGAAAACCTCCGTTTCCACAAGGAAGAAGAAAAAGGCGACGAAGCTTTTGCAGAACAACTTGCTGCCAACGGCGACTGCTGGATCAACGATGCTTTCGGAACGGCTCACCGTGCACATGCTTCTACTGCTGTAATTGCCAAATTCTTCCCGAACGACAAAATGTTCGGTTACCTGATTGAAAGCGAAATTGCCAGTTTGGACAAAGTTTTGAAAAACCCGCAACGTCCGTTGACCGCGATTATGGGTGGAGCAAAAGTTTCATCGAAAATCACCATCATCGAAAACCTGCTCGACAAAGTTGACAACCTGATTTTGGGAGGAGGAATGACTTTTACTTTTGTGAAAGCCCGCGGCGGTGAAGTTGGCAACTCAATTTGCGAACTGGAATACCTTGATACAGCATTGGCCATCGAGAAAAAAGCCGCTGAAAAAGGTGTGAAAATATTTATGGCTACCGATGTTGTTGCTGCTGACGATTTCAGCCCGACGGCCAATACTCAGGTTGTTGATGCCAGTGCAATTCCGGCTGGATGGCAGGGATTGGATGCCGGCCCAAACAGCATTGCCATGTTTAAGGAAGTAATCGAAAACTCAGGAACCATCCTTTGGAATGGTCCGGTGGGTGTTTTCGAATTTGAGAAGTTTGCTGTTGGCTCAAAAGCAGTGGGTGAAGCCATTGTTACTGCAACTTCAAAAGGAGCTTTCTCGCTGGTTGGTGGCGGTGACTCTGTTGCCTGTGTAAACCAGTTTGGTTTTGCCGATGGTGTTTCGTACATCTCAACTGCCGGCGGCGCATTGCTCGAATACCTCGAAGGACAAGTTCTTCCGGGTGTTGCGGCAGTAAGAGGCGAATAAAAGAAAGCCTCCCCCAACCCCTCCGAAGGAGGGGAGTAAGAATCGCTTTTATCAATATTGAATGAAGTACAGAAAACCCGGGGCAAATGCTTCGGGTTTTTTTATTGAATTTTCTGAACTTCTGTTCATTTTTTACGTTTCAAACTTCATAACCTTAAATCTAAAAACTATGAAATGCAATGTAGGATCAACTGACCGGGTAATTCGAATTGTTGCTGGAATTGGAATAGCCATCGGAGGTGTCATTTTTGAAAGTTACTGGGGACTTATAGGTGTTGTTGTATTGGCAACCGGCGTTTTCAGGGTTTGTTTGCTTTATTCGCTTTTCGGCATAAATACCACGGAAAAGGAATTGTAAGATCGCGATTCCTTTCATCAAAATCAAGTGCAAAATTCCTATAGCTGACCAAACATCCGAAAAATAAATTATTTATAAATTTGTGCAAAAACAACGATGGCGAATATTCAAGCCGAGAAATTGGAAATTATGAAGCTGCTTTTGGAAACGGATAATCCGGGGATTCTCAAGTCAATTAGATAAATCTTTGAAAAAGAATTGAAAGTTGATTTTTGGGAAAACATTTCCACTGATCAAAAATATGATATTCTTAAAGGTATTGAAGAAATTGAAAATGGGGAGGTCGTTGATTGTGAGGATTTCATCAACAAGTATAAATAATGAGCCGAAAGATTAAACTTTCCCGAAGATCGTTAAAGAATAATATCTCGATTTTTTTTATTTTGAAGGAGCTTGATTCAATTTCAAACTCCTTTTTTTTTACTCACGGGGTGACTTCAGAATAGTTTTCATTTAGTCATAGAAGCACACATCAACGATTGTAAAACCGAAGAATAGTCTCCTGTATTTTTGAATTGAAAATACTTAGTGTATTTTTGCAGCCCATTTGTATAGATAGAAAATCATGAGTAAACAGATCGTTGTCAGTGGCATCAGGCCAACCGGAAATTTGCACCTCGGTAATTATTTCGGTGCGGTACGTAGTTTTTTGAAGATGCAGGAAGATTACAACTGCTACTTTTTTATTGCCGACATTCATTCGCTCACCACACACCCGACGCCCGAAAATTTACAGAACGGTGTAAAACAAGTGCTGGCCGAATACCTGGCTTGCGGTATCGATCCTGAAAAATCGACCATTTTTATACAGAGCGATGTAACCGAAGTGGTTGAACTCTATACTTTTCTGAACATGAATGCCTATCTGGGCGAACTCGAACGCACCACTTCTTTTAAGGATAAAGCCCGTTCAAATCCTGAAAATGTGAATGCCGGATTGCTTACCTATCCGGTTTTGATGGCTGCCGACATCATTATTCACAAAGCCGAATATGTGCCGGTAGGAAAAGATCAGGAGCAAAATCTTGAAATGGCCCGTAAGTTTGCCGGTCGTTTTAACCGGATGTACAACTGCGAATTGTTCCCAATCCCGCAGCCATTCACCTTCGACGGTGGCGATATGATTAAAATTCCGGGACTCGATGGAAGCGGCAAAATGGGCAAATCAGAAGGAAACGGTATTTTTCTGTACGAAGATCCTAAGGAAATACGCAAAAAAGTGATGCGCGCGGTAACCGATGCCGGCCCAACCGAGCCAAACAGTAAAAAAGCAGAACCGGTTGAGAACCTTTTCACACTGCTTAAAATCATGTCGAAACCCGATGTGGTGGCTCATTTCGATACGGCTTACAACGATTGCAGCATCCGTTACGGCGACCTGAAAAAACAACTGGCTGAAGACATCGTTACCTTCACTTCTCCAATCCGCGAAAAGATACTTGAAATCCTGAAAGACGATGTTTATCTGGGCAAAGTGGCCAGAATGGGCGCCGAAAAAGCCCGCGAATCAGCCCAGGCAACCCTGAAAGAAGTGAAAGAGAAAATAGGGTTCAAGAGATTGTTCTAAAAATACCAAAACATACATTCTTTAGTCAGGGTTTCACTCCAAAGTGAAGCCCCGACTTGCTTTTAAGAGGTTTCAATAAAATTTGTGACTTTAGTGTTTGCAAACATCTTTAACTCAACGCAACCTTTTTAGTGAATTTTGTATCTTTCGAAAGTAAAACCCATTGAAAACTAACCGATATGAAAAAAGTCTGGATTGTAATTCTGATTGGCATTCTTTTCTCCTCCTGTGAAAAAGATGATAACTCAATCGCTGAAAGAAACACAAATGGATTACTGTCGAGGGTGCTGATATCGGGCAAGCCCTATCAGGAATATACTTACACCAATTCCGGATTGATTTATGAGGAGAAAAGTTGGGGAACTTACACCAAATATACCTACAACCCGGAGAATCAGCTTGAAAGACAAGATTACTACATTGATCCGGCTCTTTATAGCAGTTCTACACAGGTGATTGCTGAAGCCCAAAAAAGAAAAGAATGGGCCAATCCGAAAAATGTCCCGAAGAGTGTAACCAACACTTATTCATACCCTAAAACCGGTCAGTTTATTGAAAGGTATGTTGAAAGGGCGAACGAAACCCAGGATTACGGGAAATATGAACTCAACGAAAAAGGACTGGTTTCGAAACATATTTTTTACAATGAGGGCAAACCCGCAGGATTTGTCGACTATTTGTATGATGAGCCGGGCAACCTGATTCGGGAAAAACATTATTTCATTTCAGCAGATGGAAAAACTAAATTAAGTAATGAAACCGAATACGAGTTAGATGACAAAAAGAACCCGTATTTCCCGTTTAACAAGCTCATCTTTCCCGGACGGAACACCAACAGGAACAACATTACCAAAGAAACATACACCCTTTATGGTGAAACTACTTCGGAAATTGAATGGTTAAACATCACAACACACACTTACGAATACAATGAATTAGGCTACCCAATTAAAGTTGACGACATTTGGGTTTATGAATACTAATAAACCCGAATGCTTTTATCTGTTGACGATTTTTTTCAATTATAGTTTTTTAGTCAGGGTTTCACGCCAAAGTGAAACCCTGACTTGCTTTTAAAACCGCCATTCACCGGTCGTTTCTGGTCATTCACAGTTTCCGTTTTTGTTAATCCTTGTAAAGATGTTTGCTTTGTCTCGCCATTAAAAAACAATTAAATAAAGCGAACGTTGGTAATTACTGATCCGTTGACTGCAACTTATCGAAAAAGTCCCGGTCATTGTATTTTAAGTGATTAAACAGGATGTTCAGAAAACAGAAAACAATGAAACAACTATTTGCCATTTTATTATTTATCTCATTGTCGTTTCCCGGCCTTGCGGGAATGGTAACCCTGAGCGGTTACCTAAAAGACAAAGCCAATGGGGAAGCCCTGATTGGCGCGACGATTTACATTCCGCAGATAAAAACCGGGGTTATTACCAATCCTTATGGATTTTACTCTATTTCGGTACCACAGGGTTCCTATTCTGTTACATTCTCGTACATAGGCTACCAACCTCAATCGCCTCTTATTGTCCTGAATGAAAGCAAACAGTTGAATGTGTTGCTCGAAGAAGACTCGGAACAGATTGATGAAGTGGTGGTTTCGGCTGAAAAGAAAAACCGGAACGTGGAAAGTCTCCAAATGAGCATGGAGAAAGTTCAGGTGAAAATGATTAAAAAGCTGCCTTCGTTTATGGGCGAGGTTGATATCATTAAAAGTATCACCTTGTTACCGGGAATTCAGAATGGTGGCGAAGGAAGTTCGGGTTTGTACGTGCGTGGTGGCGGTCCCGATGAAAACCTGATGATTCTGGATGAAGCGCCGGTTTACAATGCATCGCATTTGCTCGGTTTCTTTTCGGTATTTAATTCAGATGCCATCAAAGATGTACAGGTTTACAAGGGCGGAATTCCTGCTGAATATGGTGGAAAAGCCTCATCGGTAATCGACATCAGGATGAAAGACGGAAACTCTCAGCAGCTGGGAATGAGCGGCGGAATCGGCAATATTTCGAGCCGACTGACAGTTGAAGGCCCAATCATCAAAGACAAATGGAGTTTCATCGTTGCGGGTAGGCGTACTTATGCCGATGTTCTCGGGAAAGCCATTGGAATTGAAGAACTTCAGGATAACCAACTGTATTTTTACGACCTGAACCTGAAAACCAACGTCCAGATAAATGATAAAAACCGCATTTACCTTTCGGCCTACACCGGCGACGATTATTTTAAGTCTGGCGAATCGATATACATGCGATGGGGAAACCTGACTTCTACTGTACGTTGGAACCATCTTTTCAGTAATAAATTATTCTCGAATACTTCGCTTATTTTTTCACGTTACAACTATAATCTCGGAATACCAAGTTCGGGAGCCGATCAGTTCGACTGGACTTCTCAGATTTCGGATTACAATTTCAAGGAAGATTTTTCGTGGTATCCGAATTCGAAGAACAAACTTACGCTCGGGTTTAACCTTATTTATCATCATTTTGAACCGGGAGCGGTAGATGCCAACGAGGGTTCTTATTTCACAGATCTGAAACTGACCAATTACAACGCACTGGACAATTCGCTGTACGTTTCGAACGAACAAACCATCGGCAGCCGACTGACTTTGAGGTACGGATTACGTTATTCCTATTTTCAGCAAATAGGGAAAGCAACTGTAAGGGAATACCTGAATCCTGACCGACCAAATGACGAAGAAGTGATCGGTACAATCGAATATGGTCCGGGGAAACTGGTTCCTCCTTCCTATCACAATCTGGAACCACGGCTGGCGATAAAATTCCTGCTAAATCCTGAAAGCTCAATCAAAGCATCCTACAATCGAATGGCTCAAAACCTGCACCTGATTTCAAACACCAACTCTCCCACTCCGCTCGATATCTGGCTTCCCAGCAATCACTATATCAAACCTTTGATTGCCAATCAGGTTGGTCTGGGATATTTCAGGAATTTTAAAGACAACATGTTTGAAACTTCAGCAGAAGTTTATTACAAAAAGATGAAAAACGTAATCGACTATATCGATGGCGCCGAATTGTTCCTGAAAGAAGACCTCGAAACCGAGTTATTGCGTGGAAATGGCTATGCCTACGGATTGGAGCTTTACGCCAAAAAGCAGGAAGGCCGTCTGACAGGCTGGCTGAGCTATACTTTGTCGCGTTCGATGCGCGAAGTTCCGGGAATTAACGAGGGAAATGCATATCCATCGAGTTACGACCGCACTCATGTTGCTTCGGTGGTTGCCAATTACGATCTGAGCAAGCGCTGGAATATATCTTCAACATGGGTTTATTCAACCGGAAACCCAACTTCTTACCCGGTTGCCAAATACGATGTTCAGGGAACAACGTATTATTACTATTCGGCACGAAACAGCAACCGGATTCCGGATTACCACCGACTGGATATTTCGGCAACGTATGACTTTAAGAAAAACGACCGGAAAAAGGTAAAACAATCGCTTAATTTTTCGATTTATAATGTTTATGCACGCCGGAATGCTTATTCGATCACATACAGGCAAAATGAAGAAAAGCCCAATGTTTCTGAGGCAACCCGCTTGTCAATCATCGGAAGCCTGATTCCATCGGTAACTTATAATTTCAATTTTTAATTTTTGAACATCATGAAAAAGGATATAGAAAAAGCTACTGGCTTCTGGCTTCTGGCTACTGGCAAAAAAGCTGTGAATTTCGGACTTCGGACTTCAGAAAAAACTCCCTTCGACCCTTCGGCAAGCTCAGGGCAACGCTGCTTCGGACTCCCGACTTCGATCTTCCTACTTCGGACTCCGGTCTTCGGACTCCGATCTTCGGTCTTCCTACTTCTGACTCTTGCCGTACTCTTCACTTCCTGCGAAGACATAGTGGAAGTAAAACTGAACGACGAAAACCTGAACCTGGTTGGCGTTGAAGCCGGCATAACAACTCAGGATGAGCCAATTGTATTTCTGTACAAAACCTTGCAGGTTGATCAGGATATAGCATATCCGGGAATTAGTGGAGCAGTGGTTTCTATTTCAGACGATTCCAGTCCTGCAAATTCAATCACTTTGGTGGAGAATCAGCAGAAAAAAGGTTTATACACTGTACCACAAAATTCCAGCTTTTTGGGTGTTGCCGGACGTGAATATACCCTGAACATTCAATCGGATGGCACAACAATAATTGCCAAAGATAAACTTGCCAGGGTGGAGCCGATTGACTCTATCCAGGTTTTCCCGTCGATGCGTGGAAATAAAATCTTTCTGGCAGTTTTTACCTACGGAAAAGAAACTCCGGGAATAGGCAATTACTATAAATGGGATGTTTTTGTGAACGATTCGCTGGTTACAAATGGAACCAGACTGGCTGTTGCCAGCGACGAATTTGTGGACGGCAATTACGTTTCAGGGTTGGAAGTTTACACCGATTTTCATGATACAAAAAAAGCGGCGAAAGAACGCAAGTTGAACCTCGGCGACACCATTTACGTGAAACAAACTTCGATTTCCAAGTTTGCCTATTTCTATTATTTCCAGATGATCAATCAGAGCAGCACCGGATCGCTTTTCAGCGTACCTCCGGCAAATATAAAAAGCAACTTTACCTCCAGCGATGGCAAACCGGTTCTTGGGTTATTTACTGCCCGCGATGTGTCGGTTTCGAATAAGATTATCATCGATCAAAAGTTGGAAGATCAGCTGAGAAAACCGTAATCTAAAATTCCACCTGAATCCCAATTGTTGGCAGCACTGTTCCTGAAGTATTATTTACACTCCGAAGCACATATCGGGAGCCGTTATCGGATGTCAGGAAGTTCCCGTTGGCATCTTCTTCACGCACCAGAAAATCCTGCGACTCAGCCTGAAAATTATACAGGTTCTGTATGTCAAGATAAAGTTTCAGTGTCATTTTTTTCATGTACCAGGCTTTGTCAACACGAACATCGAGCTGATGAAAAGCCGGATAACGCTCTGAATTTAATTGTGTTTCATCAAAATAGGGTCCTCCCCGCAGATTCCATGCTTCAATCAACGTTGAACGGTTCATGTCGTATGGCGTGTAAGGCAATCCGCCAACAAACCGAAACCGCGAACCCACCTGCCAACCCTTTTTCAAGGCTGCACTTCCGGTCATGCTCAAAATGTGTTTGCTGTCCCAGGCCGAAACAATGTACTGGTTGTTTCCATCCTGAAACTCACTGCGCACAAGGGTGTATGATAAATTCATGGTATATCCTTTCGACGAACTGACTCTGGCCTGAAATTCAGCACCAAAGGCTCTTCCTTTCGAAGTGGAAGTCAATGCCTCATCTCCAACCACTCCAAAATCAGCTCCTTTATTGGCAATCGAAATTTTGTCTTTTACCGAGAAAGGATAATGCCGGTAGTTCTTGAAAAATCCTTCAGCCGAAAACTGAATACTGTTTGCAGGTTTAAATTCAATTCCGCTAATGTAATGATCAACCGAAATATATTTAAGATTATTATTCTTGTTTACAAACACGTTGTTTTCCTTGTATCCGAGGGCAGTGTAGGCCGGAAGTTGAAAATAACGACCAGTATTCATGTTCAGACTCCATTTTTCTGTCAGCCGGTATGAAGCAGAAATCCTGGGTGATAGTTGTTTCAGAGGATTATTCATTGACGATGAATAATTATTGGCATCGGCTCTGAAGCCTGCAGAAACAATGAGACGTTCGTCATGAAAAGTATGACTGGCCTGACCAAAAATGCCATATTTCATAATATTCAGGTCGGTACTGTAATTTACCGGCAGAATTTCGCCATTGTAAAACCGGCGTTGAATAGTGCTGTTCGTGTAGGTCGAAAAATCGATATTCGCACCATAATTCAGCTTGAAATAATTAACCCTGACATTGTTTTCGAACCGTATTTTATTTTCGATTTCCTCCGAGCTATAATCCAGAATTTTATTGCTTTTCGAACTTTCATCGTTCTCAAAATACTTAACTATCGAGTTATTCAGATGGCTGCGGCTTAGCACAATCGTTTGGTAACTGCGCTCCCTGAAGTGTTTGTAAACAACTCCGGCTGTATAACTCCATTGTTCGTTTTTTGGGATCTGGCTCAGAATGTATTTTTGCTGATCATCCGGATTTTTAATGTCTCTGTTCAGGTCGAACAAATCGATGGCTCCGAGGCCAATGAACGTAAGTTCATTTTTTGCATCAATCCGGCTGCGGACTTTAAACTGCATGTCATTAAAAGTAGGCAGAAAAGGTAGTTCGAGCGCGCTGAAAAGCAGTTTCAGGTAAGATCTTCTGGCCGAAACAATAAATGTTGTTTTATCGCCTGCAGGACCGTCGAATGTGGCCGAAACTTCAGAAGCACCCAAAGTTCCCCTGAATTTCAGCTTGTCGGCATTTCCATCCACCTGCGCGAATTCAAAAACTCCACTCAGTGCATTTCCACGGTTTGAAGGAAATGCACCTGAATAATAGTTCACTTCGCGCAGAAAGTCAGCGTTCAAAATACCTACTGGTCCGCCTGAAGCTCCCTGCGTGGCAAAATGGTTGATATTCGGAACCTCAACTCCATCCAGATAAAACCGGCTTTCGGAAGGACCGCCGCCACGAATAATGATGTCGTTCCGGAAAGATGGCGACGACAAAACTCCTGCAAACGATTGAATAACCTTTGAAATATCGCGGTTTGCGCCCGGGCTTTTTTCAATCTCGGCAATGCCGATGGTTTTCAGCGAAACCGGGCTTTCCTCGGTTTTACGGTAGGGCGAAGCACTCACAGTCACTTCTTCAATTTTGGTATCCGTTTGCTCCATCCTTATTTCGAGAAAGGCAACTTTAGCATTGCTTACCTCAATCTGGGCCGAAAGCGCATTCTGATAACCTACAAACGAAGCCTGTATGCGAACAAAGCCGGGGGAGAGTCCAACCAATTGAAAATTACCGTTGATATCAGAAATGGCACCAATGGTGGTTCCCGAAACAATTACATTTACAAAAGGAAGTGGTTCGTTGTTCACCGCATCAAAAACACGGCCTTTTAATGCCGCTTGTTGGGCCCAAAGACCCGATATTATGGATATTACAAGAGTAAATGTGATAAAAATTCGCTGTATCATGATTCTAATTTTTTGCTGTACGAATGGTTAAAAATATTTCTTTGGCTGTAGTAAGTGTGCTCAAATCGGTGAATAAATTACCATTTTTTCCTGAGGGTTCACCGTGCCCGATTGGATTCAGGAAAACCGGCTCAATCATATTTTCAGGATCGATGGTAGCTGCATAAACAAGCGATGGCTGAAGCGATGCAAAATAATTTCTATCATCCTGTAATTTGTTGTTTGTCCAAAAATGGTTGGAGTCCCATGCCTGATTTACTTCCAGAAGTATCCTGATTTTTCCTGACGGCTTCTTAGAAAGTGACGTTCTCAGAATAAAACCAGTTTTGGGTGTTGCTCCTGAAATGGCGTCTGGCACAGCTGTTTCGGGTGAAGGGATGTACAAACCATCGGCTGCCTTAATGTTTCGTTTGTGCGACCAGTAGGGCAATGCTGCCGGACGACGAACTGCCCCGGGTATTGAGTTCCATTTTCCCGGAGCTATTTCGCCATGTTTAAAAATTCCTTTTGCAATAAAATTGGTGACAAAAAGTGTTTCCATATAGTTTCCTTCCAAATCTTCGACCCAAAAAGCGAATGTGGGATAGTTAAATGCTGCTCCTTTTGAAACTTCGATGGTAATCGGAAAAGCTAATGCATCCTGGTTGGAACGCATTTCCTGTTTAGCTTTGTCAGTTGGCTTCTGCGAAATGCAAGATGTTAACAGAACGATGCC
Organism: Bacteroidota bacterium; assembly: GCA_030698405.1. Taxonomy (GTDB): domain Bacteria; phylum Bacteroidota; class Bacteroidia; order Bacteroidales; family Prolixibacteraceae; genus Aquipluma. The sequence goes on from JAUYMU010000106.1 coordinate 32,989, forward strand.
AATTAAAAATAAATTCTTCATTGTCTGTATGTTTAAAAGCGATTTTGTTTAAAGTTATTTTTTCAGAGTTAAACAAGATAGATCGGGCAAAGTTTAACCGTACCATTTGTTTTTTATAATATTGCCTGAAAATTGATTCTATGAGATTGGTGATTCAACGGGTAAGTTCGGCCTCGGTCAGAGTTGACGGTTCAATTGTTTCTGAAATTGAACACGGATTGCTCATTCTGGCCGGAATAGAGGATGCTGATTCCGCAGATGACATCGACTGGCTGGTGAAAAAGGTTTGCCAGTTGCGAATTTTCAGCGATTCGGAAGGCGTGATGAACCTTTCTGTTCAGGATGTTTCTGGCGAAATGATCGTGGTCAGCCAGTTTACTTTGCACGCCTCAACCAAAAAAGGAAACCGCCCTTCGTACATTCGCGCTGCCCGTCCAGAAACCGCGATTCCGCTTTACGAGCAACTGGTTTCCGAATTCAGCGAAATGCTCGGAAAACCAATCGGTACAGGTATTTTCGGCGCTCACATGGAAGTTTCGCTCGTGAATGACGGACCGGTGACGATTATTCTGGATTCGAAAGCCCCCTTCTAATTCCCCCAAATGGGGGAAAGTTTTGGGCATCGCGATTTTGTAGAGCATTTGCCCTGAAAGGGCAGAACCAATGAATGACAATAATTGACCACGGATGAATGTTTAAACTTATACAATCAAATTAACAACGAATGAGCTCAAATGAAGTCACCCTCCCCGAAGCCCAGCAAATGGTTGACCAGTGGATCAAAACCATTGGCGTGCGCTATTTCAGCGAATTGACTAACTTAGCAATCCTGACCGAAGAAGTGGGCGAGCTGGCTCGACATTTTGCGCGACAATTTGGCGATCAATCATACCGTGCTTCGGAAGCTCCTCCCCTTGAGGGGGAGGCTGGGAGGGGGCTTCTAGGCGATGAAATGGCCGACGTGCTTTGGGTTCTGATTTGCCTGGCCAACCAAACCGGTGTCGATCTGAACGAAGCATTTCTCAAAAACATCGAGAAAAAAACCAGCCGCGACAAAGACCGGCATCAGAACAATGAAAAATTGAAATAATCAAACATAGGTAGAGACACGATTAATCGCGTCTCTACGCCGAACCCGCAACAATTTAAACATTGATAATTAACAATTAAACATTAAACATATGTCCATCGAAACCTGTCCTTTATCCCTTTCAGACATCCAATCTGAACTGGAAGCAATCCGCGAAAATGCCTCGAAAAATTTAACCAAAGAAATGTTCGAAAAGGCGCTTTCATGCATCGACCTTACTACCCTGAATTCGACTGATACAGTTACTTCAGTAGCTGCATTCACAGAAAAAGTGAACAGTTTCCCGGCAGCATTTCCCGGAATCAGTAATGTTGCCGCCATTTGTGTGTATCCGAATATGGCTCACACGGTAAAAAGCACGCTGAAAGTTCCGAACGTGAAAATCGCTGCGGTGGCCGGAGGATTTCCGTCGTCGATGACATTTACCAAAATTAAAATTGAAGAAGCTCATTTGGCGGTTGTTGCCGGTGCAAACGAAATTGATATTGTATTGCCATTGTGGGCTTTTGAGGAAGGACATTTCGAAACCTGCATCCATGAAATTTCAGAAATTAAAAAAGCCATTGGGAATGCCCATTTAAAAGTAATTCTCGAGACCGGGGTGTTGAATGTCGATCAAATCTGGCAGGCATCCATGCTGGCCATCTCTGCCGGAGCCGATTTCATCAAAACTTCGACGGGGAAATTACCACAAGCCGCAAGTCCTGAAGCCGCATTTGTGATGTGTCTGGCCATCAAGCAGCATTTTGAGGAAACCGATCAGAAAATCGGGTTCAAACCAGCCGGGGGAATTATTACACCTGAGGATGCGATGCTTTATCTTACCATTGTTCAGGAAATTCTGGGAAACGAATGGCTAACACCTGAATTGTTCCGCATTGGAGCCAGCCGCCTGGCCAACAATCTGCTCGAAAAAATTACAGGCAGCACGGCAAAACATTTTTAGTTTAAAGCTGTTTTAGGAATCAAAATCAATTTTCATTAAAACAATTAATTATGGCAAATATTACGCTCAAAGGAAATGCAATTCAAACAATAGGTGAACTTCCTGCAAAAGGAACAAAAGCTCCTGATTTCGAATTGGTTAAAAACGATTTATCGAAAGTTTCATTGAAAGATTTCACCGGACAAAGACTTGTTCTGAATATTTTCCCAAGTCTGGATACCGGAACCTGCGCGGCTTCTGTTCGTCAGTTCAACAAACTGGCTGCCGATCTGGAAAATACCAAAGTGCTTTGTATTTCGCGCGATTTACCTTTTGCGCAGGCTCGTTTCTGCGGAACTGAAGGCATCACCAATGCAATCACAGTTTCCGATTTTGCTACCGGAAAATTTGGTAAAGACTATCAGTTGGAAATTTCAACCGGCCCGTTGGCAAATCTGCACTCGCGCTCGGTAGTTGTTTTGGACGAAAATCATCAGGTAATTTACAATCAGCAAGTTCCTGAAATTGTGGACGAACCCAACTACGAAGCAGCTTTGGCTTCGCTGAAGTAGGATTCAGATTTTATAAACATAGAAAAAGCTGTTTGCAGGTGCAGGCAGCTTTTTTAATGTCTTAAAATTCCTGAAAAATTGTTATATTTGAGATATTCAGTCTGATTAAATTCTAATCTTTTCATCTAATCTGCTATCAAAATGACACGGAAAGAAGCATTAAAGCTATTTGAAGATAAAAAAGTTCGCACCGTTTGGGATGGAGAACAGGAAAAATGGTTTTTGTCCATCATTGATGTCATTGAAATACTAACGGATAGCCCTAACGCCCGCAAATATTGGAGTGTATTAAAAACACGACTCAAAAAAGAAGGAAGTCAGTTGGCTACAAATTGTAGTCAACTGAAAATGCAATCGGCAGATGGAAAATTTTATAAAACTGATGTTGCTGATATTGAGCAACTTTTCAGGCTAATCCAATCCATTCCATCGCCAAAAGCTGAACCATTTAAAATGTGGCTGGCTGAAGTTGCACGTGAACGGTTGGACGAAATGGATGATCCGGAACTTGGGATCGACCGGATGCTTGAATATTACAAATAAGATTTCGAAACAACATCAGCCCAAAACCCCGGAAGAAAACAGAAAAGTAGCAGCCCGTGGCGGTTCGATTGTTGGCAATACCCGCAAGGAGATTGAAGCCAATATTGGAAAAAGCATTGTTTCACCGCTAAATGCAAGGAAAATAAAACAACTGCCCGAAAACGGAATTGAAGATTGAAGTCGATTTGATTTATATTTATCTGGCTTCCCTCAACAATAACTTCTTCAGGAATGTTTTAGAACGAAAAAGCAACTATGCACCCTGTTCTAAAGGAAAACATTCAGGAAATTGGCAAACCCTATTCTGATCTACATTTCTTGCTCAACTGCCTGGCCGAAGTTCTCGAAGCAAACAATGAAAAAGAACTTATAAACAGCATTCCCTGGTTAAATACTCGGGTTTTGCTACCAGCACCCGAACTTGAACAGAAAACCATTCAGCTTTATTCCATCTGTTTTCAGTTACTGAATTTGTGCGAAGTAAACTGGGCCGTACAAAGCAGGCGAAGTAAGCAGCAGTCGCAAGGTTCACAAAGTGTAAACGGAAGCTGGGCACATACCTTTTCGGAATTAAAAGAGGCCGGAATTGTTCAGGAGGAAATAGTTGCAGCGCTTTCGCAATTGGAGATTGAGCCGGTAATGACCGCGCACCCCACGGAGGCAAAAAGAACAGTTGTTTTGAAATATTACCGCGAATTGTATCTGCAACTGGTTATGCTTGAAAATCCGGTTTACACGACTTTTGAACGCGTTCAGATCCGGTCGGGCATCAAAGAATTGCTAACCAGGCTTTGGTTCATTGATGACATTTACCTCGAGAAACCGCAGGTTGAAACCGAACTCGAGAACGTTTTACACTATCTCACCAAAGTTTTTCCTGATGTATTTGAACTTCATGATAAAACATTGATTCAGGCATGGAATGAAGCCGGTTTTAAACCGGAATTGTTGCAAAATTACCGGTCGATGCCCAAAATTAGTCTGGGTTCGTGGGTGGGTGGCGACCGCGACGGGCATCCATTGGTGACTCCTGAAATCACGAAATACACCCTGGAACGGTTGCGGACAGAGGCACTAAATCTGGTTGGCCAACGACTGCACACTCTTGCTGATAGTTTGAGTATTTACACGTCAGAAAACACTTTATCTGCTGAATTTCAGGAATTAATTACACTGCTGAAAAACCAGATTCCGGGAATTTCGGAGCATCTGCAATTCACTGCTGCATCAAGAGAACCATTTAAACAATTTGTTATTCTCCTGATCGAAAAACTTCCGGTAAAGCAAAATCATTCAGGAACAAATGCATGGACTTATACAAATTCCTGCCAATTGCTATACGACCTGGAAATGCTGCTTGAGGCACTTTCCAACTGGGGCGCACCTATGCTGGCTATCAACGAAGTAAACAAGGCGCTGCGTTTCGTGCAGAATTTTGGTTTTCACCTTGCTCACCTGGATATCCGCCAAAACAGTGAATTTTACCAGAAAGCATTTCTTGGCCTACTGGAAGATGTCGATACATCCGGTTTTTCGATGAATACCGATGGCTCGCCCGATAAAAAACTTCTGATTCAGGAGTTAAACCTCTACCGGCCTTTTACCCATAACTACTCCGGAAATGTTCCGGAAACAGACAATGCACTTGGTTATCTTGGTGTTTTGGACGAACATATCCGGAAGTTCGGCATCAATGCGTTGGGTTCAATGATTGTAAGTATGACCAAAAAGGTGGACGATTTATTCACTTTTTACCTGCTTGCACGCGAAGCCGGATTGTATGTAAAAACCAAATCGGGACCGGCTTGTCAATTGCCTGTTGTGCCGCTTTTTGAGACCATCGACGATTTGCACCGCGCACCCGAAATTCTGGATGAATTTTTAGCGCATCCGGTCACCCAAAATACACTTCAATTGCAAGCACAGCGCAAAGGCTATTCAAAGCCTTTTGCCGAAGTAATGATTGGTTACAGCGACAGCAATAAAGATGGCGGTATTTTATCGAGCCTTTGGCACCTGTACGAAGCACAGCACGAGCTGTCCAAAATTGGACAAAAACACGGCATTGACATCCGTTTTTTCCACGGAAAGGGTGGAAGCATCAGTCGGGGCGCCGGACCGATTCACTGGTTTCTGAAAAGCCTTCCGCCGGAATCTTTGTGCGGCAAACTGCGGCTCACCGAGCAGGGCGAAACCATCGAACGAAAATATGCCAACAAGGTCAACGCAGCATTCAACCTGGAATTACTAACTTCAGGAACCTTGCGCAATACTTTGCTAAATACCCATCTGTTTGACAAAGAATTGTTTGAACTGGTCGGATTTATGGCGCACGAAAGTTTTACGACCTATACTGCGCTCACCCGTCATCCGAGCTTTATCCGCTTTTTCGAACAGGCCACCCCGATCGATGTGATTGAAACCAGTAAAATTGGTTCCCGTCCATCACGTCGGACGAATCAACGCACGCTAGCGGATTTGCGCGCTATTCCGTGGGTTTTCAGCTGGACACAAAGCCGGGTAAATATTACCAGCTGGTATGGAGTTGGCAGTACATTGCAACTCTTGAAAGAGCATTATCCTGAAAAATATGATTTGCTAAAAAAGTTGCTAATTTCGCATCCTTTGCTTCGGTACATTTTAACCAATGTGGATTCGGGTTTGGCAGCAACTGATCCGGATATTATTGAGCGATATGCCTCATTGATTGAAGAGGACCAAATCAGGAATGAAATTTTGCCTATGATTTTATCCGAGTTTCAACTCACTAAAAGCCTGTTAGCCGAATTACTCGAAAAGCCGTTTGAGGATAGAAGAAAGAACCATTATTATTCGACGCGATTGAGGGCAGTAGCGTTGGATTTAATGCATCAGGTGCAGGTAAATACGCTCCGCCACTGGCGAAACGAAAAAGATACGGAAGATCCCGAAATTTCCAATAAACAGAATATTATTTTGCTAAAAACCATCAATGCAGTTGCCAATGCGTTGGGGTCAACAGGTTAGAGTTTTTTACTTATGTCAACATCAAATTCAGTATATAAATGGAAAAAATAATAAGTCAGTACTTCGATGAATTTACAACCATGTCGGAGGCATCACACAATGCTGTGATTAAAATTGCAGAACGTGAAGGAATTGAAATGAACCGGATAATTCTGGCGACTTCATTTTGTTTCGATGAGTTGAATCACCATCAGGAAAAAATGAAACTTCCCATAACACAGGGAACTTTTATCATGGGCGGTTTGGCCGGATATCCATTTGTAGGAGAAATCGGCCTTACAGCTTTTGCCGACCATATTCCTGATAATGGGGCGGCGTTGTTTATTTTTGGTTCACACATCGGAATTTCCAGTAACGGAGAAGTGGGCAAGGTAAAACGGGTCGGACAACACCGGCATACCAATACCTGCGGGGCATTGATGAAGGTGCAGTCACACGTTTTGTCTTCGTCAATCCACAAAATTGATCCAGTTGATTATTCCGGATTTCAGGCCGAATTTTTGGCGCTTAGGCTACTTCCGATGGCCAAAGAAATCAGGAATGCTGAAGTTCCAATCCTGAAAACCACCCATCTGGTTTATGATGAAATTGAAAATGAAATACTAAAGCTAATTATCAACAATGAAGTATTACAAGCCGATTTTCCCGTTTATATTCTGGGCGGAATTGTGATCAATACTGATGAAACATTGCCCAATTATTTTTCACAGAAAGTTTTCAGGAAAGTTCGGTAAACCAGTTATTTTTTTCTTGTGGTAGAATAATTTACCAATTCAATGAGTGCGGTTCTTGCCTCGCTTTCAGGAAATTCCATGATTCCGGAAATGGCCTTTTCGCGGAAGTCGTTCATCTGATCGGCTGCATATTCAAGTCCGCCGCGACTTACCACCAAATCGACCAGTTCTTTTACCTTGGCCTGATTTTTATTTTTACGCTTGATCAAGTGAAGGATTCGGCTTCTTTCTCCCGACTTGCAGTTGTTCAGGACAAATAAAAGCGGCAGTGTTATTTTTTTCTCTTTGATGTCGTTACCGGTAGGTTTGCCCAAAATCCCTTTGTGCTGATAGTCAAAAATGTCGTCTTTGATCTGAAAAGCAATTCCAACATCCAATCCAATCTGAAACATCCGTTCCACAATTTCATCGTCTTTTGTAACCGATGCAGCCCCAATGGCCATGCTGGTTGCAATCAGCGAAGCCGTTTTCTTCCTGATAATTTCGAAATACGTTTCATTGTCGATGTCCAGCTTCCGGCTTTTGCGCATTTGCAGAATTTCGCCCTCGCTCATGTCTTTCACCGCACGCGAAATCAGGTGCAGAAATCGGTATTCCTTCTGGTCGAGCGCATTGAGCATGCCTTTTGCAAGGATGAAATCGCCTACCAAAACGGCAATTTTATTTTTCCAGAGCGCATTGATAGAGAAACTGCCGCGGCGTTCGTACGATTCATCCACCACATCGTCGTGCAACAAAGTAGCAGTATGCAAAAGTTCGATGGAGGAAGCCGCGAGATTTGTTGACCCGTTAAATTCGCCGCACATTTTGGCCGACAGGAAAACGAACATTGGCCGCATTTGCTTTCCCTTCTTCTTCAGTATATAACGAATTATGATTTGAAGAAATGGAACATCACTTTTAATGGCTTCTTTGAAATACTTTTCAAAGCTTTTTAGTTCTTCCTGTATGGGCGATTTGATGATTTCCAAAGAGGTCATTCAGACTCATTTTTTTAAGTGCTTCAAAAATAGAAAATTTAATTGCTTTTTTGCCAAACAAAAACAATTGGCCGATTTTCATCAGCAGCAAAGCAATAAACTAATTTACATTTATTTGTAATCCGTCTAAACTGTGTTGTTGTCTCTTTTTTCTTTTCCTGAATGTCAAATATTTATATATTTGCATCTGTTAAAATTAAGCTATGATCAATATTCAGGAATTAGATACCAATCGTTTGGAAATGGCGGCCAATATGCTAAAAGCAATAGCCCACCCGATGCGCATTGCCATTTTAAAACATTTGGAAGGTGGTAAAAAACTTACGGTAACAGAAATACACGAGTTATTGGGAATTGAGCAATCGACTACTTCGCACCATTTGGGTATTTTAAAAGACAAAGGGGTGCTTTGTTCGCGCCGTGAAGGAAAAAATACTTACTATTATTTGAAACACGATATCCTGAGTCAGATTGTGGACTGCCTGCAACGCTGCACCTGCGGAGAATAAGCAAAAGGCTTCGATCTAAATAATAAAGATCGGAGCCTTTTGTTTATTTAGTGAAACTTCTTTCCTATTTTCGACCTCCAGAAAAACAAAACATGACAAAAATACGCGTGACCAAACAATTTGGCTTCGAAATGTCGCATGCATTACTCAACTACGACGGGCTTTGCCGCAGCATTCACGGCCATTCGTACAAACTGCAAATTACTGTTGCCGGCGAACCCCTGCAGGCTCCCGGAAGCCCGAAAGACGGAATGGTGATCGATTTCAGTATTCTGAAAAAACTTATTCAGGAACAGATTGTCCGGCATTTGGATCATTCACTGATGATCAATGAAAATGCGGACATCGAAAAACTTAGCGCATTGGGACAGATGTATGAAAGGCACCAGGTTGTCCCGTTTCAGCCGACATCAGAGAATATGGTGGTATATATTGCTGAAAAAGTGAAAGCACTTCTGCCTGAACATCTTGAACTTTTTAGCGTTCGGCTTTATGAAACAGCCAATTCGTTTGCCGAATGGTATGCGGAAGACAATTGATTGCAGATTAACGATTAAAGATTAACGATTGCAGAAGGATTTAAAATCGTTAATCACAAATCGTTGTTCGTTAATCGTTAATTTTAAAGAAAAATACAATCTCACATGACTACTCACAACAACTCCGATAAACGACTTTTCCTGCTCGATGCTTATGCGCTGATTTACAGATCGTACTTCGCGTTCATCAAAAATCCGCGTTTCAATTCAAAGGGGCTGAATACCTCGGCCATGCTGGGTTTCGTAAATATTCTGGAGCAACTGCTTCGGGAACAAAAACCCACGCACATCGCGGTGGTTTTCGACCTGAATATTCCCACTTTCAGGCACGAAATGTTTGAAGCGTACAAAGCAAACCGCGATGAAATGCCCGAAGATTTGCGCAAATCAATTCCATATATCAGGAATATCATCGAAGCATACAACATTCCGATTTTGGAAAAAGCTGGTTTCGAGGCCGATGATGTGATCGGTACGCTGGCAAAGAAAGCCGAAACGATGGGCTACACCACTTACATGATGACCCCCGACAAGGATTACGCACAGTTGGTTTCCGAAAATATTTTCATGTACAAACCTTCGCGCGGCGGCGAAGCTCCTGAAATATGGGGAATTCCCGAAGTTCAGGAAAATTTTATGGTGGACGAACCCTGGCAGGTAATTGATGTGCTTGGCCTGATGGGCGACACATCCGACAATATTCCGGGCTGTCCGGGAGTAGGTCCGAAAACAGCCATGAAACTCGTTTCAGAATTTAAATCGGTTGAAGGACTTTACCAGAATATCGACTCACAAAAGGGAAAACTGAAAGAAAATCTGATTGAATTTGAAAAGCAGGTGCGCATGTCGCGTGAACTTGCCAAAATTATTCTGGATGTTCCGATTGATTTTGACGAAACCAAAATCGTGATGGAAGATCCCGACATCAGGAAACTGAATGAGATTTATTCTGATCTGGAGTTCAGGCAATTGATTAAAAAACAGGAAACAAAACCACAAGCTCAGCAGGTTTCTGATTCATTGTTGCAGCAGGGAACTTTGTTTGGCGGGCCGGTTTCTGCTCCTGAAGTTAAAACCGCCGAAGTAACCAATCTGAATACTTTTTCGACCGTTCCCCATCAATATTATCTTATCGAAACAGCAGAACAACGCGCCAGTTTGCGCGCTGAATTGTCGGTTCAGAAAGAATTTTGTTTCGATACCGAAACTACCGGCCTCGATACAATGACTTCCGAACTGGTTTGCATGTCATTTGCTTTCCGCAGTCACGAGGCATATTGTGTAACTTTGCCTGCCGACCGGCAGAAAGCGACCGAAATTGTGCAGGAATTCAGGCTTGTTTTTGGCGATGAAAATATTACCAAAATAGGTCAGAACATCAAATACGATCTTTCGATGTTGCTGAATTACGGAGTTGAACTGAAAGGACCGCTGTTTGATACCATGATCGCGCATTACCTGATTCAGCCTGACCTGCGCCACAACCTCGATTACCTTTGCGAACAATACCTGAATTACCAGAAAATTACTACCGACACGCTGATTGGGGGAAAAGGTTTATTTCAGAAAACTATGCGCGATGCAAAACCTGAACAATTGCGCGATTATGCCTGCGAGGATGCCGACCTGACTTTGCAACTGAAAATTGCCATCGAAAAAGACCTTAACGACAGCGGAACACGCAAACTTTTCGATGAAATTGAAATGCCGCTGATTTATGTTTTGGCTGATATGGAGCGCGCTGGTGTGAACCTGAACACCGGCGAATTAAAAATTTATGCCGAAGTTTTGCGCACGCAACTCATTGATCTTGAAAAGGAAATAATTGATTTGGCTGGCGAGGAGTTCAATGTTTCGTCGCCCAAACAGCTTGGCGTTATTCTGTTCGAAAAGCTGAAAATTGATCCGAACGCCAAAATGACCAAAACAAAGCAGTATTCAACTGCCGAAGAAACGCTTGAAAAACTATCTGACAAACACCCGATTATTGCCAAAATACTCGAATTCAGGGGACTGAAAAAACTGCTCTCAACGTATGTTGAAGCGCTGCCGTTGTTGATCAATCCGAATACAGGCAAGTTACATACTTCCTACAATCAGGCAATTGCAGCTACAGGACGGTTAAGTTCGACCAACCCTAATTTGCAGAATATTCCGATTCGCGACGAAAATGGACGCGAACTGCGCAAGGCGTTTATTCCTTCTGATTCACTTCATACTTTCCTTTCAGCCGACTACTCGCAAATTGAACTGCGCATCATGGCCGCTTTGAGCCAGGACAAGCAAATGATCGAAGCGTTCAGCAACAACCAGGATATTCACTCCATTACAGCTTCAAAAATTTACAAAATTCCGCTTGAAGAAGTTACTTCAGACATGCGCCGGAAAGCAAAAACAGCCAACTTCGGAATCATCTACGGAATTTCGGCCTTCGGATTATCGGCACGCCTGAATATTTCGCGTACAGAAGCCAAGGAATTGATTGACGGATATTTCGAAAACTTTCCGGATGTTAAAAATTACATGGATAAGAGTATTGAAAATGCCCGCAATGTTGGTTATGTAGAAACCATCAAAGGCCGGAAACGTTACCTGACAGACATTAATTCCGCCAATTCGATGGTTCGTGGAATGGCCGAACGAAATGCCATCAACGCGCCAATTCAGGGTTCAGCTGCCGATGTGATAAAAATTGCCATGATCAACATTTGGAAAGAGATTACCAAACAGGGACTTCAATCGAAAATGATCCTTCAGGTGCACGATGAGTTGAATTTTGATGCTTTGATCACGGAACTAGACCAGATGAAAGCCATTGTAAAACATGAAATGGAAAACGCTGTAAACATTGGCGTGCCGCTGACTGTTGAAATAAATGCAGGAGATAACTGGCTGGATGCACATTGATAGTTCAAAGTTTCAGGTTCAAAGTTCCAGGTTTGCCCGAAATTTGGATATTCGATATTGAATATTGAATATTTTTAAAGTGAATACATCTATTCAGTCATCTTATAATCTGCAATTTACTATTCAGGAATAAAAGAAGAGCGGGATGATGAGAACACTTTACACAGAGGATGATTACAGGGAGGCGCTGAAAAGGTTTTTGGAAATCTGCGATGCTCCTGAAGATACAGAGGAAGAAGAGGAACTTGAAAAACTCATGTATTTACTGGAAGAATATGAGAAGGAAAATTGCTCCTGAAAAGGGTGTTCAGTGGTCAGTCGCAGTGTTCCGTTTTAAACCAATCCTTCAGTTTATTCATTCCATTACAAATCCCTGAATATCTCGACCACAGCCGCATTGTATTTCAATACGTTACTTGATTTTTTAACCAATTTCATGGCTTTGTGCGGATTTTCAAACGATTCGCAGAAATAACTCCAGAACTGGTTCATTTTCATGAGGAAATGTCCGCTTCCCTGCAAACGTTCCGAATATTCCTGAAACAACCGGTCATGAAATTCTTTCAATTTCTGCTTCCTAAGTTTCGGGTCCATCTCCATTCCATTCAGCCGCAAAGCCAGCGAAGGATCCATTAATAAACCGCGTCCGGTCATCCAACTTTTTTGATCAGGTAAAATGGTTTTTAATTCCTGAAAACCAGCTTCCGAAAAAATATCGCCATTGTAAACCAATGGGTGTTTTGTCAGCGAAAGTGCTTCAGCAAAAAGTGACGGATCGGCTTTTCCATCGTACATTTGATTGGCGGTTCGTGGATGAAAGATGATTTCTGATAACGGAAACTTGTTTAATATTCCGAGTACCGGTTTAAATTCCTGATTGTTCTTCATTCCGACCCTCATCTTTACCGAGAATTTTGTTGGAAATTCTTTCGCAAAAAGCTGCTGAAGCGTTTCGTTCAAATCGTCAGGTTTGTCGAGCCAAGCCGCGCCACGACCGCGATTGGTTGCCATCGGGTAAGGACAGCCCAAATTCAGGTTAATTTCTTTATAATCATTGTCAACCAATATTGAAACAAGTTCAAACAATTCGGTCGTATTCGAGAACAATACCTGTGGAACTGCCGGCAGGGCTTTGTTGTTTTCAGGTAGAATTTCCTTTAAAAGCGACTTTTTAATTTCTTTCCCTCTTATATACGAAAGGTATGGGATAAAATATTTCGATACGCCACCATAAACTTCCTGAAATACATTTCGGTAGGTAAAATCGGTGAATCCCTGCAAAGGCGCCTGATATATAATTTCCGGGTTTTGAGACATGCTTTATAAAATTTAATGAATTGACTTGAGCAAGTGACCAGATAAAAACTATTTAATCACTACTTTTGCGCCCACAAACTTATACAATTGCCCGTCGGTATGCAATCGAATCAATTCAAAACAGACTCTGTAAACTCAAACCCGAATTTGAAGCAGACTTATTTTGAAACCAATAAATTTAAAGCCCAACTGAATTCGCAAACGGTAAACCTACTTGATTCGGCTTTACTCGACTCATTGAATGCTAATTACATTGCCCCCGACAGCGTCATTATCTTCGGATACAAACCTGAATGGTCGCAATTCAGAAAAGGGTACGACAATATTTTCGACTATCAGAAAAATTTACTTGAGCCCCTTCCCTATGACTCGTTGCACACAGTTTTAAGAAAAGTTGAAGTTGTATTTCCGGGCAAAAAAGTATCACGAAACAATCCCGATTGGCTCGTTGGAGTATTGGTGCTGGCTTTTTTCCTGTTTGCCACAGTGCGGTTAATTTTTCATAAATATATGAGTCGGCTGGCACAGGCAACCATCAATTATTCTGTATTTACCCGGCTATTCCGCGAGCGCTATTTTAACCTGCTCCACGCATCGTTCAGGCTCGATTTGATATTTGCGCTGACTATGTCATTATTCGGGTACCAATTTTTAAGCGCCTTCAAAATAAATTTTGGAATAACCAATTCATTCCACGTTTACCTCGTTTGCATGGCGACGGTAATTGGATATTTTTTCCTCAAAAAAGTGGTCTATTTTCTCGTCGGGGCGCTTACCGAAAATAAACAGGAGGTGCAGGAATACCTTTTTAGCATCACAGTTTACAATCGTGTTCTTGGTTTATTTTTGCTTCCGGTGACAGCAATTATCGCCTTTGTTCCTCTCTATCAAACAGAAACAGTGTTGTTCGCCGGAATCGGAATCGTCATAATTTTCTATTTGCTTTCTTTAATAAGAGGAGCTCATATTTTCCTGAAAAAACATTTTTCTATTTTCTATTTGATTTTATACCTTTGTACCCTTGAATTTTTACCATTACTTCTGATCTACAATTTTTTGTTGACGTAATTGGAAAAAATTAAATTTAAAAGCGATGACCTTGAAGATCAAGAAAATTTTAGTTACTCAGCCAAAACCTGAAACCGCCAAATCACCTTATTTTGAATTGGCAGAAAAAAGTAACGTACAAGTCGATTTCCGCCCCTTCATTCAGGTTGAAGGAGTTTCAGCCAAAGAATTCAGGCAAACCAGGGTGCAAATTCTGGATCATTCAGGAGTTATTTTTACCAGCAGAACCGCCATTGATCACTTTTTCAGGATGAGTTCTGAAATGCGTTTAATTATCCCTGACTCCATGAAGTACTTTTGCATGTCGGAAGCCACGGCTTTTTATTTGCAGAAATACATTGTTTACAGGAAAAGAAAAATTTTCTATGGCGCCGGTAGATTTTCGGATTTGATTGATGTGATGAAAAAGCACAAAGAGGAGAAATTCCTTTTGCCTGTATCGCAGGTAAATCAACCCGAAATAACCCAATCGCTCGATAAAGCCGGATATTTTTACACAAAAGCTCTTATTTACAAAACTGTAAGCAGCGATCTATCTGACCTTAAAGATGTTAATTATGACATTCTGGTATTTTTCAGTCCTTCAGGAATTCAATCGCTGATACAGAACTTTCCGGCATTTGACCAAAATGGTACCAGAATAGCCTGCTTTGGGCCTGCAACTGCCAAGGCCGTTCTTGATGCCGGACTTAGGCTTGATATTGAAGCCCCAACCGCTGAAGCCCCTTCGATGACCATGGCACTGGAACAATACATCAGGAAGCACAATAAGTAAAAAATAAGGCAAAGGCACAGGCGCAGGCACAGAAAAAAGAATAAGAAAGACCATATAGCAAAAAGGGGAAAATTGATTTCCCCTTTTTTAATGTATTTTCGTTTGATGAAAGGATTCACATTACATAAAGAAGAAAGGCTTTGCAGCCAAAAACTGATCGAAGAATTATTCAATTCCGGCGATTCCTTTTTATCGTATCCACTCAAAGTTGTATTCCTGAAAACCGAATTACCACAACCCCAACCGGTACAAGCCGCGTTTACCGTTTCAAAACGGAATTTTAAGCGTGCAGTCAAACGAAACCTCCTGAAAAGACGCATACGCGAAGCATACCGCCTGAACAAACCAGCATTCTATCAGGAAATAGCCGCAAAAGAACTCCAACTAGCCATCATGTTCGTTTACATCGGCAAAGACACACTTGAATTTCCGGTGATCGAAAAAGCCATGATTTCGGCATTTAAAAAGCTGGTGGGGAAAGTTTAGAAAAAAGTATCTTAATGAGAAAACTATTTGTTCTTTTTCGGATTTTGCCTGGTATCAAATATCCTGTTAATATAAACCTTGGTTTTATCAAAACCGGCTCTGTAAGTTACTTTTAAATGACTGCTTTACTTCCTGATGTGACAAAACATTTTCCTGTATGATATCAGATTCCGATTCCTCAATCATGCTATCCAATTCAATCTGAGATAAAGGCTTTAAACCCAGTTTTATAACTTTCTCCTTTTCTGAACGAAGCAGTTTCTCTAATTTTAGGACAATCTTTTCGTCAGAGAGCCGGATATACTCCTCGATAAACTCTAATTTTCTGCCTTGCAAATCCATCGCTTTTAAATTTTATTCAAAAATAACGAATATAATGAGAAAATCTGCCACCTTTTTATACTTGTTATAGGTGTCTATTTAGTGTCTATAAGAAAACCTGCAATGATTTATAAATCAACAATATAGTGTTGATAACTTTTTTGAATCTTTTGGGTTTATTGTTTTGATAAGTTGATTATAATGCAGATATTCAGGGTATTATTACATGAGGATAGTAGATTTTGACCATCTGACAAAAAAGATTCAATCATGAGAAAAAGATTCGAACAACAATTGGGGTTAGGGCAATTGCCAATCGAAGCGACGTATATTGATCCCAAAAGCAAGAATGCTTTAGATCAACTTTTAGCAGCGTTGAA
>JAUYMU010000107.1 GCA_030698405.1 Bacteroidota bacterium
TTCAACGCTGCTAAAAGTTGATCTAAAGCATTCTTGCTTTTGGGATCAATATACGTCGCTTCGATTGGCAATTGCCCTAACCCCAATTGTTGTTCGAATCTTTTTCTCATGATTGAATCTTTTTTGTCAGATGGTCAAAATATACTATCCTCATGTAATAATACCCTGAATATCTGCATTATAATCAACTTATCAAAACAATAAACCCAAAAGATTCAAAAAAGTTATCAACACTATATTGTTGATTTATAAATCATTGCAGGTTTTCTTATAGACACTATATACCAAAATTAGATATGTACAAATTGATTCGATAGTAGTTATTAACCATCGTTAACAAAACAAATTATCAGGTTTGAGATTTCTTGATGTATGTTTGCATCAAAACTAAGTTTTACCTTATGGTAGTTCCAAAAACAGCGCTTTTCGATGAAGAACTTCAGAAAAGGGCAAATCTGTTCAAAGCGCTTTCGCATCCGGCGCGACTACAAATCCTTCGATTTCTGGCGCAAACCAGAACATGTTTAACCGGCGACATTTCAGAACATTTCCCTTTAACCCGTGCAACAGTTAATCAGCACATGAAAGAATTAAAGAATGCCGGACTGATATACGGGCGCAAGGAAGGCGTAAAAATTGTCTATTGTCTTGATGTCGTAAGAATAAAGGAAATGGAGGTAATACTGACCGGATTCCTGAAAATAATGCACCTGCCTGAGGATTTCTGTTGTAGTTTAAAAATAGCCTAAAACAACTAACCCATGCGACTATCAAAAGAATTTAAAGGAGAAACGCTCGGCACCTTCATGCTGGTGTTGTTCGGGTGCGGCTCAGTAGCCGTATCCGTTTTATTTAATGCCCACCAGGGTTTGATGCAGATAGCGCTGGCCTGGGGGATCGGCGTAACACTGTCAATTTACCTGACACGGCATTTATCTTGCGCGCACCTGAATCCGGCTGTTACAATTGCCATGGTGATTAGTAAACGGATGGTAGCCAAAAAACTACCCGTTTATCTAAGCGCTCAATTTTTAGGCGCATTTCTGGCCGGATTGGCTATCTATTTGTTGTTCTCACCCTCTATCTCGGCTTTCGAGAATGCGCATAGCATTGTAAGGGGTTCGGTTGAATCGGTGCAAACGGCCAAAATGTTTGGCGAATATTATGCGGCTCCCGGAAGCACTTCGGTAGTGTCGTTGCCACTTGCCATCGGAGCCGAAGCTTTTGGCACTTTTCTGCTGGTACTGATGATTTTTGCCCTCACCGAAGGTTGCAACCTTGGCCGCCCTTCGGATGCGCTTGCCCCATTGTTCATCGGGTTAACCGTTAGTTTAATTATTTGTCTGATTGCGCCTTTGACCCAGGCAGGACTGAATCCGGCACGCGATTTTGGTCCCCGAATGGTCGCATGGATCTTTGGCTGGAAATCAGCAGCTTTCCCCGATCAAAGCGGAGGCTTTTTCCTGGTTTACATTCTGGGCCCAATCGTTGGGGCAATGCTGGCCTCACTGTTTTTTGTGTTCGCTTTTGAGCCAACCATGAAAGGTTCTTCAGAAAAATGTGATTGCGAGGGCAAGTAAAACATAAAACTGAAGATTCTAAGATAGAAGCAAAGAAAGTTTCATCTTTTTATAATTTATTTTTTTGTCAGATAGAACTCCCAATAGTCATTCTCCTGTGAGAGAAAGACTTTCTGATGGTCGTTTCATCAAGTTCAAAAAAGGAGATAGGATTATTGATTTGCTGTCGCCTAAAGCCCCCTCTTGTGGAGGGGGTTTGGGGGAGGCTTTTAACCATAAAACTATGACAACAACACGACTTATTCTGGTAGGAGGATTCCTCGGCGCAGGAAAAACTACACTGCTTTGGGAAGCTGCCAGCCGTATCATGAACAGTGGGAAACGGGTGGGACTAATTACCAATGATCAGGCTCCCGACCTTGTTGATACGGCCATTCTTTTGCACAATGAAGTGAAAGTTGCCGAAGTAAGCGGCAGTTGTTTTTGTTGCAATTTCAACGGGTTGATCAGCGCAATAAAACAAGTACGAATCGAAGCCAATGCCGATGTAATTATTGCCGAACCGGTTGGAAGTTGTACCGATTTATCGGCCACTATTATCCAGCCACTCAAGGAAAATATGAAAAGTGAGCTTTCTGTCAGCCCACTTTCAGTATTGGCCGATCCTGCTCAACTTACTGATATTCTGAACGGCGGAACTGGTGGTTTACATCCCAGCGCAGCCTATATTTTCAGAAAACAGTTGGAAGAAAGCGACATCATTCTGATCAGTAAATCAGATTTAATTGGACCAAACCAATTGGTAATCCTGAAAGAAAAAGTAAAACTTAATTATCCAGAAGCTGATGTAATGACAGTAAGCGCCATCACCAGCGAAGGAATTGAAGAATGGTTGAATGAAGTAATGAATCGCACTGATGCAGGTCAGCGACTGGCAGTAGTCGATTACGATATTTATGCTGAAGGCGAAGCTGTTCTGGGATGGCTCAATAGTAGTATAGAACTTAGCGGCGAACCAACAGATTGGGATAAATTTGGTCGAAATCTCTTGCAAGATCTGAGTCAACAGTTCGACAGCAACCAAGCATCAGTTGGTCATGTCAAACTTATTCTTGAAGCTGGAGACAACTATCTCACTGGGAATTTGACTGGTCGGGGCGAAACGCTCAATTTCCGCGGATCGGCTGGAATAAGCAAGAATGCCCGTTTGACTTTAAATGCCCGTGTGGAGATGAGTCCCGAAGTGCTGGAACAAATCGTCCTTAAAATACTAAATGAGAAAACAAAAGAAAATCTCACTTCAAAAATTGTGGCTATGAGATGTTTGAGTCCGGGTCGTCCAAACCCGACTTATCGTTTCACGCACATTGTACCAGCCTACTAAAAAATAATTTCATATCCCAAAAAAGACTTTTGAAACGCCAACTTGTATAGAAAACTATCAGTTCTAAAAATACGTTTTTATACGACTACAATGTCTATCGACTTAAAGTACTTTTGATATCAGGTCAAGGATCATTGACCAATAAAAATTCAGGATTCCATCATAAAAATATCAAGCCATGTTTTTAAATGAAACCAAGCAGGAGTATTCGTGGTTCAGAAGAATTTCGTCGCAATTCATTGCTGAAAAAGACTTCGAAAAATTAGAAAAGACCTCGGTAAAACTCAATTTCAGGAAAGGAGAAACCATTTTGAAACAGGGCGGAATACCCAATCACATTGCCTATCTCGAAAAAGGGATTGTGAAATTCAACTACGAAAGTGATTCCGGTAAAAACCTGATTCTGACTATTGTTTCGGCTCCAAAAATCTTGGGTGGCGCCAATCTTTTTTACAAAGACAATAATCTTTTTTCGCTCATAGCTGTTGAAGATTGCGAGGTCATGATGATTGACTCCAAAGTGATCCAAGATGTACTAATAGACAATTCTAAATTTGCCATGATGATGTTTCAGGTGGCTTCTGAAATGTTCAAAAAATCGGTCATGAACTTTATAAGCCTGGCACACAAACAGAAAGAAGGGAGGATAGCCGATATTTTTTTATACCTGGCTGATGAAGTTTACCACAACTCCAAATTTCTTCTTTCACTAACCCGAAAAGAAATTGCCGAATTTGCAGGTTGTTCCACCGAAAATGTGATCATGACTTTATCGAAATGGCAAAACGAAAAAATTGTAATTTTAGAAGGAAAAACAATTGATATCAAGGACATGGAAAAGTTAAAGTATATCAGCAAAATAGGATAAGTATGTTAACACAAAAAACGAGATATTCTATGCTGGCCATGGTTAGGCTGGCCAAGGAATTTGGTAAGGGAACAATAATGATCAATGAAATAGCGGAGAGTGAGCGGATTCCCAAACGATTTCTTGAATCCATTTTGCTTGAACTTAAAAATAACGGATATTTAGGATCCAAACTGGGGAAAAACGGAGGTTATTTCCTGATGAAAAATCCTAAAGATGTTAATTTACTCGAAATCGTCAGACTTTTTGAAGGAAGCATTGCCATGTTGAAATGTACATCTGAAAAGTATTACGAACCCTGTGAACATTGTAAAGACGAAGATAATTGTTCCATCCGTGGAACTTTTAAAGATATCCGCGAATATACATTCAACAAACTGGCAACCACCACACTGGAAATGTTAATCTGAAAATGCGGTTTTACTCTGGCCGGATTTGGTTATTCAAAGCATTTATAACGAAGAACTATTACCAACTTAAAGTAAATAAAATGAGTGAATTTGATGCCCGTGCCCGTGAGTGGGACAAAGATAAAATGCACATGGATCGTTCGCTGGCAATTGCAGCCGGACTGGAAGAAATGATACCGCTTGAACCATCGATGAAAGCCCTCGAATATGGCGCGGGAACCGGGATTTTAAGCTTTCTGCTGAAAGATCGGTTTGCAGAAATTACCCTGATGGATAATTCAACGGAAATGATAAAAGTTTGTGTTGAAAAGACTGAATACCACAAAACCAATCACATTCTACCCATTTATTTCGATCTGGAGCACAAGGACTATGATGGTCGTTTCGATGTCATTTACAATCAAATGGTTTTACACCATGTTGTTGATTATGAAAGTATTATTGGGACATTTTATTCAATGCTAAATCCTGGTGGGTATCTGGCAATTGCCGATTTATATCCTGAAGACGGCTCGTTTCATGGTCCGGATGTTAATGTACATTTGGGTTTCGATCCGGAAAAACTTGCCGAAATACTGAAACAGATCGGGTTTAAGAATATTAACTACAAAACCTGTTTCGAAGTAAAACGTGAATCGGGTTTAAAATATCCGGTATTTTTATTGGTGGCGCAAAAATAAATCAATCTGAAGATGGAATCAGCTATTTTAAAATGCAGAAAATGCAATTGGCAAGGATCTCCCGAAGAAGTTGACTGGGAAGTTGTTGAAACCTGCTCAGGAGATGATAAGGTTGAAGTTTGTCCCTCCTGCGGAAGTATGGAAGTATATCCGCTGAAGTAAAGTGAAATTCAGCTTGTTAAAATCTTCTCCATTGTGTTTCGTTCTTTTTCAGAAAGCGAATCCATTTCGTTGAGTGCATGTTGTATTTTGGTTTTGAAATTCCAGCAGGTCATTTGGCGCAACGAAAGCCGGCGGCCAAATTCATACGACGAAATATCCTCTTTTCCTTTGCAAACCTGATAAGCGATGTAAAAAGCTTTGCTGATCGGAAATTTCACGCCATGAAATATCGTTCCGTTGGTCGCGGTTTCCTTGGCTTTGCATTTCGTACAACGGCGCGAAAAAGGTTCCTGTCCGGCACATGAATTCGTGTTTCCGCATTTCTTACATACAAAACCATTTGCCCATTTTATTTCTGCCAGAAATTCAAGGCATTTTTCGTCGCTTTTGAACATCTCATCAAGCTGTTCAGGACTAAGGTTATTGCTGAAAATTTCACTCATATAGTAATTCTTATTGGTGCAAATGTAAATAAAATGGTGTTATTGAAGCGATTTGAGTGTTACTAATGCGATTCATGGCTTTCTTTTATTAGTTTTGCAAACAAACAATTTAGAAAATGTGTTATGGAAAATAATTGCGAAGCTAAACCAAGACCACGAACAATCAAAGAATTTTTTACATCCTGGAATTTCTGGAAACCATTTTTAGCCATTACAATCGGTGCCATCGCCGGCTATTCGTATTATCACTTTGTTGGTTGTACTTCAGGAACATGTGCGATTACAAGCAGTCCGTTTATGAGTACATTCTGGGGTGGAATGATGGGATTTTTCCTGGTAAATAGTCCTTGCGCGAGAGGGAAATGTTAGAAATATACTCTTGCATTTCGCTTTAATCCAATTCGGACATTGCTCAGCTCAAAACGGAGTTTAAATTTTAACATTTTTCTCTTTTATTTTTTCGTATAGAAATACAATTGCAGTAGTAATCAGAAAAATTGGGACAAACCAATAAGCATATTTCGAAAGTTCCTGTGTCTGGTATATGGCTGTAGCAATATTTCCGATAATCAGCCATTGGACGATATAAAATACAGTGATGTTTTTGCCCAGCCACCGCAAAAAAACGATTACCGGGAATTCGCTGAATTTCTGAACTACCAACCAGAGTAGCAATACCCACAATACGTCAACTCCCAACGTCCACAATAAAAACGGGAAAGCGTGATGATAATATTCGGAAAGGTTGATGGTGGTTTCGATGCCAAACCGGGAAAACAAAACTACCAGAATAAATACGAAAGCAAGAAATGCAACAGAAACGACTTTCTGTTTTTGAATAAATTCCCTGATCTTTGGCTCCGTCTTCTGGAACAAAAAACCAATCAATGGATAAGTTAGCCATGGAAACAGCGGGAAATATGACCAGGAATATTCGCCGCCGATGAAAGGCAGAATGTAATTCCGGTCGGTTACCATTAATACTTCATTGAAATACGCCGTTGATCCGCTAACGAACAGAATCAGGGCTAAAACGATCAATTGCTGACCTTTTGTAATTGTTTTTATCAATGAAAGGATAATGATGCTCAAACCTGCCAGATAGAAAATATCAACGCCAAAAATTGCCTGAAGCGGATCGAACTTCCAGCCTTCAGTCCAGATTTTCAAGAGAAAATGAAAATTCAACCCGATATTCAGGAAAATACCGAGTATAAAAATCAGTACTCCCCTGAGGATATTCTGAGCGGTACTTTTTTTGCTCATCGCTACGAAGTAGCCCATTATTATCATGAATAACGGGACAGCAACCGGTCCGCCCAACAGCAACAGTATTTTCCCGAACAGACTTTCCCTTCCGGGATAATCAATAAATTTTCCCAGAATGTGTACCGGAACAATCAGGAATACAGCAAATCCTTTCAGTAAATCGGGTAAGGCGAAGCGTTTCATTTTTTCATGTACTATATTATTATTTACCATTTACTATTTTTCAATTATCAGAACTTTAGTCTGTTAGAACATTGTTTACCCGAATGGTAAATACCAATTGTATAATTAATTGATGATAATTTTTTTTGAAGACGTGCGACGATTGTCGTATTCGATAAAATAGTGGTAAATTCCTGCTGAAAGATCATTGACATTTACCGCGATATGGTCGGAGTGGCCATCAACCTGAAAGTTTTTAACTGCCCTGCCATTGGAATCGATCAGGTTCAGGCTGGCGCTTTTTACATTTGCCGGAAGCTCGTAGGCAAGCCTGATGACATCGGTTGCCGGATTTGGATAAGCATTTAAAAACACATTGGGTTGGTTACCTGAAATGTTCAGTGCCGAAACCAAACTGCCGGTCAAACTGTAAATATTGGTCCAAACCTTTTCAGGAAAAATGCTATAATCGAAACAATAAGCAAAGAGTTTATATTCTGAATCTCCGGTTTTATTTACGAAAATATACTGGGCGCCATCGATGGTTTGCAGGTTACTCCCATTCTCATTAATAATACGAGAGCCATAGATGTAATAATAAGATGTGGCAGTTGTGACATATTTATAATAAATATATACCAGTTCAATCTGGCTGTCGGTGTTGAAAAGGTTTTGAGAAACATACTTAACATCTGCCAAATAATACCCGCTTGGTACATTGCAGTTGATGGTTTTAAAAACAGAATGATCCATGTTATAAATCCTGACCTGGCTGGCCGGAACATCCATCAGGTAGTACTTGTAGCCAAGCGTTTCGAGTTTCACAACTGTGGTGGAATAGTTGTAGGTTTTTTGAAGGGTAATTTGTGCGTATCCTACAAGAACTGAAAATAACAATAAACTGGTTAGAATAATTTGTTTCATGATTTTAAAGATTAGCTGATTTAAATCTTGCTTTTTAGACCGAACAATTTATGATTAGATTGATATCCTTTGCCGTTGGCTTCAGCCAACGGTTGCAAGGAAGATGATACACCCAGGCTTTAGCCCAAAAATACTATGGCTAAAAGCCAATGGCCTTTATTTCATTTTTATCCGTCCGACTTTGGCGTGAGCTCAGTCGAACGCTAAAGCAGACGGCAAAGGATATAGCTTATTTTATCAATCCCAACCCTTCGTTAGCCGATTTATCGCCTGGATTGTACAGATTTACTTTATTAAAAAGCACTTTAGCCTGACCGCTATTTCCCAGAAAATAGGAAGTCCAGCCCAGCATTAATAGTCCGTCGTAACCAAAGGGATATAAATCGACTACTTTTTTAAAGAGCGTATTTGCCTTGTTGTAATCTTTGCGTCCGTAGTAAACCAGTCCAAGCCGGTACAATGCCACCGAGTTGTTCGGGCTTGTTTCCAAAATGGCGTCGTATATTTTAATCACATCGTTCCATTTTCCGAGTGCGGCCAGCGGCAGGATTAAACCAAAACGGGCTTCTTCCGAATACGATTTCAGCTTTTGTGCTCTGCTGTAAAAAATGATGGATTCGTCGAATAAACCAGCATTGTAATTTAACCAGCCCAGTCTGAGGTTCAATTCATAAGACGATTCGTCGTAAACTTTTTTTAGCGGGTCGAGAGCAGCGGTAAAATTGCCATTCTTTTCGAAGGCGTAACTTTTCGAAAACGCGGCCATTAATTCTGCCTGATTAGCCTGCGAAAATGCGGCGTTCACCACGATCATCAAAATAAAAACTGCTGCACTCTTTTTTAGAAATTCCATGATATTCCGGCTGTTAATGTATGTTTTAAATAATTATATTCCAATATGTTACCTTTATATCCATCGGTATAAACCTGATATTTTTCAAACACATTTTGATTGATGTACCGGAATACAAACTGATATTTTTTACCTAAAGGGAAATAGACACTTCCCATGATCTTGCGATCCGATCTTCCGGGGAAGTTGGAGATTACATAACCAGCCGACTCGACAAAGTTCTCCATATCGCCAAAAAGATACTGACCCAATAAATGGATGCTCCCAAGTGTGGCTCCACCCGAAATTCCCATGGCATTCCATCCAAAACCGTCGGTTCCAGATTTGAAATAAACCTTTGGCGTAAAGTAGAGTTTGGTATTCGACAGCGGATAATAAGTTATCCACGACGATAGTTGCGTAAACTTGGAATCGTTAATACTTCCGGCATTGAATTCCATTCCGGGAGAAAAATTTCCAAAATCGGACCACACAGCCGTCGAAAAAACGGCATCGCTGTAATTTACCTTTGAAAAGCCTAATGCCCTTGATAAATTTCTGTTTAAATAGCCTGCATAAACATCGCCACTCCCGAAAATTAAATTCAGAGAGGGTGAAATCTTTAGTTTTTTACCGACTACAAAAACCGGGTTTATATAATACTGGAATTGATTGATGCTGATGGGTGAAGTGGTTTGTCCGCTCCAGTCCACAACAGCTTCGCGGTTTACCCCAATATAAGTCAGGTTGTGGTTCAGGGTAAAATTGGGCGCTACCCGGTGGCTGAGGTCAAGTGACTGAAAAGTATAATTTTTCAGGAAATAACCTTCGCCATAATCCTCGCCCAGATTGACCTCGGTACTGAAATCGCGCGTTTTCAGGCTTTCAAAATCAGGATTAAAACTGTATCCGGTTTCATAAGCCAGACGGGTAACTCCAATATCATGAAAGCCGATTTTCTTTTTCATGGCATCCGAGAAAAATGGAGCGTATTTAACTGCTTCAAGGTATCGGCCACTAAAAACAAGGCTGTAATACACATACTCCTGAAGCCATTCGAAAGACTGGTCGTTCGCGTAAGCTTTTAAAAACCACGGGGCTGCATTCCTGTATTTTCCCTGGTTGTACAAGGCAATACCGGTACGTGCCTGAAGGTAAAAAAAATCGATTCCCTCTTTCCGTGCTTCTTCAGAGAATTGGATCAGTTCGTCCCATTTTTTTTCCTCGAAAAGCTCGTACGACCGTTTATCTACAATCGCGAAATTCAATTTTTCCTGTGCCTGAACAGCAGTCAGAAAAACGATAAAAAGGCTTATTAATCCTATTCGTTTCGACATATCATCTTAATTTTAAAATCGTTATACCGGATTTCAATTTCAAACACCCCGGTTTCTTTTATACTGATGTTGAAATCATATTTCTCTGTTTCACGTCCTGCAATTTTTTTTGTGATTTCCGAAATCATTTTCACATCGCCCGACGACAGAATGTCGCCTGCCTTTTTCAATTCGAGGGTATAATCCACTTTCAGGAATAAAAATACGGGGGCAATAAAATCCTGAAGGAATTTAAGTATTCCGCCAAACATCATATTAACCGGAATCTGGTCGCTTATTTTACTGTTGGGCAAAAACCCCAGCGGGACTTTAAAAAGCGTCAGGAAAAACCAATAAAGCGGTGTTTCTTTCTTCCCTGTAAAATTGGTGAAATAGTGCAGGTTACCGCTGTTGTACAAATAAGCCAGCGAACCGTCTTCCTCACTTTCGAGGTAAGTTGAATTGAAAACATCGGTATTTACTTTCCAGTTGAAATTGCTCTGTTGGATCTGAATACCTGTTTTCACCGATTCCACCACCATCTCGCCTGAAATTTGTTGCCCCGGAATAAAATGAAGGACTTTGGCCAGCATCTCATTTTTTACCGGATTGGCGACCAACTGCCCTTTTTGGGGAACCGAAAAAGTTTCGAACGTGTATTTATCGCCTTTCAACAGATAATGTCCAAAAGGATAATCCAGGGTTGGTGAGCCGATGTATGGTGTGGGCTGAAACTGAAAATGCAGGTGCGGATAAGGCGAACGCCCCGAATTTCCGCATTTGCCCAACAATTGCCCTTGCTTTACCCGGTCGCCTTCCTTCACTTCAACCGAATGGTATTTTAAGTGCGAAAGTTTCGAGTAAATATCATCGCTGTGTTTAAGGATCACCGTATTACCCCAGTTATTTTTAGTATCCACGTCACCGATAATGTTGTCGGCAATTGAGTTGATTACTTCCACAACAGTTCCTTCGAACGGAGCTGTTATTGCTTTCCCGAAGCAAAAATAATCTTCCGGGAAATCGCCGCTGCCTTTATACTGTTTGCCATTTTTATCGGTGACAATAAAGTCCCAGGCATGTCGCCAGGCGCCTTTGTGGGTGTGTTCGCCGTTGTGGCCCTGGCTAATTTCCCATTCGCCAAAGAACGGTAATGATGCCGGTACTGGAAACCTTGCCGGAAACCGTTTCAGGTTGCCCGACTGCAAATAGAGGTTTTTCTCCGGATTACCGAGTTGAACCGGAGTTTCGAGTAGTCCGCCGGGCCGTTTCTCCCGAAGTTTCAAGGCATAAAGAAACATGAGCACCACCATGTTGAACGGTAGCGAATAAGGCGAAATATGAAAAACCTGAAAAAGTTGCTGCGTACTGATGGTGATCAGCACAACAGAGGGCAGCAGTATTATGATCCAGGCATAACTTATTCTTCCGGGAATTAAATAATAACCACCCAACGCCACAGCCGTCAATATATAATTGAATCCAATAAATGTATAGCTCAGCGAATTAAACTCGATACCAACCATGATATAAAAAAGGTACGAAACCGAGTAACCCAGTATGGAAAGCACAAAGGTAATGCGCGAATAAATCAGTAACCCGAATGAAATGATGATTCCGGCAAGCAGCCCTTTCTGAAAAAAGATGGCTCCGAGTGAATAGAAGTAAATCCGGATGAACGAAGAATCCACCAATGCTTCGAGCCAGTTGTAAAGTTCAACCATCTTATGGCCACCCAGTCCGAAGAGTTCGTTGTAGGTGTAAATTCCACGTTCGCTAATGTTCAACGCAGTAAGTTGGCCGCCCGACAATCCAATTATCCAGATGGTTACCAGAAACGGGATGCTTAAAAAAGGCAAACCGTATTTTCCGAGTACGCCCTGAAAAACAATGGTCAGAAAGAAACAGGTGATGGAAGCAATGGCCACCAGGGCATATAGTTCGAAGGATGGCTGAAAAGCTAACCCAATTCCCAGGCCGACGAGCAGACTGTTAAACCCATATATGCCCGATTTCAGGTAATACGTGTTGTAGCCCAGATAATGAGCCAGTAAGTTTGCAATTCCAACAGCAATCAAACCACCGATTCCGGCGCCGTAATCGAAGAAACTGATGAGCACCAAAAAGGCAGCCAGCACTTTCGATGTGGAAAAAAATATCTGGGAATAACTGTTTAGTACAGAAAACAGGATTTCCTTGCCAATTATATTCTTGGTTTTACTCATACTCTTTATACTATCTTTTATATATCCCGTATCCAAATAAAATTGATCGCCTTTTCTTTAAACCTTATTTTAAAAGGCAACCTTATATAACTACTTTTTTGAAGCCGGATTCTGTTTCGTCCGAAAATAGGGTATTGCCCTGATAAAAGCTTTCGCGCAGACGGTTTTCAATATCGCCTTTATGTCCGTTGCCTAAAGGCAACGGCAAAGGATATCGCTACAAATAAGCTGTTTCGCTGATTAGAGCATTATCCTTTGCCGTCACATTCATGTGACGGACAGGAATCTCCACCACCAAGTCCAGAGTGCCATAGGTACGAAACATTTCGATTTCAAAATTCACCATCGCCTTCAACTGTTTCC
>JAUYMU010000112.1 GCA_030698405.1 Bacteroidota bacterium
GCACCGGATTTAAACTGATAAAAAAAATCTGCGGCAATCTGCGTTTGAAAATCCGTGTTATCAGCGTTCCATTCTTTTTTTTCTTGCGTTCATTTGGTTTTTATATTGTAAAGATACAATTGGCACGCGGATAACGCTGATGCTGCGCAACGCGGATTTAAACTGATAAAAAAAATCCGTTTTATCTGCGTTTGAAAATCCGTGTCATCCGCGTTCCATTATGCCTGGAAACAACCCCTGCATCAACCCTTTTTTATGCGTTTTCAGCGCATCGAGTTTTTGGCTTTGTGCTGCAATCAACTCGTCGAGGGAAGAAAGACAATCGGCAATTTTTTGTTGTTCAGGAAGGTGCGGGATAAACAGATTCAACTTTGAAATATCATCTTTTGTAAAACCTTTAATAGCCATTCCTTGACTATATTTAAGAAGAGTTTTACTATGTGATTTCAGAATATAAGCTAAAAACATCAGATTGTCTATATCTGGAGTGAAGTTTGTAAAATCTTGGCTTGTACACACAGGTTGCTTTGTAATTGCCAACTTA
Source organism: Bacteroidota bacterium (assembly GCA_030698405.1). GTDB lineage: Bacteria > Bacteroidota > Bacteroidia > Bacteroidales > Prolixibacteraceae > Aquipluma. Next base: position 545 of record JAUYMU010000112.1, read on the forward strand.
CCAACGCCCACGCGGGAGACTATTAAGATACTGTTTTCAGGAACCAATTTTGTCGCTGAATCTTTTAACGCTTCTTCAGTAATAAATCTGCTGATTTTTATTTGATGAATTGAATCTTCGAAAATGTCGGAACTAGAAACCCAAGGGATACTTCCTTTCCAAAAAGAATCATTGGCTTTGCTTGGTGTTCCTCCTCCGGTAAATTCACCTAAATTTCCAAGTTGTTTCTCCTCCCACTCCCCATCATCCCGAAACTCCGCAAACCTTAACTTCGGCACGCGTGCTGAGCCTGTAAAAGCATCATCTTCGGCGGGGAACAACTGCTGCATCAGGCCTTTTTTATGGACTTTAAGTGTGTCAAGTTTTTGGCTTTGGGCAATAATTAACTCGTCAATGGAAGAAAGGCAGGTGGCGATTTTCTGCTGTTCTTTCTCTTTACCAGGAATTGAAATATCGACCTTTTCTAGGTTTTCAACTGAAAGACCAGGTTGCGCTTGCCCTGTAGCGTACTGATTCAGATTTAAATTAATTAGCATATAAAAAAGCCAGTCAGTATCCACATCTACTTTGGGCGTAACTACTACTGCATGTTCAGTTGCATGGAATTTGTCAGTTGCAAATGTTATATTCCCGCATAAAGCACCTTGGCGTCCAATAAGAGAATATTTTCCTGTGTGAGTGTTTGACTTTGTATATCCTCGTAATCCATTGCCGCCATAACAAGGAAATAAATCGTCCTTTTTATTCTCACTTATTTCGGAAGCACTGACAAATTTGCCAGCATGCATTTGACAAACATTTTTTAGTTGCTTTTTCTTCCATGCCTCCGTATCCCGAAACTCAGGAAACCTCAACTTAGGCACTATCTTATTGATTGTTTGTTTATTCATCGTTTATTGTTGTAAAAATTGGTACGCTGATAACGCTGATTTTCAAGCGCTGATAATACGGATTTTTTAATCCGCGTAAATCCGCGTTGCGCAGCATCCGTGTTATCCGTGTCCCATCTTTGTTTATTCATCGTTTATTCTTGTAAAAATTGGTACGCGGATAACGCTGATTTTCAAGCGCTGATAATACGGATTTTTTAATCCGCGTAAATCCGCGTTGCGCAGCATCCGTGTTATCCGTGTTCTATCTTTGTTTGTTCATAGAATTCGTAAGCATCAAATACTTGTCCGTCAAAAAACACACCTTGATTAGGGCATGCTTTCCAATGGTTTTAATATCTCTGCCAAACAAAACAGCCAACTGCTGACGATTCAACCAAACAGTTTCTTCCTCTATCCTTACCTCAATTCGTTCAGGTAGTTCGTTTGATTGATATAGCACTATTTCGTTCTTCATATTGTGTTTTTTAATTCAACCACTTTATTCATACGCTGTTAATCCTGAAATTTCACGTCCCTGGGCTAATTTTTTTAATAGTGGAACCAGATCTTCCATCAAGGCCAGTTCCTTTTGTGTCCGGGCTTTCCAGCCCAACTCTAAGGGCGCCAGTAAATCGCTCAATTGTTCACCGTCGAAAATCATCCGGTTCATAATACCATCTACAAAGCGTTGCAGTGCAGCCGTTTCAATCCCGTATTTTTCGGCTGTTGCAGCCAGTTCTTTGGCCGATTTTTCAGCTTTAAATGTTTGGTAGCCTTCATGAATTTCTGTTTCAGTTAAGCTTTTGCCAGTCTGTAAATTATTGATGTAGGCCACAATGTCGTCGCGTTCTTCCATCAGGTTTGCGCTTGAACTAAGCAGGTTAATGAGCTGCTCGCGCGACATTTTTTGCTTCGATGGTTTGTTCTGGGTGTATTTGGCAATCAACCCCATAATATAGTCGTAATCGATCACCGACGAGGCAAAAAGTACAAATTCAAAATCCAGTTGTTGCACATCGGGCGGGGCATCGTTCCCCTCTTTGTCCTGCCTTGCTTTCAGGCGTTTGGCAGTTTCAAGGTACGAACTTCGAAATGAACGCAATTGGTCTTCAGGCAATAGCAGTTCAATTTTGTCTTTGTGTCCTTCACTCAAATCGGTGTATTGGTCGAGCTGTGTTTTCAGCCTTTGCACTTCTTTAAACCGGTTGATAAATTCGATTCGGGCTGTATCGCCTTTCAGATTGTAAACTGCCTGAGGCTCACAAACCAAATCACTTTCGTGCATGAAAATATTGAGGGCAGCCACCGCTTTTTCATAATTGGCAATCACCACAGGCGCCGGGTCAACCAACCATATTTCTTTGGCCCTGCTGGTATCTTCACCCGAAAACAAGGCGATTGCTTCGTCAACCGCGTCTTGTTGCTGCCTGAAATCGAGGATGTTGCCATAAGGTTTGGTGTCGTTCAAAATGCGGTTGGTGCGCGAAAAAGCCTGAATTAACCCGTGGTATTTGAGGTTCTTGTCCACATACATGGTATTCAGGTATTTGGAGTCGAAACCCGTGAGCAGCATATCCACTACAATCATCAAATCAATTTTGTTGGCGTGCGCGTAGTCGGTATTGGTGTATTTCTGGTCTTTTATGCGTTGCTGCACATCCTGGTAATACAGGTCGAATTCGTTAATGCTGTGGTTGGTTTTGTACTGTTTGTTGTAACCGGCAATGATGGCTTTCAGCGCCTTTTTCTTTTCCTCGGGCGCCTGTTCGTTGTCGGCTTTTTCCTGTGGCAGGTCCTCCTGAATTTGCTGTACATCTTTGTTGCCTTCCGCAGGTGGAGAAAATACGCAGGCAATGTTTAACGGCTGGAAGCTCTCATTTTCTGATTGTCGCCGGGCCTGAATGTCATTGAATAAATTGTAATATTCGATGGCGCTGTTAATGGAGGAGGTCGCCAGAACAGCATTAAAGCGGCGCGAATGAGTGGCCGCATCGTGTTTGGTCAGTATCGCTTCAGCCACTGCTTGCTGTGCGATGGCTTCACCGGGTTTGGGTATCGCTTTACCTTCGCCCTTGAAATAGTCGATGTGAAAACGCAGCACATTTCGGTCTTCAATGGCGTGGGTAATGGTGTAAGCGTGTAATTGTTTCTGAAAGATGTCTTCGGTGGTTTTATACGATGCCTGCTGTCCCTCAATCATTTGGTAAGTGGCATTGTCGTCAAAAATAGGCGTGCCGGTAAATCCAAAGAGCTGCGCGTTGGGGAAGAACTCTTTAATCGCCTTGTGGTTTTCGCCAAACTGAGAGCGGTGGCATTCGTCGAAGATAAACACAACGCGCTTGTTGCTAAGCGGCTGCAACCGTTCCTTGTAGTTTTTCTTATAGGTAGGATCGAGCGCAATGCCCAGCTTTTGAATGGTAGTGACAATTACTTTGTCGGCATAATCATCGGACAACATTCGCCTGACCAGGGTTTCGGTATTGGTATTTTCCTCCACGCAACCTTCCTGAAATTTATTAAACTCTTCGCGGGTTTGACGGTCCAGGTCTTTACGGTCAACCACAAACAGGCATTTTTCAATGTCAGGATTGTCTTTTAGCAAGGTGGAAGCTTTGAACGAAGTCAGGGTTTTGCCGCTTCCTGTGGTATGCCAGATGTAACCATTGCCCCGGTTCTGGTGAATGCAGTCAACAATCGCTTTTACAGCATAAATCTGGTACGGGCGCATCACCAGCAATTTTTGTTCGCTGGCCACAAGTACCATGTAACGGCTGATCATTTCGCCCAGGGTGCATTTGGCCAGAAACTTTTCAGCAAAGTTGTCCAGATGGGTGATTTTCCGGTTGTCTTCGCTGGCTAACTGATAAATGGGTAAAAACTGTTCGTCGGCATTAAAGCTGAAATGCTGATTTTGGTTGTTTGCAAAGTAGTACGTATTGGCGCGGTTGCTGACGATGAAAAGTTGCATGAAACACAACAGCGTATTGGCGTAACCGTTGCCGGGAACGTTTTTGTAATCGACGATTTGTTGCATGGCACGCCGCGGACTAACATCCAGCGCCTTAAGCTCAATTTGTACAACTGGCACGCCGTTAATCAGCAGAATTACATCGTAACGGTGGTGACTGTTATTCGTATTTATCCGCAACTGGTTGATGACTTCAAATTCGTTTTTGCACCAGTCTTTTATATTTACCAGTGTGTATTGTAGTGATGAGCCATCCTCGCGTTGAAAAGTATTTCGTTCGCGTAAGTTTTTGGAAGCGGTAAATACATCGGCGTTTACAATCTCATCGCGCAAACGACTGAATTCCGAATCGGTTAAATTGACGCGGTTAAGCGCTTCGAATTTCTTTCGAAAGTTAAGTTCAAGTGTATCTCTGTCACGGATATCGGGTCGCCACGTGTATTTCAGATCGCTTAGCTTTCCGATCAGGCTTTCTTCTATTTGGTTTTCTTTGGTCATTGGAAATTTCTGAGCCGAAATTTAGGCATATTTTATTGTTTGCCAAAGTTAATTATAGACGACCTGTTTATTATACCAACTACTCCCCTTTAGAATATTTTCTTTTCAGGAAGAAATAAACCGGTATTCCTGAAAGAATAAGAATCAGTCCTAAGGCAGCTTCGCGTGGCCGTGCAACAACCGTATTAAAAATCAATCCGATACAAAAGAGTATAAAAATAGCCGGAACAAACGGGTATCCCCATACTTTGTATGGCCGGTGCGCATCGGGCATTTTGCGTCGCAGGATAAATACGCCCAGAGTGGTAGCGCCGTAGAAGATAAAAACGGCAAAAATTACCATGTCGGTCAGCTGATCGAATGTCCCCGACAGCACCAGTACCGAAGCCCATAATCCCTGCCACAAAAGCGAATTGGAGGGCACATTAAATTTGTTCAGTTTTTTGATTCCCGAAAAGAAAAGTCCATTGCGGGCCATCGCATAATATGGACGCGAACCCGTAAGGATGCTGGCATTGGTGCATCCCAGTGTGGTCAGCAAAATCAGCAGTGAAATGAACAAAACCCCTCCGGTTCCCCAGAAACTTCTGACAGCCTCTACCGCAGCAATCTGATTGCCCGCTTCGTGAACCTGAACCAATTGAGGAATGGATAAAAGAGAAAGATACGTCACATTCACCAACAGATAAACGGCGATTACCACAAAAACACCCATCACAATTCCCTTCGGGATATTTCGGGTAGCATCTTTGATCTCTCCACCGATAAAACCAACAGAAACCCATCCCTGATAAGCCCAGAAAGCAGCAAGCATTGCAGTAAAAAAGGAAGAAAATGTAACGGTTCCGCTGATAAGATCGCGGCTATCCATGAAATTGGCAGGCGTGGCAACCGTACTGCTTAGTCCAAATACAATAATCAAAAGAAGTCCTGCACATACCATTAAGAGTATGGCTTTGCTCACCCCTGCCCCACTCTTTAATCCTGAAATATTGAGAATTGTTAATATCAGAATCAGCAGTATGGCTACGAGCTTAACGCCAAAATCCTGAAAAGGAAAGAAAACGCCTCCTATGGAAAGATGTTGCAGCGATGAAAATACTTCAGGAATTGAAATGATACTATTCAGCGACTGTGCAAACACATAGGCCAGTGAAGAAATGGTCGCGGTTTGAATAATGGTGAACAGCGACCAGCCATATAAAAAGGCAAAGAAACGGTTGTAAATTTTTTTCAGATAAACATATTCGCCTCCCGTATCGGCCAGTAATCCGGCAACTTCGGCATTGCTCAGGGCGCCGAAGAGGGTGATAATTCCTCCGACAATCCATGCCGCCAGTATCCACGACGATGACTGAAGTTCAGCAGCCATCGGAGCAATTTTCTTATACACTCCTGAACCAATGATATTTGCGACTACAAATATGATCACATATCCCAATCCGAGCGTCTTTACCAAATTTCGTTGATTACCCATATAGCGTTTGAAAATGAATAAGGATTCGAAATTAAGAAATTAGTTAGATTTTGGATGATTATTTACTTTACTGCCAACGCTAATTTCCCGGCAGCAACAAACTGTTTCAGGAAATTGGAATAAGTCGATTCAAAAAAAAAGTTTGTTGCTAAAGACTTATTTCAAAACCAATAAATTGCCTGAACTCATTTTCACTTTTGGCAAAGTAGATACCGAATAGAAAACATTTTTCTAACTTTGCTGTCATGCAAAGCATTCAGGGAATAGATGAGAAAGATCTGATTGTCCGGCTTAAAAACGGCGATCAAACAGCATTTGAGTTGTTGTTCCATTTTTATTACCCCGGATTGGTGATGTATGCCATACAATTTACCACCGACCGGATGGAAGCCGAAGAAATTGTACAGGATTTTTTCGTGCGTTTCTGGCAAAGACATCAGCAAATTGTTCCATCTGACTCGCTAAAAAGTTACCTGTTTTTATCTGTAAAAAATGGCAGCCTGAACTTTTTGAAACACAAAAAGATCGAAGAAAAGTACATCAGGTCGATGACCGAGCTTTCCAACAATCATTTGGTTTACGATCCTGATTTGTATATTGCCTCTGAACTTCAGGAAAAAATTAAAAAATCAATTGACCTTCTCCCTGAAAAATGCCGGGAAATTTTTATCATGAGCCGTATGCGCGGCCTGAAAAACGAAGAGATCGCTGCCGAATTAAATCTTTCCAAACGAACTGTCGAAACCCAGATCAGCAAAGCGCTGAAAGTACTGAGGGTTGAATTGAAAGACTATGTTGGTTTACTGGTTCTACTCGGAATCTATCAATAGTTTATTTTCAGTAAAAATCAGTTTTCGGATACGTGTGAAATCTGTTTCAGTTGTTTTAGTTGAAAACAGTTTAATACCATTCGTGAAATTGAAATGACAAATAACTTCAACATACAACAAAAATTAAATGATCTGATTAAAGATCGGGTCGCTCAGGAGCCTGAGGAACAGATTCTCGAAGCGGTTCGTATTATTTCAGAAATTGAAAATATTGACAGTAAAATTGCATTTACAAAGGTGCAAGGCCAAATACAAAATGGAAAAAAAACAATTTCTTTACTGAATACACTCAGCCGGATTGCTGCAATACTTTTCATTCCGTTGCTGCTTGCCTCTGCCTGGCTCTTTTTCAATCCACAAAAAACATCGCCTTCTCAGTTTGCCATTCAGGAAATAACCAGTCCTCCCGGAATTCGTTCACAGGTGGTTTTGCCCGACGGATCAAAAGTATGGCTGAACGCGGAGAGTACCATTAAGTTTTCAATCCCCTTTCAGGAAGAAAGCAGGGATATTGATTTGCAGGGCGAGGCTTTTTTTGATGTAGCCAAAAATCCCGAACAACCTTTTATCGTTCAATCTGGCAACGTGAAAGTGAAAGTTTTGGGCACACGATTCAATTACAAGGCTTTTGCTGAAGATAAAAATATTGAAGTGGTGCTGGAAGAAGGTCAGGTTGCATTGAGCTTGAAGCGAAATTCCGGGACACAGGAAGCGATAATGCATCCGGGCGACCGTGCAGTAATTGAGAAAGAAAGCGGTAAAGCGACCATTGGAAACGAAAATATCAACAAATACATTGCCTGGCATTCAGGAAAACTGGTTTTCGACAATACCCCGATGAATCAGGTTGCTCAGTTACTTGAAAGATGGTATGGGATTGAAGTGACAGTTCAGGATCCGGAAATCATGAATTACCGGTTTACCACCACTTTCGACAATGAATCACTTTTCCAGGTCATCGAATTACTTGGATTATCATCACCAATCCGGATCGAATACATTCCGGCATCAATTGGAAAAAGTAATCAGGCGCAAACGAAATCAAAAGTTCTAATCAGTAAAAAAAAATAAATCAAATGGCAATCCAAAAGTAATTCTCTAATACGAAGAGAGGAAGTGCGCCAACACTTCCTCTCGGGTTACCCTTAATGGGCAGATAAATAAATGTTACTAAATTTAATCATTCAAATCTATGAAAAAAAAGATGAAAATCTGTTGTTCGGTTTTGTCCGGACACCGAAAAACTTTTAAGATTATGCGGGTTTCACTATTTCTTATCCTGATAAGCGCTTTTCAGGTCCTTGCAGGAGCCAGTTATTCACAAACAACACGCTTGTCGCTGAGCATGAAAAACTCAACGGTCAGAGAAGTGTTGGGACAGATTGAAGATCAGAGCAATTTTTATTTTCTGTACAACAATCAGTTAATCGATGTTGAACGGAAAGTGAATATTGAAGTTAAGAATGAAAAGATAGAAGTCATTCTATCAAAAATTTTCGAATCCGGAACTGTTTATACTTTAATCCGCGATCGTCACATCATTATTACACCTGCTGATGGCGTTTCTTCTATGCAGCAGCAAAAATCTGTTTCAGGCAGGGTAACCGAAATTTCAGGAGCTGGATTGCCTGGGGTTACAGTGGTTGTGAAAGGAACCCAAACAGGAACGGTTACCAATGGCGAAGGCAATTTTTCACTTTCCGGTATTCCTGAAAATGCGACCTTGCAATTTTCTTTTATTGGAATGAAAAGTCAGGAAGTTTTTGTAGGAAACAAGACAAACCTGTCGGTAGTCTTGGAAGTTGAAACCTTTGGTGTTGACGAAGTGGTTGTTACCGCCCTGGGCATCAGACGTTCTGAACGAGCGCTTGGTTATTCGGTTCAAAAGGTCTCCGGAGAGAGCTTACAGAAGGTTTCGGGTATTGATCTGGCTACCTCTCTTACTGGTAAAGTAGCAGGTCTTTTAGTAAGGAACACTCCTGATTTTAATGGCGCTCCAGTGGTTACTATTCGTGGAGAGAATCCTTTATTGGTAATTGACGGAGTTGCGTATCAAAATAAGACGCTTTCCGATATATCTTCAGAAGACATAGAATCGTTGAGTGTACTGAAGGGAGCAACCGCTTCGGCTCTTTATGGTTTTCGTGGAGCAAGTGGAGCCATTTTGGTTACAACTAAAAATGGTACTTCTAATTTGGCTGGATTGACAGTAGATGTTGCAAGCAATACCATGTTTGGCGCTGGATTTTTAGCTTTACCTGAAAAACAAAGCATCTATGGCCGTGGCAGTAATAATGCCTATGATAAAAACTCAGATGCATCATGGGGAACACTGATGGACGGAACAGTCCGGAACCAGTGGGATCCCAAGTTGAAGGCTTATGCTGATTACCCCTATGTCGCTTCAGGTAAAGACAACTTTGCTAATTTTCTGGAAAAAACTTATATAACCAACAATAATGTTAATATTGGTTATAAAGGTGATATACTCGCTCTTCGTAGTTCGGTTAACTGGACTCAAAATACAGGAGTATATCCCAATCAAAAGTCGAATCGTTATACTTATAGCTTTGGTGGAGATATTAATTTAGACAAATTCAAGTTGAGTTCAAACATGTCTTATTCTAAAAAAGTAACCCCAAATCAGTCAACTAATGCCTATACTGGTTATGATCCAATGTATTCTTTACTAATCTGGGGACCTGCTGATTTCAATATTTTGGACTATAAGGATAATTATTGGATTACACCACACCAGACACAAAACTACACCTTACCCCAACAAAACAATCCGTATTTTGACATTTGGGAAAGAACGAATGAGGTGCATCGTGATATTTATAATGTGGATTTATCAATGAGTTATCAATTAAGCGATTGGTTGAAAGCGAGTGTTCGTGCAGGTTTTGATTATTACACCGATAAAGGGCAATTAAGAATTGCATGGGGATCCAGAACTTCAAGTGGAAATACAGGTGTGCCTGGTAATTCAAATACCTGGATTGGTGGAAGTACCGGAGGTTATATGATAGGACAAACTCAAGGACAAAGTATCAATACTGATTTGTTACTAACAGGGGATCGATCGTTTGATAAATTTAAGGTAGAATATCTTGCAGGAGGAACAATATACCGTAACCAGGATAATAATATTCTGGGTTGGACGAATGGGGGACTTTCTGTGCCTGATTTTTTCTCATTAAAAGCATCAGTAAACCCTGCCGGAACATCAACTTATTCTAGAGCTCAACAGGTAAATTCCATTTATGGTCGTTTTGCTGTGTCATACAATAAATGGGTTTATTTAGAAGCAACAGGTCGTAACGACTGGAATTCGACCATGATAAATACCCAGGCTGAATCCTACTTTTATCCATCGGTAGCAGCAAGTTTTGTGGTTTCAGAACTTTTGCCGGAATCAACAAAAAGTTGGCTTGATTTATTGAAAGTGAGAGGTTCCTGGACCATGTCAAAAACTCCGGCCGGAATTTATGAAACTACTGCGAATAGCGCTTTTACTATTAATCCTGCTACCTGGAATACTTTGAATGGTGCTGCTGCCCCAGGTAATTTATATGGGTTAGACCTTCTTCCTGCAAGCGCTAATACATCTGAGGTAGGATTGCAAGCCATGCTTTTTAAAAATCGTTTGAATTTTGATGTAACCTACTATGCTAAACACTTGTACGACTTTGTGAAAACAGCGCCATTATCAGGAGCTTCCGGTTATACTGGCCGATATATTAATATTGATGAAGAACAATCTCGTCGTGGTTGGGAGATCGCACTTGGTGGCGCCATTGTTAAATCACAAGATTGGCAATGGGATATGGGCTTTAACTGGTCCACTTTTGCGCGCTACTATACCAAGTTAGATGCGACATACTCCCCAAAAAATAGTTATACAGCAGTTGGAGAACGGGTTGATGTTTTGTTTGGCAGAGATTACATGCGCGAGCCTGCTACCGGAAAAAAAGTATGGGCTAACGGGCAATTGCAATTTAATCCTTATGACACAAAATTAGGCTACGTAGATCCTGATTTTATTTGGGGTGTAAATTCAACTTTAAGATACAAGGATTTTAGTTTATTTGCCTCTCTTGATGGTGTAATTGGCGGTAATATGAACTCATCAACAGAAGGTTTTATGTGGAGATCGGGGGTACATCCTGAATCTGTTACGCCGGAGAGAGCATTAGATGTTGCTACTCCAGGTTCTAAAAACTTTCTTGGAGATGGTGTAAAAGTGGTATCAGGAACATTTGGCTATGATGTTTATGGGAATATTACCAGTGATACACGTGTTTTTGCAGCTAATGATATAAAAACTACCTATAAGGATTACGTGAATGCTGAACACAGCAATAGTGTCTGGGGAGCCAGAACTACACCTGCAGATACTCATGATAAGACATTTGTTAAACTGCGTGAGATAGCTTTAACTTACACTGTTCCAAAAAAATATTTACATAGCTATGTTAAGGCTGCATCAGTTAGTTTTGTAGGACAAAACGTACTATTATGGTCAAAAGATTTCAAATATTCTGACCCTGATAGTGGTGGATATGCTCCATGGGGAACTGGTGGAAATGCTACCGGATCTGCTGAAGATCTCTCAGATCCAGCCTTAAGATACCTTGGGGTTAATGTTAAACTTACATTTTAAACAATTAGAACAATGAAAAATTTAAAATATATATTTTTAGCACTGATTTCTCTTGCAGTTGCAGTTTCATGCAGCAAGTTTGAGGAATTAAATACAAACCCTGATGCAGCAGCAACTGTTCCGTCAGATATGATTGCAACTCAGGTATTGAAAGATAACTATAGATTTTTTAATCCAAATGCAACGGATTGGTCCAACAGCAATTTATGGTTGAAGCTTACTACACGACTTGATGGAAGTACTAATATTGGCGGTCAGTATTATAATCCTTATCCTTATTATGGTTTTGGCGGTTTCAAAAGGTTAACTGATCTTAAAAAGATGGTTGAATATGCCAAAGGACTCCCAACAGAGCCTTCCTATCAGGGATTAGCTTTATATTTAAAAGCTGAAATGGGCTTTAATATGACAATAGCTTTAGGTGATATCCCGTATTCTGAGACTGGAATGGCCGCCGATGGAATCACTCAGCCTAAGTATGACAAGCAAGCCGATGTAATTGCGGCAGTTCTAAAAGATTTTGAAGCTGCGGAGGTCTTATTTGCCAAAGGAGCAAAATTTGGTGGCGATATCATGTATGGTGGCGATGTCACTAAGTGGCGCAAACTATGCAATACCATGCAGTTAAAAGTGATACAAACAATCAGTAAAAAAGCTACTGTCGCGCAAAAAGCCCGTTTTGCAGCCATCGTAGCGGCCGGCAATTTAATGACTGGTTATGCTGATGATTTTACATTAAAATATTTTGATAATCCAAACGCTTCTAATCCTATGTATCAAGGAGAAACCAATAGGATTTATTCGTGCGGTTCAAAATTATTGGTTGATAATTTAAAGTTATTGAAAGATCGCAGATTGTTTTATTTCGTAGAGCCGGCATTAGCTTTAATTGCTCCTTTAGGTACTAAATTACCTTCTGATTTTGACGCTTATGTAGGAGCTCCTACAGAATTAGCCACCGAAAAGTTAGCTATTGGCAGAGCTGCTAATGAGTATTCTTTGGTAAACATTCGATATACTGTCAGTCGAATTGGAGATCCCTGGCTTAAAATTACCTATTCAGAACAGTGTTTCATCATTGCCGAAGCCATAGAAGAAGGTTGGCTAACCGGAGACGCAAAGGCTTATTACGAAAATGGTGTAAAAGCACAGCTTGCTTATTATATGAGTTTACCTTATCATCTTAGCACAGGTAAGCAAGGAGAGGTTCAGCCTCCATTCACAGGACAGGCAGGCGTTGCTCATGGAATGCCTATTGATCAAGCGTATATTGATGGTTATTTTACCGGTGCTGCTGCTTATGCTGCAACAAAAGCAGACCGTTTGAAACAAATATGGTTGCAAAGATGGTTGATCGAATACTTTCAGGCTGGTCAAAACTATTATCCTACATTTCTACGTACAGGTTATCCTGTGTTCCCTTTAGATCCGGCAACCAGCATGAATCCTGAAGATCCAACTAAATATCCTCAACGCTCAAAATATGATACCAATGAAAGTGTAACTAACCCTGTAAATTACAAAAAGGCGATTGATGAGCAATATGGTGGATTTGATGGAATTAACAAAATTCCATGGTACTTACAATAACTGATTAATCACACTGCATTATTAGCGATTTTCTGAAATGCAGTTTTGAAAAGCAAAATTAAAATGGAGGAGACATGCAATGCCTCCTCCATTTTTTTTAAAAAAGGGGTTTGATTAAAGAAAACTGCTTATCCCTTTCGGTCAAGTTGATTTTGATTAAACCATTATAACAAGTTAATTGCAAATAAATACATTCTGTATATTGTTGGAAATCAGAAACGAACAAGTGAAACTTGTTCTAAGGGGATAAGCAGCTAAAAAAATGCAAATACCAATTATCATAAATAAAAAACCATTATGAGACATCTAAGCTTTGTACTCTTATTCATAATTCTTGGCAATTCCTCTTTCGGACAAAAAAAGCATGGGATAATCGAACTAAATCCATATATGAGATATGATACCTATCCAGAATTTTTAGCATCGGAAACTTCACTTAGCAGCAACTATATAACATTAAAAGGAACGAGTCTTGGAGTAATTGTTTCCTATAAACACCCGCTTTCCAAATCTCAATCATTATTTATTAAATCTGGCATTGGCTACTATCAGTATTCATTTAATAAGATGAAAAATAGAAATACCCGTTTTGGGAATAGTGAACGAAGGCTGATTAACTTTCCAAGTCCGCTTTTTATCCCATTCTTTACTGATAAGTATTGGTATAACACCATTTCTGCCAATATTGGAATTGAGAAATTATTTTATTGGAAGAAAGACTTACAAATTTCTATTGGTGCTAATATAAACAACTATTATACCTATTCTCAATATTATCATATCACATATGAGAACCCCAATACCCAGATAAATAATGACTACAAAAATAAAATTCGTAGAAACTTTGGGCTTTCTGCAAATTTATCTGCAAGCTTGTTAAAGAAATTAGGAAAAATAAGTTTGGGGCCGGCTATTATTATTCCTGTATATGACAGGTGGAAAACAGATGAAACCTTTACAGATGAAGCAGAATCCGACTCACGAAATAAATTTCTCAGAGGAATAGGGTTAGGTATTTCATGCAACTATTCATTAACCACAAAAAATAAACTATGAAAAAAGTTATATTCTACAGTATTCTAAGTACTGTTTGCTGTATTTTGCTTCACCTGAACATAAGTGCTCAGGTGAAAACGAAAATATATTTTGAAAGCATCCCCCAAGAAAAAACTAGCGCCGCAATTGCCAAAGGAACAGAAATGAAAATTATTGCACCGGCTATATTTGGGAAGTTGCTGAGAAACGAAGTTATAGAAGATGTTGATTTAACGGAATATAAAAACAAGTTTGCAGTCGCCGTGAAATTAGATATTGATTTCATTAAAGCTGCAAACAGATGGGAAGAAAACGGATTTGTCATGCATTCTTTATCTCTGAATGCAGAAAATGCGTTAAATGTTTCTGTACAATTTAGTGAGTTTTCGCTTTCTGAAAATTCAACGCTGAGTATCTTTACCTCACATGAAATGACTGATAGCATAACAGCAAAAGAGAATAACTTGAAAAATATTTGGGCGACAAGAATTTACCAAGGCGGTTTATTGCACATATTATTAAAAACTCCAGGAAATGAGGAAGGGTTTACAAAACTTAAGTTGAATCAAATAGGCTTTGGATATAAAAAAATAGGTGGAGGCTTCTTTGGTAACCCCGGCGCATCATCAACATGTAATATCAATGTTACTTGTCCCCAAGGTAACGGATGGGAAAATGAAAGAAATTCTGTTGCGCTAATTGTTTCTGGTGGGCAGACATCTTGTACAGGTACTTTAATAATGAATACATGTAATACAAATATCCCCTATCTTCTAACAGCCAATCACTGTATTGATGGGAATCTTCAAAATTGGGTATTCCAATTCCAAACGTGGAGTAATACTTGCACACCAAATGGTACGTTTAGAGAAGACTTACAATTCAATGGTTGTCAACTCCGGTCAAATTTACCCGAAACTCAGACCGACTTTGCTCTTGTTGAATTGAATCAAATACCACCTGCAAATTCTGGAATAACATATTCCGGTTGGACAAGAGAACCTAACCCAGCCCTTAGCACTACCGCAATTCATCATCCAAGAGGCGATTTGATGAAGATAAGTCATGATTTTCAAGTACCAGTTTCCGTATCCTATCAAGGAGGAGCAAATGACCATTGGAGAGCAAGTTTTGACCAAGGAATAGTCCAACACGGTTCTTCTGGTTCTGCTTTGTTTGATGAAAATCATCGCATAATTGGACAATTGCATGGAAATCAAAATAACATTTGCGGTCAAAATAATAACTTTACCTGTTGGTGTATTACACAAATACCTTCTATTGGAGAATACGGAAGGTTTGATATATCATGGACAGGTGGAGGAACAAATGCTACAAGATTAAATAACTGGCTTGACCCTAATGGCACGAATGCAATAAGCACAACCACAACTAATATTGCGGCATTAATATCTCTCAACAATTCAATCATCAGCGGCGACAACACTGTTTGCGGCACTTCCAATCCTTATACAATAACTAGCTTGCCTACTGGTGCTACCGTAATATGGACAATACCTGGTAATAACGGGATAGCTCAGATTAATTCTCCCAACTCACTACAAACTACGCTAACTAAAATTAGTTCTGGTGTTATCACTTTGAGTGCAACTATTACTTTTTGCGGGCAAACAAGAATTATTACAAAAGACGGCATCACTATAGGCAGCGGTATAAGCACAATCACTGGTTATTATCGTAACAATTACGGTCAGAATACACCCTTAATAAAAAAGTATGAGGGTGTAAATTATGTAGAACCAAATGTTAATTCTACTGCGATAGTTATTACTCCTGAATGGGCAACGGCAACCTGGTCGTTGATAAACGGCAGTTGTAATTATTGGTCACAATCCCCTGGCCCCGACGGAAATTTACTTGTAATGAATTTACCACAAGGCGCTGATGTGGATTTTCGCTTAACTAACAACGGTACTTGTGAAACTGAAGAATTCGATTTTTTATTTTTTGCCCAATCGCCTTATGGTGGGTATTACAGCATATCGCCCAACCCCACAATTGACAATCTAACCGTTTCTGTTGATGAAGCAAAACTTGAAAAACAAAAAATTGTAAAATCAGCAGACCAGGACATTAGGAAAATAGTTATTCTTGATAAGACAGGAATAGTTCAGTCTAAGCAATTGTATGGCGTAGGAACAAGACAAATTAACATGAATGTTTCAGGTTTAACGCCAGGCGTTTATATTGTCAGGATATTTAACGGAAAACAATGGACAGCCATTAAATTAATTAAGGAATAAGTCCACTCCGAAAAGTGGTTTTTCGTCATTACGAACGAAGTGAAGCAATCTTAACATGCATAATACCAGTATAATGAGATTGCTTCGTGCCTCGCAATGACATGCTTTTAGACTTTTCGGAGCAGACTCGAGCTTTAAATAACAATCAATAAAATAAATATCTATGAAACACAAATTATTCATCGTCGGGATATTGGCTTTAACGCTGATGTCCTGCCAGAAAAACACAACAACTGACAGTAAAACCATTTCTCCGGAAGAACTTAAAGACAAAATTGCCGGAGGATGGGCAGGTAAAATGATTGGCGTTACTTATGGCGCTCCAACCGAGTTCAAGGCTTTAAGTAAAACTTTTGAGGATTCTATCAAATGGATTCCTGCTGACATTAAAGGTTCGATGTGGCAGGACGATATTTATGTCCAGCTTACCTTTATGGAAACGATGGATCAATATGGAATTGATGCCCCGGCCAAGAAGTTTCAGGAACTTTTAGCCAAAGCTGGTTATCAGCTTTGGCATGCCAATATGCAGGCACGGAAAAACTATTTCGATAGCATTTTTCCACCACAATCAGGAAGTCCGGAATATAGTATGCATGCCGATGACATTGATTTTCAGATTGAATCTGATTATCTCGGTTTCATGTGCCCCGGGATGCCTCAGACAGCTACCAAAATGGCAGATAAAATAGGTCACATCATGAATTATGGGGATGGTGTATATGGAGGTATTTTTGTTGCTGCTCTATACTGTGAAGCTTTTTTCGAATCTGACATTCCGACCTTGGTCAATAAGGCGATTCAATCATTACCTGAAAAAAGTGCCTACTATAACATTATTCAGGATGTAATTGATTATCACAAATTATATCCAAACGATTGGAGAGCTGCATGGAATGAACTGGAAGTCAAATGGGGCAAAAAAGACATTTGTGGCGCCGGTTTGGATTTCAATATCGATGCGACCCTGAATGGTGCCTACATCGCAATGGGTTTGCTTTATGGAAACGGAGACCCGATGAAAACACTTGAAGTTTCCACACGTTGTGGCCAGGATTCGGACTGTAATCCGTCGAATGCCATGGCCGTGCTTGGTGTAATAAAAGGATTTAGCGGGTTACCTCAAGAGATGCAAGAAGGTGTTAATGCAGTCGGCGACTCGTTGTTTATCCATACAACTTACTCTTTTAATAGCGCTGTAAACAGAACCTACGAATATGCTCTTGAACTGATACAAAAAGAAGGAGGTAAAGTGACTGATAAAGAGATCTCCATCAAAGTGCAACAGCCTCAACCTTTGCCATTGGAAATTTCGTTTCCAAATACTAAATTCGAGAGAATAATCTCTGTTTTTGATGACAAAGAATGGAAGTTTACAGGTGACTGGAAAGCCCACGAAATAACCACATGGCAGAAGAAAATCGAAAAACAGGCGATGGTATCTGGAAAAGCAGGCGATACGGCAGAGTTAAAATTCACCGGCACGGGCATTTCTATCGAAGGTAACTGGTACAAAGATGGCGGTAAAGCCGACGTTTTTGTTGATGGTAAATTGCATCGAACAATCGATACCTATTATTTTTATGCCAATCAGGAACACACTACAAGCATCTGGCATGTGATGAACCTTCAGCCTGGTGAACATACCGTCAAGTTGGTGGTCAAAGGCGAAAAACGACCTGAGGCCACAGGAATGAATGTTTATATCACGAAAGCATTTGTTTTCACTACTGCATCGGCACAATAAATACATTTGGAATGTTTTGTACCTTAGAGCTCAATGGACATGAAATCTGTTTTCCCTGAAAAAATAATCCGATATTGTTCTTTACTTTTTATTTCGCTATTTCTGGTTCCTTTTGCAGATGCAAGCCAAACTGGTGGAGAAATAAAAGTATGGATGCCAATAAGTCTAAATGATCGGGAAGTTTATACGCCCGCCCCAAAACCGCAACCCCGCATCAATGGCCCATTGGTTTATGGGTGTCGCCAGAGAAATCCATTTCTGTACCGTATTCCTTGTCAGGGCGAGCGGCCAATTCAGTTTTCAGTAAAAAATTTACCCGCTGGTCTGAACCTTGATTCTTCAACAGGTATTATCACCGGAAATACTCCACCCAAAGGCGAATACAATCTGACGATTAAAGCTGTCAATTCAAAAGGGAAAGATCAGCGGAAACTGAAAATAGTTTCAGGAGAGAAACTGGCACTTACACCTCCGATGGGTTGGAACCACTGGTATGCCCATTACGACCGGATTACCGATAAAATGGTGCGTGAAGCTGCCGATTTCATGATCAGCAGTGGAATGGCCGATGCGGGATATCAGTATATAAACATCGACGATTGTTGGGCAAATGCCCCCAAAGCCAGTGATTCGCTGCGTGTTGGCCCGCTGAGGGATGACAAGGGGAATATTAATACCAATATTTATTTCCCGGATATGCTAGGTCTTACCAATTATATTCATTCAAAAGGCCTGAAAGCGGGTATTTATAGCTCTCCGGGACCATTGACCTGTGCTGGTTTTACAGGTGCCTATCAACACGAAGAACAAGATGCTCGCCAGTTCGCAT
This sequence comes from Bacteroidota bacterium, assembly GCA_030698405.1. GTDB lineage: Bacteria > Bacteroidota > Bacteroidia > Bacteroidales > Prolixibacteraceae > Aquipluma. Next base: position 19,321 of record JAUYMU010000112.1, read on the forward strand.
CCTGGGGATTTGATTTTCTGAAATACGACTGGTGTTCGTATTTCGGAATTCATAAAGATGATAATAGCCTTGAAGCGTATCAGAAACCAATGCGTCAAATGGGTAGTATCCTGAAATCATTGGATCGCGACATCGTTTTTAACCTGTGTCAATACGGAAGAGCAGATGTATGGAAATGGGGTGGCGAAGTTGGTGGCAATAGTTGGCGTACCGGCGACGACCTGGGATTTGAACTCGACCGGGTTTTCGATGTTGCCATCAGGAATACTAAATACAGACAGTACTCAAAACCAGGCGAATGGAACGATCCGGATTACATTCAGATTGGCTGGATTGGTAACGCCCATGGAATGGGGGCTCCGGAACTTACGAAGATGTTGCCATCCATGCAATATGCTTATATGTCGCTGTGGAGCCTGATTGCATCCCCGCTGATTTACAGTGGCGACATGTCGAAGCTGGATGCGTTTACGATCAATGTACTCTGTAATTCTGAAGTGATTGAGGTGAATCAGGATATTTTAGGCGAATGTGGATTGGTTATTCAGAAAGCTGACAGTAGTTTTATAATGATCAAAAATCTGGCTGACGGCTCGAAAGCGGTTGGACTTTTTAACCGTGGGAAGAACATTGCGGAAGTGGAAGTTGATTGGACTGAACTTAAAATATCAGGAAAACATGCTGTCCGCGATTTGTGGCATCAGAAAAACCTGGGTGCTTATAAACAGAAATTTAGAGCGCAAGTTCCTGCCCAGGGTGTGGTAATGGTGAAAATCAGCAGAAAACAGAACTAAAAAAATAAAAAACACATGAACGCTAAACATATATTAATCACCTTTCTGTCTCTTATTTGGGGAGTACAGATTGGATTTTCTCAATCGTCAACTGTTCGAAATCATACTGTTCTGTTGCCCGAAAGCGTAAAGGCAATTGCAGCTAAATGCAATCAGCCTTTGCTCGGCAAGAACACGTTTGTGTTCGATCCGGCAATGGATATGAAGGAAGTTCAAACATTGATCGATTCGATACATGCCGGTCAGGTCTATCCCCAGAATGAATTTTCCAAAAACCGTTATGCGCTACTGTTTAAGCCCGGAACCTATCATTTGGATGTCAGGGTTGGCTACTACATGCACATTATGGGTTTGGGAAATTCTCCCGAAGATGTGGTGATTGTCGGGGCAGTCAGGTCAAACTCAGATCAGGGTGGACATGTGCTGTGCAATTTCTGGCGTACAGCCGAGAATTTAACGATTGTTCCTGCGAAGGATTCAACCAATACCTGGGCAGTTTCGCAGGCGGCGCCCTTGCGCCGTGTTTATGTGAAGGGAAATCTGAAGTTATTCGAGGGCGCTTCCAGCGGAGGTTTTATGGCCGATTGTAAAATTGAAGGAACAGTATTTTCCGGCTCGCAACAACAATGGTTAACGCGAAATTCAGTTTTCGAAAAATGGGACGGCGGCGTTTGGAATATGATGTATGTTGGAGTAGTCAATGCCCCGCAGGAGAATTGGCCGGAAAAGCCGGTTACCACCATCAAAGAAACACCTGAAGTGCGCGAAAAACCATATTGGACTTATTCAGGAGGAAAATTTATTTTGAGAATTCCAGCGTTGAAGAAAAATTCAACCGGTGTTGACTGGAACGATCAGAGTAACGAAAAGACAATTTCGATGGATGACTTTTATATCGCCAAACCTGAAGTTGACAATGCAAAATCGATTAATAAAGCCTTAAATAAAGGGAAACACATACTTTTTACTCCCGGGATATATTCGTTAAGCGAAAGCCTGAAGGTTAAACATTCAGGAACAGTTGTAATGGGAATTGGAATGACTACGCTGGTTCCGGAAAATGGGAATAAAGCGATTGAAGTTTCCGATATTGATGGGGTGACGATTTCCAGTTTGCTGATTGATGCAGCAAAAATTCATTCTGAAACACTCATGCAAGTTGGAAAACCCGGATCGAAAAAAAATCATCAGTCAAATCCTACCTTTCTATTTGATGTGTTTTTCAGGGTTGGCGGCCCTCACGAAGGATCTGCGACACGTTGTTTGGTGATCAACAGTAACAATGTTTACGCAGATCATGCCTGGATTTGGCGGGCCGACCATGGTACCGGTGTTGGCTGGGACAAGAATAAATGTGCCAATGGATTGATTGTGAACGGAGATAATGTTACAATTTATGGACTTTTCAATGAGCATTTTCAGGAATACCAGACCATTTGGAATGGAGACAGTGGTCGGGTATATTTTTACCAAAGTGAAATGCCTTATGATCCACCAACTGTTGATTCATGGAAACATGGAGATACGTTTGGATTTGCGTCATACAAAGTGGCCGATCATGTAAAAAGTCACAAGGCTTGGGGAATAGGTATTTACAATGTTTTTTACGATGCCCCGGTCATAGTCGATCAGGCGATTGAAACACCGCAAGCAGTTGAAAATGGATTTTACCATAAAGTCATTTTTTGGCTGAACGGAAATAAGGAAAGTGTCGTGAAGAGCATCATCAACGGTAAAGGTGGAAGCGTTAACAGTTCGAATAGAAAAGCAACTATGAAGTAATATAATGATTAACAACGAAATAACAAACCTCCTTTTCAAATAAATACTGCTACAAATGGTTCCTTTTTGGTTAAAAGAAAGAGGATCTGAAGTATATCAACTATATTTATAAAAACAATAAAAACAAATAAAATGCAAAAAACAATATTTTTAACTTTCTCCGTTTTCCTCTTTCTAACTTTCATCCAGCCATCAGCGGCTCAAACTAATAGTGCAATAAATCAGGGTAATTTCCTGAAAAATGGTGTTGTGGCACACCGTGGGGCCTGGAAAAAAGACGGATTACCTCAGAACTCGATCGCTTCGTTAAAAAAGGCAATTAGTCTGGAAGTTGCCGGTTCTGAATTCGATGTACAACTAACCGCCGACGGAGTTTTGGTACTAAACCACGACCCGGTTTATGAAGGGCTGCACATCGAAAAAACAAAATATTCGGGTCTGAAAAAATATCCGTTGAAAAATGGGGAAGTTCTTCCAACCCTCGATAATTATCTGAAAATTGGAATGAAACAGCAGAAAACCCGGTTAATTCTTGAATTAAAACCGTCGCAGATCAGCAAGGAACGATCATTGCTTCTGGCTCAGAAAGCTGTTGCGAAAGTAAATAAAATACGTGCACAACCCTGGATAACCTACATCAGTTTCGATTATGACATTCTGAAAGAAATAGTTCGTTTAGATCCGTCGGCAAAAACGATGTACCTCAACGGTAATGTTTCTCCGGAACAGCTAAAAGCGGATGGAATATCCGGTGCAGATTATCATTTCAACGTTTTCAAAAAAGACGAACAATGGATTGGCAATGCCCGGAAAGCAGGAATTGAAACAAATGTATGGACGGTAAATGATCCTTTACTGATGGATTATTTTCTTGCCCGCGACATTGATTATATCACTACCGACGAACCTGAAATCCTGCTAAAAAAAGTAGCTGAAAAGGAACAAAATCCAAATTGGAAACTGGTTTGGTTTGATGAATTTAATACCACCGGCCTGCCTGATTCGACCAAATGGAACTACGACACCCGTGGAAATACGTATGGTTGGGGAAACAACGAAGCGCAATGGTACAACGTTGCCAATCTGAAAAATACACAGCTGACCGATGGCACTCTAAAAATCATCGCCCGTCAGGAACCGACTTCAGGCAAAAAATATTCCTCCGGAAGGTTGACCACCAAAAGCAAAGGTGACTGGAAATACGGCAAGTTTGAAGTCAGGGCAAAACTACCTTCAGGAAAAGGTACATGGCCTGCCATCTGGATGCTGTCGTCGGACAATACCTATGGAGGATGGCCTAAAAGCGGCGAAATTGACATTATGGAACACGTTGGGTACGATCCCGATTCGGTGCATTCGACGGTTCACACCCAAAAATACAATCATACAAAAGGCACCCAGGTAGGAAAGGCAATTGCGGTGAAAACTGCTATCTCCCAATTTCATGTTTATACCACCGAATGGGACGAAAATGAAATCAGAAGTTATGTGGATGGAATTCTCTATTTTTCCTTTCAGAAAGAGGACAGCGGATTCGATGCATGGCCTTTTGACCAACCGTTTCATTTAATCCTGAACCTTGCAATTGGCGGCGGTTGGGGTGGAAAGCACGGGATTGATGACAGCAAATTTCCACATACGCTTGAAGTTGATTACGTAAGAGTTTATCAGAAATAGTAAAATCTTGAATTGATCTTTACAAAAGATTTATTTTTTCGGTATGTTGTCAACGTGGGTTTTCTTCCTAAATTTGGAAGACTAAACCGAACAGCAAGATGAAGAAATTAATCCTTTCCATTTTTATTCTTTGCTTTGCAATTCAAGCCTTTCCGCAGAAATACGTTAAAGTTTGGAGCGATGAATTTAATAAACCCGGCTTGCCCGACAGCACAAAATGGGATTACGAAGTCGGCAAAATCCGCAATGCCGAATTACAGTATTACACCTATAAACGTAAGGAGAATGCACGTATTCAGGATACCGTTCTGATACTTGAAGCACGCAAAGAAGCATTTCAGGGGGCAAGCTATACCTCGGCAAGTTTAATATCGAGGTACAAAGGCGACTGGCTTTATGGCAAGTTTGAAATCAGTGCCAAAGTACCAACAGGCAATGGCACCTGGCCAGCCATCTGGATGATGCCGACCGACGATGAATATGGAGGATGGCCCAAAAGCGGCGAAATCGATATTATGGAATACGTGGGGATGAATCCGAACAATTTGTACTATACTGCCCATTTTGAAGGAACAAATGGTTCAGGGCATCAGAGTTCGGGTACGCAAACTACTTATAACCAACCTTACACCAGGTTTATCACTTTTACATTTATATGGTCGCCAACCAAACTGGAATGGTATGCTGACGGAGTAAAAAAATACACCTACAACAAACCCTCAAACGACCAGCGAGTATGGCCTTTCAATAAAATGTTTTACATGATCCTGAACCTGGCTTATGGTGGAAGTTGGGGCGATCAAAAAGGACATGACGACACAAAATTACCGCACAAGTTTTTAATCGATTATGTAAGAGTATATCAACTTCAGGAAACAGAAGGACCATTTTCACTTACCATTGAGCCATCAACCGGCGGAACTGTTGAAGTATCGCCCCAACTGGATTCTTATCCTGAAGGAACAATGGTTACCCTGACTGCCAAACCTGAAAACGGTTACGAATTTGATAAATGGCTGCATATGGGTTCCGCCAATCCGATGACAATCGAAGTTTCAAAAAACATCACTTTGATACCGGTTTTCAAAAAAAAAAATGAACTGATCCAAAACGGTGATTTCAGTTCAGGATTAAAATACTGGGGCAATCTTTATTTTTACAGCGCAGGCAACAAAGCCACAGCATCAGTTGTTGACGGGGTTTATGTTCTTAATGTAAGCAGTCCGGGCACGGCCAACTGGCATATCGTTGACCAACAGCTGAATATTCCTTTTATCAATGCTGCAAATTACAAAATGACGTTCGATGCCTGGTCTGACAATCCTGGCATTGCAGATGTTTTTATTTCGAAAAACTACGATGACTATGGAAATTACTACTCAACAACCAGAAGTATTACGGGAGTAAAACAGACATTCATCTGGACAGTAAAAATGAATAAGCCAACCGATTACAATTGCCGGTTTGGTTTTGGATTTGGTAAGTTTACAGGCAATGTTTACCTCGATAATGTGAGCGTCGAAAAACAGGTTCCAACCGGAAAAAAAGTTTTGACAGGTATTAAAAATGAAGAATTTAGCCTTTTCCCGAACCCAACTTCCGGCGAAATTACAATTTCAGGTAATTCAGTCAGTTCGCCGGTTACCCTGATTTTATACAATCTTCAGGGACAATTGATATCAACGATTCTGAACAATCAGTATCTCACAAAGGGAAATACAGTTACATTTAACCTAAGAAATGAAGTTGCAAGCCCCGGGATTTATCTGCTCCGGTTGACAAACAAGGATAATTCATTTACCCGAAAAGTAATACTTAACTAAATATCTAAAAGTTTAAAAACTAAAATTTAACGAAACCCAACCATGAAACTAAAATTAGCTTGCCTTATGGCGGCATTTACCGTTCTGTTTACTGCTCAAAATCTTACGGCGCAACCATATCTTCCCACCTGGGAATCGCTCGACTCGCACAAAATGCCCGAATGGTACGACGACGCCAAAATCGGATTGAGCATGCACTGGGGCGTTTATGCAGTTCCGGCATGGGCTCCGCGCGACAAAGGAATCTCATATGCTGAGTGGTATGGCCACAAAATGCACGATAAAAAGAACCCAACTTACCAATATCACCGCGAAAAATATGGCGATACAACTTATGACGATTTTATTCCTCAGTGGAAAGCCGAGTCGTATAACCCAACTGAATGGGCGAAGTTTGCAAAAAATATGGGAGCCAAATACATGTTTATCACCTCAAAGCACCACGACGGATTTTGCTTGTGGCCAACGAAATATACCGATAGAAACTCCATGAAAATGGGTCCTAAAAAAGATATTTTAGGTGAGTATTTTGCCGCCGCGCGTAAGGAAGGGCTTAAAGTCGGACTTTATTATTCGTTGTACGAATGGCACAATCCGCTTTATACAGGCAAAGACATTCCTTATGCCGGACTGAAAAAAGTTGACAATTATGTCGATGATTTTATGATACCGCAAATCAAGGAACTGATTGAATTGTACCATCCTGATTTTTTCTATTTCGATGGAGAATGGGATCATCCGGAACCGTTCTGGAAAATGAAGGAAGTGGTTGCTTATTACTACAACGAGGCTGCCAAAAGAAATCAGGAAGTATTTGTGAACGATCGTTTCGGTAGTGAAGATCGCGGGAAACACGGCGATTTATACAATGTTGAATACAGCTACAATGATGCCAGTTTGGGTATTCTTACACACAAATGGTCGTTCTGGCAAGGCATCGCAAAAACTTTTGGTTACAACCAGGATACCGACATGGAAGATTGCCTGAGCCCGAAAGAATTCATCGATAAAACAATCGACGGAGTGGCCCGCAATGGAAATTTCGACATCAATGTTGGCCCGACGGCTGCCGGTTTAATTCCCGAATACGAACAATATCCGCTCCTGAAACTGGGCGAATGGCTGAAAGTGAACGGGGAAGCTATTTACGGAACCCGTCCATGGAAAATTCAGGTTGAAGGTGATGCGCGATTTACTTCAAAAGACGATTTTGTTTATGCCACTTTCCTGAAATGGGCTGGCGATGAATTTAAACTGAAGTCGGTAAAACCTGTTGAAGGTTCGAAAATCACAATGCTCGGTGTTCCCGGAAACCTGGACTGGACCTGGAATGAGGAAAATGGCCTGACCATAAATTATCCGCGGCAAAAAGCCCGTCCAACTTCGTGCAGTTATGCATGGGCATTCAAAATCAAGGTGAAATAGAAAATTTAATTGATTAGAATTACTTTTTGTACCATGTTTTCAGAAGCATTGTTCGCTCTTACCAGGTAAGTGCCCGACAATAAACCATCGCCCAGTGAATAGGTATGTAATCCTGGTTCAATCAGGCCATTCACAAGTGTTTGTACAAGTTTCCCGCTGACCGAATAAGCAGAAATATTTACTTCCTGTTTTTCAGAAATTGAAAGGGCAATATGTATCCGGGAGTTTGTTGGGTTCGGGAATACGTTCAGTTCAAATTTTCCTGAAGGCTGCACATTTGAAGAGGTACTTCGCTCTGACACAAAAAGAAACTGGGGAGTTTCGGTTAGTTTCAGCTCAATTTTATCGTCAGTAATCGGTGGAATGATGGTGTCGCCATCCATGTCGAGGTCGGCTGGCAAGATGGAATATGCCGATTTAATCAGGAAACCAGGAACAAACTGGTAATTCGTTTGCGTTCCATTGTCTGTATTCGAACCGGTTCTGCGGGTCCAAAGTGCGAACACTTTTTCGGACTTCGCAGGATTGGTAAATTCCAGACAGTAAATTTCGTTGTTTCCTGAAAGTTGTTTGTACGAAACCGCGCTGGAATATTCATATTTCCCCAATGTATTTTGCATGGTCGCCAAATAATAGTACGATTTCTTTTTGGCATACTTCGAAGCTTTGTCTGTCAACAAACCGCTCGACGAATACTGAAGGATATCTTTACTGTTTCCATCGGTATCCATAAACAGAAAGGCTTTTTCGAAACCTAATTTAAGCAACACCAAATAAGACCGAAGAATATAATTGGCCTGCTGTTGGGCGGGCGCGTAAGTGTATGAATGTTTGTTGTCGGGCGCAAGATAGGTGTCCCAGCCAAATTCAGTCATCCAAACCGGAATGTCAGGCAAAACACGGTTTTTCCACCTGAAATAATTGCGGTACTTAACTTCGTAACCATATTTCTCATTTTCAGGCGAATATCCATTGGTCATATCGGTGCAATAGTGGTGTACGTTCAATACATCAAACGGAACGCGGCCACCCGAAGCTTTCAGCACATTGTTCACATATACAGTATCCGACGAAGCCATTCCGGCCATCACATGTTTGGCATCTGGGTCAACCGATTTGATTCCCAGCAGCGGATATTCGGCGGTGGTTTGCACCCCAAAACCATCGTGCACCGCGTTGCAGTATTTGGCGTAACTGGCAGCCGTCCAAAGGGGCGATTTCCAGGTATAGTCCGGTTCATTGTCGTCCTCGTAATATTTAATCATGTTCAGCCCGGTAGCTTTGTCAGCAGTTTCGAGCAACGAAGTGTTTATCTTTTTCGAACCATAACGGGCAACCAACTGCCCAATAAATTCTAGGCGTTCCAAATAATCAGAAGCATTGGCGCCTGTTCCCGAATTATTTGGAATTGGCGAAATCCCTACCCACGAAGGTTTTCCCAACACATCAATCAACACGTTGATTCCATAATTGGTGACAATCAGGAATGTAAACAGGAATAAGATTGATTTCATGGTCGGATATGGTTAAGCGAACCAAAGGTAAAATTTTTGAAGTGTCAGTAAAATAATTGCTTAAACAAATCGAAGGGAAAATATCCATTTTCATTTTGACAGCCCATTTAAATTTATATGAGTATCCGCTTGTTTACCCAAGCTATCCTTTGCCGTCAGCTTCAGCTGACGGACAGATTGGAGACCACGGTGAAAGGCTTTAGCCACAGTGTATTGGCCTAAAGTCCATGTGTCACATTTCCCCTTCAACCGTTGACTAAAGTCAACGGCAAAGGATAATCGCTCAATATTTAACTATTTAGGTACACAACCGGATACTCATATAAATTTATTTAGGAATTGCTAAAATCGTCAACGTAATGACTAAATTAACAGTAAATTCGTCAACGTAATGACTGAATTAATAGTTTCAATTATGTAATTATTTGTAATCTTATTGAATATGAACCGAAATCATAAGCATCAACTTAGGATAATTGTCATCCTTCTTTTCCTGATCACAAGCCTTCCTTTGGCAGGAATCGCGCAGCAAAAACTTCCACCGAAATTAAAAACCAGCCTGAATGCCTATTCGTTCAATGGTTCGCTGATGAAAGGCGAAATGAATCTGGACGATCTATTGGAGTATTGCGCTGCCAATCAGTTCGATGCTGTAGATATTACCGCATATTATTTCCCGGGTTATCCTGAAGTTCCTTCGGATGAATATTTGTACCATATCAAACAAAAAGCTTTTTTGCTTGGGCTGGAAATTAGCGGAACCGGTGTGCGCAACGATTTTACCGATCCTGATCCGGCCAGGCGAAAAGCAAGTGTTGAGTTGGTGAAAAAATGGATCATCGCTTCCGAAAAAATGGGAATTCCGGTCATTCGGGTTTTCTCCGGAGTGGCAGACACTAAAGATATTCCGCGTGAAAAGGTTGTAGATTATTTGGTGAAAGACCTGAAAGAATGTGCTGAATTTGGCAAAGCGCATGGGGTTATAGTGGGAATACAAAACCACCACGATTTTATCAAAACTGCCGACGAGACGATCGAAATCATCCAACGTGTTAATTCCGATTGGTTCGGATTAATTCTGGATATTGGCAGCTTTCGCACCGATCCGTACAGTGAAATAGAAAAGACAATTCCATACGCGGTAAGCTGGCAGTTGAAAGAAAACTTATACTTCGCTGGTGTGGAGCAAAAAACAGACCTGAACAAACTGATGAAGATTATTCAGCAATCGGGTTATCGTGGATATATTCCATTGGAGACGCTGGGTGCAGGCGACCCGAAAGTGAAAGTTGCAGGTTTCCTGAAAGAAATCAGAGAGGCAATGAAATCGGTTTATTAAACCTTTTCAGGAAAAAACAATCTAAGCAATCAGGAAAAATGATTGACAGAATATTTGTCAAAAAAGATCTTAATATTTATTTAAAATCAGAAGAGTATGAAAACGAAAATGATTGGTCTTATTCTTTGCCTGCTTTTAACCGCTACGATTGTTCCGATCCAATTAAAAGCGCAGGCTTTAAAGGAAAATCCTGTACTCGATGCACAAGTGAAAAAATTTCTTTCCGAGAATTCCGGGCGATGGCATGATATGAATGTTCCGACGAATGACGCGCAGTTACTTTACGACCTCGTTATAAAAGGTAAATACACAAGTGCGCTTGAGATTGGCACTTCAACCGGTCTTTCAGGAATTTATATTGCCTGGGCGCTCAGCAAAACCGGAGGGAAGCTGATTACCATTGACATTGATGAAGACAGGCACAAGATTGCACTCCGTAATTTTAAGGAAGCCGGTCTTTCGGAATACATTGACGCCCGGCTTGCCGATGCCCATACACTTGTGAAAGAACTTAAAGGACCGTTTGATTTTGTATTCAGCGATGCAGATAAAAACTGGTATAAAAACTATTTTATTGACGTTGACCCCAAACTTAAAGTCGGCGGTTGTTACACCACCCACAATATTTCGGAAAGAAGACGAATGGGTGAGGGTGATTACCTGGAGTACATCAGAAGCCTTAAAAACTATGAGACCACTTTGAATTCAGCAGGTGGCGGTTTACTGATAAGCTACAAAAGAGCAGAAAAATAACAGGTTCCGTCATGGCTGAAGACAATCTGCAACGAAAACTCGGGCTCTTTCCTGCAACGAATATAGTTGTTGCCAATATGATTGGCGCCGGGATTTTTACCACCTCGGGTCTTTTGATGGCTGGGCTGAACAATCCGCTGTTAATGTTGGCATTGTGGGTCGTTGGAGGAGTGATTGCACTTTGCGGTGCACTTTCATACGGAGAACTTGGCGCCGCAATGCCGGGCGCCGGAGGCGAGTATCTTTTCCTGTCGAAACTCTATCATCCGCTGTTTGGTTTTCTGAGCGGATGGGTTTCGTTCGTGGTTGGTTTTTCGGCTCCGATTGCAGCTTCGGCCATGGGTTTCAGCGAATATTTCTGCCGGGCATTGCCTTCAATTCCTGGCTGGTTCGAGAGTACCGGAATCATGAATCAGGATGTCACCCGAACATTTCTTTCAGTAAGCGTAATCCTGATATTTACCTTTATTCATTACCGTGGAATAAAAACAGGCGCACTCATTCAGAATATCCTCACACTGCTTAAAGTAGCACTCATTGTTTTCCTTTTGCTGGCAGGATTTCTTTCAGGGAATGGCGACATCAGCAATTTCAGCACAGGCGGCGGGATCACTTCAGGATTTGGCGGTTGGAAAACCATCGGACTTTCGCTGATGTGGATCATGTTTGCATACAGCGGGTGGAACGCTTCAACTTATCTCGGCGCCGAAATAAAAAACCCGTCAAAAATACTGCCCCGGTCGCTCATAGCCGGAGCCGGAATTGTGATGCTTTTGTATCTTGGCCTGAATGTATTGTACATATACAGTATAAATCCGGATGAAATGAAAGGGGTCATTTCGATCGGTGGCCTTGCAATGGGAAATCTGTTCGGAAAATCAGCTGATACGCTCTTTTCGTTACTGATCGCTTTTGCACTTTTCTCTTCACTAAGTGCGTTTATAATTATCGGGCCAAGAGTGTATTACTCCATGGCAAAAGACGGACTGTTTTTCAAATCGGTTGCCAACATCCATCCAAAATTTCAGGTTCCTTCCAATTCAATTGTACTACAAGCTGTCATCGCGATCATCCTTACCCTATCCGGAACTTTCGAGCAAATCCTGACCTATATGGGATTCGCATTGGGTATATTTCCGATACTGACGGTGATAGGTATTCTCAAATTAAGAAAAGAACAGCCAGCGGCGATTAAAATGGCCGGATTTCCTTTTACTCAGATCATTTATGTTACAACCGGAGTCGGCATTCTTGTTCTGGCTTATCTTGAAAGGCCTGTTGAATCATCAATAGCCTTGCTGACAGTCATTACCGGGATTCCGGCTTATTATATATTTAAAAGAACAACAAAACGGCACAAAACTTAATATGATTATCCGGCTGTGTACCCAAGATATCATTTGCCGTCCCGATTCATCGGGGCGGATAAATTGATGATCGCGGCCAATGGCTTTAGCCACAGCATTTTGGGCTAAAGCCAATAATTTTTGCTCAATTCAACCCGTTGCCTAAAGGCGAACGGCAAATGATATTTTTGCATTATTCAACTGTATAGGTACTCAGCCGGATACTCATAAAACCTTATATTCGGAAGTGTTCTTCTTTGCGCTCAGAATGACACCTCGGGAACTGTTAAAGAAACCTTAAAGTTTAGTTAAGCATTAAACCTTTTATTTTCAGATCTATCCAAGGTGTAATTTTAGCAAAGTTTCAGAAAACATATTTTAAAAATTAGAAATTATGAAAACAAAAATTTTAATGCTTGTAGTATTGATGAGTATGTCGGTTGTAATTTTTGCACAACCCATTGATCGGGGCGGTAAAAAATCCTTTATCGAACGAGATAAGGTATTGCTCATGAACGAAGGACAAAGAGGTCCCGGAAACGGAATGAACCTGACCGATGCCCAGAAAGAAGCGTTTAAACAAAGTATGCTGGCTACACAAAAACAGATTCAGCCAATCCGCAACGAACTTGGAGAAGCCAACGCCCGTCAGAAAACGCTGACAACTGCTGAAAAGCCAGATTTGAATGCCATCAACAAAAACATTGAAAAGATTGGCGCTTTGAAAGTTGAAATGGCTAAAATTCAGGCAAAACATCGCCTTGAAATGCGTGCCCAACTAACAGACGAACAACGTTTGAAATTTGACGCCCACAAAGGAATGATGAGACAAGGAAAAGGGCAAAGGGGAATGAAACATGGCATGAGAATGCAAGGATAAAATTTCAGTAAAAATAAAGGAGATCCTTTTACAGAACCTCCCTTTCAAATAACCCCTAAAATTAACCCCTAAAAAAAAGTGCTTTTACAATGAGTGAAGCCATCTTCGGATTTTCCTTCAATCGGCGGGTCGAATACCCAAACCAGTCTTTTCCGAAAGGAACGTAAACACGCATTTTATGCCCTTTTTGTACAATACTGCTCCTGAGTTCGGGGGTGACACCGTAAAGCATCTGGAACTCATATTTAGTTTTGTCAATTTTTTTCTCCCTGATAATCTCAAATGCTTTTTCAACCAGTTGTTTGTCGTGTGTTGCAATTCCAACATACATGTTATGATCAAGCATATAATTCAGGTCATCAATGTAGTGTTCCTGAATTTTTTCAAACGACTTGAATGCAATTTGTTTCGGTTCCACATAAATTCCTTTGCAAAGCCTGAAATTGAGTGGAGTACCGTTTAAATGAATTGAACTCATATTCTGCAAATCATTTTTAGTCCGTCGCAAGTAAGCCTGCAAAACCAAACCAACATTGGCCGGATATTTTTGCTGAAGATTGCGGTAAAGTTCAATTTCAATATCCACGCATTGCGAGTCTTCCATGTCGATGCGAATAAAGCTTTTCTTTTCCGCAGCTATTTTAACCACCTCTTCAATGTTGGCCAGGCAAACTTCCTTGTCAATCAGCAAACCAAACATGGTAGGTTTAAGCGAAAAATTTCCAACAATTCCTTCCGAAGTAAACCGTTCGATAATTTCGATGTATTGTTTTTTGTTTTCTTCTGCCTGTTCGATGGTTTTGATGAATTCGCCAAGTAAATCAACGGTAACTTCAATTCCCTGTTGGTTCAACTGGCGGCAAGCCTTTAGCCCGTCTTCAATTGTTTCCCCGGCAATATAGCGTTTGGAAAAAATCCAGATCAGCTTTTGGGGCATATAAGGCAATGCGTTTGCGAGTAATTGATTGAACATGTTATGTTGATTTCTTTTCAAAATTTATAAGGTAAAAATACTTCACCTGAAAGCTTGAATTCAATGATGTTTATCAAGGTCAACTTATGATTTTACACAGCTTTTTATTAGTTATTTCTCCTGAATAGGGTTTCGTACATTGAAGGGAAAAATAATCGGGATAAAAGGTGTTTACTGATATTAAATTTTTATTTTTGGGCAAAATTTATTGATTCGACGTATATGAAAAATACATCATTGGTACTTATTGTTATTTTGTTTATTGCAGTTGCAGGTATCTACATTCTGCATTTTAGTGGAAATAAATCAAATGGAGCCGGGAAAGATGGGGCTGGTGAAGGCAGTACTTCTTCCGAATTAAAGATTGCATACATCAAAGTTGACTCTCTGATTGTTAATTACGATTTTGCACAGGAAATGCATGACGGTTTCACCAAACAACAGGAAGCTTTTTCGAAAGAATACAGTGATAAACGCAGTCGTTTCGAGTCTCAGGCGGCCTCTTTTCAGGAAAAGGTACAGCGCGGTGGGTTCCTTACCCAGGAAAGAGCAATGCAGGAACGTGACCGTTTGATGGGCGAAGAACAACAAATAACCAAACTCGATCAGGAATTGTCAACAAAACTTTCCCAGATACAAGCTGAGAACAACAAACAATTGCTGGACAGCCTGATGAACTATTTGAAGATTTACAACAAGGATAAAAAATACAGTTATATTTTTAATGCCGGCGAGGTGCTGATTGGCGACGATTCGCACAATATCACCAAAGAAATTTTGGTAAATCTGAATGCCCGGTATTCAAAAGCAAAAGGGAAAGTAAAATAGCTGATTGAAAAAATATTAAAAAAAAATCCGAATGACCTTCGGATTTTTTTGTTTACAGAAATATATAAATTCTGAATAATCCGACCATGTTTGCTGACAGGTACATTCAAAATAACATTGTTTATCCGTCCTTCATCAAAGAAGAAGCCTCTCCAGCCCTCTCGATGATTGTAATGATTCCGTGCCTGAACGAACCTGAAATAATCAGAACACTAGAATCGGTATGGGCATGCGAGCCGGTGGATTCGTTTTGTGAAGTGCTAATCGTAGTCAACGATTCGGAAAACAGCACTGAACCGGTGAAAGCAATCAATCAGCAAACTTTCGAAAAATTGCTTGCATGGAAGCAAACGAACGACCGCCAAAATCTGGTACTTCATCCGTTTTATGCTCCTTCAATACAGGCAAAGTTTGCAGGCGCCGGCATGGCACGAAAAATTGGCATGGACGAGGCGATCCGCCGTTTCAACGCGGTTAACCGCCCTGAAGGTGTGATTGTTTCTCTTGATGCCGACTGTCTGGTTTCGCGCAACTACCTGCAAAGGATCGTACAGGTTTTTTCGCAAAGCAAATCGTGTTTTGCAGCTACCATTAACTTCAGGCATCGTTTTGAAGAGATGGAAGATGCGAGACAGGAAGCGGGAATCAGAATGTATGAGGATTACCTCCATTACTACAAACAAGCGCTGGATTTCGCCGGATTTCCGAATTCAATTTATACCATCGGATCGGCGTTTGCAGTGAGGGCAGACACATACGTAAAACAAGGCGGCATGAACCGCAGGCAAGCAGGCGAAGACTTTTACTTCTTGCACAAACTCACCAAATTGGGTCGTTTGGCTGAAATTACGGATGCATTTGTTTATCCTTCAGGACGTGTTTCCGACAGGGTTCCATTTGGAACCGGAGCAGCGATGACCAAATGGAAGAACTTTACCGAGGATTTGGCACTGACTTATCGTTTTGATGCTTTTCTGGATCTGAAGCGATTGTTTGACCATGTTGATAGTTTTTACAATGTCAGTTCAAATCGTTACGCTGAAATCCTAACCTCTTTGCCGCAAAGCATTCAGGAATATTTAAATGCCGTTTCATTTGAAGAAAAACTTGCAGAAATTAATCGGAATAGCGCAACTCCTGAATCTTTCAGGAAACGATTCTTTCAGGTTTTTGATGCTTTTTATGTCCTGAAATTTCTGAACATGGCCCATGAAAGTCACTATCAACAGCAGAATTTAGCGGAAGCGATCCTGCAACTTCAGACTTCCTGACCCCATCCTGATAACTACATGAAAATAAATTAGATCGTAAATGGGTTGTCGTAAATCAAACTGTCGTAAATTTGGTAAAAAGATATCCATATGCAAATGCAACTGCCCATATTCCCAGAAAGTACAAAGCTTATAAACAGCAGTGTTGGTTTTTTCAAGAAGGATGAATTCATCTATTATCTTCATAATGGGTCCCCGATTTTTTGCCACCATGTCGATAGTACTAACAATTACCGTTACATACTTGCCAATCTGGTGGAAAGCAAATTATGCCATGCTTCAGAGATAAGCAGAGCTTTGGGTATCAGCCAAAGGAATGTTGAGCGTTATGCTCAAAAGCTCAGGAAACAGGGGATAGAAAGTTTTTTTAACCAAGTTGACCACCGGGGGGAATGTTATAAAATGACTGAACCGTTAATGCTGCAAGCGCAGCAACTATTGGATGATGGAAAGTCACAGTTGACCACGGCCAAGACCTTAGGGGTGAGCGAAAGTTGCATACGGTATCATCTCAAAAGTGGCACCTTAAAAAAAAAACACTAACTCAAAACCCTGAAGCCCGCCAAGGCAGTACCCCCGGAGAAAGGAATGTTATTGATTTTGAGGCATCAATGGCAATAGGGACAGGAGCCACACGTGTTGAAGAACGGATTGCCGCCAGCCGGGGAGAATTGAAACAGACACCAATCAGGTTTGAGAATTGCCAAAGCCTTGAACATGCCGGGGTTTTGCTAATGTTGCCAGCCCTTTTGGCACAAGGGCTGATGGATTACAAGCCCCACTATCAAGAGATAGAAGATGTATATTACGACCTTGACACTACCATTCTTTTTTTGTCCTTCATGTACCTTTGCCGTATCCATAATCCGGAACAACTACGACACATCAGCCCGGGCGAGTTTGGGAAGTTAATGGGTCTGGATCGCATCCCCGAAGCCAGATGTTTAAGGGCCCGGCTAAAACAAATCATCCAGCAAAACAAGTCAGAACAATGGGGCATGACCCAGGCCAGCAAGTGGGTAAAGGCAGAAGGGACAACAATTTATTATATCGACGGACATCCCAAAGTATATTGTGGAGATCAGGCAAACCTTGGCAAAAAGCACATATCCAGGTTGAAATTATGCATGCCGGCCATCATGGAGTTTTGGGTAAACAACCATCAGGGGATGCCTTATTTTGTGGTCACTGGCGAAGTAAACGAAAAGCTTGGGGAAATGCTTTCAACCCAAATCATACCACGGCTAAAGCAGCAGGTAGCCCTTCCGGTAAGCGAACAGGATCTGTTGGATGATCCTGAACTGCCCCGTTTCACATTAACATTTGACCGCGAAGGATATAGCCCCAAAGCATTTAAAAGCTATTGGGAAAACGACCGGATTGCCGTGCTGACCTATAATAAGAACGTAAAAGACAAGTGGCCTGAAAGTGAATTCCATCAATACTCCATCCCCGTTGATGGCAATGAAATAAAAATGGAATTGGCCGAACGTGAAATAGAACTGGAAGGCATGAAAATACGCGAAGTGCGAAAAAAAACAGAAGACTCCCACCAAACCAGCATATTGACCACCAACCAAAAGTTGGACCTAACCTGGATAGCCATTTATATGTTCGCCCGCTGGTGCCAGGAAAATTTTTTCAAATACCTCCGGCAAGAATACGATATCGACCGTATGATGTATTATCTTGTAAAACAAATAAATGAAGGGGTGATGGTAGTCAACCCAATATACAGCAAACTAACCCAAGCCATCAAAAAAATACGCGAAAAGATAAACCGCAGACATGCCCAACTATTTTTGTTAAATGAAGAAAATGTAAATAGCGACTTGGAAACTGCCCCGCAGTACCTAAAAATGCAAACAAAACAAATCAGCCAGATCAACCAATTGAAAGACGAAGAACAAAAATTACTGGAGGCACGCAAACAGCAGCCTTATAAAATAGAAGTGAAAAACATGCCTGAAAATACAAGGTATACAAAATTGGACATGGAGGGCAAACTGTTTCAAAACATCATAAAAATGATATGCTACCGGGCAGAAACAACAGTCGCAGCGTTGCTTAATAGCGAGATTTACAAAAAACAAGAAGAAATCCGTTCACTGGTAAAAAGCATCATAAAGTCCAGAGGTGACATAGTTCCAGATTACCAGCAACGAACATTAACAATAAAAATCTACACACTATCAAACCCAAGGGATAATCGTGCTTTAGAAAAATTATGTGAACTGCTAACCGATTCTGAAACAATTTATCCGGGTACAGAACTTAGGTTGATTTATAAATTAGCGACAAATTAATGTGCGAGAGGTCAGGAAGTCTGAATTTAATGTGAACAAGGGTTACCTTTTGCCGTATTTGGGAATATATTAAAACTGCTTATCCCTTTTAGTCAAGTGCCAGTTAGAAAACCAATGTCAAAGCAATTCCTCTGATCAAAAACATGTTGAAATCGACAAACTATTTGCACTGGTAGCAGTTTTTAGATAGAAAACCCAACAAAATTCAGTAAAGCCATGAATCAGTGTTTCTTTTGACCAATAAATCATTGCTCTTTCTTCAATGCATGTCTATACATACAAATAAATCAACAATTGAATTAACTTTTCATAGATTCCAAAACTTGATCAAGCGTACCAAATTAAGTTGTTAGTTCAGCTTGACCGAAAGGGATAAGCAGTATATTAAATTAGGTGTTGTTGCATTTTTCTAAAATATAAAAGGATTCCACCTCCCAGAGATGAAATCCTTTTACTAACTATTTTAAGATAAATTTTCTACCGGTTAAACTTCAACCTTTTGCCCTGAATTCCTGAAACAACATTTCCATCAGCATAAACCAAGTTGCCATTTACAAAAGTATGGGTTACCTGGTGCGAGAATTCTGTTCCATAGAAAGGCGACCAGCCGCACTTGTAAAGTATATTTTCAGGAGAAACCACCCACGATTGTGCCGGATCAACCAACACCCATTTGCGCTAAACGTACTATTCTGCGTTATCGCCCAACAAACTCTGTTAACTTGATTTGTTGAACAAGGATTCCATCTCTTTTTGAAAGATGGAATTCCTTTACTATTGAGTCATTCTTTGATGATTACCTCTTCGGAATACTTCCCTGAGTCTGAAATCAAACGCAAAATATAAATTCCATTTCGGAGTGAGCTCGTGTCAACCCGATGCAGATTGTTTCCAGCATCCAGACACTCTTTTTTTACCAGTTCACCTTTTAAGGAGTACAATTCGAGGGTATAATTTTCATCAATGTTCGTGGTGAGTTGAACAAATAATTCGCCCGAAACCGGGTTGGGGTATACTTTAAATCCTTTTGTTGGGTTTTGAATATTTATTGATGACGTGTAAAAACAGGTATTGTATTCAGGGTTTTGATAAACGAGTTGTCCGTTTTCTGTATAGCAGAGAAGAAAAGGAAGTGCACCAATGCTCCCATTAATATTCGATAAAAAGTAGTTTCTCTGACCCACTCCTTCAATCCACACTGTACGATGAAATTCATCACCCGAAACAGGGTTGAGATACCAATGTTTTCGCAGTTTACCTCCCCAGTTGAAGATTAGAACAGAGTCAACTTTGAAGGTGATGCCTTGAGTAATAAAAATGTCGTTTTTCACTAATGAAAAATCGTACATTAATTGTTCCTTATGGTAATATAAATCTCGCTTGAATATTTTTAAACCGTCCGTTTCTCTCCATAAACCATATATTTTCCAGTTTGTTAAAGATTCATCGGTGGTAGTATAGAGCTTCGCATAGGTAGTGTCGTTAATGATTGAATCTCCCTGAAACTTATATGCATCATTTCTATGTCCACAACAAGGTTCGGAATAAATTTTCGCTCCAATTCTCCAGATTTTGTTTTCTGAAATAAGATTTTGAGAAACCAGGTTACTGGAAAATGAAATACAGATAGCGATGAAAAAATACTTCATAATTGGTTTCATATTTTAAAAATTAAATTGCTGAATAAACCATAACTCCATTATGAGTTGTAAGTGTGTTTTGTTTATAACTGCTGTAAGCCCACTTTACCAAAGTTGCCAAATCTTCCCCTGAACAAGCGTTCTTCCTGATAATCTTGAAACTGGCAACCAAATTATGTGTAAATGTATAAAGTCGAATTATGAATAGCAAATTAAATCCCCCCCCCCCCCTGTATAACTACCAGTATGTGCTTGGTATATAGCGATATGGTAGAATTTATTTTAGAACATACATGCAAGAGGGTAACCTTTTCCCTTTTCCCGGAATTAATTACTCAGGGCTTGTTGCATGAAAAACAAAAAGGATTCCACCTCCCCAGAGATGAAATCCTTTTACGTTCTATTTTAAGATAAATTTTCTACCGGTTAAACTTCAACCTTTTGCCCTGAATTCCTGAAACAACATTTCCATCAGCATAAACCAAGTTGCCATTTACAAAAGTATGGGTTACCTGGTGCGAGAATTCTGTTCCATCGAAGGGCGACCAGCCGCACTTGTAAAGTATATTTTCAGGAGAAACCACCCACGATTGCGCCGGATCAACCAATACCAAATCAGCATAATATCCTTCGCGGATGTATCCACGACGATCGATTCGGAACAGGTCTGCCGGGGCGTGGCACATTTTTTCAATCACTTTTTCGACCGGAATCATTCCTTTCCGGCTCATTTCGAGCATGGCTACCAGCGAATGCTGCACCAGCGGCCCACCGGCTGGCGCTTTGAAATACGAATGTTCTTTTTCCTGAAGGGTGTGCGGGGCATGATCGGTAGCCACCACATCAATTTTATCGTCAAGTAAAGCTTTCCAAAGTGCAGCTTTATCTGCAGGCGATTTAATAGCAGGGTTCCATTTTATAAAGTTACCATGTGCAATGTAGTCGCTTTCGTCGAACCACAGATGGTGCACGCAAACTTCAGCAGTAATGAGCTTTTCAGCAACTGGTCCCGAAGCAAAAAGTTTCATTTCATCGGCAGTTGAAATGTGCAAAACATGCAGCCTTGTTCCATATTTAGAAGCCAGCGCAACAGCTTTTGACGACGATTTGAAACAGGCTTCGGCGCTTCTGATTTTAGGATGCGCAGAAATTGGCACATAATCGCCGTATTTTTCGCGGTAAATGGTAGTATTCAGGATAATTGTCGGTTCGTCTTCGCAATGCGTAGCGACCAGCAATTTGGTATTTTTAAATATTTCTGAAAGCACTTCTTCATTGTCAACCAGCATATTTCCGGTTGACGAACCCATGAATATTTTTATTCCGCAAACATCTGAACCATTTGTTTTCAGCACTTCGTCCAGATTGTCGTTGGTGGCGCCCATGTAAAACGAATAGTTGGCAGCCGAAACTTCAGCAGCGCGCTGGTATTTCAGTTCGAGTATTTCTTGGGTTACTGCCTGCGGATTGGTGTTGGGCATTTCCATGTACGAAGTCACTCCACCGGCAACGGCAGCCCTCGATTCGGTAGCAATTTCGCCTTTGTGGGTCAGCCCCGGTTCGCGAAAATGAACCTGATCGTCGATGGCTCCCGGAACCAGGTATTTGCCATTTGCATCGATCACTTTTGCTCCCAGAGCGAATTCAGCAGGAATATCTTCACCGGAGAAAACTTTGGCAATCAATTCTCCATCAATCAGCACAGCTCCGCTAAAAATCTGTCCTTCATTGATGATCCGGGCATTTTTAATGAGTGTCTTCATAATCTTGTGTTTTTAAATTGCTTTTTCGTAACGAATAAACCAACTTCTGATCTTCATTTTCAGGACGCCCCAAAGCGCTTCGTTAAAAATGCCACCGCTCATTTTCGATGCTCCCCGTGTTCGGTCTTTGAAAATGATGGGCACTTCAACTATTTTAAATCCGTGTTTCCAGGTCTTAAATTTCATTTCAATCTGAAACCCGTACCCTTTCAGCCGGATGTTATCAAAATCAATGGTTTCCAGAACTTTCCGGTGGTAACATTTAAACCCGGCAGTGGTGTCCATGATTTTCATTCCGGTAATTGTTCGCACATACATCGAAGCAATGTATGACATCAATACCCGGCCAAGCGGCCAGTTTATCACGTTAATTCCTGAAATATAGCGCGATCCGATTGCCAGATCGGCATTTTGTTGGGTACAGGCAGCGTACAGTTTTTCCAGATATCTAGGATTGTGTGAAAAATCGCAGTCCATCTCAAAAATATATTCATACGGACGTGCCAATGCCCAGTGAAATCCGGCCAGATATGCTTTTCCGAGTCCCTCTTTCCCTGCCCGTTTCAGTATATGAAGCCTGTCCGGAAATTCAGGAATAAGCCGATCAACAATTTCAGCAGTTCCATCCGGCGAATTATCGTCGATAATTAATACCTGAAAAGGCGTTTTCAACGAAAATACTTTGCGAATCATTCGTTCGACGTTTTCTTTTTCGTTGTAGGTAGGGATCAGTACCAGATTTTGATGCACGCTTATTGGTTTTAGATTTTGTTACGAAAATACGTCTTTTTATGGATAGCATCCCTCATTCCACGAATGTTTAACAAATATTGAGACTTCTATACTACATGTCACTACACTTTATTATTATTAATGATGGATTTAATAAGTTTTTATTAATGTTTATGGATTACTTTTGCAAAGGATTAGGACATTTTATTATTTTCGTATATAAAAATACCTTTAACAAATTTAATAACCGACAAAAGTGATGCAATCAAACTGGCCTGTTTTAAATTCACCTCCAGTAATATTGGCAATATTTCAGCTTAAATTCGCTTCTTCAGATGATCGTGAGTTAAGCAAAATGATTGCTAATGACAAGGTTATTAAATTAATGTTTCCTATCCGGTCTGACAATTATCATTCTGATATTGATGTTCATGGTACACCAGCTCCGGGTATATCTACTCTAAGTGCTAAGGCTAATACGAAAATTAGCTCTTACATTTACTTTTCTCAAGACAAAGAGAGAAAGTTAATAATTGAAAAGGACAGTGTGATCTTCATCAGCGAAAGTGCATATTCAGGTTGGGATTCTTTTAAGAAGGAAGTTCAAGAAAGTATTACTATGCTCGTGGGGCAATTGGAGGATCGTTATATTGAAAGAACATCAATTCGATTTGTAAATAAATTTTCTCTTGATTCATTTGAGGATCCTTTAGATTATTTTACGAAGATGATTTCTACAGAATCTGAGGCGATATACCCTTTAGTGAAATATGCATTTCGAATAAATATTCACGTTCCAGACTCAAATATTAGGGCAATCATCAATAATGCACTAGAACCAAACGGAACAGATAGTTACGATTATTATCTGGACATTGATGTTCTAGATGATAGTCAGCTTAAATTTGACTTGCTTCTAATATCTAAACATATGGAACAAATTAGGGAAGTGAAAAACAAAATATTTTTTGACACGGTAAAACCTAAAACGTTAGCATTATGCAACTAAATAACATTAAAACCAGGAAATTAATTCCTTTGACCATCTCTGGCGGAATAATAGTTTCAGCATTTGCATTCTCGTATGGTTCTCTAGACGGAAGCGTAATAGATAATGTTATTTCGAGTTCGTCCATTAGTAATATTATTCAACACACCGATGATAAAATTTATTCTCATTTTTCAGTTAAATCTCGCTTTGACCAAAGATTCACAGCATGGAAGAAGAATACAATGTTTATGTCATTTGCTGAACAAATAGTTAATGATAAAAATTTTCAAGATATAGTTTCGATGGGTGAAGATGTGGTTCCATTTATTTTGGAAGAGATAACAAGAGAACCGTCTCCATTGGTTTGGTCATTGAATTTAATATTCAATAAAACTATATCAAATAATCCTGCCACAACTATCGAACAAGCTTGCAAGTTATGGGTGAAAATGTTGAGTTAATCAAAGCACAGGCTTTCGAAACATTTCCTGGGCTCTCAAATGATGATAACTTCAACATTACAAGCAGTAAGGACATTAAGTACAATTGTATTGCATGGGCTTTTGGTCTGTATAAAGATAGGTGGATGCAATTTGATACCAAACCACGTTTTGATGGTGTTTGGTATTGGTGGACGAAAGGTGTTGAAGTAAGCCCAAGTGTTTTTGCATATATCGAAGCTTTTAAATCAAGAGGATTTGAACTCTGTGAATCTTGTGATTTTGAAGCTGGGTTTATTAAAATTGCACTTTACGTTGAAAGGGGAACTGAAAAATGTACTCATGCATCTCGCCAGAAATTGAACGGAATCTGGATGAGTAAACTTGGCAGCTGGCATGATATTGAACATGGAACGCCATTTTCTATTCAAGGTGATGCTTACGGAGATGTTTACTGTTTTATGAAATTGGCCCGATAGTTTATTTCATTTAGAAAATCGTAATAATTCAGTTGTCAATAATTCTAATAATTCCTATATGAAATTAATTCACATCTTCAATATTTGCTTTTTTTTCCTGATTATCAATTCTTCCTTTTCACAACAGAAATTGCCAAATCTAAAGGTCGTTTCTTCCCCCTCCGGAAGTTTATACACGCAGATAGACAAATCAGGAAAAACAGTGATTCCCAATGGCCGTTTTTTAACTCCCTACGGAAAATCGGTTGAAGTGGCGCCACATCCTTTCGGATTAACACTGAGCGCCGATGGAAGCGTTGCCGTTACTGCCAACTCCGGAACTTCACCCATTTCTATTTCAATCATTAAAAATCTGAGATCCGGTAATCCAACGGTTTTGCAGGTTCCTCCCGGACCGGGCACCGATAAAGGAGTACTCGCTTCTGTTTTTATGGGCTTGGCAGTTTCTCCGGATAATAAAATCGTATATGTGGCAGGCGGTCAGGAGAATAAAATCTACCTCTTTTCGGTCGATTCAGGAGAAAAGCTGGATTCGGTTGATTGTTCTGTTTCCGTTAATGGAGAATTAACTCCGGATGGCTACATCGGCGACATGAAATTGAGCAAAGATGGCCGGTACCTTTATGCGGTCGATCAGATGTTGTTTCGCCTGATTGTGATTGACACTCAGCAAAAGAAGATCATAGGCAGTGCCCGAACCGGAAGATACCCGTTTGGTGTAATCCTTTCGCGCGGCGGACAAAAAGTATATGTTGCCAATGTGGGCATGTTCGAATACAGCAAAATTGGAAACATTGAGGCTGAAAAAGATTATGAGAACGCATTGGATTTTCCGGCGTTTGGCTTCGGTTCCGAAGAAATGAAAAAAGGAACAAAAATAGGCGCTCTTGATATTCCCGGGCTGGGCGATCCGAATGTTCCCGAATCGTTTTCAGTGTGGTCGTTTTCGGTAAAAGATCCATCAAAACCCGAAATTCAGGCAAAAATAAAAACCGGTGTTTTGGTAGGCGAAACCATCGAAGGTATTCCTGCCGTTGGCGGTTCGAGCCCTAATTCGCTGGCAGTAACCGATCGCTATGTTTTTGTGAGCAACGGAACCAACGACAATGTTTCTGTAATCGACATCATTCACGACACCATTGCCGCCGAAATTCCGTTGAAATTGCATCCTGCGGTTAAACAATTTCGCGGTGTAATTCCTTTTGGGCTGGCCATTTCGCCCGATCAGAAACGATTGTATGTGGCCGAAGCGGGAGTAAATGCAATTGGAGTAATCGATGTTCCAACGCTGAAAGTCATTGGACACATTCCGGTGGGCTGGTTTCCTTCAAAACTTGAAGTTACTCCTGATGGAAAAACGCTGGTGGTAAGCAATGCCAAAGGTTTTGGAAGCGGCCCCAATGGAGGAAAAGATTTTCATGAAGGAAATTCCGGCAGCTACATCGGTAATCTGATGAAAGGAACGGTTTCGGTAATGGATATTCCTTCAGACAAGGAATTGAAAATTCTGACGCAGCAGGTTATTGAGAACAATTATAAAATTGAAGACTACCGCGAAGTTCGAAAACAAAGGGCAAACAATCCGATTCCGGTTTTTGGCGGCGAAAAGGAATCGCCAATTAAATACCTGGTTTTTATCTCGAAGGAAAATCGTACGTACGATGAGGTTTTCGGCCAGGTGGAAAATGCAGTCGGCGATCCGACAATCGCACGTTATGGGCACAGCGCCACTTTTACCAACCGCAATAAATCGCTGAAAGTTGAAAACGCGACGGTAATGCCCAATCACCTGAAACTTGCCAAAGAATTCACAATTGCCGACAATTTTTATGTCGATTCGGATGTTTCTGCCGACGGACACCGATGGCTGGTAAATACGTATCCAAACGAGTGGGTTGAATCAACCGTCCCTGCAAGTTACGGTGGAAACCGGGAATACAAAGCCAGTTCGAAAGCGCCGGGAAGCCTTGCAATGAATGGCTCAGCGGGTGCCATTTATCCTGAAGATTACAACGAAGCGGGATCGATGTGGGACCACCTCGAACGCAACAATGTTGAATTTTACAACTTCGGATTTGGAACCATGTTCGAACCAGCTTTCTACGATGAATCATTCAAATATTCAGGAATAAAGCAATATGTGAATTATCCGGTTCCGTTGCCCATGTTTTCCCGCACCTCAAAAATGTACCCGACCTACAACATGGCCATTCCCGATCAGTTCCGGATTCACCAGTTTATCAAAGAATTTGACGAAAAATGGATAAAGCCCGGTACCGAAATGCCTTCGATCATAACGGTAATTCTCCCGAACGATCATGGCGCAGGCGAACGCCCCGAGGCTGGTTACCCTTTCAGGGAAAGTTACATGGCCGATAACGATCTGGCAGTTGGCCGGATTGTGGAATATTTATCGCACACGCCTTTCTGGCAAAATATGGCCATTGTAATTACTGAAGACGATGCCCAAAACGGTGTCGATCATGTTGATGCGCACCGCAGCATTTTGATGGTTATTTCGCCGTATGCAAAGAAAAACTATACATCGAAAGTGCATTACAGCTTCGGAAGTATTTTTAAAACTTTCTGGAATGTGTTGGGAATGCCGTATCTTAATCAGTACGATGCGACTGCCAATGATTTTGCTGATTTTTTCAAGGCTACTCCTGATTTTACGCCATACAATGCGATTCCGGTTGATGCGCGCATTTTCGACCCTAAAAAAGCGCTGACTCCTTTGGATGAAAACTTCGATTGGGAAGCAGTGAAGGAAACACCGCTGATTGACGATATCAACGATATGCAGGACGACCAGAAAGAAAAACCGGAATATAGGTTGGAAGATCAGAAGAGGAAATAGACAGGATTTATATTTACATAGCCCGTTGCCTGAAGGCAAACGGCAAAGGATATTGCAAAATAGTATGATGCCTCTATCCTTTGCCGTTTCGCTTTAGCGAACGGACATGATTACCCCCTTTAAAACTAACAACCTAATCCAATCACCTTTGTTTTTGTTTGGTTAAACCTCTTGATTATCTTCCAATTTAAATCTTTCCGTTTTATTTGTTTAACAAATCGTTTACAAACATTAACAACAGTTTGGCGAAGCTCATTAAACTTTCCTTATTTGGGCTTGTCTGAAGGGTATTGAATTTTGAAAACAAACTATAAACAAATATTGAAGATGAAGAATTTATTTATTTTGCTGTTTTTAATCCTTTCGACAGCAGGTGTGGTTTTCTCGCAGGTACCTCCTGCATCAAATACAGGTGGGATGAGCGCGGTTCAGAAGAACGGAAAAATAAAAGGAAAAATTATTGATGCCGACAGCAAAACACCCATGGAATATGCCAATGTAGCAATTTATCGTAAGCTAGACTCAAAACTTATTACAGGTGGAATGGCCAACGGTGCCGGAGAATTTGAAATTGGTGAATTACCAATGGGCGCCTATTATGTGGAAGCCAACTTTATTGGGTTCGAAAAAACAACCGTTGCCGATGTGAAAATTATCCCGAATGCAGCCACGGTTGACATGGGAACGATTGAACTGGAGGTATCGAGACAACAAATTGGAGCAGTTGAGGTGGTGGCAGAACGAAACCGGATTGAGTACAAAATCGACAAAAAAGTAATCAATGTGAGCCAGGACATCAATGCTGCCGGTGGAACCGCTGTTACAGTACTCGAAAATACCCCTTCGGTTGAAGTGGATATCGACGGAAATGTAAGCCTTCGCGGATCATCCAGCTTTACTGTACTGATTGATGGTCGCCCGAGTGTATTGAGCGGAAGCGATGCCCTGAGGCAAATTCCGTCATCAGCCATCGAAAATATTGAAATTATCACCAATCCATCGGTAAAATACGATCCTGACGGCATGGCCGGAATCATTAACATTGTGATGAAGAAAAACATCCTTTCAGGATTTAATGGGATTTTAAACGTTAATGCCGGAACAGGTAAAAAATATGGTACCGATTTGACGCTGAACTACAAAACGAAAAAATACAATCTGTTTTTCGGTGCCAACTGGAACGACAATACTGACGAAGGAAGCATGAAATCGACCCGTGAAACGTATAAGAATGATACCACCACCTTTCTGAATATGGAAGGAATTCGGAATCAGACAAGAGGAGGGCAACAGCTCAAGGGCGGATTCGATTACTTTTTGTCGGACAAAACCTCGGTAACAGTTTCAGGAGAAGTTGGGAAATACAATTTTGACGGTGAAGGTGGCGGCAAACTTCGTGAATATCAGGATCCGGGCGACTTCGACCTATACACAATACAGGAAAATATCTCTTCAAGGGAAGGAACCTACGGAAGCGCAACCACGAGTTTTCTCTCTAAATTCAACGAGGAAGGTACCCACAAACTGGAAGGTTCTTTTAATTACCGCAACCGAAATGGTGAATCGTTTGAAAACATCGACGAATCTATTTCTGATGCAAACTTCAGTAAAACCAATAATTTTATGTCGCGCGTAAATACTACTGAAGATGATAATTCGAACGATTACCGTCTGAAAGTAGATTATACCTTGCCTTTGGAAAAAGGTGCGAAATTGGAAGCTGGTATTCAAAGCCGGATAGAGCGTGAAACTGAAATCTTTAAATTCAAAAATTTCGATCCGGTTTCAGGGGCATTTGTAAACAATCCGCTTTTTACAAGCGACATGGATTTCAAGGAAGATATTCATTCCATCTATTCAACTTATTCAGGAAAATTCACGGGTATTCAATACATGCTTGGTTTGCGTGGCGAATATACCAAACGGTCTATCGATCATTCCACTGCTGAAAAACCTTACACACTCGATCGTTTTGATTATTTTCCTTCAGCTCATTTTTCATACGAAATGGCAGATAAAAGCCAGTTTATGACCAGCTATTCGCGCCGCATCAATCGCCCAGAAGGACGTGAACTCGATCCGTTCCCGAACTATATGAACCAATACACCATCCGTATCGGTAACCCTGATCTGAAGCCGGAATACACTGATTCGTATGAATTTAGTTATATGCGGAGGTTTGGGAGTTCGTTTGTTTCTCTCGAAACTTTTTACCGCACTACCAACGATTTGATCACACGTGTCCAGAAATTGAATGACGATGGCATTTTTTACATGAGCGCCCAAAACCTGAACCGCGACCATTCACTTGGTGGCGAATTGATGGGGAACATTAACATTACAAAATGGTTGCTGGTAAACACCAGTTTCAGCATTTACAATTACAAACTTCAGGGCGAAGTGCTGGGCAAATCGGTTGACAGGCAAAGTACCAACTACTCTGGCCGCCTGAATACAACCATCAAATTCTCAGGTGACAGTCGCATGCAGCTAACCGGATTTTACCGTGGTCCTTCTGTTTCGGCTCAGGGAGATCAGAAATCGATGTTATTTACAAACTTGTCGTACCGGCACGAATTCATGAAAAAGAAACTCTCGGCCACACTCAGTGTACGCGATGTTTTGGGAACTGCAAAATTCGAAGGAACATCTTTTGGCGACGATTTCAAATCAACTTTCAGGATGCAAAGGGAACCTCGTGTAGTGATGCTGACATTGAGCTATAAGATTAACAATTACAAAATGGACAGACAAGCTCCTTCGGAACAACAAGGCGAAGGAGGAGGAGGAGATGACATGTTTTAAACGAAATACTCAATTTTAACGCAAATACAAAAGCGGAATCCGGTCGACCAGGTTCCGCTTTTTCTGTTCTACTTATTCTACTTTGACACATTCGAAAAATCTGACTGCTTTTACCCCGAACTTACGTATTTTTTCTATCTGTCAAAATCTTTTGTGGCATTGTGTTTTTGCGTCAGCAACGATACGACTATCAGGGTAATTACCGATAATGGGATGGAAATAATTCCGGGATTATCCAATGGTATCGGGGCGTTTTTTGCAATCAGTCCATATTTTTCGTACATGGTTGGCGAAAACAAAATGATACCGATTGACGAAACAATACCCACAACAATGGAATAGGCGATACCTTTGGCTGTTGTTTTCTTCCAGAAAAGCAAGAATAAAATTGCAGGTAAATTTGCTGAAGCCGCAACCGCGAATGCAAGGCCAACCAGAAAGGAAACATTCATTCCTTTAAACAGTATCCCGAGGCATATGGCAAATATTCCTACTCCAATGGCTGAAAATTTACCGGCATTTACTTTTGCTT
This sequence comes from Bacteroidota bacterium, assembly GCA_030698405.1. GTDB lineage: Bacteria > Bacteroidota > Bacteroidia > Bacteroidales > Prolixibacteraceae > Aquipluma. The sequence continues at coordinate 50,274 of JAUYMU010000112.1, forward strand.
TATCTGTCATTGGAATCTGGAGGTACTTGTCAATAAAATCATGGGCAATTGCACCTGAAGAAGCGACAATCAGTCCACTGACCGTGCCAAGTACAGTCGCAAAAGCGATGGCTGAAATAATTGAGAATAATCCAATTCCTATAGATTTCGCCAGCAAAGGACCTGACATGTTGCTGCTTTCAACATCGAGTACGCCGCTAATCATAGCGCCAAGTCCCATGTAAAGGGTTAAAATGTAAAAGAACCCGATAACGGCAATGGCAACTATGGTTGATTTTCGGGCAGCGCGCTGACTGGAAACCGTATAATACCTGATCAGGATATGCGGCAAAGCCGATGTTCCTAGAAATAAGGCCAACATTAAGGATAAGAAGTTTAGCTTATCCCAGATTGTAGCGCCGGCTGCTTTTGAAAGCTTGTATAAAAGGCCTGGTTTCATTACATCTACGCCCTTGGTGACATTCTGGTACCAGACTGTTACTTTCTCTTCACCATCTTTAAATACTTTTTTGGAGAAACGGACGATTTCGCTATTTTCTATAGTTGTTAGGAATTCGAAGGGGCCAACAGGACCGGTTTGTTCAACTTCCTTACCGTCAACAATTATTTTATTTAAATGCCCAACCTGATAAAATTTACCATCCGATTTAGGGGCGCCGTTATAAAGCTTCGTTCCATCCTCGGTTTCAGAAGTATAAAGCATTTCTTCAAGGGTAGCTTTACTTTCAGTTTTGTTTAGTTTATACCAGCAGCTTGCACCTTCTTTTTCAAGCTTTACAAAAACCATATTATCAACAACCTTAGTCGTTATAACTAAAAACGAAGGATCAGATACGCCAACTATTGTGTCATTGGTTACTACAGCCTCGGTGCTGATGAATTTGTGGTAATTTTCGTTCGGCGTGAGGGTTAATCCGTTGTTTAAAATATAGATGGTGAGGATTGTTGAGAAAACAACCAATAATGCGCCTTTAATAAACTGAACATAGGTCGTAGAGGTCATCCCGGCAGTAGCAACAATAAGAATAACGATTGAACCAACGATCACAACACCCATCCAGTGAGGTAATCCGAGAAGTGGTACAACAAGGTCGCCAGCTCCAACCATCTGAGGAATAAGGTAGAATATCGAAACAATAAGCGTACTTATTGCTGCAGTAAGTTTTATTGATTTTGAATCGAATTTTGCATCAAGAGCGTCGGTAAATGTATATTTACCAAGTCTTTTCATAGGTTCTGCAACAAGGAACAATGCCACCACCCATCCTGCAAGGTAACCAATGGAATATAAAAATCCGTCGTACCCTGAGTATGCGATCATTCCACAAATACCCAGAAACGATGCAGCCGATAAATAGTCGCCGGCAAACGCAACGCCATTAACACCCCAATGGATGTTCCCTCCGGCGGCATAATAACCTGCGGCTGATTTCGTCTTTCGGGCAAAGTAAAAAGACAGGCCCAACACCAGCCCAACAATAGAAAGGAATATTATTATTGCTAAATTAGAGACTTCATAAATCATATATTTCAATTATCAGGGTTAATTTTTATCCATTTCGTTTTCCATCTTTGTACAAAAATAATTATAGATGAAACCCATAATTATTGCCAATACAATTAATCCAAATCCATAGATTATTGCGATGTTTTGTCCTCCAATTAGTTGAATACCCATTATTTCGGGCTTTGTTAAACCGATAAGCACAAAGCCTGAATAGATGATTGTATAAGCAATGAATAATATTACCCCTAATTTTGACTTTCTTGCAGCTGCATTGTCTTTCCCAACGGTTACTGCCGGTTCATGAAGCATATATCCTCCTTTTTTTTAGTTTCGATAAAGGTATTCATTAAAACAATTGGTCAATCTTCAGTTAAGTTGAGATTAAACATTGTTGTAAATCAACTTTTTTTATAATCTTTGAACGAGAATATAAATTTATGAAGCTTACAAAAAAAATCACCTGCAATAATTGTACAGATCCTTGTGATTTTCAATCAGCACTTGCTAAAACAGGTAGAAGTATTGATGACGCAAATATATTTCATGCGCATTTCAAGAAGCATGATGTCATCTGTAAGCAGGGGAAAGAAGTTACTCACGCCTTATTTTTAACAAAAGGCTGGGCTAAGCTTTATCTTGAAGGATTGAACAACAGGAATATCATCCTGTATATTTTAAAACCACCTGCCTATATTGGCTTATTGTCTTTTTTCGAAACCCCCATATATGCCTATTCTGTCACCGCTCTTGAAGATTCAGAAGTATGTTTCGTTGAACTTGGGTTGGTTAAAAAACTTTATATCGAAAGCCATGACCTTCTATTGTGCCTGAATAAAGTATTTGGGAAGTCGGTCGCTGATATTATGAATAAAATTATTTCAATTAATCAAAAGCAAATCAGGGGAAGGATAGCTGAAAACCTGATTTATTTATCAAATTTGCACCAAAGCCACAAATTTCATCTGTGTCTTACGCGGAAAGAGATTGGCGAGATGGCAGCCATTTCTGAAGAAAACACGGTGAGGCTACTTTCTGAATTTGCAAAAGAAAGTATTATCAGTGTTAAAGGACGCGATATAGAAATTCTTGATATGCCACTTTTGAAAAAAATTTGTGATGTAGGCTGAAAAATAAATAAAAACACACTTTCAATGAGGATTCAATATTGCTCCGACCTGCACCTTGAGTTTGCTCAGAATGACAAATATCTTAAGCAAAATCCATTGGTAAAAAATGGCGATATCCTGATTCTTGCCGGGGATATTGTGCCGCTGCATGAGGTTAACTTCAGCCATCCATTCTTCAGCCTCGTTGCTGATAATTACGATAAAGTTTTTTGGGTTCCCGGCAATCATGAGTACTATCACCGCGACATTTGTGAATTCGGTGCTTCTTTTGATATTCAGATACGGAGCAATATCCATTTGGTGAACAATGTGGCCCTGCAATATGATGAAGTCAGGTTTGTTTTCAGTACTTTATGGTCGAAGTTGAGCGCTGAAAATGAAAAAATTATAGAACAAGGCGTTTCAGATTTTTCGTGTATCCAGAAAAAAGATAAAAAACTCAAAGCTTCAGATTACAATAAATTGCATGTCGAATGCTTAAACTTTTTAAAGCTTACCTTAACTGATGAAGTTGAAAAAACCATCGTGGTCACCCACCATCTTCCATCGGGTTTGTGCAATTATCCCCCGCATGCGAAAAGTCCGATTAACGAGGCCTTTTGTGTAGAGTTGACCGATTATATTGAACGTTGCAACGCTAATTTCTGGATATACGGACACAGCCATTTCAATCAAAAACCTTTATACATCGGCGACACTGTATTGCTAACAAATCAGTTAGGATACGTGCATTGCAATGAGCATTCCGGATTTAAGCGCCAGGCTTATTTTTTAATCTGATCAGCCTGTAATCCTGAAATCATTGCCAATCTTATTCTGATAGCCGGACAGTAGGGCAAGTGTCTTTTTTACGACCGACAATTCTATTTCGATAAGCCCTTTGGTATTTAGTGAATTGGACAGGGGCAAATTACTCTTCAGTAATTTAACTTGATTTTTAAAACGTAGCCCCATCAGGAAGTTGTAGGCATAAATTATTTCTTCAACCGTATTTTCATTCAATACCTGCTTTGTTTTCAGCGCATTTAACCTGTCAATCGTGTTTGTACCCCAAATATTATTCTGAAGCGAATAGGTCCGCGCAAACATGACCAAGACACTTACCGCGTTTTTTAAATCAATGGTTTCTGTGTTTTTGTCCGAAATAATAGTTCCTGATGAGATTTGCTGCGTTTTGAGATTAAACGTATTGCGTGCCAGATGGTACAAAAAAACCGACTGTTGCTTGATTAATACGCCAATCGTTTCACGTAAGCGATCAGTAATTTCCTCCTTCCCGTATATATTCCTGAAATCAAAGAAAATCATGGCTTCCAATAAATTTTGTGGTTCAGGGGTCACAATCCATTTGGCGAAATATTTTTCCCATACATTGATTGGTTTGCACCAGACAGGGTTTTTTGCCATAATATTTCCTTTGCAGTATGCGTAGCCGATGTGATTCAGGGTATCGCATACTTTCTCCCCAAGCCTGATAAAATAATCATTTACCGCTACTTCGTTGTCTTTATCAACTTCATCATAAATGATCGCGTTGTCCTGATCGGTAAATAAAGTTTCCTCCTGCCGCCCTTCGCTTCCGAGGCAGATAAACGAAAAACCAACCGGCGGAGGACCCAATTCTTTTGTTGTCAGTTCAATTATCCTGCAAATAACAGCATCCGAAAACGTAGAAGTCATATTCGTGATGTACCTGATCGTTATGCCACTGTTGATAAGTGGAACAATCAGGTCGTGAAGCGAACTGTAACAGGTTTTCAATTCGTTGGTGGTTAAAGCCTTTTTTACATCGGAAATTAAAAAAGTAAGCGAATTCTTCAGAGATTTATAGATATCCCGGATCTTAATAACGCCTTTTACCGCATGGGCATCGTCTCTGACCACGAGGTGGTTTATCTTTTTTTCGTCGCAGAGGGCTATTGCAGCGTAAACAGAAGTGTCTTCACCGATATAAATAATGGGGGAGCTCATGATTAAATAGGCCGGATTATCCAAATGAAGCTTATGCGAAAGTACCCTGTTTTGCAGGTCGTCGCTGGTTATAATCCCAATAGGGTCTTTGCCGTTTTTAGTAATTAACAGGTTGTCAGTTTTAAAAACGGTTAAAGATTTTACAACTTCATCAATGGTCGAATCAGCATCGAGCGGGCAGGCAGGAGTCATAAAGTCCCTGACCGGCTGTTCCATCAGGAACAAGTTCGATTTTAATTCGGAAATGATAGTGCCGGTTATGGTTTTTTCATTTTCGATTGAAGTGACATCTTCAATTACCCCATCACAAATCATTTCTTTCGACTCTTTGTTGTCGTACAAAACAAGAGTCACTGAAACATACGCGGTTTCGTGGTTTTTCCTGTGAATCTTTAATACCTTGTTCCTGATGTAACCGTCTTTTAGAAGGATATTTATGAGTTCATTCCGGTCGTCTGAATTGACAGGTATTTTAATGAAATTTGTTTCCGACAATTCCCTGAAATTATCGTAACCCAATATTTTGACTGCTGTTTCGTTGGCAAAAATAAACTTGCCCTTGCTGTCGATACTTGTCCTGAAAAAGCCAATATTGAGGGTGTTGAGTAATTTTTGATAATCTAAAACCGACAGGTTTGAGTTGCGGTCGGTGGTGATGTTTTTAATGATGATAATATTTACTTCCCTGCCGCTGAATACAGCACTTGACGAGGTGATCAACACTTCGATGAACCCGCCGTTTTTCTTTTTCAGGTGAATATCGTATTGTCCTTCCCTGATCATGTTTTGTGAGAAAGTTTCAATCAAATCTTTATTGTTGTTTTCGCTCACCATTGCACTGATTGGCAGGTTGAGGAGTTCCGTATTTGCAAACCCTGTCATTTTACAAACCACGCCATTCAGGAAAGTTATACGGCCATCTGCCAGCATGATCAATCCTTCGGTTGCCGCTTCAACCAGTGTCCGATATTTCTCTTTCGATTCGTTTAAGTCGTTTTCGGCTTTGGCCCTTTTCTTCTCTATGGTTAAACTTTGTTGAGAGATAAAAAAAAGCAAGCTTGCTATCAGGATAGAAATTCCGGTGGATATCCAAATCAGTTTTTTTGTAAGCGCTTTGATCTCTTTCTTTACGTCTTCAATATAAATACCAGTTCCTATAATCCAACCCCATGCATTAAAAGCTTTTACATACGAAAGCTTAGGGACAATATGCAGCGAATCTTCTTTCCATTGCCACATGTAATTTACATACCCGTGACCCGATTTTTCAACAGTATTCACACATTCAACAAAAAGCAGGGTTCCATGTGGATCGCGAAAATTGCTCAGATCTTTTCCGTTCAGGTCGGTGCGGTAGGGGTGCATCACCATGTTGGGGTGCATATCGGTTATCCAGAAATAATCCTTGTTTTCATCTCCATACCTGAGGTATTGAATCCTTGAGATAGCCGTCTCCTGAGCCATTTCGTGGGTCAAAATTCCGTTACGCTCATCGTTTTCGTATTTCGAGACGATGCTTAATGCCGAGTTAGTCAACTCCTTGATCATTTCACGCTTGCCATTCATTATATTTTCCTGAAACCGGGGTATGATAATCAGGAAAATGGCAAGAATAAAAAGCAGGATTGAAACTGCTGAAGGAATAATTATTTTCAGATAAACTTTTTTCATTAACTGTAGCTAAGAAACTATCCTGACCTGTTGAAATAGCGCTTTTTAATAGCCGCCCGTGTCATGGGCTTATGCAAAGCTAATCATTAGTTGGCTTATTTCCTGAATTATTTCCCGGAAGGATGCGTACACATTCAATTCCTGTTTGTGCATTGAAATGTTTTTCTTTGGGCATAAAAAAGGCCTGCCTTCCGGCAGACCTTACTGTATATTGTTTCAATGTTAATTATTAGCGGATAAAAGCTACACCGTTTGGAAGAATCGTTTTACCTGCCAAATCGTTAATGATGATTGCAGCCATCATATACCAGGCCATCAAAGCGCAGAAAATAAGTTCATAACCTGCCACTTTAATAAACACCGGATTACCCAGCAAACCCATTACCAGTAAGATAAACCCAATCAAAAGCAGACCAAAAGTAATTGCCATTGCCTTGTGTACACGCAACGAGGCAATAAACATGATTACGGTGTAAAGTGTCCATACCAACATGTATAAACCGAGTTCGGTGTGGCTGGTTTCATATACTTTCATGAAGTTTAGTATCCAGATAATCGAAAGCCCGATCCAGAAACTTCCGTAGGATACAAAGGCACTGTACCCAAAGTTATTACCTAACTTTTGCTCCTGAAATCCAGCCAGCATCTGCGCCAGACCGCCAAAAACAATACCCATGGCCAGTACTGGTCCGAGTCCACAGATTCCGATGTTGTGTAACTGTAGCAGTAAAGTTGTTAAACCAAAACCTGCAAGCCCAACCACCGCAGGATTTCCCATCTTCTTTTCCATTCTGCTCTAATTTTATTAAGGGCGCAAATATAAAAGCAGATTTCAGAATGCTGAATTATTAGAATTGCTCCAACCAAACTTTAGGATTCATTTCACATTGGGGCAAAAAAAAGGCTGTCCTTCCAGATAGCCCATTGTATTCAATGTTTTCCGAACCATTATTTTAGTTCTGCATCACCGTGTTTGATAATGTCAGTTCTCCCGGAATCCAATCGCAGGGAGTTAATTCGCCGGTTTGGAGAGCGTCCAAAACACGGATAATTTCTTTTACATTACGGCCAACATTCAGTCCGTTAACCGAAACATGCTGAATGATTCCTTCCGGATCGATGATGTACGTAGCACGGTAAGCGATTTTGTTGTCAGCTTCCAATATGCCCAATTCTTCTGAAAGCGATTTGCTGGTATCAGCCAACATCGGGAATTTTAGTCCTTTCAACCCTGAGTGGTTATTTCGCCATGCGAGGTGTACGAATTGTGAATCGATTGAAGCGCCAACCACATTGGCATTACGCTTGGCAAATTCTTCGAAATGATCGTTGAATGATACAATTTCGGTTGGGCAAACAAAAGTGAAGTCGAGTGGCCACCAGAAAAACACTGTCCATTTACCAGCAATGTCGGCATTGGTCAGGGTTGCGAACTCTTTGCCAAATTCGAGTGAAACAACAGCTTCTTTTTTAAACTCAGGAAATTTTTCGTTGATTGTCTTCATACTATTTGTATTAATAATTTAAAATTCTTCAAAATCGTGTGGCAAATATACTCCCCTGTTGTTCGCCAGTCAAATCGAATTTTTCAATCCTGAATAGACAAAAACTATCCGAAAAAATTCATTTACTTGAATTTACAGTAAAGTGTTTGATTTACGCTTATTTGAGCGATTCCGGGTTTTTAATAAAAATCAAAAGTTGCAACTTTCAGGCTTGGTGATTCTGGAAGATAATTTTACCTTTAGGGGATTTTTTTAATCAAAAGCACACACATAAATTTATTACCTAAATCGATTTTAAATTTTTAACCAATGAAAGACAAATTTAGCAGAAGATCATTTTTGGCAACGACTGCAACTGTTGCGGCCGGAGTGACTATTCTTCCAAGCAATGTTATTGCTGGTATGGGTCACAAAGCACCCAGTGACAAATTGAATATTGCCGGTGTTGGAGTTGGTGGTATGGGTTTCGCTAACCTGAAAAACCTTGCCTCTGAAAATATCATCGGACTTTGCGATGTTGACTGGAAATATACCGGCGGAAACGGTGTGTTTGATAAATTTCCAGGTGCCAAAAAGTACAAAGACTGGAGAGTTATGTACGACGAACTGGGCAAATCAATTGATGGTGTAGTGATTGCAACTGCCGACCACACGCACGCCATTACAGCAGCTCATGCCATCACCATGGGAAAACATGTTTATCTGCAAAAACCTTTGACCCACTCGGTTTACGAATCACGCCTGCTCACCAAACTGGCCGACAAATACAAAGTAGCCACTCAAATGGGTAATCAGGGATCTTCTCAGGAAGGTGTTAACCTAACCTGCGAATGGCTTGCCAACGGCGAAATTGGTGAAGTAACAAAAGTTGAGGCATTTACCGACCGTCCGATCTGGCCACAAGGCTTAAACACTCCAAAACAAGGTCAATGGGTTCCTGAAACTTTGGATTGGGATTTATTTACCGGTCCGGCAAAAATGCGTCCGTATAACGAAATTTTTCACCCATGGAACTGGCGCGGCTGGTGGGATTACGGTACTGGTGCATTGGGCGACATGGCCTGCCATATCTTGCATCCCGTATTTGTTGGTCTCGAACTGGGTTATCCAACCAAAGCACAGGGTAATTCAACCTTATTACTTCAGGATTGCGCACCAACAGCACAGTCGGTTAAATTAACCTTCCCGGCCCGTGCGCCAAAACGCGCATGGAAAGGATCGAAAAAAGGAGCTCAGTTACCACAGGTTGAAGTATTCTGGTACGATGGTGGTATCAAGCAAATGCTTCCTGAAGGATGGCCGGCTGGCAAAAACCCGAACGATGCGGGTGGTGGCGTAATTTTCCACGGAACAAAGGACAAACTTATTTGCGGATGTTACGGTGTTAATCCTTGGTTGTTATCAGGCCGCAAACCTGAATCTCCAAAATTCCGTCGCCGTGTTGAAGCTTCACACGAAATGGATTGGGCTCGTGCAGCCAAAGAAACTCCTGAAAGTCGCGTGCAAACTGCCTCTAATTTCAGCGAAGCCGGACCATTCAACGAAATGGTTGTAATGGGCGTTTTGGCCGTTCGTTTACAAAACCTGAACAAAGAATTGTTGTGGGACGGACCAAACATGAAATTTACCAACATCACTGCTGACGAAAAAATCAGAATCGTTATCGAAGATGGGTTCAAAATTCATGACGGTCACCCAACTTTCAACAAAACTTACACTGATCCGGTTCCTGCAACTGAATTTGCTGCCGAACTGATCAAGCATACTTACCGCAAACCATGGAGTCTTCCTGATATGCCGGCATAGATGTTTAATTAATGGATATTTTAAAAGGTGGATTCGTGAGGGTTCACCTTTTTCAATAGATGGAAGTTAACTAATTCGAAAAGTCAAAAAAAAGCCACGAATACAATAAGAGACTGTTTAAATTTGATTTATTCAAACATATTAAGTTTCAACCCTCAGGGTTATTGTCTTATTTTGCTCATCAATTGAAAATTCAATTTCAGGAGATAGTTTTAAAACGGAGGTTTCCTTTATTGACAAGGAAGATATTAAAAAGGTTACGAAAGCTAAAGGTTGGCTGTTCAATTGGAAAGAAGAATTTGAAAAGCCGGATAGAGATGTTTACAAATTGACAATAAGCAACAATCCTACTATTATCCAGGGATTGGTAAGTTTAACAGAAAGGAAAGACCATGTATACATGCACCTGATTGAGAGTGCCCCGTTTAATTTGGGAAAAGAAAAGGTGTACATTGGAGTACCCGGAAATTTGGTTGCATTTGCATGTAGATTATCTTTCCACAGGGGGTTTGAGGGATACGTTTCGTTTACAGCAAAAACCCAATTGATAGAACATTACAAAACAACATTAGGTGCTGAAGAAGTAGGTGGACACTTGATGATAATTAATACAATTTCAGCACTGAAATTGATTGATAAATATTTTTAAAATTAATGCGATGGCACATATAAAAGAGCAAACTGAGCCTGATTTCTTTGTTGATCCAAAACCTTTGACAGAGTCCGGGCAAAAACGAATAAGTGATTATATCAAGGCTGATAAAGCAAAAAGGGCGAAACTCAAACCATCAAAGAAGAAAGGCACTTATGTCCAATCGAATTAGACTGGCCCATCTGCAAAACTACTTCAATATTTCGTTTACAAAACCTGAACAAAGAATTGATGTGGGACGGACCAAACATGAAATTTACCAACATCACTGCTGACGAAAAAATCAGAATCGTTATCGAAGATGGTTTCAAAATTCATGACGGTCACCCAACTTTCAACAAAACTTACACTGATCCGGTTCCTGCGACTGAATTTGCTGCCGAACTGATCAAGCATACTTACCGCAAACCATGGAGTCTTCCTGATATGCCGGCATAGATGTTTTTGAATGAATGATCCAGAAAATGGTGAATGTGTAAACATTCACCATTTTTTTAATATTATATTAGATATTTTCATGAATTTCAATAATTTCTTTTTACATTAGCTGTCCATTAACTCAAATAAAAAAAACATGAAAAAATTTCTATTTAAAAGTTTAAGCGTCTCTTTAGCGCTTTTATTGCTTAACATGCAATCGTTTGCTTTTAATTTGAAAAGCACAGTTGATTTTACTTCAACTGAAATCGAGGCGACAACTGATTTTAATGATTCTGAGATTTATGAAGCTTTTGCTGACATCTCAACATTGGATCATTACCTGCAAACGAATGAGGATAAGACTTATTCTGATCTGGAACTGGAAGACAGCTCAATGTTGGCTGGTGTTTCTTCTACAACAACTCTTCCTCTTTCGAGTTCTGCATCTGATGAATTAGCCTTAGGAATTCCTTCGTTTCTTTGGGGTTGCGTTTTTGGCATTGTTGGGGTATTGGTAGTTTACCTTATGACAGACGAAAATAAGGATCAGACCAAAAAAGCATTTTTTGGCTGTATCGCTGGTAGTCTTATTGGAACAGTGTTATATGTGGTTGTTTTTGCAGCTGCAGCAACTACTGCTACCACAACTTATTAAGTTTGCGAAATAATTATTTTCATTTTTTTAGTCTGGAGTATTGTAAAATACTCCAGACTAAATTTTTTTTTATGCCGATGTATAGATTATTTTTTGTTACCTACTTTGCTATTCTCTGTATTTGGAATGTACAAGCACAGAATTCTTTCAGGTTTAAAGCTGATATTACAACAAAAATAAAAAATACCGATGGAACTTTTCAATATACAAAGGGATCAGCTTATTACGACAGAAATGCCAAAAAAATCATTTACAATATCACTTTCCCGCAGAAAGAAATTTATGTAAGTATTGACACTTTGGTTTACAAATACGTGAACAACAAACAGGAGTCAGTGATGGGCAATGCGCTCAAGCCGGAATTTTCTATCTACCATTTCATTCTCAACAATGACATTTCTGATTTTGGCCTGAAAAAATCCAGCTTTTCGGTGGGCAATATCGAAAAAGCAGACGATCTGATTATTACGAAATGGATTCCTCCGGCCGGAAATAATTCATTTTTTGGAAATATCATCGTTTCAACAAAAAGCAAACGATTAAATTCAGTATTGATATATAATCCAGAGGGAGTATTGGTAAATCGCCAAATCTATAAAAAGTATAAATCTGTCAATGGCGTTGAAATACCAACAGAAATCCTGACCATAACTTATTTTGGCGGTGTCAAAAAATATCAGATCGTTGAATTCCGCAACGTTGTGATAAACGAAGCTGGAAATGATTTAATGTATAATTTCAATGTCTCTAAAATTTGATTATGAAACTCTTACCGGCAACCATTTTTTTAATACTGCTTTTCTGCTTTCCCGCTGCTAAAACCTTTGCACAATCACAAAATGACATTGTTTTGGCTAAAACGCTTTTTATTCCAAAAGCAAAAGACGACTTTAAACAATTGGTCAAAGTGAACAAGAATGAAATTGAGAGTACTTTTTCAGTTATGTTCATGTTCTATAAAAATTTCATTTCATCTCAGGACATTGATGCATGTGTATTTCAACCATCCTGCTCTGTTTATGCCATTGAATGTATTCACCACGAAAAGAGTAAAATAACTGCATCGCTTAAAATCGCAGATCGTCTAATGCGTTGCCACCCATTGGTCTCAAGTGGTAGTTATTTGATTGATAGAAAAACCGGAAAATATTTTGATCCTATTGAAAACTAAACTACTAATACTATTTCTTCTGGTTACGGGAGACTTATTTTCGCAGGACTTATATAACTATGAAAATTCGGTGAAATTTGGTGAACATTTGTACCATACAAATCAGTTTGAATTTGCTGCCAGAGAATTTGAACGCTGTGTATTTCTAAAACCGGACGATCAATTTTCAATTCTTTACCTTTTTAAAACATATCGTAAGATTGGTGATTTTAATAAAGCCTTTAATATTCCCAATTTTAATAAATTTCTTGAAACAGAGGAATCCTTTGGTTCAGAATATTATAAGCTATTGGTTCAAACCGAAAGATATCAGGATGCAGCAATTTTTATTTTGGGAAAAGATTATTTTAAGGAAGAAGCAGACCTTAAATTAGCAACCTTTTTACTACAAAAGGATTGGAAAGCAGCAGTGATTTTTCGTGATGAAAATAGAATGAAAATAGATAAAACGCTTTCCGAAATTGTTGATAAAAGTCTTTTAATCAAAAAGAAAAGTCCGGTACTGGCAGGTGTGTTTTCAGCGATTGTTCCCGGCTCAGGAAAAGTTTACGCAGGCAGATGGACCGATGGATTGGTTTCGTTCCTGATGACATCAAGCGCCGGATTTGTTGCAATTAGGGGAATATCCAAAAACAAAAATAATTTCTATCCATGGGCGATGGGAACAATGTCGGTGGTTTATTATTCCGGAAATATATTCGGAAGCGCCAAACTTGCAAAAAATATTAATAAAAACAAGGAAGATGAATTGGTCAATCAGGTGCGTGATTTTGTTTTACGCGATTAGTACTATTTTATTTCCAGCTGTTTCCGTTGGTCAAAGTTTGTCAGAAGTTGCTGATTTTGCTGAAGTGCAATACAAGTCTGAAAATTTCGAAGTTGCAGCCAGTGAATTTAGCAGGGCTTTGTATTTCGGACATTCCGGGCAAGATATATTATTCCTGAAGGTTGCAAATTGTTATTTTAACCTGAAAAATTTTGAGCAAAGTATAGTTTTTTATGACAAGGCATATTTTGCATCACAATCGGATAGTATTAAAAACGAAGCGATACTGGGAAAGTCATTTTCGTTGATTGTTGAAAATCAATGGATGCTGGCGCTTTCGGAGTTGATGAATATTGAGAATACCGCTAGCGATGATCAAAAATCAAAAATGAACTTTCTTCAGGGAATTGCCTATTTTGGACTTCATGAAGATGAACTGGCTGAATCATCTTTCAAAAAATGCCTGAATGATCTTCCTGTAAATGTAGATTTTCAATTGATTGAACATGAATTTGAATCAATTAGAAAGAATGAGAAAAGATTCAATCCGAAAACAGCATGGGTATTAAGTTTAATTGTTCCCGGCTCTGGCCAGTTCTACTCGAAACAGTATAAAGATGCCGCAAATTCGGCAATCCTCCTTGGAGGATTATTCTATCTAACAGTTAATTTCGCTACCAAATTTTCTTTTGCAGAAGCTGTACTTGTGATGTTGCCCTGGTTTCAGCGATATTATATTGGTGGTGCAAATAAAGCAGAGAAATTCGCAATAGAGCAGCAATTGGCAATGCGTAACAACTCTTACCAGGCAATTCTCGAACTTTTAGGGACCCAAAAGTTTAAAGAATCTAAATCTATCCAGTAAAATGGTTATTCGTTATTTGTTAATCGAAATCATACTTTTGGTTTTCACTCAGAACATTTTTGCTCAATCACCAATATTCATCGATCAAGCAATAGGCAAGATTTACAATCTTGATTTTGAGAAAGTTCCGTCCGATTTGGCCGATATCGGGAAAGCAAATCCAGCGATGGCGTCCTACCTGCGAATCGACTATCTGTGGTGGAAGATGGTCTCCCACAATTCTGCAACCAATGAATCTGATTTTCTTGAATTTTTAAATTCTTTCAAACAGAAAAAGTCGGGGCTTGATAGTGATTTTGAAAGATTGACCTTCTTTGTATATCAAATACGGTATGATAATTTCAAAAAACTAAGTTTCTCAAGGTATATTACGGCATTTAAATTCCATTTTCTCCTCGGAAATATGGATGGGAAAAAAGCCGAAAAGTTTAATTCTCTTGAAAAAAGTATCTTTCAAATGACCCTCGAATTTGATAACTATATCAAATATAAATACTTAAACAATTACGGAATTTCTTCTGAGAGAAATTTGCAACAATATCTGTTGTGTTTGCAAAACATCGAAAAGATGCACAACGAGCACTACCGTTCTTTTGAAACAATAAAAACCTATTTGCTGGGTAAGATATATTTTGAAATAGAAAACGACTACCAGAAAGCATTCAGGAAATTCGACAGTTTGTCCACCGATTTTCCTGAAAATACAATATTCAAAACCATAAGAGAAAATTGCAGAGTGCAGATGGTGATGAATTCTAAATAAACAAATCAGTTTGCATCAAATCGCGACATCGAATTTTTTGAATGTGGAATGGAATACCTATTTTCACCAAAAATAGAAATGCTTATTTTTCGAAAAAAAGAATACCATGGGAAACAATCGTTCGAATATCAGCCGCAGGAATTTTCTGGGTAATACACTACTTGCTGCTACGGCTGTCACAATACTTCCGTCAAGCGTAGTTGCCGGACTTGGGCACAAAGCTCCGAGCGATAAACTCAATATCGCCGGAATTGGCGTTGGCGGTATGGGTTTTAACAATCTGAGCAATATGGACACCGAAAACATTGTTGCTTTGTGCGACATTGATTCGAAATATGCCGGGAGAAACGCTTTCCGGAAATGGCCGCTGGCCGCAAAATATCAGGATTACCGGGAAATGTTTGCCAAACAGAAGGATATTGATGCCGTAATGATTGCAACTCCCGACCATTCACACGCCTTGCCTGCACTGATGGCAATGAAAGCCGGGAAACATGTTTATCTTCAAAAACCGCTGACACATTCGGTGTTCGAATCGCGGATCATGACTGAAACCGCCCTGCGATATGGTGTTGCTACCCAAATGGGAAATCAGGGAAATTCAGGAGAAGGAATCCGGCGGATTTGCGAATGGATTTGGGCTGGAACCATTGGTGAAATTACCTCGGTGGATGCCTGGACCAACCGGCCAATTTGGCCTCAGGGACTGGAACGGCCAACCGACAAAATGCGGGTACCGAATACACTCAACTGGGATTTATTTATCGGGCCGGCAAAGTTTCGACCCTATCATGAAATTTACACACCCTGGAACTGGCGCGGCTGGTGGGATTTCGGTACTGGTGCGCTTGGCGACATGGCCTGTCATATTCTCGATCCGGTTTTTAAAGCGCTGATGCTGCAATACCCGACAGCAGTTGAAGGCAGCTCCACACAGATAAATACAGAATCAGCTCCCACAGCCGAAAAAGTTACGTATTGGTTTCCACGACGCGATAATTTGCCGAAAGTGGGGATGCCTGAAGTGAAAATAACCTGGTACGATGGCGGAATGTTGCCTGAACGTCCAACCGAATTGGCTGATGGCGAACCAATGGGGAATAGTAGTGGGGGAGTAATATTTTACGGTACCAAAGGAAAAATAATGTGTGGAAGTTCTGCTGCGAATCCAACATTACTGCCAAGTTCAGAAATGGCACATTTTAACGAACCTGGCAAAATCATCCGCCGCATACAAAATGCCGAAACCAACGGGCACGAGCAGGATTGGATACGCGCTGCCAAAGAAAACAAGGAGAATAGGGTAGAGGCCAGCTCAAACTTTAGCTATTCCGGGCCGCTCAACGAAATGGTGGTAATGGGAGTGTTGGCTGTCCGACTTCAGGATTTGAAAAAACGGTTGCTGTGGGACGGAAAAAACATGCAATTTACCAATATCGGTTATGCCGAAAAAATAAGGGTCATCACGTCCAATAAATTTGAGGTTGTGAACGGCGATCCAAAATTTGATACCAAATACGACACGATTCCGGCGCTTGCGTCAGCGGAAGAATGGATCAGGCACAATTACCGCGACGGCTGGGAACAGATTTGATTTTAAAAATTATGACTGTCCGTTTACATACCTATTTGGCATTTTGTATCAGTCAGTTGTGGTCATTTATCGTCATTCCGTTGTCATTTTCTGGCAACTTAATGACTACCGAATGACAATTGAATGCCCTTCGGCAGGCTCAGGGAACTACTTTTTATGACATTGGGTAACATTACGGATATTCATTTAAAAAATTGATACCATGATTGACATTGACGAACTGGACGAAAAGTTCAGCATTGAAGGCGAACTTGGATTTGCTGAACTGGAAGAAGATTTGGTTTTTATGACGGTTTCGAACAAATTCGCCGATGCCGATATTTGCCTGTACGGCGCACATCTGACGAGTTTCAAACCGCGCAACTCGATGGAAATATTTTGGATGAGCCCTGACAGCAATTTTGAAGAGGGCACACCCATTCGCGGAGGAATTCCGGTTTGTTTTCCTTGGTTCGGACCGCACAAAACTGATCCGGAGAAACCACAGCATGGCTTTGCCCGGCTGATGTACTGGGATGTACTCGAAACTGCAACTCTGCCTTCAGGAGAAACACTTGTCAGACTTCAGCTTTGTTCTTCGGAAGAAACAAAGGCTTATTGGGAAAACGATTTTTGTGCCGAAATGAAAATTGTTGTCGGCACTGTGCTGAATGTAACGTTGAAAATCACCAATACTTCGGAAGTTCCGTTCGAATACACTTGCGCACTTCATTCGTATTTCAGTCTTTCGGCCATAGAAAACCTTTCCATTGAAGGTCTGGAAGGTGTAAGCTATTTCAATCAGCTAACCGGTGAAAAGGATGTTCAAAAGGAATTTTTTCTGCACATTCAGGAGCCACTGACCCGCCATTATTTAGGTACAGAAACTCCGGTCGTCATTGAAGACACCGCTTTCAACCGCCGGATAAAAGTTGACAAATCAGGCAGCAAAGTCACCACCGTTTGGAACCCTGGAGAAGAAACCTGCGCCAAAATCGGAGATCTGCCCGATGATGCCTGGGAAACTTTTGTCTGCGTTGAAGCAACCAATGCTTTCGATTATCAGGTTCAACTTTCTCCCAGCGAATCGTTCGAAACTTCGGCAATTATAGGGTTGGAAGAGAAACGTGATTTATAAGCGCCGGTCAGCGTGGCTTGCAGCTAAAAATTAATCCTGAAGATTTGATAAAAGTGGCAGGTGCAGTGGTTGGCGATTTGGCCGAATAAGCTGGAATCCTACCAATTGATCGTTGATTTCCCGTGTTCTGTCAAATACTTGTTGGTGGTTGAAAACTGGTGATTCCCAAAGAAACCACGACTAGCCGACAATGGCGACGGATGTACTGATTTCAGAATCAAATGTTTGTTGGCATCGATAAACTCGCCTTTGCTGATGGCGTAATTTCCCCAAAGGATAAAAACCACGTTCTCGAGTTTGTTGGCTACCAGATGAATAACCGAGTCGGTAAATTGCTCCCAACCCTTTTTCTGGTGCGAACCGGCAGTGTGTGCCCGAACGGTTAAAGTCGCGTTGAGCAACAAAACTCCCTGTTTGGCCCAGCGTTCAAGGTTTCCGCTTTTAGGAATCGGCGCACCGGTATCGGCATTGATTTCCTTGAAAATATTTCGCAGACTGGGCGGAAAGTCAACGCCATCGTTCACCGAAAAGCACAGTCCGTGCGCCTGCCCCGGTCCGTGATACGGATCCTGACCCAAAATCACCACTTTCACCTGATCGAACGGACATTGTTCAAATGCATTGAATATCAGTTTTGCAGGTGGGTAAACTGTTTGAGTAGCGTACTCCGATTTTACAAAACTGGTTAGTTGTACGAAATAAGGTTTTTCAAATTCATCCTGAAGCTGCTTTTTCCAGCTTTCTTCAATTTTAACATCCATGATTAATATCGTTTTCGGTTGCAAAAGCAAAGTAGTCAATAATCCGGGAAACAGTCAAATTAAACAAGGAATACTCAAACAAATGTCATCTAGTCAAGCAGCTTTCGGCGATTTTCGTATCTATTAGCTGAAATTCCCAGATATGTCTGGTATGTTTTATATATATGGTATATATTTGCAAAGCAAATTATGAGCGTATATGAAATCATCAGAACCCACAAATAAAAAACGTAAAGTGATCGATTTGGATGAACACACATTCCGAATTTTATCGATCAAGGCAGCAGCCAAGGGGACGAACCTGAAAGCTTTAATCGAAAAATCACTGAAAGGAATGGCCGATGATACGGAAGATGCGGAAATGTACGCCTATCTGGTAAAGACGCGCCCTGAAGGTCAGGAGATGATCACGGGCAAAGAAAAGGAAGATTTTGAAAACTGGCTTGATCTATGAAAGTTGAGTACTCCAGAGACTTTGAAAAAACCGTCCGCAAACTCTCCGGAAAAGTTCTGGCCTCCGTCAAGGAAGCTATTCTGGAAGTCAGGAATGCCCACAATGTCAATCAGCTCACCAACTGCAAAAAGCTTGTTGGTTACAACAGCACTTACCGGCTACGGATAGGTGACCTTCGTGCATTTTTTGTTCTACACATAGAAGGTGATACTGTGTCGTTTGAATACATGGTTCCCAGGGGGGAAGCCTATTCCAAAAAGATGAAAGAACAATTGAAACGAAAGGACAAATAAATGAATATTCTATTTGGTGCTGTTGGGTTTCTCGTTGGATTGATCGTTTCATACTTCATCCTGAAATCAAAACTTCAGAAACAACGAACTGATTTTGACCGAGAAAAGTTAATTTCAGAGCAAAACTTCATTCAGCAGAAATTTAACCTTGAAAAGGAAAAATCCTTGTTTGAAGACCGCAACCTATCATTGCTGAAAGAAAAGGAAGAATTGAATCAGCAAATTCAGTTGTTTCGGACTGAAAATGGTATTCGAGGTCAGCAGTTGGCGCGGGCAGAGGCCGATTTCAGCAACCTTCAGGAAAAACTGGAATCGCAGAAAAAGGAAATGGAAAACCTTCAGCAAAAATTTACCACCGAATTCGAAAATATTGCTTCTAAAATCCTGAAACAAAACACCGAAGATTTTTCGTTGTCAAATCAGAAAGGCATGAATGAAATGCTGCAACCGCTGAAAGAAAAAATACAGCTTTTCGAGAAAAAGGTTGAAGACACTTATGAGAAAGGCTTGAAAGATCAAACCGACCTGAAAGCAGAACTCAAAAAACTACACGATTTGAACCTGAAAATCAGCGATGAGGCCAATAACCTGACTCGTGCCTTGAAAGGCGATGTGAAAAAACAAGGCAACTGGGGCGAAATGATTTTGGAGCGTATTCTGGAACGGTCGGGGCTTACCGAAGGTAGTGAGTACATTAAACAGGAAAGTGTCCTTTCAGAAAATGGGCAGCGTTTTCAGCCCGATGTGGTGATTCATTTGCCCGACCAAAAACACATTGTGGTTGATTCAAAAGTTTCGCTGGTGGCCTACGAACGGCTGGTAAATGCCGAAAATGAGAAAGATCGTCTGGCTTTTGTGAAAGAACATTTACAGAGCGTGAGAAGTCACATTAAAATACTGAGTGAAAAGCATTACCAGCATTCACCGAATTTCAACAGTCCTGATTTTGTATTGATGTTTATACCTATTGAATCGTCGTTCAGTATTGCAGTTCAGGAAGATCAGGAATTGTTTACCTACGCCTGGGACAATAAAGTGGTCATCGTTAGTCCTTCGACTTTGCTGGCAACGCTTCGAACCATTGCGTCCATCTGGCAGCAGGAAAACCAAACCCTGAATGCCATCGAAATTGCGCGGCAGGGAGGCGCTTTGTACGATAAGTTTGTGTCGTTTATTTCGGATATGGAGTCGATTGGCAAAAGCCTCGACAGTACACGGAAAACCTACGATCAGGCAGTGAACAAGTTGTATGTGGGTAGCGGAAACCTGGTAAAACGTGCTGAAAATATTAGAAAACTGGGCGCTAAAACAACCAAAGAATTACCAGCCCAGGGTCTCGGGGTGATAAATAAATGAAATTTCATTGCAGCCTCAAAATTACCTTGTCTATCTGAATAAAAGACACATTATTATCATTCATTTTTGATGTTTCAATCGTACCTTTGATCTGCAAATTAGAACTCATTTACCATGAACTCATTTATAGACGAAGCCGAAATTGCCCGGATTTTAGAACAAAATAAAAAACCGGACTCTGTAAAAGTCCGTTATGTGCTCGAAAAAGCCAAAGAAATGAAAGGACTGGATATGGAAGATGTAGCAGTTCTTTCAAACATCAGCGATCCGATGCAACTATTCGAACTTTTCGAAGAAGCAAATCACATCAAGGAAAAAATTTACGGGAAACGGCTGGTAATTTTTGCCCCGCTTTACATTTCCAATCTTTGCGCCAACGAATGCAGCTATTGTGCTTTCAGGGCAAAAAACAAAGAAATAGTCCGTCGTTCGCTTACACAGAATGAAATAAGGCATGAGGCAGAAATTCTTGTAAAACAAGGGCACAAGCGGATTCTGCTGGTTGCAGGCGAATCGTATCCCAAACAGGGTTTTCAATATGTAATCGACTCGGTTGCTTCCGTCTATGAGGCCAAAGTAGGGAATGGTGAAATCCGTCGTGTAAATGTAAATGTTGCCCCGCTTGAGGTTGCAGAATTCAAATTACTGAAGGATGCCAAAATCGGGACTTACCAGCTTTTTCAGGAAACATACCACCACGAAACTTACCACAATGTACACACCGGCGGCAAAAAGAAGGATTACGATTACCGTGTGACTGCTTTGCACCGGGCAATGGAAGCCGGAATTGACGATGTTGGTATTGGTGTCCTTTTCGGTTTGTACAATTTCCGTTTCGAATTGCTTGCCCTGATGCAGCACATCCGTGAACTCGAGCGTGCATTTGGGGTTGGGCCGCACACCATCAGCGTTCCGCGGCTCGAACCGGCAACCGGATCTGATATCGCATCACATCCGCCTTTTGCAGTGGCCGATTTGGATTTTCGCAAGATTGTCGCCATTCTTCGGCTGGCAGTTCCATATACCGGCATCATCATGTCAACCCGCGAAACAGCACAGATGCGGCGCGAAACATTTGCGCTTGGCGTTTCCCAGATTTCAGCCGGAAGCCGCACCAATCCGGGTGGATACACCGATTCGCTTCACGAAGATGACGGCAGCCAGTTTTGTTTGGGCGACCACCGCGAACTCGATGAAGTAATCCGCGATGTGGCCGAAATGGGTTACATTCCATCATTCTGCACCGGTTGTTACCGCTTGGGCAGAACTGGTCAGGATTTTATGGATCGCGCCAAACCGGGCGACATTAAAAATCACTGCGGACCAAATGCTGTTTCCACTTTTATGGAATACCTGATGGATTACGCTTCGTACGAAACACGTTTAATAGGCGAAGATCTCATTGACGATATAATCGATTCAATGGAAGGTATTGCCCGCGAACGTGCTGTAAATCTGCTCGAAAAGGTAAAAAAAGGCAAACACGATATGTATTGCTGAAATTCCTTATTTAGAATTATTCTAAATAATTGTTAACGTACTTTGCAGTTAAATTAAATCTTCATAGCTTGCCAAAGAATTTAATATTAACAATTAAAATTAGATAACATGAAAAAATTAGCAATGGTATTAGCAGTAGCTTTCACAATGGGATTGGCTACTTCAGCAGTAACTGCTTCAACTGTTAAAGATGATGCAAAAAAGAAAGAATGCTGCAGCAAAGAAAAAAAGGATTGCAGTGGAGAGAAAAAAGCTGAAAAACCAGCTGAAAAGAAATAATTCGCTTTGTAATTTTAAGTTAATCAAATTTGACCGGCCCTGCTGGTCATTTTTGTTTTGTACTTAGTTTGGATCTGCCTAAAAAACTCACAACAGCCATTATTTCAATAAAATAATGGCTGTCTTTTTAGAACAGGTGTAAGGAAATTTGGATTGTAGATACAAAATCTTCGCATTTCTCAATTTAACATCTACAACACAGTTGATCAAAGAAATCCTGAAAGGATTTAATATGAATAACCATCGGTGAAACCGGTGGATGTGAATTCGAGATGATTCAGAACCCTGAAAGGGTTCAATAATAATGCGTTAACATCTATTGAACCCTTTCAGGGTTCGGGTCTTGGGTCCTATCTCAATCCCCGAATTTCATTCGGGGCTATTCAGATTTAACCACTTCGTGGTTTATTTTCAGGCGAGTTAATTCTAAATAATTGTTAATGGTTGTTGAAGTTCAATTGAAAGTACATAAATTGCACCTGAATTTATCATTAACCATTTAAACAATTAAAACATGAAAAAATTAGCATTGATTTTAGCAGTGGTATTCACAATGGGTTTAGCTGCCTCAACTGTAACAGCTGCACCTAAAGACAAAAAAGCAAAAACAGAACAGAAAACAGAAAAAAAGGAAGATTGTGCAAAAGCAAAAGAATGTCCTTCTGCAACTAAAAAAGCATGCTGCGGAGATAAGAAGTAAATTAACTTCTTTCGTAGAATTTAAAATAATAAAAATGACCGGCATCGCCGGTCATTTTTGTTTTAGTTAATCTTCAGAATACTTCCAGTTTATGCTTTTTTTACTGAACACTGAGACTGAACACTGGGTTTTTCAGGCTTCCTTCCTTTTATAATATTCTAATTTTCCTGTAAGAGCAATATTGCTAACCTTATCTATCAATGCTGTTCTTTGTTCCTCTGAAAGTTTAGAGAAAGACCGTGCAAGTGCAATTTTTTCGCGCATGAAAGTTGCGTTTTCGTTTCCTGAAATTAAAACGGAAACAGGAAGTGACCACACAAAATGCATTGCTTCCTTGATGCTAAGGTAATTTGGAATGAGCGGATCAGCCGATGTCCAGCCAGCTTCTTCTTTCTTTGCGAAAAACCTTCCGTCGGCCAGCGATTTTATGGCAAGAATACCCATGTTTCGGTCCAATGCTTCGGGTAATACATTTTTGGTAAAGCTGAAATAAGTTTGATCAAGCACATTTACGGGCATTAAAACAGTGTCGAAAATATCGCTTCCCTTTGTCTTTTCAAGCATTCGGGCATGTGCAAACGGATTCTGGTGACCCGTGAATCCCAGGTATTTAATTTTTCCTTCCTCTTTGGCTTTCAGCAAAACATCGAGCACGCCAAGTTGAATCCTGCTGTCAACATCATCCGGAGTGGAAATGGCATGTACCTGATAAAGATCGAGCTGATCGGTTTTAAGTCTTCGAAGCGTTGCTTCCAAATGTTCCCTTACTGTTTTTGCATCCTTTCCGGTCGATTTGCTCATCAGGAAAATAAGATCACGGTATTTTGGGGTAAGGTATTTGCCATAACGTGTTTCGCTGGTTCCGTCGCCATAACTTTCGGCGGTATCGAAAAACCGCACGCCACCCTCCAATGATGCCTCAATAACTTCCTGGGCATCGCGCTCGGTGGTCCAGCCAACGTGATAGCCACCAGTTCCAAGCATGGTTACGTATTGATTGGTGCGGCCAAGTTTTCGTTTTGGAAGGACTTCTCCAAGTCGGTCGCTTTCATTATTGGCAGCTTGTGTTTTAAGTGCAAGTGTCAAGCCTGCGGTGGCTCCGGCAAGCGATTTTAAAAACATTCTTCTGTTGGTCATGACTTATTGTTTTGATTTTCAGATTGATTATAAAAACGAATAGGCCGCCAAAAAGTTTTAAAAGAATATAGTTTATTTATTATTACCCGGTGCAGGACCGTTCCATTTGCGAAAATCCCATGGGATGTTGTAATAAACCGAATACGTAAAATCGAGGTTGAATCCTTTGTCCGCCTTACCAAAACCTGGAATAAAGTAAACCGGTGGTAACCCAAGATCTTTGACATTGAGCTTTACTTTACCACGAATGGACCAGCCCATGTAGAAATTGTTGAATACTTCCCCTTTAATCCCAATCAGTATCTCAGCCCAATGCCCGAAATAGCGCTGATTTCCGAAGCTTCCGGTTTCTGTTCCCCAATAGGAATCGATCATGTACTGATCAACCTGTTGTCTCGACAGGGCAAAACTGTACCTCAAACCAACATAGAAAATATCTTTGTCATCTTTGTTTTCAGCCTGAAGGAAATTGTAGTCGAACCCAATGCGTGAATAATTTCCGTTGCTTTTGTAATCAACATGGCTGGTTTTGATGCTCATGGCATCGTATCCGGTTTCGAATACCCCAAACCAATTGGGCATCAATTCCATGTCGGCTGAGAATTCGGTACCGTAGCGGTTTCCTTTGGTCCACAAATCCATAAACGGGCGCGAAACATCAAACCCGACACGGATTCCTCTCATGTGGATGTAATTATCAGTCCGTTTTGGTTTTAATTTCTTCTCCTGTTCCTGCCCGTAGCTAATTGCCGACAGGAGCAAGAGGATGAATGTAAAGCTTAATATTTTCATTCCATTTTGTGGTTACCAGGCTATCAATAATTTCGACGGAATCAATCCGGTTTTGTGTAAATCTGACCGACTGTAATTTATATTCATAATAGAACCCGGTTTCCATCGAATCGTATTTTCGGGTTGTTTCGTGTACAAAAGTGATGGAGTCTGATTTCGAATCGAGCCAGATAATAAAGCGGGTCGTGTCTTTAATCGTCATTGGCAACAGCACTTCGGTCATGCTTGTTTCGTTCACCCAAAGGCTGTCAAGTCCGACTCCCAGCACCGTAATTACGGGGCTAACCGGCTTTTTGGTTTCTGAATGATAGAATGAAGCCTGAAGCAGCGATTGAGGTGGCGCCTCAAATACTTCCTTGCAAGCTGCAAAAACCATCAGGATAAATACCAGGTATAATAATCGCTTCATTCAGTTTACTTTTTTTGAAGCCGTAAATGTAGGCATATTCAACCTGAAACGGAAAATAGAAACATATTATTACATTACTTTACCTTCGAGTGAATAAATAAGGTTAAAAACATGGGGGATTATTCGAGTTTTCAATCTGTGTTAATCTGAGTAATTTGTGGTATAAAAATTTAGTGTTCTCTGGTGTCCTGAAGAGGCATACTTTCAGGTTGTCGAAATTAGATAACTAACGGTGAATCTTCGTCAAAGGGAATTTTGTCGAACACCTCCTTGTTTTTTGCTGGTTGCCATTCCCGAAATTTGAATATCTTTGCGCAAAATACGACTGGAAGAATTGATTAATAAGGTTTTTAGACATTTTAGGAATGAAGCACATACGTAATTTCTGCATTATTGCGCACATCGATCACGGAAAAAGTACACTGGCCGACAGGCTGCTCGAATTCACAAAAACAGTGGATGGGCGAGCCATGAAAGCACAGGTTCTGGATAGCATGGACCTCGAACAGGAACGTGGGATTACCATCAAGAGCCACGCAATTCAGATGCAGTACAACCTTAACGGACAGGAATATATCCTGAACCTGATTGATACGCCCGGACACGTTGACTTTTCGTACGAGGTTTCGCGCTCCATCGCCGCTTGCGAAGGCGCTTTGCTCATCATCGACTCAACTCAGGGAATTCAGGCACAAACCATATCCAATTTATACCTGGCCATCGAGCACGATCTGGAAATTATTCCGATCCTGAATAAAATGGACCTCGACAATGCAATGCCCGAAATCGTAGAAGACCAGATTATTGGTCTGATTGGCTGCCGGCGCACAGATATTATTCGTGCCAGCGGAAAAACCGGGCTTGGTATTGAAGAAATTCTGGAACGAATTATTAATGACATTCCTGAACCAAAGGGAGTGGAAGATGCCCCGCTTCAGGCATTGATTTTTGACTCTGTTTTTAACCAATTCCGTGGAGTGATCGCCTATTTGAAAGTAGAAAATGGGGTGATCAAAAAAGGGGATCAGGTTAAATTCGTAAATGCGTCAAAAGAATATGTTGTTGACGAAGTTGGCGCGCTGAAACTCGGGATGTTTGAACGTCCGGAGTTGAAAGCCGGTAGCGTTGGATACATTATCTGCGGAATTAAAACCGCCCGCGAAGTAAAAGTGGGCGATACAGTTACTCATTCGAAAGCGCCTTGTGACAAAGCCATTTCAGGTTTTGAGGAAGTGAAGCCGATGGTTTTTGCCGGAGTTTACCCCATCGACTCCGAAGATTACGAAGACCTTCGTTCGGCCATGGAAAAATTGCAGTTGAACGATGCGTCGCTTACCTACGAACCCGAATCGTCGGCTGCGCTTGGCTTTGGTTTCCGTTGCGGTTTCCTCGGACTGCTGCACATGGAAATCGTTCAGGAACGGCTCGACCGCGAATACGATATGAACGTGATCACCACTGTTCCCAACGTGTTGTACCACGTGCACACTACCAAGGGCGAAACCATCAACGTTTACAATCCGTCGGGACTGCCTGCTACCACTACCATCGATGATATTGATGAGCCTTTTATCCGGGCAAATATCATTACCGCTTCCGATTTTATCGGGTCAATCATGACTTTGTGCCTCGAAAAACGTGGAATACTTATCAAACAGGAATACCTGACCACCGACCGCGTTGAGCTGATGTTCGATCTTCCGCTCGGAGAAATTGTTTTTGACTTCTACGATAAACTGAAAAGTATTTCGAAAGGATACGCTTCGTTCGATTACCATGTGCTCGATTTCCGCCCTGCCAAACTGGTACGTCTCGATATTCTCCTGAACGGTGAAATGGTGGATGCTTTATCGACCTTGATACACGTGAGCAATGCTTACAGTTTTGGAAAACGCATGTGCGAAAAGCTGAAAGAGCTGATTCCGCGTCAGCAGTTCGACATCGCCATTCAGGCTGCCATTGGCGCAAAAATTATTTCGAGGGAAACGGTTAAAGCTGTTCGTAAAGACGTGACCGCCAAATGTTACGGAGGCGATATTACCCGTAAACGCAAACTGCTCGAGAAACAGAAAAAAGGCAAGAAACGCATGAAACAGGTTGGCAATGTGGAAGTTCCGCAGAATGCGTTTTTAGCGGTGTTGAAATTGGATTGAGAAATTAGCTTCTTACCTACTGAGCGGGTGACTTGGAGTCACCCGCTCAGTAACCACATAAATTCATCGGATGACAAAATATATTTAAACGCGATTACAAATCGCGTCACCCGATTCGCAACCTTTTCAGGAGCAGAGCACTGTTGATATTTGTAGTGTGAATGATGCAATACACGCAAAAGGTGCGGAGCACCGAAATATACGCCTATGAGCTTTCCCAAAGTTTATTTTAAACTGAAAAAAACTTTGGGAAAGCTTTAACATCTAACTATAAGGTAGATAAGGTTGGGCTCTGGGGGTCATTACCAGATTACTAAGGTATCGATAAGAAAGTAAGGTTTTTTAAAATTTAATTCTTTGGGAATCCGTTCGGGAATTGTTGTTACCTACTGAGCAGGTGACTCCAAGTCACCTGCTCAGTAACCCATTCCCTTACTTACCCCAGTCCAGCAACCTTTGTTCGCCTTCAAGTTTGCGGATTTCGGTAATTTCCTGCGAGACTTCAACCACACCCCGGTAATTTCCATGTTCGTCGCGGATGGCGAAATACTGGATCAGGATAAATTCGCTTTTCATCTGAATCCAGAAACTGGCCTTGTCCTTTTCGCCGTTTCGGAAAGCCTCCACAATTTGCTCTACCACGTGCACACTTTCGGGCGGATGGCAGTTTTTCACCTCGCGACCAATGATCGAATTGGTGCGGCGGAAGATCCGTTTTTCAGGAGTAGAGAAAAATTTCACCATGCCAAACTCGTCAACGTAGGTGATGTCAACCGGTAAATGATTAAAAATGAGGACAATTTGTTCCGCAGATAAAAAGCCGGTTTTTAAGTCTATTTCTCCTGAAGGCGTGGTTTCGCTGGTCGAAGCTTCCTGTATTTTTATTTCAGGATGAATAAACGGAAAGCCGATTTCGATGCTGTGGTTCAGCAGCAAACTGAGTTCTTTTTCGGGAATTAATTCGAGTGCGACCGGGAAAAGTATCCGTTCTTCGCGGAACCTGATGGCGTACATATCGAAAAACACATCGCCTGCCAGCCGGTTGAATTGTTTCAGATCGAAACCAGGTTCGGCAAGCAACCCGACAATCGTTTTTATGTTTGCGCGAATATCGTCGTGAAGCGACCACATTACCTGCAAACAATAGTAATCGGGCATGTAGGCTTCAATCAGCGGAAACAAAACATTTTCCTTGATCTGATAGTGCAGGTCCATTTTCGACAGATCGGCAAATTTTTCCCTCAACCCGTTCCGGAGCGCTTCGTTTTCATGATTTCGGTTAATTTCCTGCATCAACGGACGGATTGCTTTCAGGCGCAGGTCGAGCTGTTCGTTGTTTTGGATCAGGTAACCGGCCAGACTATCGGCCGCCGGGGCTGTGTATGGAAATTCACGAAGCGTTTTGTTCAAAAGGTTCAGCGCCTTGTTGATACCTTTTTTCAGGTCGTCCATCGGCAGTTTCAGGTGGAGCAGCCAATCGATCACAGTAATTACATCGGCAGGAGTGGCGCGACCAATCACATCCTTGTATTCGCCTACCATCGCCGGATTTATCTCACCCCGCACAGCTGCTTCGAAAAGTGCTGTCAACCGGGAGATACGCTGTTGTTTATGGTTGGTAAATTCTGACATTTTATTTGTTTGGTTTAAACAGGTTGATATTAGCCTGTCCCGAAAAGTTCAAAGGTACGTCATTGCCGGTAACGAAGCAATTTGAACATTTAAAAAATCGTTAAAGAACTGATCCGATGACGGAAACTCGATGTCATCGGATCAGGGCATACTTCAAATCATTTCCAAACCGAACCTATAAAAATCTCATTCAAAGAACTGATCCGATGACGGAATTTGATTATATTTCTCGTTCAATATTTCTTATTCTTTCCATTTTCCATGTCGTCCGAAACATGGCAATTGCTTTGTTTGGCGCATTTCCGCGGACGGGTTGTTGTTTTCCCTTTTTTATCCGTCGCCTAAAGGCAGACAGCCTGTCCCGATTTTTATCGGGAGCAAAGGATATCAAGCATTTGATTATCAGCTCGCTTTTTCATCGCCCCATCGCCTTGTCACCCCCTCGCCTTGTCGCCCGCATCTTCTGACTCCTTATTTCTTATTTCTTATTTTTTTATTTTCCATTTTCCATTCCGTCCGAAATCTATTTTTCCTTTGAAAAACATTGTTCCGCGGACGGGTTTCACCCTTCATTCTCTTTGCTACTAAGGAATTGGGACATAATAACATTTACGATTTAGTTTGTTTATCTATTAAAAAAAGTTACTTTTGTCAGCATGGAACCATCCTTACAAAAGTTACATCAAGAGCGATATAAAAAAACATTGCCCTTGCTTTCTGAAAAAGATCAACGTATAATCTTAGGCGGTGATGCGGAAGTTTTGGGACACGGTGGTGTCACATTAGTTTCTAAATTGTCTGGGGTTTCCCGGCCAACTATAATCTTGGGCAAGAAAGAATTAAACACTGTTATAGATACTGCTGGTACAACAAGAATCCGAAGGCCAGGTGGAGGCCGAAAAAAAGAAACTGTCAAACAGGAAGGTTTAGAAAATGCCTTGGGATTGCTCATGGAGCCTATAACGCGAGGTCACCCGGAATCAGTATTGATGTGGACATGTGTAAGTACCAGAAACTTAGCATTGATGTTGAAAGAAAAAGGTTATGATGTAAGTTATAAAATAGTGGGGCGTTTGTTATCAGAGATGGGGTACAGTCTTCAAGCCAATGTAAAAGGGTTTGAGGCTTCGGCTCAACATCCCGATAGAAATGAACAATTTCATTATATAAATACTCTAGCTACAAGTTACATTACAGAAAAGCAGCCTGTAATATCGGTGGACA